>NZ_VCCH02000174.1 GCF_005938675.2 Mycobacterium sp. KBS0706
GACGGCGCCGAGGTCGCGGGCCGGCTGATGGCGGACTATCACGCCGCCGCCGGGGGCACGCTCGACGATCTCGACGCCAAGGCGGTTCAGGCCGCTGTGGTCCAGGTCGTGATCGACGGCGTCGCAGCCGATGCGGAAAGCCGGAAGCGGCAGCTTCTGACCGCAGCGGCCGCAACCTCGGTGCTGGAGGGGGCGAAGCCGAGCCCCACCGCCGCGGCGGCCATGGGCCCGGCCGTCGCGGCCGCGGATGCGACGCCGGCTGCCGGGGTTCGCCCCCCGCCCGTGTTCGCCATGGCCGATCCGAACGCCGGCCCGGCCGGCACGGCGGCACCGGTGCTGCCGGCGATCCCGAAGCATTACGAGCCGGTCGAGACGCGCTTCGATCCGGCCAAGGCGGTCGCCGTCGACGAATGGAAGCACGCCAAGATCCGGCAGGTCACCGATCTCGGCCTGGTCGGGGATGCGGGGCCCAGCACGACCACCTACATCATCGAGGTGATGGGGCCGAAGGGCCGGTACTGGGCGGATTTCGACTGGTCGCCGAACGCCAACCAGCTGTATGGCGAGATCCCGATCAAGCCCAGCGGCAGCGCGGCGGACGGGCTGGCCGCGCAGGCCAAGGCCGTGATCGCCTATAGCGGCATCACCAGCGACTGGGGGTCGTTCGAGCAGCGGGCCAAGGACCTGAAGGCCAGGACCGATGCCGCCTTCGCCGAGGTCGCCCGCCTGCTGACCTCACGCGACCATGACGGCAGCATGACCCAGCTGCGATACCACGGCGAGCAGAGCGGCCATCTGGCGAACCTGCTGCCGCATGTGAAGACCAGGATGGAGGAGGAGATCCGCCTGTTCGTGCAGGGCCGGCACAGCCAGCCGGCGTTCAAGGAGAACCTGGCGAAGATGTTCGTCGACCTGGTCGAGAAGATCGAGGCCGACCGGTCGCGCAAGAAGGCGATCACCCGGCACCAGATCGACACGATGATCCGGGTCGTGATCGCCATCGTGATCGGCGGCGGCGTCGGCGGCGCCCGCGTCGCGGCAGGCTTCATGGGAGGGTAGGGGGCGTCAGTCCTCGCCCTTGCGGGCCAGCCGGGCCTCGCGGGCGTCGTTGATGTACTGGGCGGCGACCAGCCAGCCCTTCAGCGGCCGCAGCAGGGCCAGGCAGCCGCCGATCAGCAGCGGCACCGAGGTCAGCAGGTGCACCCACATCGGCGGCTCATAGGCCAGCTCCAGCCAGGCGGCGAAGGCGATCACCGGGAAGCTGACGATCGAGATGACGAAGAAGGCCGGGCCGTCCGCCGGGTCGGCGAAGCCGTAATCCAGGCCGCAGACGTCGCAGCGCGGCGCCAGGGTCAGGAAGCCGCGGAACAGATGGCCCCGGCCGCAGCGCGGGCAGCGCGCCCGGATGCCGACCGCGAAGGGCTTCAGCGTCGGATAGATGGGCTTGGCCATGGTGATCCCCTGGGACAGGCCGCAGGGTGGCTGCGGTCGATTGTATGGATCTGAATCTAATATTGCCATACACTTTGGTCAAGTGTATGGTCCTGCGATGGACCGTCGCATCTCCGACACAACCCCGAAATACCTCGCCATCGCCGCCGGCTTCGCCGATCTGATCCGGTCTGGCGACCTGCCGGCGGGCACCCGCCTGCCACCGCAGCGGCAGCTGGCGCTGGAGCGGGGCGTCGACCTGACCACGGTGACGCGCGCATACACTGAGCTGAAGCGTATGGGCCTGGTCGAAGGGCGCCCGGGCAGCGGCAGCTTCGTCCGCGCCGCGGTGGCCGCGGCGGGCGGATCGGCCGGATTCGACCTCAGCATGAATGTGCCGCCACAACCCGCCGGGCTGGGGGAGGGGATCGCGGAAGGGATCGCCAAGCTGCTGGCGACGCCGGGCGGGATCTCCCCCCTCACCTATCAGCCGGCCGGCGGCGTGCCGCGGGATCGCGCGGCCGCCGCCCGGTGGCTGGGGCGCCGCCTGGGGCGGTTGGAGCAGGACCGCGTGATCGTTGCCGCCGGGGTGCAGAGCGCCCTGTTCGCCCTGATGGACCTGCTGCTCGGCCCCGGCGACAGCCTGGCCTGTGCGGCGCTGACCTATCCCGGCCTGAAGACGATCGCCGCCCAGCGCGGCCTGCGCCTGGTCGGGCTGGCGCAGGACGCCGAAGGCCTCGATCCCGCGGCGTTCGAGGATCTGTGCCGGGCGACCCCGCCGAAGGCGCTGTACCTGGTGCCGACGATCGGCAACCCGACCACCGCCACCCTGCCGCCGGCGCGGCGGCAGGCGATCGTGGCCACCGCCCGCCGGCACGGCGTGGCGCTGGTCGAGGACGACGCCTATGGCGCGCTGGCGGAAGCGGCACCGCCGCCGCTGGCGGTGTTGGCGCCGGAGATCACCTGGCACCTCGCCACCCTGTCGAAATGCGCCACGCCGGCGCTGCGCATCGCCTATGTCGCGGCGCCGGACCCGCATGCGGCGCTGCGGCTGGCGGCGGGGCTGCGTGCCGTCAGCCTGATGGCGTCGCCCTTGACCGCCGCGCTGGCGACACAGTGGATCGACGACGGCACGCTCGATGCGCTGACGGCGGCGATCCAAGCGGAGAACCAAGCCCGGCAGCGCCTGGCCGCGACGCTGCTGCCGGCGGGCGCCGTCACTGCAAATCCGGACGGCAACCATCTCTGGCTCACCCTGCCGGCCGGTTTCGGGCGGGCGAGCTTCGTCGCCGCCGCCCGCGAGGCCGGGCTGCTGGTGGTCGCCAGCGATGCCTTCGACGTCACCGGCGCGGCGCCGGAGGCGGTCCGCCTGTCGCTCGGCGGCGTGCCGGACCGGGCGGCGCTCCGCCACGCCCTGACCCTGCTCGCCGATCTGCTGCGGCGCCCCGCCGTCGCGGCGCCCGCCATCGTGTGAGCCGGTTCACCCCGCCACCGCCGTCCAGCGGCCCTTCACCTTCTCGAAATCATGCGCCGGCATCGGCACGAAGCCGGCGCCGTCCCAGCGCCGCGGCTCCAGCGTCAGGCGGTTGCCGTCGAGCAGGATGCGGTTGTAGGCGTTCGGCTCGTTGCGCCGCCGGCTCGAGGTCGCGGTCGCCGCCTGCGCCACCAGGATCGGCCGGCGCACGCGGCCGTGATGGGTGGTGACCTCGCCATAGAACCCCCGGTGCAGGTGGCCGGTCAGGATCAGGTCGACTCCGGCGGTGGCGAAGAAGCGCAGCGCCGTCTCGGCCCGCCCGATCAGCTTGGTGTCCGGCGCGTCCGGCGGCGGCAGGAAGGGGTGGTGCGCCACCACCACCTTCAGCATGCCGCGCGGCAGGGCGCGCAGCGTCTCGCGCACCCGCTCGATCTGGTCCAGGCTGATCGAGCCGTGCGACCAGTTCCAATGCGCCACCAGCCGCCGGGCGGTGTTGACGCCGATCAGCACGATGCCGTCCTGGACCAGCAGCGGCGCCGTGTCCGGGGTGATGAAGCGGCGATAGCGCGAGAACGGCTTGGTGAAGCGTGACAGCAGGTTGTGCCGCGGGATGTCGTGGTTGCCGGGGACGACGATATAGGGCGCCGGCAGGCGGTCCAGGAAATCCCGCGCGGCGGCGAATTCGGCGCTGTGCGCATCCTGCGTCAGGTCGCCGGAGACGGCGATCACCGAGGGCGCGAGCGCCTTCAGCTCGGCCAGCAGGGCCTCGACCAGGGCCGGCTCGCTGCGGCCGAAATGCAGGTCGGAGATGTGGGCGACGCTCTTCATCACGGCGGCGTTCCGGGGGTGTCGGGATCGGTCTGCGGCACCAGCACGGTCAGCGCCCGGGGCAGGATGCGATAGCGCAGCGGCGTCGCCAAGAGGTGGTTCTCGCCGTCATTGGCGACCCATAGCCGCGGACGGCGCGACACCACGTTCACCCGGCGTGCGGCCAGCGCCGCCGTGGCCCGGTCGTGCTGCCAGGTGCCGGCAACGAGGCGGGCGATCAGGCGCCACAGGTCGAGCCGGCGGTCGATCCGCGCGGCGTAGACGCCCAGCGTGCCGCCATCCAGCGCGACCCGGGTGTGGATCGCGGCGAAGCCCTCGGCCAGCGGGTTGTTGGTGATCGCCAGCGTGCGAGTGACCAGGCGCACCGGTTGTCCGTCGGCCTGCAGCACGGCATGCAGCCGCGGACCGTGGTCGAAGCCGCGGAAGAAGGCGCGCACCAGCCGCAGCCATTTCAGCGGCCCCCGATTGTGCCGCATCCGCTCGCGCTGCAGCACCATGCGCGGGGCGATGCCGGGCAGCGAGCTGTTCAGGAAGATCCGGTCATTGACCAGGGCGACATCGATCCGCCGCCTGGTACCGGCCAGCAGCGCCGGCAGCGCCGCCTCGGGCGACAGCGGGATGCCGAGGTCGCGGGCCAACAGGTTCGCCGTGCCCATCGGCAGGATGCCCAGCGGCCGGCCGGACCCGGCCCGGTTCTCCGGCAGCAGGCGCTCGGCCGCGGCGATGAGGGTGCCGTCGCCGCCGCCGACCAGGATCGCCTCGGCGTCCGACGCAATGGCGGCGTCCAGCGCCCGGCACAACGCCGGACCTTCGGCCACCACCACGCGCGCCTCGGCCCCGGCCTCGGCCAGGATCTGCCCCAGCCGCGCCGCGGTCGCCTCGGTGGGCCGGCCGAGCAGCGCGCCGGCGGCACCGTTCAGCACCAGCGCCACGCGCATCGGCCCTCAGCGGGCGGTGCCGGTGGTGCCGCCCTCGCAGGTGCAGGCGGTGCTGGGGATGCTGCCGCCCGGGATCGGGCAACTGCCGACCATCGTGACGCAGCGATAGGCCGTGCCGGCCGACGGCAGCGGCAGGAGGGGGTTGCTCGGCGCCTTGCGGCTCAGGCTCTCCGCCTGGCGCGGGGCCGGCACCGGCTGCGCCCGGAACGGCGCCAGCTGCGGCGGATTCAACTGGCCCGGCGGCGTGATCTCCAGCGGGGCCGGGCGCTGGCCGCGGACGATCGGCGGCGACCCGACGCCGCCGGCGCAGGGGCTGCCGATCTGGCCTGGGTTGACGATGCATTGCGCCAGGGTGGGCGCCGGAACGGCGGGGGCGGCCGCCACGGCGAGGCCGGTGGCGAGCGCCAGGCGGATCAGCGGGCTCATGCTGATCAGATGTGCGGGGTTGCGGCTTCTTCAATGGTCGAAGGGCGCGATGTTTCGCTGCGTTTCCGTCCCGTTTCGTTCTAAGCTGGGATGAGAATCGGAAGTCGGGCGCGGTGCCGGGCCATTGCTGGCCGGCGGAGCGCGACCGAGCTTCGAACAAGTCGCAGATCCCATCCATAGACGCAGCCGGCCGGCGCAGCCCAGGTCGGCCGGCTGCGTTCCGTCAGCCCCAGCCACCGAGAGGCAGCCATGGCTTTCACGTTGAAGATCAACGGCACCCCCCACGACGTCGATGTCGACGGCGACACCCCGCTGTTGTGGGTGTTGCGCGACGTCCTCGGCATGACCGGCACCAAATTCGGCTGCGGCCTGGCCCTGTGCGGCGCCTGCACCGTGCATGTCGACGGCCAGGCCGTCCGCTCGTGCCAGACCCCGGTCGACAGCGTCGGCGACAGCGCTGTCACCACCATCGAGGCGGTCGGCGAGACGCCGCAGGGCAAGGCCCTGCAAAAGGCCTGGCTGGAGCTGGAGGTGGTGCAGTGCGGTTACTGCCAGTCCGGCCAGATCATGTCGGCCGCGGCCCTGCTGGCCGAGACGCCGAAGCCGACCGATGACGACATCGACGCCGCCATGTCCGGCAATGTCTGCCGCTGCGGCACCTATCAGCGGATCCGCGCCGCGATCCACAAAGCCGCAGCCTGAGGGAGGGACAGACCATGCCTGATGGCTCGCACACCCTCGATCGCCGCGGGTTCCTCAAGATCGGCGCCGCCATCGGCGGCGGCCTGGCCCTCACCGTCGCCCTGCCGCCGGCGCTGCTCCCGGCCCTGGCAGCGGCCGAGGCGGCCGGCTTCGCGCCCAACGCCTTCATCCGCATCGATCCCCAAGGTCTGGTCACGCTGGTGATGCCGTCGGCCGAGATGGGGCAGGGCATCTACACCGCCGAGGCCATGCTGCTGGCGGAGGAGCTGGAGGTCGGGCTCGACCAGGTCCGGATCGAGCATTCGCCGCCCAGCGACGCGCTCTATGCCAATCCGCTGATCGGCGCCCAGCTCACCGGCGGCTCGACCTCGGTCCGCGGCTTCTGGACGCCGCTGCGCCAGGCCGGCGCGGTGGCGCGCACCCTGTTGATTGCCGCTGCCGCGAAGCAGTGGGGCGTCGACCCGTCGACCCTCAAGGCGCAGCTCGGCAAGGTCACCGACGGCAAGCGGTCGCTCGGCTATGGCGAGCTGGCCGACGCCGCCGCGGCGCTGCCGGCGCCGGACCCGAAATCGGTGGCGCTGAAGGACCCGAAGGACTTCACCATCATTGGCAAGCCGGCCAAGCGGCTGGACTCGCCCAGCAAGGTGAACGGCACGGCCGAGTTCGGCATCGACACGAAGCTGCCGGGCATGAAGATCGCCGCGATCGCCATCTCCCCCGTCCTCGGCGGCAAGCCGAAGACCGTGGACGAGGCGGCGGCGATGGCGGTGAAGGGCGTCCGCCAAGTGGTGAAGACCGACGAATCCGTCGCCGTGGTCGCCGATCATATGGGCGCCGCCAAGAAGGGGCTCGAGGCCGCGGCGATCCAATGGGATGACGGCCCGAACGCCACTGTGAACAGCGCCGACCTGATCCGCCAGTTGGAGGAGGAATCGAAGAAGCCGGGGGCGGTGGCCCGCAACGAGGGCGATACCGAGAAGGCCCTGGCCGGCGCGGCGCAGCGGCTGGAGGCGATCTACCAGGTGCCGTTCCTGGCGCATGCGGCGATGGAGCCGATGAACTGCACGGTCCATGTGCGGAAGGACAGCTGCGAGATCTGGGTCGGCACCCAGGTGCCGACCATGGCCCAGGCCGTGGCCGCGGAGGTCGCCGGCCTGCCGAAGGAGGAGGTGCAGGTCCACAACCACCTGATCGGCGGCGGCTTCGGCCGGCGGCTCGAGGTCGACGGCATCGCCCGCGCGGTTGCGGTGGCGAAGCAGGTCGACGGCCCGGTGAAGGTGGTCTACAGCCGCGAGGAGGACATCCAGCACGACATGTACCGGCCGCATTACTACGACCGGTTCTCGGCTGGGCTGGACGCGCAAGGCAAGCCGGTGGCCTGGACCCATCGCATCGCCGGCTCCTCGATCATGGCCCGCTACTTCCCGGCTGGCTTCAAGGACGGGGTCGATGCGGACGCGGTCGAGGCCGCGGCCGAGCCGCCCTACGCCTTCCCGGCGATCCGCGTCGAATATGTCCGGGTCGAGCCGCAGGGCGTTCCGACCTCCTGGTGGCGCGGCGTCGGCCCGACCCACAACGTCTTCGTGGTCGAGAGCTTCATCGACGAGTTGGCGGCGGCGGCCAAGCAGGACCCGGTCGAATACCGCAAGGCGCTGCTGGGCCACAATCCACGGGCCCTGGCGGCGCTGACCCTGGCGGCGGAGAAGGCCGGCTGGGGCACGCCGATGCCGAAGGGCCATGGCCGCGGCGTCATGGTGCAGTTCGCCTTCGGCAGCTATGTCGCGATGGTGGCGGAGGTCGAGGTGGCGGGCGACGGCTCGATCAAGGTTCATCGCCTGGTCTGCGCCGTCGATTGCGGCCTGGCGGTCAACCCGGACACGATCGAGGCCCAGGTCCAGGGCGGGTCGCTCTTCGGCCTGACCGCGGCGCTGCACGGCAACATCACCTTCGCCAACGGGCGGGTCGAGCAGGCCAATTTCGACACCTACCTGCCGATGCGGATCGACGAGGTGCCGGTGATCGAGGCGCATCTGATCAAGAGCGCCGAGGCCCCCGGCGGCATCGGCGAGACCGCGACCGCCGCCGTCTCCCCGGCGGTGGCGAACGCGATCTTCGCCGCCACCGGCAAGCGCCTGCGCAGCCTGCCGTTCGACACGGATCTGTTGAAGTCGTCGTCGTGACACGCTGATGTCCGGCGGGGGCCACGGCTCCCGCCGGCACCATCCCGGACGGGGTCCGGGTTCCGAAGGGAAGAGGAAGAAAGATGAAGCTGACGCAGTGGGCCCTCGCGGCCCTGCTGACCGCTGGCGTTGCGTCGCCGGCGCTGGCCGATGGCGATGCGGCGCGGGGCCAGACCCTGTTCTCGCGCTGCAGCGCCTGCCACACGGTGACCGAGCAGAACAAGATGGGTCCGCATCTGTCCGGCGTGTTCGGCCGCACCGCCGGCACGGTGGCCGGCTACACCTATTCCAAGGCCATGGCCGCCTACGGCAAGACCTGGGACGAGGCGATGCTGGATACGTTCCTGACGGCGCCGAACAAGGCGGTGCCGGGCACCAAGATGGCGGCCGGCGCCATCGCCAACCCGCAGGACCGCGCCGACATCATCGCCTATCTGAAGACGCTCGGGGCGTCGTAGTCCGGCCGCG
>NZ_VCCH02000175.1 GCF_005938675.2 Mycobacterium sp. KBS0706
CGGAAAGCGGAAGTCCGGAGCCGGCAAGCAGAGTGTCCGCATCGCGTGCCGGGAGCGGTCAAAGCTGTGTGTCTCCGACGTGGATGCAGGGCGCTCATCGCGATCGACTCCGAGCAGAAGCGGGCGACGCGACCAACTGGCGCCTCTGCGCAGCGCGCGCCCGATCGCTGACAGGTGGTCGGGACGAATCGAGATGCTCTCGGTGAGCATGAAAGGATTAGGCAATTCCCTCAGAGCGTCCTTGAAATCCCAAAATCGGAGATCCGTCGAAAGCATTAGAGGGCATCCGGACGAGAGTATTACGCTGCAATGTATTTAATGCTAATGAGTATTCTATAATTCAAATCGATTGCGGAGGGATTGTCATGGCCAATTATCTCTTTTCCGTTGATGGAGAGGAGACGGCGGAGATTTACTACCGTGAGACAGCATGCGTCTACAATCTCGACTTCTTCGACAGGACCGATAAGGTCTCGGGTGATCCTATGGACCGTCCTTGCACTCTCGCCTTCAATATCGGCGGAGACATTGACCTCGACCTCACGGGCTATACCGGCATCACCGGCTTCTATTGGGTCACGGCCCAATCCGCAATCGGTGGTGTCCATCTGACCATCGGCCAGGATTTTTATAATGGCGGTATGGGTGGGATCTCCGCCGAATCCCTTTCGAACGAGCCTGTCGTGCTCGACGCCAGCGCTGTGACCGGACGGCCGGTGTACATGCAGGCCCTATCGGGAGGCCACAACGTGCTGATCGGAGGGGCGTCTTCAGATGAGCTTGGGAGTGGAGCCGGCACCGACAAGCTGTACGGTGGTGCCGGCGCCGACTTACTCGGTGGCGGCAACGGCGACGACGTGCTGTATGGTGATGCTGGCGCCGACCGCCTCTATGGCGGCGACGGCATCGACATCGCCAGCTACTTCACCGCTTCGACCGGGGTCGTGGTCAACCTCTTCGCCGGCACGGCCAGCGGCGGCGATGCCCAGGGCGACTCCTTCTTCGGCATCGAGAACCTCTCTGGCAGCCAGGGCAACGACAGCCTGATCGGGGACTCGGGCCGCAACGCGCTGCAGGGCTGGAATGGCAACGATGTGCTCATCGGCGGTCGCGGGAACGATAACCTCACCGGCGGCGCGGGGGCTGACCGCTTCCTCTATATCGACGTGGTCCAGAGCCCGGTCGGGGACGGTGCCGACCGCATCGCCGATTTCAGCCACGCCCAGGGCGACAAGATCGAACTGTGGCCGATCGACGCCGACACCACCATCGCCGAGGACCAGGCCTTCAGTTTCATCGGCACCGCCCTCTATTCTGGCGTCGCCGGCCAGCTGCGTTACAGCCTCACCACCTATGGCACCATTATTGCCGGCGATGTCGATGGCGACGGCACCTCGGACTTCCATATCCGGCTCTCCGGCAACCTGACCCTCGTCGCCGGCGACTTCGTGCTGTAGCGGCACCGTTTCGTCGTAATGCCGTATGCGACCGACAAGATCGAGGCCACTGGGCTGCCCGCGGACAAGTTGACCGAAGCTGACCGATGTGCGGCTGAAGCGGTCATCCCAACGCAAGGAGTGGAGCGACCGCAAAGGGTCGAATCGGGCCATGTCCGCTTTCTGGCGGCAGGCGCGATGGCCGCTGTCGGGCAGCCCGCAGCCCGCCTGGGAGACCGGGAAGGGCGGAAAGCGGTCGTGTGTCGCATCTCCTGGAACGACGCGATTGCGCTAACTGCGGACAATAGTGTTGGCGGTCCGGAAGCGCATGCTGCCACGCCCAGCTGGGTTCAGACGGACGCTGCCAAGACGTTGCTGGAACAGCTCTCGACACGCTTCACGAATTTCACGATCGAGGGTTTCATTCATAGGTACCGGGCGACCAATCCGGTCGCGCTCGACGCCGTCCGGGTCGGCGCGATCAAAGCTGAACTGCCGTTCCGGGTCGATGCCTGAGCAGCCCGGCAAGTCCTTGGACCCGCCCCTTAAGCTAACAGCGAGCCGCATCCTGGAACTGTCTGCCCGATGACGTTATCGCTGAAGGCCGTCGCCGTCGCGGCGGACTCAAGGATCCTGCGAGGGCTGCCACGCTGGCGACACTGCGATCGGCGGGTGATCACCAAGCCGTCCTGCCGGCGGCGACTAGCCACGTCAGGAAGGCGTTCGAATTGCCGAAGCAGGACGCAATCGCCAATACCGGGCGGAGCGTCAACAGCAACTGATCCCGACACACCCGGCTGCCCCGCCCGGCCTAGCACTATCCTTTCGGCTAATGCGTACATGCAGAAATATTATATCCTCCAAGCCGCGTTCGGGATACGATTGTAATGTCGAAGTGATCCCCTCGCTCGACAACCCCCAGCGGCCCGCCCCGTTTGTCCCCCACCGGCGCGGCGGGCCGCCCCTACCGGCTGGGATATGCTCCTGGCCACCAGTCATATCGGATTTGCTACAATTCCGACGCGTCGCGGCAGAGGTTGCGGCGTGGCGACCCGGCCGTCCCCCGGAGCCCTCGGAGGCTTATGCCTACCCCCTCTCCGCCGCCGGCCGGGCGTCCTATACCAAGCAGCGGAAATCATGACCCATGAGCCCAGTCGGGAGGCCGATGGACATGATCCTCCACGGCTGGGCCATCATGGTGTTCCAGGCGAAGCAGCTGTGATCGAGGATGTCGCGGTAGGATTTGGAGATACGGTTGGAGAGCCAGTTCTCGCGGAGGAACTGCCAGATGTCCTCGGGGGGGTGTCACGTTGTCGAGCTTGGCCGCGATGAAGCCAACATCCGCCAGGCTCAGGCTGCCATGCCCGCCGCATCCTGCCATGCCGCCAAGGCCTCGGCGCGAAAGCGGCGGTGCGTGTGGGCGGTGGTGAGGTGACGGCAGAGGTTGAAGGTGTTGTAGGTCGCGGCATGCATCGACAGGAACCGCTGCGCCGAGGCGGTCGATTTGAACCGTTGCAGCTTGCGCTCACGTCGCCGGACCGGGACATGCGAGCTTTCAGCCCGGTTGTTCAGCCGCTTGGCCCGTAGGTGGGGGATGCCGTCGAGCCGGAGGTCACGAATAGCTGCGCCATAGGCCGGACACTTGTCAGTGACCCACTGGTTCGGGGCGATCCCCTGCTTCTTGAGGAGTTTGCGCATCAGCTTGCGAGCTGCAGCCGCGTCCCGCCTGGCCTGAACCAACACCTCGAGCACCTCACCCTCGGCATCGACGGCGCCAGAGGTACATCTGCTTCCCACCGATCCGGACGAACATCTCGTCGAGGTGCCATCGCCGGTGCGGCACCGGCCGCTGCGCGCGAAGGCGCCGGGCGATCATCGGCCCGAACGCGCTCACCCACCGGCGGATCGTCTCGTACGACACCTCGATGCCGCGCTCGGCGAGCAGGTCCTCGACATCGCGGTAGCTCAGGGTGAAGCGGAGATACATCCAGACGGCGCGCTGAATCACGTCCGATGGAAAGCGATAACCGGCATAGTCAGGCGGGGTCATGATGACCGTTAAGCTGCTCGTGGGCGCCCCGCAAGGCCGTGAACGTGACAAGCCCAATCTGCGTCGTCTAGGCCCTGTGGACAGTTACCTGAGCCACAGGACGATGGCGGCGAGGGTGACGACGGCGCGGTAGTTTCTGGCGGTCTTCTCGAAGCGGGTGGCGACGCGTCGGAATTGCTTGAGCTTGGAGAAGCAGCATTCAATCAGGTGTGGCTGAGCGTAGAGATGCTGATCGAGCGGATATTTCTGAGCCCGGGATGGGTTGTTCGGGATGACCGCAACGGCGGCCTTGGCGGCGATCGCCTGGCGGAGACGGTCGCTGTCATAGGCAGCGTCCGCCATGAAGATCTCGGCGGGCAAGTCTTTGATCAGGACGTACCGCACTCGTCAACGCTTTTGGAGACGGCAAGTTGGTACCGCTTTCAGTGGGCAAGCGGTTCTCATTCTGAATCGGCATGACGCTTCGGCGTCGATCGGCCGGCAGTGTCGGATTTCGGGCGATACTGAGGGGCCACGACTGGTGCCGATTTACAGCCATCAGTGAGGGAGGACCACTTTCAAAACGCAGTCTACCGGGTCGGTGCCAGCCTCCATCGGATGGCTGTCTTGACGAGCCCCTCTCCCGAGCGTTCGCTGGATCACCCAAACCGTTTCGGCACCAGAAGAGAGGTTGTTGCTGGACTTTGGTGATCAAGGAGATACGCCATGCCGCACTATCTCATCCAGGTTTCGTACGCCGCGCAAGCAACCAAGGCCTTGATGGAGAACCCGCAAACAAGAAGGGAGGTTGTCGCAAAGACATGCGAGTCGGTCGGAGGTCGCATGCACAGCCTGTTTTTCTGTTTCGGCGAGTATGATGTTGCTCTGCTAGCCGAGTTCCCCAACAACGAAGCCGCCGCCGCGGTTGCCTTGGCCACCAGCAGCTCCGGCGCGCTCAGCAAATACAGGACAACCCCGCTGCTGACGCCCGAGGAGGCGATGAGCGCGATGACGCTGGCACAGAAGGCCAGCTATACACCGCCAGCCTGACCCGCTGAGGCCGCCTGGAGGCTGAGACGCCCGTGGCGGTCGACCAGGGATGCGAGAGTGGAGACGACCTCTCGCCGGCGCGGCCTCGCTGGAGACCAGGCACCGCTGCTGAATGGCTGTCATGTCCACTGTGACGCGGGCAACCGTCGACCCGTCAACTTTCGCAATTGAACTACCGAAGTCCGGTGCGCCGGGCTCCCAGCCGGCGTGACCGGCGTGCCGAAAGTCGGCAGGGGCGGATGGGTCGTCGGACCTGAATATCCGAGAGAGTGTCGATGACGACTTTCGCATGATTGGCGTTGATTTCGGGAGCCAGCAGGGTCTGTCGCCGGCAACTTCAAGCTCTTCAACTGTCTATTCTAGATTCAAAAATTCGTAGTGTGCATATATTAAAATTTACAGTTGCCCAATATATGTAACTTATAAAGCAGTAGACGCGATTGTGACCATCACATTGATCAACATCAACAAGAATAGAGGATTTAATGTCCAAGTGGTTGTTTCTTTGTTCTGGCCTACTAATGCTTCCGGCTGCAGTATCTTTCTCGGGTGAAATACCACCGATCGACTCCGTTATTTGGGGATCGATGACATCGACATTGCAAACCGTAAGGCTTCCCGGTACTGCATTCGATATCGTTGTCGGCGCATCTGCCGTAGAGCCAGGCTCGACCAAGATCAATGCCGAACTGCTGACCGCGATCGCGGGCTGGCTGTCGAGCAGTTATGATCTTCCTGCCAACGATGATCCACCAGCCATCGAATTTGTGCCGGCGGAGACGATGCTCGCCTTGCGGCATGGTGGAGTTCGTGTGGATCTCTGGTCAGGCAGCCAAGCCGACGTCGGGCGTATCGAGGGGGCCCTGATTTCTGCAACCACCGTGGCCCTTTATGACGACACGGGTAAAATCATTTACTTGCCAGAAGCGTGGATCGGAAGTACACCCGTCGAGCTGTCGGTGTTAGTTCATGAAATGGTCCACCACCTGCAGAATCTGGCGGGGATTAAGTTCGCGTGTCTTGAAGCTCGGGAGACGCTCGCTTACGCAGCGCAACAAGACTGGTTGGCATTGTTCGGGCACGACTTCTTCGCCGATTTTGAAACCGATCCATTCACTCTACTGGTGCGCACCAGCTGCCTCTAGAGGCGCACTACAAGAGGTGTGCGTAGGCGCCCGACATCTGAGGACAAAGAAGCAACGAGACCGGTCATGCAGCTACTCTGGCCCCGAGGTCGGTGAAGCGTACGCGTCCGGTCGTGACCATGGTCTTCTAATCTCGAGCGGGCGTCGTTGGCATAACGCAGTAACGCAGCGAGTACCTTAGCGGGCGCCCTATCGTCTCGAAAAGGCGGATTGTGGAAGTTGTGTAAATCGGCATGGGACCCAACGCCGATCGGCATGGTAAGTGACCAATCAAACGCTGACGACGATTCCCTAGTACAGCCGCTCGCGATTGCCCTTGTCTATGATCGCCTGCATCTCGTCGACTGTCTCCGCGAGACTTGCGTGCGCTATCAACGTCTCCGCAAACGTCGGCAGGTCGCCGGTGTCCGGCCAAGCCTCCGGTTCCCACAATCCCGAACGAATCATGCATTTCGGGCAGTGGGAGAGTACATATTCGACGCCGACAACGAGTACGTGATCCGGTAGCTTGCCCTTGATGACCATAGATTCGCGAAGCTCAAGGTCGCGAACGATGATCGCCTTGCCGCTGATCCGGAGAGTATAGGTGATCCCAGGGATCACAAAGATCAGCCCGACATTCGGATTGTCCAGGACGTTGCGGAAGGTATCGAGCCGGCGGTTGCCCAACCGGTCGGGGATGGCGAGGGTCCTGTCGTCCAGAACTTTGACGAATCCCGCGGGATCGCCCTTTGGCGAGACATCGAGCATGCCCCGCGGTCCGGCTGATGCCACAAAGACGAAGGGGGCGTGGGCGATGAAGCGGCGGCTATGGTCGTCGATGACACGCACGACCTTATCGACCGAGCGCTTCGGAGGATGACCGACCACCGCGCGGAGCTCCTCCTCGCTGGTGACGACATCGCGGAAACGTTCCCGAAGGCTCGTCCTGTCGCCTGGCATGAGATCCCTGCCGCTGTTGCCGACGGCCCAGATACGTAGTGTTCTGGTTTTGCCGTGAGCTGTCAATTCAGCGCGGCTCTACACCACCTCGGCCGAACATGCAGATTCAATCTCAGCAATAGCGCCGCAGGCCATTTCGACGCCCACTCCAGATTCACTGCGGTCAGTCAGGCGGAGAACGTTTGGACCGCGTGCCCGAGGCTCGAAGTCGCTCGATCGACGCTGCGCGGCTCGGGCTATCTGGAACGCGTTGTCGAGTCCACGGGTGCGTAGTCCAGGCCGGTCTGGGTTTACCTTGGCCAGATATCCAGCCCGACGTCGTCCCTGAGTTTGTGCGGAAGTGTTTCGAAGCGGCGCGGCTCGGGGTGCGGAGGGCTCCGCCGACCCAATTGTCGCGTCAGGAGGACGCGCAGGCACATTAGACTGGCCATGCGCACGACAGCCAGAATGAACATGGTTGCTATCCATAAGGGCGACCCCGCCGCTGAGGAGCCGCTGGGTCGCTATGCGTGGTTGGCCTGCCGATCGCTACCGGTCGAACAGGGGTCCCTTCGCACACCTCGTTGCACCGTGCGGCAGGATCTCCCTTTGGGGTTGCAGCCCGTCGGATCGCCTTCGGCCTGGGCTCGTTGTAGATCCTGGATCCAGAAAGTGCGCCTCTTGGCCGGGATGGCGTAGGACCGTGCCCCAACCCACTGTCGGGCATTGCTGGCACTGATGTCGGCCGACATCTGACGGCCCTGCCGGCCCGGGACGAGGCGGAGCCCCTCGGAGAACTGCCGTCCGACCAGATGCGTGGTATGGCGTTGCTTCTCCCTTTACGGTCTGAAGCCCTTCACTCGAATACATTATGCCCCGCGTCAGGCACACACATCGGGAGGGCTACCCAATTTTGCGATCTCCCTTGCCCATTTTTGGGAAGCAGTCACTGCGATGTTGGGCTGACGTCCCTGCGCTGGTGCGGCCCAGGCTTCCCGTTCGGCACCCTCGCCATCAACATCGTCGGCTCCGGGTTGGTGGGCTCGGTGGTCGGGGTATTCGCTGACCTAGACATCGGCCATCAGAAGGCGAGACTGTTCCTCACCACCGGGATCATTGGCGGGTTCACCACCTTCAGCACATTTTCACTCGACGCGATCACACTGTGGCAGCGGGGCGAGCATGCGGCGGCGATCGCCTATGTCCTGGCGAGCATCTCACGCCGCTGCGCGGCCCCGGAATGGAAGGAAAGTTTTAACTTCTTCAAGAGCGTTGCGGTCTCGCTCGGCGCATCGGTGGTTGCGGCCCAGTTGGTCCGTCGGCTTGCCTAGAGCGGAATGAGGTTGGTTGGAATCGGAAGGGGATTGAACTAAGCCGACGTGGTCGGCATTGGATACCCGCCCCGTGCGTCAGTCCTGCAAGCGCCGGCGGATGAACCGGAATAGATGACCAGGCAAACGGGCGGCCTTTGCGCAGGACGGCGTCGTGTGCCAAGTTTGCTTGGCTTGTGTGTGCTTCGCCGGGACGTTCCGGACTGAGGAGGAACCCTAGGCGATGGCTCTGGTGTCGCTGACTTCGGCGGTCTGCAACCAATGCGAGTGGCATGCTTCTGGTCGACGATCATAAAGCCTTGAAATCAAACGACGGTGTGAAGTTACTTTCCCCTATATCTCAAGATCCGTGCCATGCGCGTTTGGGTTGTCTGTGCGGCAACCAGTGATCGGCCTGGGTCAGAACGGCTTCCAGCTCACGCGCGAGATCTGCGGCTCA
>NZ_VCCH02000176.1 GCF_005938675.2 Mycobacterium sp. KBS0706
GATACCAATTCCCGCAGAGGCTGACTCTCAGAGGATTCCCAAGGGGTCGCGAATGTGATTCACAGGATGGCGAGCAGAAGGATGCTTGCCATGGCTGCACCAATTCCGTTGCGTAGCGACTACGATGCCGGCGCCCTGCGCGGCCTGGCCCGGCAGTCGAAAGATGCGAAGCAGACGCGCCGGCTGCTGGCGCTGGCGGCGATCTACGACGGCGGGTCGCGAGCGGATGCGGCGCGGTTGGGCGGCGTGACGCTGCAGATCGTGCGGGACTGGGTGCTGCGGTTCAACGCGCGAGGCCCGGATGGGCTGCTCGACCGCAAGGCTCCCGGCCCGACGCCGAGGCTCACTCCCGAGCAGCGCAGGGTGCTGGCGGCGCTGGTCGAGAGCGGCCCGATCCCGGCGGTGCACGGCGTCGTGCGCTGGCGGCTGGTCGATCTGGTGCAATGGGTGTTCGAGGAGTTCCGGATCTCCCTCAGCCCGCAGACCATGAGCCGTGAGTTGCGGGCCATGGGCTATCGCAGGCTCTCTGCCCGCCCGCGTCATCACGCGCAGGATCCGGAGGCGATCCCGGCGTTCAAAAAAACTTCCCCGCCCTCCTGGCGGCGATCCGCGCGCGGCTCCGCGCCGGCACCGCACTGGAACTCTGGTGGCAAGACGAGGCGCGCATAGGCCAGAAGAACAGCATCACCCGACGGTGGGCCCGGCGCGGCACCAGGCCCGCCGCGCCCAAGGATCAGCGCACCCGGTCGGCCTATCTCTTCGGCGCCATCTGTCCGCGGGAAGGCAAGGCCGCCGCCGTGGTCATGCCCCGCTGCAACACCGCCGCCATGAACCTCCACCTCATCGAGATCTCCAACGCGGTCGCCCCGGGCGCCCACGCCGTCGTCTTGCTCGATCAGGCCGGCTGGCATACCACCCGAGGCCTGAGCATCCCCGGCAACATCACTCTCTTGCCGTTGCCGCCTCGCTGCCCCGAGCTCAACCCGGTCGAGACCGTCTGGCAGTTCCTGCGCGGCAACTGGCTCTCCAACCGCGTCTTCTCCTCCTACCAGGACATCCTCGACCACTGCTGCTACGCCTGGAACACCCTCGTCGACCAGCCTTGGCGCATCTTCTCCATCGGTCTCAGAGATTGGGCTCACCGGTTCTGATCAATGGGATCTGGTATGAGAGGCCGGAGCAGGACCACCCTGCCCCGGCCTGAGCCACTCAGAAGTTGAAGTCGGGGTGGCCGAACAGCCCGCCGAGAGGGCCGATCAGATCAAGAATGCCGCTCATCTGAACTTCTCCTGTGTGTGGGAAGGTTTCGTGATTCCCGCCGCCGAGATTCCAGTTTGGCCAAACAAACCGGAGCCGAGAGAGATTCCTCTCCAAGCGCCGCAATAATCTATCCAAGAATCCGCGTTTTCTCGGGCGACGCGTCGGCCGATTTTCAGAAACCGGCTGATATAAGTCATTCCTATCACTCAGGTTTGGTAAGTATACCTGATATATCTTGCAGATTGACTGCCTGACGAGGTCCGAGAATCGGGATTCCCCCTCGCGCGACGCGGCTTCATCCTGCGACGGAATGGCGATGGCAGAAGGGCTTCGGGTCGGAAGCAGCCCAGGGCACCGCGACAGCTTGCCGCAGCCGGCACCTCATACGGTCTTATGCGAATCTCCCTTTGCGGTATCCGCCGAATAGAAATACCATGACTTAAAGCGTCGCGACTGCAAAGCGACGAAATGAAAACTGAGAAATAATAAATAAAATGTTCGAGAAAGGGGAAACCCCAGTAGAGCATGATGCGGACGAGGGGCAAATGGATCAAATTTTCCAGAATTTCATCTTACATCTCCCGACCGTCGGCCGGCAGGCGATCGGCGAGCTGTTGGAGCAGACGATCCTGGAATACGGACTTAGGCACTTCGCCTATGTCAGCTTTCCGTCCGGGGAAGACGACGTGCCGCTGATGCTGACGACCTATCCCGCGGACTGGGTCGAGCGCTACAGCGACAACCGCTACGACCGCATCGATCCGGTGATCGCCCGCGCGGTCGGCACCATGCTGCCCTTCAACTGGACGCTCGACGCGCTGAGATCGGGGCGGCAGCCGATGACGAGGCGGCTGAAATCGTTCCTGGACGAAGCGGCCGAAGCCGGCATCCGGCGCGGCGTGACCATCCCGATCCACGACCGGCAGGGCCGCGCGTCCAGCCTGACCCTGGCCGAGTTCGGCACCGAGCCGGATTTCCAGCGCCGCATCGACCAGCACCAGCATGCGCTGCACCTGGTGGCGCTGCATCTGCACGCCCGGCTGCGCCAGGACGAGCGGCCGGAGCCGCAGGCACGACCGGCGCTGACGCCGCGCGAGATCGACTGCCTGCAATGGGCGGCCAAGGGCAAGAGCGCGTCCGACATCGCCGAGATCATGCGCATAAGCCGGCGCACGGTTGTGTTCCACACCGAGAATGCAAAGCAGAAATTCGGTGTCGCAACACTGTCACAAGCGATCGCCAGAGGAATGATGCATGACATCATCATTTGCGCCTGAGCAGAACCTGTAAACCTATACAGCTCACGATTGCCCCCGATTCACACCAAGCTGCGCGCAGTTCAGGACTCATAGAGCTGGAGTAATCGGTCCGACGCATGTCCGTGATGCGCCGGATCGGCCCGGCGGAGCGAGGCGGCGTGCGGATCGTGATCGTGACCGAAGGCGCCAGCCGCGGCCCCGCCACCGGGCTTCGAAAGAATTCAACTCGAGTCCTCGCGAAAACTTGCGTCGGCCGTACCGTCATCCGGCGGCACCGGGGAGCGTGGATATGACCAGCGTTTTCGACGATCCCGAAGGCCGCTTCCACATCCTGGTGAACGGCGAGGGGCAGCATTCGCTGTGGCCGGCCTTCATCCCGGTCCCGGCCGGATGGACCGCGCTGCTGCGCGACGCCGACCGTCCGTCCTGCCAGGACCATATCGACACCCATTGGACCGATCTGCGGCCGAAATCGCTGCCCGGCCGGCAATAACCGCCATCGAACGGCCTGTTCTGACCCTGCGAGCGAGTTGAGCCATGGACAGCATCGATTTCGGCAGCGCCTCGCTGCCTCTGACGACGGCCCAGACCGGCATGTGGCTGGCGCAGAAGTTCATGCCCGAGATCGAGTTCAACCTCGCCGAGGCGATCGAGATCCACGGCCCGCTCGATGTCGGCCTGATGCAGGCGGCGCTGTGGCAGCTGACGCGGGAGGCCGAGGCGCTGCGCATCCGCTTCGTCGAGGGCGACGAAGGCCCGCGGCAGGTGATCCGGCACGAATATGGCGGCGACATCCCCTTCATCGACTTCAGCGCCGAGGCCGCCCCGCGGGAGGCCGCGGGACGGTGGATGCAGGCGGATTACGCCCGGCCGTTCGACCCGCTGACCGAGGAGCTGTGGTTCTCCGCCATCCTGAGGATCTCGGACGGCTGCTTCATCTGGTACCACCGCGTCCACCACCTGCTGATGGACGGCCTGTCCGGCGGGCTGTGCACCCGCCGGGTCGCGGAGCTGTACACCGCACGGGTCGAGGGCCGCGCGCCGACCGACGCGACCGCCTTCGGCAGCCTAGCGGAGATCCTGGAGGAGGAGGCTTCCTATCGCGCCTCCGCCCGGTTCCTGCGTGACCGGGACTACTGGATGGAGCGCTTCGCCGACACGCCGTCGCCGATCACCCTGTCGCATCGCCGGCTGGCCTCCGGCGAGCTGCTGCGCGACCGGTCCTTCATGGAACCCGGCATGGTGGCGTCGCTGCGCGCCCTGGCGCAGTCCACCGGCGCCAGCCTGCCGCAGATCCTGATCGCCCTGACCACCGCCTATCTCTATCGCGTGACCGGGGCCGAGGACCTGATCGTCGGCCTGACCGTCACCGCGCGGGCCAATGCCCGGATGCGGCGCACGCCGTCGATGCTCGCCAATGCCGTGCCGCTGCGGCTGCGCATGGCCCCGGGCCTGAGCATGCAGGACGTGATCCGCCAGGTCGGCACCGAGGTGCGCCAGTGCCTGCGGCACCAGCAGTACCGCTACGAGGACATGCGGCGCGACCTGAACCTGCTGCCGAACAACCAGCAGCTGTTCACCATGCTGGTGAACATTGAGCCCTTCGATTACGACCTGCGCTTCGGCGGCCTGCTGATGACGCCGCAGAACCTGTCGAACGGGTCGACCAACAATCTCGGCGTGTTCATCTACGACCGCGGCGACGACAACGGCCTGTGCATCGACCTGGACGCCAATTCGGCGCTGTACACGGCCGAGGAGCTGGCCGGCCACCGCGAACAGCTGCTGCGCCTGGTGCGGGCGTTCCTGGCCGATCCCGGCCAGGCTATCGGCGGCATCGACATCCTGGCCCCGGAAGAGCGGCAGCGGCTGCTGGTCGACTGGAACCGGACCGACCATCCGGTCGCGCCGGACACGCTGACCGCGCTGCTCGACGCCCAGGCCCGGAGGTCGCCGGACGCGACCGCGCTGGTGTTCGAGCAGGCCGAGCTGAGCTATGCCGAGCTCGACGCCCACGCCAACCGGCTGGCCCGGCTACTGGCCGCGCGCGGCGCCGGGCCGGAGCGGATCGTCGCCGTGGCGCTGCCGCGTTCGGTCGAGCTGGTGGTCGGGCTGCTGGCGATCCTCAAGACCGGCGCCGCCTATCTGCCGATCGACCCCGATTATCCGCTGGACCGCATCGCCTTCATGCTCGGCGACGCCGGGCCGGTCACGGCGGTGACCAACAGTGACTTCGCCTGGGTGGTGCCGGACGGCGCCGACCGCCTGGTCCTCGACGCGACGGAGACCGAGGCCGAGCTGGCCGCGGCCGACCCCTCCGGCCTTGAGGCCGGCGCGCCGCTGCCGCTGCACCCCGCCTATGTGATCTACACCTCGGGCTCGACCGGCCGGCCGAAGGGCGTGGCCGTGTCGCACGGCGCCATCGTCAACCGGCTGCGCTGGATGCAGGCCGAATACGGCCTGGCGGCCGATGACCGGGTGCTGCAGAAGACGCCGTCCGGCTTCGACGTCTCGGTCTGGGAGTTCTTCTGGCCGCTGATCGAGGGCGCCACGCTGGTGGTCGCCAAGCCCGGCGGGCATCGGGACCCGGCCTATCTGGCCCGGCTGATCCGCGACGAGCGGATCACCACCCTGCATTTCGTCCCGTCCATGCTGCACGCCTTCCTGCAGGAGCCGGAGGTGGCCGGCTGCACCGGGCTGCGGCGCGTCTTCTGCAGCGGCGAGGCCCTGAGCGAGGACTTGCAGACCCAGTTCCACGCGGCGCTGGCGGTGCCGCTGCACAACCTGTACGGGCCGACCGAGGCGGCGGTCGACGTGACCTATTGGGAGTGCCGCCGCGACGCCGCCCCCGGGCCGGTGCCGCTAGGCCGGCCGATCTGGAACACGCAGCTCTACGTGCTCGACCCCGGGCTGCAGCCGGTCCCCGCCGGGGTCAATGGCGAGCTGTACCTGGCCGGGGCCAACCTCGCCCGCGGCTACATCAACCGGTCGATGCTGACGGCCGAGCGCTTCGTCGCCAACCCCTACGGCCCCGCCGGCAGCCGGATGTACCGCACCGGCGACCTGGTGCGCTGGCGTGCCGACGGCACCCTCGATTTCCTCGGCCGCATCGACCACCAGGTCAAGCTGCGCGGTTTCCGCATCGAGCTCGGTGAGATCGAGGCGGCGCTGGTCCGCAGCGATACCGTCATCCAGGCGGCAGTGATCGACCGCGAGGACCGGTCGGGCGACCGCTACCTGGCCGCCTATGTGGTGCTGCAGGCCGGCGCGGTGCTGGACCCGGCGGCGCTGCGGCAGGAGTTGGCGCGGCACCTGCCCGACTATATGGTGCCGGCGACCTTCACCGCGCTGGATGCCCTGCCGCTGACCCCGAGCGGCAAGCTGGACCGCAAGGCGCTGCCGATGCCGGAGCGGCAATCCTCCGCCGGCTATGTCGCGCCGCGGACGCCGACCGAGGCGACCCTGGCCGCGATCTGGGCCGAGACCTTCGGGCTGGAGCGGGTCGGCGTCGAGGACAATTTCTTCGAGCTCGGCGGCCATTCGATGCTGGTCGCGCAGCTGATCGGCCGGGTGAAGGCGATCTTCGCCGTCGACCTGCCGCTGGCCATGGTGTTCGAGGTCTCGACCATCGCCGGCCTCGCCGGGAAGGTCGACCAGGCGCTCGGCGACGGCCTCGCTGCCGCCGCGCTCGACCTCGCCGCCGACGCCCGCCTGGCCGACGACATCCGGCCGCAGGCGGCGCTGCCGCCGGTCGAGTTCAGCCGGGTGTTTCTGACCGGTGCCACCGGCTTCGTCGGCAGCCAGATCCTCGGCACGCTGCTGCGCCACACCGACGCCCGCATCGTCTGCCTGGTGCGGGCGATGAGCCGGGGCGCGGCCCGGACCCGGCTGCGCCGGACCCTGCAGGAGCGCCAGCTGTCCGAGCTGTGGGACGACCGCCGCATCGAGATCCTGATGGGCGACATGAGCGAGCCGGATCTCGGCCTCGACCAGCACGGCATCGCCGTTATCCGCGACGAGTGCGACGCCATCTTCCACTGCGGCGCGATGATCGACTTCCTGCAGGGCTATGCCGCCCTCAAGGCGCCCAATGTCGAGGCGGTGCGGACGCTGATCGGCTGGACCGCGACCGGCCGGCCGAAGGCCCTGCACTATGTCTCGACCCAGTCGGTGATCGACCCGGCCAGCGGCCCGGGCGTGGTGACCGAGGCGTCGGCGCTGGAGAGCTGGCGGGGACTGGTCGGCGGCTACAGCCAGAGCAAATGGGTCGGCGACACGCTGGTGCGGCAGGCCCAGGCGCGCGGCCTGCCGGTGTCGGTCTACCGGCTGGGCACCGTCACCGGCGACCGCCTGTCCGCGATCTGCAACGACCGCGACATGATCTGGCGGGTGGTGCGGGCCTCGGCCGGCCTCGGCGCTGTCCCCGACATCCACCTGCCGATGACCCCGGCCGACGACATCGCCGACGCGATGCTGCGGCTGGCGCACAGCGACAAGCCTTGGGGCGGCGTCTACCACCTGGTCAGCCGGGGTACCGTCCATCTGCGCGACATGGTGCCGATCCTCGAGCGGCTGGGGCTGCCGCTCGAGCTGCTGCCGCTGGCGACCTGGCTGGAGCGGGCGCAGCTGAACCGGTTCGACAGCCGCGACCATGACCTGGCCACCGTGCTCTCGATCTTCGGCGAGTACGACACGTCGGTCACCCTGCCGGTCCTGTCCTTCGACGCCACCCATGCGCGGCTGGCGGAGATCGGCGGCACCATCCCGCCGGTCGGGCTGGAGCTGATCGAGCGCTACCTGCGCAACCTGAAGATCGTGGACTCGGTCGAGGCGGCCGAAGTCTGGGCGCCGGAGCCGACCCCCGTCGCCGCCGAGTGACCTGCAGCAAGGCCGGGCGGCACCAGCGCCGCCCGGCGGAAGGACCCGTCCGATATGGCCCGCTTCATCGTCGCCGCGACCGCCCTGCCGGGGCATGTCTCACCGCTGCTCGGCATCGCGCATCATCTCGTCGGGCTGGGCCATGAGGTCGTGGCGCACACCGCCAGCCCATTCCGGGAGAAGGCGGAGGCGACCGGGGCGCGCTTCGTCCCGTTCCGCAGCGAGATCGACCTCGATTATCGCCGGGTCGACGAGCATTTCCCGGATTACCGCGAGGCAAAGCCGGGCCCGGAGAAGATGATGGTCGGGCTGAAGCATTTCGTCTGCGACGCGATGCTGGGCCAGAAAGCCGGGCTGGAGGAGATCCTGAGCGGCTTCCCGGCCGACGCCATCCTGGGCGACACGGTCTTCGCCGGCGCCGTGCCGATGCTGCTGGGCCCGCGCGAGGCGCGGCCGGCGGTGGTGACGCTCGGCATCACCGCGCTGGCCGCCACCAGCGTCGACACCGCCTTCTTCGGCTCCGGACTGCCGCCGTCCTCGACGCCGGAGGGGCGAGCCCGCAACATCTCCATGCACCGGACCATGCAGGCCCTGTGCGCCGGCATGCAGCAGGGGTTCGACGACACGCTGGCCTCGATCGGCTGCCCGCCGCTGCCGGACTTCATGTTCGACAGCTTCATCACCCTGCCCGACTGCTATCTGCAGCTGACCGGCGAATCCTTTGAGTATCCGCGCAGCGACCTGCCGGAGACGGTGCGCTTCGTCGGTCCCCTGCTGGCGCCGCCGACCAAGGCCTTCGACCCGCCCGGCTGGTGGGCCGACCTTGATGGCGGCCGGCCGGTGGTGCTGGCCACCCAGGGCACGCTGGCGAACGAGGATTTCAGCCAGCTGATCGGCCCGACCCTGACCGGCCTGGCGG
>NZ_VCCH02000177.1 GCF_005938675.2 Mycobacterium sp. KBS0706
CCTATTGGAAGCCGATACGGGGGCCCGTTCCGATGCCGATTGACATCGGACTGCCGGATCAGCCGCAGCCCCTGAAGCCAGAGGCGCAACGGCAGTTTGGTCGAGTGCAGCGGCGTCCGCATGATGACCGTGAACTGATGCCGGCAAAGGCCATTGGAGCATTGATACAGGCCGGGCCGCTTGCTCTTGCCCCGGTCGCGACCGGCGATCGAGGCTGAGCGTCGATAGCCGCATGCCGGGCAGATCCGACCGTGTGGCCAGACCAACTCCTCCATCAGGCGGCGGCACCGATCCTTGTCCGAGAACGCTTCCATCATCTCCGCGATCGTCGTGATCCGACCCAAGGTCTCCTGAACGCTTTCCAGCATCGCGACACCTCCGCTTCGCCTCAGCCAGAATCCCATAAACGCCAGCTTACATCACGCTTTCTATGCCTTTGGATGATAATTGCTGGCCAACGAGTAGAACAATCGGAGAACGGCGGTCAGGACTCGATTTGACGGCATCATCGGCGATGCAGCTGATGGTGGATCGAGGGACCCGAACAGCCTGGGGATGTCGGCGGATATCCACCTGATATATGGCGGGCGTCGGATAACGCATGGGAAGGTACTGTGCGGGGGGGGTAGGATGACCAGCCCTTGACCATACCCCCCGAGAGACGGCATGGCGGACGAAGATATGGCCGACGCAGGTCAGGCCGAGCAGCAACGGCGCAGCAACTTTCTGCGGGATTGCGGCCATTGGCTGAGCCAGCTCTGCGGCTGCATTATCCCGAGTCCGACAGAAAGCGATGTCGAGCCGGATGCCGTGAGCGCGGAGGCGCCTGAGCTTCCAGTTTCGGCGCCTCCGGCTGTCCCCGGTTCCCGTGCCACATCATCCAGCGGCAGGATCTCCGATGCCGGCCCTGCCGAGAACCCGAGTTCCTCTGACGATCCCATGGGCGTCGATGCCTCGGCCGGTCAGGACGAGTCGTTGGACCAAGTCCTGGACGCCTGGGCCACCGAAGAGGGTCAGGGCGAAGACGAGAACCGGCAAGAGGCGGCAAGACGGATCAGGGCCTGGGTGGCGGCCGGCGATGTTGACGAAGAGCTGAGTCTATCAGGCCTGAACCTCACGCGCTTGCCCGCCCGCCTCCCGGACGGGCTCCACACCCTCCACGCCCGCGGCAACCAGCTCACCAGCCTCCAGGGCGCTCCGGACGGGCTCCACACCCTCCACGCCGGCCGCAACCAGCTCACCAGCCTCCAGGGCGCTCCGGACGGGCTCCACACCCTCCACGCCAGCGGCAACCAGCTCACCAGCCTCCAGGGCGCTCCGGACGGGCTCCACACCCTCCGCGCTGGCAACAACCAGCTCACCAGCCTCCAGGGCGCTCCGGACGGGCTCCACACCCTCCACGCCGACGGCAACCAGCTCACCAGCCTCCAGGGCGCTCCGGACGGGCTCCACACCCTCCACGCCGACGGCAACCAGCTCACCAGCCTCCAGGGCGCTCCGGACGGGCTCCACACCCTCGACGCCGACGGCAACCAGCTCACCAGCCTCCAGGGTGCTCCGGACGGGCTCCAGACCCTCTACGCCGGCCGCAACCAGCTCACCAGCCTGCCTGAGGACCTGCTGCTGACGCGCCTGGGTGCTGGCGGCACCATAGACCTGGAGGGTAACCCGCTTTCCGAGCGGGTGCGGACGAACCTGGCGGCTGTGATAAATGCCCCGGGCTATGCCGGTCCCCGGGTCTACTTCTCGATGGCCGGGGGTCAGGGGACCACGGCCGTGCGTCCGCTGGGCGATGCGGCGGCGGATTGGCTCGGCGAGGATGCGGAGACGGCGGCGGCGTGGCAGGGCTTTGCCGGAGAGGAAGGGGCGCCGGAATACGCGCGCTTCCTCGACCGGCTGCGGGGCACGGTGAGCTCTGGCAACCCCGAGTTCCGGCAGGCGGTGGTCGAGGATCTCCGGCAGGCGGCGGCGCGGCCACGGCTGCGCCAGAAGTTCTTCGTCCAGGCCTTCGGCGCGACCGAGACCTGCGAGGACCGGGTCACCCTGACCTGGAACGGCATGCAGACCGCGCGCCTGATCGACGATGTCGAGGCCGGGGCCTATGACGACCGGCTGGACGAGCTCGTCCCTGAGGCCCGGCGCCTGTTCCGCCTGGACGCGCTCGACCGGATCGCCGAGGAAAAGGTCCAATCGCTGCGCTTCGTCGACGAGATCGAGGTCTATCTCGCCTATCAGGTGAAGCTGCGCGAGCGGCTCGACCTCCGGTTGGTGGCCCCGGACATGCGCTTCTTCGGCGTCTCTCACGTCACCGAGGCCGACCTCGACGCGGCCGAGATGCAGGTACGGCAGGAGGAGGGGGCAGAGTTTGCCGCCTACCTGGCGACCAAATGGCAGCCTTGGGAGACGGTGGTGAGCCGCATCGCCCCCGAGGCCCATGAGGCGATGCAGAAGCGGCTGGTCGAGTCGATGGGCGAGGACTTCCAGGCCCGGCTGGCGCAACGGCTCGGCGAGGTGGGCCTGGCCGGCGACGCCGACGCCGAGCGGCAGCTCGGGGCGCAGGTCCGTGCCGAGCTGGCCCGCGAGATCAAAGGCGGGCTGATGCGCCAGGTGCTCCGGGACAAGGGCCTCGAGAGCCTGCTTGACGCCCATCCCACCCGGCCGGAGGCTGATGCCGGTTCGCTTGAGGCGTTGGTGTCACAAAATCCTGAGGGGGCGCCCTTCCCGCGGCCGGAGGCACAACCGTCCCCCTTCTCCAACCTGCCGGCGGAAATGATCGTGGCCATCACTGAGCAGGTGGCAAACGAACCGGACCCCGTCAGGGCATTCTACGACCTCCATCATTTCCTCTCGACCAACCGCGGCATCAGAAGCGTTGCCCTGGCCGCGCCGACTCTGAGGAGGCGCTACGAAGCTCTCGTGCGTGAGACTGCCAGCCAGCGCCAGGAGAATGCGCAAGCCGACGTGGCACTCCCCACGAGTTCCTTGACGGCAGACGAGGCGATTGCCGAGCATTGCCTGACCGATGCGGTCGCGATCAGAGGCGTGCGTCGCATCGCTGCCGGCCGAGATATCGCCCACGGCAGTTGGTCGGCGCCGGACGCCATCGCTCGTCATGGTGTCACCGATCTTGACGATGACCGCGGTTTGCGCAAGGCGGGAGCCGCCCGGGACATCGACGGCGGCACCCCGGCACCGGACGCCATCGCTCGTCACGGCGCGACCGATCCGGACGATGATCGCGATCTGCGCCGATCAGGAGCAGATCGCGACATCGCGAATGGTGCGCTGGCGCCGGATGCGATCGCCCGGCATGGCGTGACCGATGACGACCAGATCATCACCCTGGGCAAAAAGGCCGCTCTACGGGACACTAAAACCGGGATGACGGCGTCGGAGGCTGTCGAGCGCAACGGCGTTGTCCGCGACGCTTCCATCGCGGACGTGCGTCGGAAGGCTGCCGAATGGGATATCGACCACGGCAAGACCGCGCCGAACGCCATCGCGTGGCATGGCGTGACCAGCACACGCGATAGGGACAAGCTCCGGCGTATGGCCGCCGAACGGGATATCGACCGCAGAACGATGGATCCCGAGAAAGCCATCAAGCGGCACAAGGTGACCCGGAAAGAAGATCTGGCCGCCTTGCGTTCGCGGCGGTAGGCTGCGGCTGCCCACCGGCGGGCGGCGGGTCGCTCGAATATGTTTATGTCGAATTGGCATTGGCCGGGACGCTTCGTATTCCACCCGTATAGCTGGGCGACGGCGGAGCGAGGTCGACATCGGGTGTTCCTCGCCGAGCAGTGTCTCGACGAGGCGATCAATGCGCTCGTCGCTTCCTTCAAGACAGCGGCGGCATCGGGCCCAGGATCAGTCGATTTTCTCTCAAGCTGGAGCTGCTTGCACCGGTCATTCATACTATCGACAGCGATAAGAAGGCCGAAATCGTCAAACAATGGATCGGAAGATGCAAAATATGGAGCACTCGATCTTCCCGACGCCATTAATGATAATCTGCTGAGTAAATATTTCTGGGACATCCTGTCAGGGATAATGCCAACTATGCCGAGAGTCCTAAAGAATGGAATCATCAAATACTGCGATGCCCCGAAGATTGTCGGGCTACTCGATTAAAACTGAATCAATATATAGTGTATTGTAGTATTTTGTTTTGAGCTTCAGATCTGATAGTCCCCGCTCTGGGCCCACACCACCGCCTTCGGGCGGTGAGGGATTCAGCCTTTGCGACCGGGGCCCGACTACGGCATCTCTCCGGGACTCGAGATGCTGATCTAGAGACGCAATCGGAAACATCCGAACTCCGAGCAGACCTTGTGCAAGATCATGAAGTTTAGCTCGGTGGCCGCCGCGCCGGGAGCCGGCACTTGGCTCTGCCGGGCGAATGTGAGCGGAGGGCGCGGATCGCGGGGTACCCTGGTTGGCAGGATTCAAGTGGTCGTCGCCCAGAAGGGACCACAGACGAGGCTGTTGCTGAGTTCCCGGGGGATGTCGGCGTGTTGCATCGACCGGGGTGTCAGGCTTTGGCGGCAGCCGCTGGCTCGTCGGCCTCGAGTTCGGAGGCTTCCGCCAGGCCTCGGTCGCCGAGGCCGCCCACATCCGCGGACCTGGCCGGGCTGAGGTCGAGAGACGCGGCTGGCTCAACCGGGTCCGCCGGCTTGGTGGCGACGCCGAAGGCGGGCCTTGCCTGCCGGTCAGGACCGAATGCGACTGCAACCCGATCCGCGTCCGGCACAATGTCCGCCGCTTTCGCATTGCCCGCTCCTTGGTCGACATTGGGGGTGATATCGACGGGGCGTGACGCGGCGGCACTCGGGCGGCGCGGGCCGTCCATGGGCCGCGCCGACGGCCGCCGCGAGCCCCTGTGGTCGCTCTGCTCCGGCTGAGCCGGGGACGGCGGAGGGGCGCGATGGGCGGCGCCGTTTCCAGGCGCCTGGCCGCTCACGTCCTGGACAGGCGGCCGCCCTGACGGCGGCGCCGGCGTGGTCTCATGTTGGTCTCCGGCTGGTGGGTGACCCTCGTCGGCCGGCTCGCTCACCAGCGCGGCGCAGCGCTCCAGGACCTCGTGTGTGAGGCCCGTCCAGATCTGGGCTTGCCGCTCGATGCCGTCCAAGACGATCGCCAGGATGGTTGCCTCGGCGACGACGATGTACCGTGGGTGGCGGGAGCGACAGGCATCCTGGAGCGATTGGACAAGCCTCTGGTTGGTCGTGAACAGCACATCCGTCTGGCGGTCGCAGGCATCGCCGTAACTTTTCTGCAGATCCGACACGGCGGCCTGAAAGCGCTTCATCCGCTTTTCGATGGCGTTGCCCGCCATCACCTCCGGCACACCCAAGCGAGCAGGCCATTCAGCCGATCCACTGGGGTCGAGGTGATGCTCTGGGTCGTCACCATGGCGGCCTCCTTCGTCCACGTCGCCTGCCTACTCAGCGGCAACACACGCACGCGCGGTCTTGCCGTCCCCCTGCGGCGAGTTCTGCCCCAGAAGCGACTGCGCCGCCTCGGACCATGCCGATGCCTCATCGCGGATGAACCGGCTGACGATCGTACCGAGCTTGCTGGCCTCGTCGAGATAGTCGCGCCGCGGCGGTCGTCCAATCCTGCTGAACCTTGATCGCGTCGGACAGGTTCGGCTGTCCGACAATCGCTTTGCGAACGTCCAGATCCTCGCGCAGCCGCTTGCTGACAAAGCCGACCAGTTCCTCCTGCCAATCCAGCCACGCCTTCGCGTGGCTCGCGCCGGCGCGGACGACAGTCTGCGCCATCGGCGTTCCCAATGACGATGGCGCGGGAAACGACACTGTGGCGCCGAATCCATAATCTTCCTTTGGCTCAAGCTTGCTCATGACTGATCTCCTGCAAGAATTTCCACATAAAAAGCAGTATCACCTCAGGCATCAGCGGCCACTGCGCAGCTGATGCATGGACATCGATTATCTGCATTTGATGTATCGATTCCAGCGTCCTGAATAGTGGATGCAAAGCCTGTAAGCGCTACCGTTTTGTCAGTCAAGGAATTATTTCACATGAGACATATGGCATCACCCCAGCGCCCAATACCGAGATCTTCTTCGGGTTGCGGCGATACTATTTTATTCAAGATGGGGTAAGTCTGTTATTTATTTGATCAAAATCCCAGATATCGGGCGACGTTGGGGTAGGCCGAGCGTCGCTGCGAAAATGGCCATTTGAACGTAAGTGCGATCCGAAGGCCGCGGTTCGAGTGGACCGATGCTTCCGATCGCGCTTACGCTCGAGTTGCGGCCCTCCAGCTACGCCGCCTTGTTTGCGGCTTCCTCAGGCTCCTCCTCGTGATCCTGTGCCACGAGGTCGGTCGTGGCATCAGCTCGGAGGGCAAGAGCCTCGAGCCTCGGCGGCGTCGGTTCAATGCCGTGCTCCTGCAAGAGCAGGCGCGCTCCGTTGATGCTCGATGTCCTGGGCGTATGGCCATCGTCTTCACCGACCCCGTCCGTGAGGACCAGGAAATCGACGATCTCCTCAGCGGTTATCTTGCCATCGGCCTGGGCTTCCTTGATGAACCTGCGCAGCTTGTTCTTCTGCGACTTCTTCCACGTCGTGCCATCACCGTCTTCGAGCACCGCCAGGAATGCGCCAAGATCGTCATCGGATGAGTTTGCCTCGGCAGGAGGTTCACCGAGTCGGAGGCTCATCTCAGTGAAGAAGGTGGCTTTGAGCACGATCGCCGTGCGCTGGGCGTCGTGGATGATCTCGTCGACATTCGGGTCCAGCCGCAACTCGCTGTCCGAGGTGATCGCCCGGGCGTAGCGCAGGAACATCGCGCGCACGTCCGTGGTGTCGGCGGGATCATCCGATTCGATCATAAGGCTTTCGAGGAACTGATCGAGATCCGGGAGGGAATTGGTCTTCGCCATGACTCTTCCATTCGTTGACGTCGAGATCGAGCGGATTGCTCAGCATCCCGCCTAATAGGAAATTCATCGGCAACCTAATGCATTCGCGGCATCATGGTATGTGGATCTGCCGTGATCTGATTACGCTCCAGCGCCTGACCGGCTCCTCTCGACAAGCTCAGTGAGACTGTCGGCTGAGGTACTGGCAATCTGCTGACGGCGGTTCAGGCGACTGTGGCGAGCTGATGGTGGGGCTGCCAGTTCCAGGGCAGCAGCTCGTGGATGTGCTTGATTGGATGGTCGGCGATGCGGGCGATGGATGATCGGATCGTCCGGGAAGCTTCGTCTGGAACCGCGTTCGGTCAGCAGGTGATGCAGGCCGATGGCCATCCCTGCACATGCGGCCGGATCCAGCATCCAGGCCGCCACTACGATGACGACACCGCGAAGGCAGTGGCGACGAAGGCGGAGACCACGCGCCGGCCGCTCCTGCCGGCATGAGCGAGGGCGTTGCGCATGAAGTGCACCCGGCAGCGCTGCCAGGTGGCGCAGAGCACTTTGGAGACCGCGGCCTTGATGCCCTCGTGGCAGTCGGAGATGACCAGCTTCACCCCGCGCAGACCGCGGCGGGCGAGCTGGCGCAGGAACCCGGCCCAGAAGGTCTCGGCCTCGGACGGGCCGATGTCCATGCCGAGCACCTCGCGGCGGCCGTCGGTGTTGACGCCGACGGCGACGATGACCGCGACCGAGACGATGCGGCCGGCCTGGCGCACCTTGACGTAGGTGGCGTCGACCCAGAGATACGGCCAGTCGCCCTCGATCGGCCGGTCAAGGAAAGCCTTCACGCGCTCGTCGATCTCCTCGCACAGCCGGCTCACTTGGCTCCGGGAGATCCCGCTCATGCCCATGGCCTTGACCAGTTCGTCGACCGAGCGGGTCGAGATGCCCTGGATGTAGGCCTCCTGGATCACCGCCGTCAGCGCCTTCTCCGCCATCCGCCGCGGCTCCAGGAAGCCTGGGAAGTACGAACCCTTGCGGAGCCTGGGGATGCGCAGCTCCACCGCGCCGGCCCGCGTCTGCCAGTCCCGCTCGCGATAGCCGTTGCGCTGCACCAGCCGCTCGGCGCTCTTCTCGCCATAGCCCGCGCCGGTCAGTCCGCTCACCTCCAGCTCCATCAGCCGCTCGGCGGCGAAGCCGATCATCTCCCGCAGCAGATCCGCGTCCGGGGTCTTCTCCACCAGCGCCCGCAGGCTCATCATCTCGTCGGTCATCGGAGATTCCTTCGGTTCCAGGTTGGTCGTCGCAACCCGACCCTACCGGGAAATCGCCGATGACCACCCCGTCCGGCCGACGAAGCCGTCACCTACACCACTCCCA
>NZ_VCCH02000178.1 GCF_005938675.2 Mycobacterium sp. KBS0706
TGCGCACGCCGATGGGGACGCATGGATGGCGCCGTCCCGCCCGATCTGACAACGGGCGTAATACCTTCCGAGCGGGGGCCGCCGGACGGCGAAGCCGAGACGCGCGATGCTGTCCGGCCGCGGGGACCGGCCGCCAATCCGTCGGATCGCCGCGCACTGGAGTACCTCCTCCTCCGATTCCAGCGACTGCCGCGCCTCGGCTTTACCGGTCTCGCGTTCGACCATCTGCGGCCGGCCTACGAGGCCTATCGTGAGGACCGGTTGACTCCGGAGCTCCTCGCCTCCGTCCGCCGGGTCATGGAGCGATGCGATCGGACCGCGCCGCGCCTGAGTCACGACATCCTGCTCCAATGCTACACAGTGGCCCACTGGATCGATCGCTGCCTCGCGAGCGGCAGGCTCTCGACGGCCAACGCGGAACGCCTCCGCTCTATCCGCATGCAGATCGTCCAGCGTCATTGGCTGAGCCCAGCCCAGATGCGCATTGTCGACCGGGAGCTTGCCTATGCGGTCCAGGATCCGCCGTCGCTCAAGCCGGACGGATTTGCCGCGGCCACGCGGGCGCGGCCGCAGGCTCCGGCGGCCCCGGTCGCCCCGGGCGCGCGCTCAAAGCCCTGAGGCCCCGCGCCATCGGCTCATGAAGATCCGGCTGGATCCCACACAATCGGGCGGCATCCGGCTGGCGGGCTCGGATCGAAGGCGGAAGCCGTCCGGGAACTCACGCCTCCTTCTCCGGCGATGGTGCGAAGAGATCGGACCGTGGTCGCCCGCCGTCCGGTCGCCCGGCCTTCTGGGCGAGGACAAAGGCACGATCCCCCGCAAGAAAGCTCTCCAGCATGTAGGGAATGAGATCGGGTAACGGCTGCGCTTGGCCATAGGTCTCGCGGTAAAGCGCGGCATAGGCCTGGAGCGATCGCGCGAGCTCCGGGCTGGCCCGGAACGAGATCCTGACCGAATTGCGGTCCGGCAGCCGACGAAGCTTGAGATCTGGCATGGCACTCCTCTTCATCCCTGGTAGGGCTCGAGCACGAGATCCTTGTGCACGATGACGCGAAGCGGCCAGCCAGCCCGCACTTTCAGCGTCGGCTGGATGTCGAGCGCCCGCTCCGTGATCCGCTGGCCGGCCTGGTTTGCACTCTGCTGTGTCGATTGCCGGAGCGCGCGGACGAGATCGTCCTCGTCATCGCCAAAGGTGAGTTCGGTGCCGATGCCGAGAAGCGTCGAGAGGACGACACCCTTCAGAAGCTCCCAGCCGTGGACGTCGACCTCGTCCTCGAGACCGGCACGGCCGGCCAGGTCCGTCGCCGGCAGATTGTCAAGCACGATCGATCTTCCATTGGGAAGGACAAGGCGCTGCCAGGCGAGCAGCACTCGATTCTGGCCGTGAGCGATGTCGCTGTCGTAGCGACCGATGAGCTTCGCCCCCTGCGGGATCAGCAGAACACGGCCGGTCACGCTATCGTGGACGTTCTCCGTCACCTGTGCCGTCACCAAGCCCGGCAGGTCTGAGTCGAGCCCCGTGAGCAGGCTCGCCGCGATCACGGTTCCCGCGATCACCTGATAGGGCGAGATCTGCCGCTGCAAGGTATGCGCGTTGTAGATCTGCTCCTCGGCCGGTGCATTCAGAAAATCGAGCTTTCGCTGCTGCGCCCCCAACTGAGGCGCAAGGCCGGGGCCGAGCCGTTTCGATCCGGTTGTCGATTGCGCCTCTCCGCCCCCAGCCGGGCGGCCCTCCTCGTTCTCGGCCTCGTTCGAGATGCGGAAGAAGACGCCGGCCTCGCGGGCTTGGCGCCCCTGCTGCGCCAGCCGGAGCCGCTCGGCGCGGGAGGCGTCTGCCTCTGGATCGGGCCTGAGCCCTTGCGCCGGCGGCGCGACGCCGAGCGCTTTCTCCCGCTCGATCACGGGCATGCCGAGATCACCGGGCAGAGGCGGCCCGAGCTGGGGCACAGGCTTCGGGATCTGGTCGTAGCTGTCCGGCAGCGCCAGAAGCCCGTCCGGCGTCGCCTTGCGCCCGAACTCGGCTGGCGGTTCGCGCCCGGGCCGCCAGGACCTGCCTTCGAGCGCGAGCCACGCGGCGCCAAACACGGCCGCACAGAAGAGCGCCGCGAGCACGATCACCAGCCGTCGCCGGAACCGGACCGCGCGTCGCGGCCGCGCTCGCAGCACCAGAGCCTCGGGCGGAAGCTTCGGCATGGGCTCGCGCGGCGTCCCGCTCATCGCCCGTCTGTCCGGCTGATCCGGACCACCTGCTGCGGGGCCTCGCCGAGCCTGAGCTCAGCCGCCGCGAAAAGGCGGTCGACGATGTAGTACGGACCCCGCACTCGGTAGTTGACGAGCTCGTTGCCGCCGTCCGGTCCGACCACGAACAGCGGCGGCATCTCGCCCTGGTCGATCCGCCGCGGGAACTGGATGTAGACCTTGGACCCGTCGTCAAACGCCTGGACCGGCCGCCAGGGCGGGTGGTCGCCGGTGATGGCGTAGCGGAAGCGGAGATGATCGAGGGACAGGCCGGCATCGACCGGCACCGCCGCCTCGGCCCGGCGGTTCTGCGCCTCGAGCGCAAGAAGCTCGGCCGCGGGATAAGTCCAGGAAATAGCCGCCATCGCCGTGCGCTCGGTGCTTTCAAGGCGCAAGTGGTAGCTCCGCCGATTGGTGAGCCGGAAGCGAAGCCTCCGTCAAGGATGCGCGGTCCCCCCGAGATGCTTCGCATCTCGGCTCCCCCACGCCCCGCTCCGCGGCGCCTTCGGCGTCCCTGACGGAGCCTTCGCCGGCTGCTCCTGGGAGATGTCCTCGACGAGAAGGACAGCTCAATCACGGAGGATCCGATGTGCACTCTCGACCATCCGCATGCATCGTTCGACCACTTCCCGCAGCTCGTCCGCGACCTCGAGATCGAGTTCGGACCCGACGGACTCGATGCCGTGATCGAGCGGTTCGTCACTGCCGAACTGGGCGAGTTCATCTGGGACGGACGCATCGCCGAACGCGATCTCGGCGCCTATGAAGGCCTCGACGACTATGAGGTCGAGGGCTCGGATCTCGTGCGGATCCTGGGCGTTTTCCGTGGCCGATATTGGGTCGCGAGCGGCGTCGTCGACCCCACCCGCAAGCTTCAGATGATGCTCATAATGCATGAATTCGACGATCGTCCGAGCGCCGAATTCGCGTTCCGAAACGGCGTCTGAACGGCCCTATCGAGGCCTCGGAGAGCGGTCAGACGGACCGGCCGCTCTTCGTTCTCGGAGGCCGGCAGATGGATAGATTGCATTTGATGGATCGCAGATGGGCGGGCGTGGGGCGGCTGGCGGCGGGAGGGGGCGCGCGATAGCAAGATGAAAGCGCCGGCACACGCCGGCGGCTATGTCGTTGTCTGCACATCCTTTTCCGTGTCCCACGGCCGTTGGGGCCGTGGGACATTCTAGCGCCCCTGTCCTGCGCGATCTGCCAGCGCCGAGCGCTAGCCGCCGCGGTCGAGCGCCGCCTCGGCCCAGCTGGACGACCGCTCCTGCACTGACTTCGGGCGGGCTGCGTTGGCGGCATCGAGCGCCAGGTATCCGACGGCTGCAATGTGAGAGTTGATGCGCCTCGTATCACGCAGGATGTCGAGGTGCAGTGCGCTGGTCTCGATGCTCTCCGGCCGGCCTTCGCGCAGCCGCGCGAAATGCGTTTCGATGGCCTGGCGCTCGAGCTCACGGAACACCTCCTTCTCGGCGATCAGCCTGGCGGCGGAATGAACGTCGCCGGTCATGAACACGGCGATGGCGAGCTTCAGGTTGCCCAGCAGGCGCTCGCACATGGCGTGGATCTCCTCTGTCCCCTCCGGGGAGAAGGTCAGGCGGAAGCGGATCTTCTTGGTCGCCAGCTCCATCAGGTTCTTGTCGATGACGTCGCCGATGTGCTCGAGGTTGATGGCGAAGCTGAGCACATCGGAGTAGCGGCGGCTGGCCTCCTCGTCGAAGCCGTCGCGGCTGATCTTCGTCAGGTACAGCTTGATGGCGCGGTGCAGGCTGTCGACGTCGTCGTCCGTCCGGCTGATCTCGATGACACGCTTGCGGTCCTCGGTCCGGAAGGCGTCGATCACGCCGCGCAGCATCGCCTCGACGATGTCGGCCATGCGCAGCGTCTCGCGGGCGGCGTTGGCCAGGGCGAGATGCGGATCGGACAGGGCGCTCTCGTCGAGATGGATCGGCGTGCCCGGATCCTGGACCGCGGCCGGCCGGTCCGGCAGCAGGCGCTCCAGGAACCGCGCGGTCGCGGGGAGGACGACGAAGAAGGGAATCGCGAGTGCGAGATTGAACGCGGTGTGGAAGTTGACGGCCGAGCGCGTCGGGTCGGCTTCGAGCCGGAGCAGCAGCTCGACGATCGGGGTGGCTAGCGGCAGCGCGATGACGACACCGATGACGCGGGTCAAGAGATTGCCGACCGGCAGCCGCCGGGTGGCCGGGCTGCCGCTGCCCGCCCCCTCCAGCACCGGGTTGATGGCGCTGCCGAGATTGGCGCCGAGCACGAGCGCGATCACGGCGGTCGACGGGACCACCCCCGCACCGGCCAGGGACATGATCAGGAGGACGACGGCGACGGAGGAATGGGCCGCCCAGGCCAGGACCGCGGTGATCAGTACGCCAACCACCGGGGCCGAGGCGACGACACCAAACACCGCGCGCAACGCCGGCACCTGGGCCGCGGGCTCGATCGTCACCACCAGCATGTGCAAAGCCAGGAGGATCAGGCCGAGGCCGATCCAGACCCGGCCGAGATCGCGGGTGCGGGTGCGGCCGCCGTGCTTGAAGGCGATGACGCCGACCAGGATCAGGATGGGCGCGACCAGCGAGATCTTGAAGGACAGGATCTGCACGATCAGGGTCGTGCCGACATTGGCGCCGAGCATGACTGCAAGCGCCGGGGTCAAGCCGATCACGCCCGAGGCGACAAAGGAGGTCGCCATGAGCCCGGAGGCGGTGCTGCTCTGCAGCGCTGCGGTCACCCCGAGGCCGACGAGGAAGGCGTTGGCGCGGTAGCGCAGGCTCTCCCCCAGCACCCGCCGCAAATCCGAGCCGAAGGCGCGCATCACCCCGGTCGAGACCATGTGCACGCCCCACAGCAGCAGCGCCACATCGCCTGCGAGCGTCAGGAGGGTCAGCGTGCCGGTCATGGGGACGTCGAAAGCAAGGCGGGTCTCCGGTTAGTACAGCTCGGAGAAGGTCCCGGACCCTAGGATGCCTGGCGTTCCTATCAGCAGTCTGCAATCGTCATCAAGGCGGCGGATTTGGGACAAAGCCCAGGAGCACGGCACCCGAACCGCTGCCTGCGCGTCGGTCGGTCCATGCGTCGACGAGTTGTGCAGTGAACGCTTCTGCCCGGGGTCGCTTGGAGGAGTTGGTCGCGGCATTTCGGCGTCGCGCTGCGCATCCGCGATTCCTTTCACCGACTGCCGGCGCGTCGTTGGATCGGGCCTGGAGTCTGGGCGGAGCCTCTAAACCATTGGCGCGTTATAGATTTTCGAGAGGTATTTCAGGCCTGTGTCGGGAAGGACCGTCACGATAGTGGCAGGTTCGTCGAGGCGCTTGGCGAGTTGCATGCAGCCCCAGATGTTCGCTCCAGAGCTTCCGCCGGCGAGAATTCCTTCCGCTTCGGCCAGCGCCCTTGCAGCCTTTAATGCGTCGTCGTCGTTGAACTGGAGCACCTCGTCGATGACCCCGAAGTTCATGCATCCGGCAATGTGGTCCTCCCCCACGCCCTCGATCTGATATGTGCCGATGTCGGAGCGATCGAAGGAGCCGGTATTAAAATACCGGAAGTAGATGGAGCCGACCGGGTCCAGGCAGGAGAATGTGAAGCTCGGGATTCCGTTCCTTCAGGTAGCGGCCGATGCCGGACACAGTGCCTCCGGTGCTTCCGCTCGCGACAAAACAGTCGATGCGGCCCCCGGCCTGTTCCCAGCTCTCCGGCGCCGTTCCGAGATAGTGGGCCTCGGCATTCTTAAGATTGTCGTACTGGTTGATCATGAACGACCCGGGGATCGACGCCGCGATGTCCCGCGCCCGCTGGACATAGTGATCCGGGGCGCCGGGTGCGGCGCCGGTCGGGCAGACGACGATCTCCGCCCCGAGCGCCTTGAGCACGCTCTGCTTCTCGGAGCTGACCTTGTCCGGCATCGTCAGGACGGCTCGATAGCCCCTGGCCGCCGCGATCATGGCGATGGCGGCGCCCGAGTTGCCGGACGTGTTCTCGACGATCATGCCGCCGGGGGTGAGGCGTCCCGAGCGCTCGGCATCGGCGATGATGTGGCGGAGGCTGCGATCCTTGATGCTGCCCGTGGGGTTGAGAAACTCGAGCTTTGCCAGGACGGTGATGTGCGGCTGGGGGAACAGCTTGGCCAGCCGCACCAGAGGCGTGCCGCCCACGACGTCGATGACTGAGGGGTACCGGGGGGTGCCTGTGTTCAGGGGCGTGTCGGTCATCGTTCGCTCCGCTTGGAGGGGCTATGTCGCGTTGGATGGCGAGGCCGGTGCCGGCTGCGGCTGCCTGGCGAGGTAGACGCCGGCCGCACAGAGCGCGAGCGCTCCGACCGCTGCCGGGTGCAGGGGCTCGCCGAACATGGCCCATCCCCAGATCATGGTGACCGGCGGGGTGAGATAGATCAGGCTGCCGATCCGGGTGGCCGAGCTTCTCTGCAGGCAGAGCCAGTAGAGGCCGTAGCCGATGATGGTCGAGAAGACGATGAACCAGGCGACAGCCGCGGCGAACTGGGCCGTCACTGTCGGCACCAGGCCTCCGTCGCCGATCGCGAGCGGCATGAACAACAAGGCGGTGACCGCGCTCTGGATGCCGAGTCCCGCGACCAGACTCACCGCCGAATTCAAGGCCTTGGCGGCGAGGGTGGCGATGACGAGCGCAACGGTCGCGCCGAACGAGAGCCCGTAGGCGAGGGCCGGGGCCTGGCCGGCTTCACCGCCGACGGCCAGCGCGACGCCGCAGAAGCCGAGCGCGAGGCCCGCCCATTGGCGGCCGCGGACGAGCTCGCCCAGGAGCGGGCCCGCCAGCGCCGCAGTCATGAGGGGCTGCAGCGCCGAGATCAGCGCGGCGGTTCCCGTCGGCACGCCGAGGGCGATGGATTTCACCCCGAGGGCGAGGTAGGCGAACATCGCGAGCACCCCGAGGAGCGCCTGAATCGCGAGATCCCTCGCCGTGAGGCCCTTGCGCATCTGAAGCGCCACGAAGGGCGCGAGGACAAGGGTCACGAGCGCAAAGCGCCAGAACAAGACTTGGTAGATGGAGGTGGTGTCGGCCGCCATCCGGGCGCCGATGAAGCCAGAGCTCCAAGCGATCACCAGACCCATTTCGAGGGCGCCATTCACGACCCGTCGGTGAGATGACATTCCCAGCCCCTATCTCTCAAATCCGCGAGATACGTGTACTACAGGCGTCGTTATACGCCTCATCAGTGCGATACAGCGAGCCGTCCTCGCCTATACTTACGTGCCCACCCCGTTAATGAACACCGACCTCAAACATGAGTCACAATATACGATGCCGACGCATCGCATATGATTGAGAGATAGCGCGGAGGTATACAGCGGTCCATACCGCCGGGTGTCTTTGTACTCAAGCAGAAGCTTCGATGATTGTGCATATTCCGGCTTGACGCGGGCAAGAGGGATTCGGCGCTGTCCATAGCGAGACGGTGATGGGGCAGCGATCCTAGGGATCGGATCGCCTCGCTCGGCTCCAAGGGCGTCAAAGACCCGCGAGGCTTCCTGCTGGGGCTTGTCACGTTCACGGAGTTGCGGGGCGCCCGCGGGCAGAGTAGCGGTAGCCATGACCCCGCCTGACTATGCCGGCTACCGCTTTCCATCCGACGTGATTCATCGCGCCGTCTGGATTATCTCCGATTCACCCTCAGCTACCGCGACATCGAGGACCTGCTCGCCGAACGCGGCATCGAGGTGTCGTACGAGACGATCCGCCGGTGGGTGAGCGCGTTCGGCCCGAGGATCGCGCGGCGCCTTCGGGCGCAGCGCCCGGCACCGCACCGGCGCGGGCACCTCGACGAGATGTTCATCCGGGTCGGCGGCAAGCAGATGTATCTCTGGCGGGCCGTCGATGCCGAGGGCGAGGTGCTCGAGGTGCTGGTGCAGGCCAGGCGAGACACGGCTGCCGCCCGCAGGTTGATGCGCAT
>NZ_VCCH02000179.1 GCF_005938675.2 Mycobacterium sp. KBS0706
ACCTGGTCGAGGTGGCCTGCTGGGCCCATTATCTGGAGTTCGTTTTTATGTGGAGTGGCGGGTCGGCGGTGCCGGGTTTGGCGGTGACGGCAGCCGACGGGACTCCGCATAATCCTCGCCCACGCGTGGCGCTCCGCCGACGCATGGGAGAGCGACCGTGCAGCTTCCGCTCCGAACATCGTCGAGCGTCGATGCCTATATCCGGAACCGGGAATGGCGCGCGGCCCGATTGTCCGGCTGCCCCCTGCATCCGTCGGGCGGCTGCTCCTTTGCCCGTCACGGCAGCTACGCCCGGGTGACGCCATCAGGGCTGCGGATCGCACGGTGATACTGTCCTGAGGGCCGTCGAACATTCAGCCTGTTGCCGGACTTCCTCGCCGCCAAGCTGCCCGGCCTGCTCGCGTCGATGGAGACGAGCGTCACCGTCGCATTGTCAGCCAAGAGCCTGGAGGCCGCGGCGGATGCGCTGCGCGGGCTCGACGTCACCTTGCCCAGCGCTGTCCGTTGGCTGCGCCGGCGCATCCGAGCGGTCCGAACGGCTCTCATGCATGTGTCGCCGGCGGCGGTGATCGGCGCGCTCGGCGGAGAGCCGGCGCCTGGGATCGATCTCGCCGAGGGGCCCGTGCTGCTTGGCCTTCGCCGGTCGCTCTCGCCGCAGATGTTGAACAGCATTCCGGCGCCGTTGGGCTTCAAGCCGCCATGGGACGTCGGATGGCCGCGGGGCGGCACCGGCCAACATGGGATGGGGCCTGACCGGGAGGTTGCCGATCCCTACGGTCCGGTGGTCGATGGGGACCAAGCCCGATGGCACATCAGATCGCACCGCGCGTTGCCGAAGCCTCGCCCACCACCAAGGATATGCTCCGGATCTGGCGTGCCGATCGCTCCGTGCAGGACAGTAGCGCCAGCGTTTACCTGCAATGGATCAAGCGGTTCCGCGCCTACTGTGCGGGACGCGGGCTCGATGAACGCGCCGAGCTGACCCTGGGCGGCGCGCGGCGCTTCATCGCCTGGTATGCGCAGCTCCGGCATCTCGATCCACGGCGGCTGGGAGGAGCGCGGAGCGCGCTGTATGCCTTGAGCCGCGTGCACCAGGTCTTTTTCTGCCCAATTTGCTGGCAGTCTCCTAATTTGCAGGCAGCGTCACAGCTTGAGGCTGGGGCGCGGGGCATCCGGTTCGATCCGGCGGGTTGGGGCCGGATGCGTCTTGCAGGCGACTGCTCAAGCGCGGTGGCCGCCCACTTCGGCTCGACCGACAAGCCGGTGGGCCCTTCCGCACGTTTGTTCTTCCGCAACTCCGTGCCGACGAAGGCCTACGGTTCGGCGTTCCGTCCAGCTCGATCCTGGCTTATCACATATTTGACGCAATTATGATCGATGTTGCCGCTCCCAGCCAGATGGCGGGGATGTGCAACTGTTCCGGTGAACGGACGATGAAGTCAGAGCAATTCCATGAGTGGCTGCGCAAGTTAACGGGTTGTAGAACTCCTCGCCCGCAGGCTCCATCCTCTTCACCGGAAAGGATCCATGTTCTTAGTGACTTCCCTGTGCTTGCCGTGGAGTACGCGCCGGCCCAGCATCCATTTTTCGAGAAGATCGTTGTTGAAGCGCTACGCCTGATTAACTCGATCCCATCTGGGCAGGATTTGCTGAGGCTCATCGCCGCGGCGAAACCTTCTCATCGAGGAGATTTTCCTCCGGGTGTCAATGTGAAGATTAAGCCCGGAGACTTTCATGCCATACAGAGTGGCCTGAAGCGTGTATGGATAGACGGCACGATGGACAGGACGGTCGTCAAAACCTATGAGGCGAAATACAATATGAATTCGACGCCATTTTATTATGTGGGCGGAAGCTATAACAGGCCGCTGAGCCCGGAAGACGCGTCGAATAAGCAGGGAAGCGTTTGCGTGTGTGCCTTTACGAATGCGCAGTGCTTTACCAACAAGGGAGAGACAGTCGCGGCGCACATCGTTTTGGCTCATGAGCTCATTCACGCGTGGCATGCGCTTTATGGGCTATCGAAGTCGGGAAAGGACGAGGAATTGTGGACAACAGGGATCGGGCCACTGGAAAGCCAAGAAGCGGATGAATTTCCTCGCATAAATGAAAACCTTCTCCGCGAGCAATTCGGACTTGAGAAAAGACTTTCCTATTACTGATCTTTGGCTGTGATTGGGTGTTTTCACGCGAGAGCATCTGGGAAGAAGTGGGTTGGTCTGAATCTGGCCGGGAGGTTGATGCAACTGCTCCCGGCCTCCAGCAATGCCAGAGATCCATTTGACGATCAGAGCTTGAGGCTGCGACGCGGGGCGTCCGGTTCGATGCGCGCGCCGGCGCCGGCAACGCCCGCTCGGGCGCAGGCGCGGTGGCCGCCCGCTTCTGCTCGGCCAAGGTAAGCGTGAGCTACCCCTCTTGGTGATCTCGCAGGTCAGCGCCGCTCGATAACCAAGTAGTCCTCGCTCAGGTCCTTAAAGATTTCCCGGAGGCCGGCCACGGCATCGACTGCCGCCTCCCAAGAGCTGAAGCGGCGGGCCCGGCGGAGCTCGGGACTCCAAATCGGTTTCTCCCCCTTGATTTCGACGAGATAGAGCGGGCCGCGTCCCGCGGCTTTCTCGATGATATATGCAGCCATGTCGGATCTATCGGCCTGAGCGTTGGTGCACTTCCCCAGAGCTGACAGGGTGGTGCGGTTGAGGTAGGAGGGATTTCCCGCAGTTTGGTAGTCCGGATGCAGCACAAGCACAACGCCGCTCGCCGCCACCACATTCCGAAGATGAAGTACCAGGTGCGGAACTGGCGGGCCTATGAGGCGGGCTGCGGCGGCGAGGGAGCCTGACGTTGGGCGTTGTCGCGCTTCATTGAGATGGCCAAGATTGCCCCTTTCCCCATCGGGGCTATGGGGCGGAGGTGAAGCGGCGGACGGAGTCCGGGCGTCCGGCGCCGAGCATGCGGTTGAGGGCGGCGACGCCGATGGCGGCTCGGTCTGCTGCGCGGCGAAGCCGCGGGCGCGCAGCCGGGGCCCGGTCAGCGCCATGTATCGTCCCATGGTGGTCTTCGACCCGGGCGCGTTGGCCGTAGCCGGTGGTGGCCTGCCAGCCCAGCAGTCCGCGGGCTGCGATCGTCTCGAGATGCCGGTCGCAATGGTCGGCGACCCGATCTCGCAGCTGCGCACCGCGGTCGCGCGGGGGATCACCACCGCGACCCCGGCGCGTTGCTCCGTGAGTGTCCGAATTTTGGGGTTGTAGGCCCAAAGCCGCGAAGTGGCCGGGTATCGTTGTAGTTCAACGACTTGTCTGTCTGCGAGCCACCGTCGCGGCCGCGGCGCGGATCTGGGCGATGTCCTGGGGATGCGTCAGGTTGTTCGTCGCGATGGCCTCGTCCGCCGGGACGCCGCGACGCACTGCGTGCTGGCCCTGGCCATAGTCACCCCGTCAGCGCGCGGCCCGCCGCTCGCCGCTTCGGACAGACGGGACGCCTCCCTGGCGGCGCGATCGATGGCGGCGGCCTTCGTGTCGACCGGCTCGAGAGATCGGTGCCCGACAGCGCCGAGGAACTGGTCCTCAAGTTCTATGGCGCGATGCCGCTTGCCTGCATCACCGATGTGCTGCTCGACGTAGACGAGCGTGTCGGCTTCAGCGAGGTCTTCACCTTGCCGTTCAGGCGATCGAGCATGGCGGCGATCGCCTGGTTGGCCTCGGCCAGCGAGAAGAAGGTCTGGTGCCGCAGCCGGCCCAGGAGTACGCGTGATGTGAAGGCCGCCTGCCGTTGGAGGAGAGGAGGCTCCAGGATGGTGTCCACCATCAGCGTTGGTGGACACCATGGTGGAGTGGAGCCAGATGTCGAGCTCGGGCCGGCGGAGTTGGAGCGAGGAGCAGAAGCAGCGGATCATCGAAGCGACGTTGGTGCTTGGAGTGTCGGTGGCGGAGGTGGCGCGGCAGTACGAGGCGAACGCCAACCTGCTGTTCAAGTGGCTGCGTCAGGCGGGCCGAGGCCGTGGTGTCGCGAAGCGGACCGGGCGTGAGGGCGATGACGCATCCGTGGTACCGATGGAGTTCGTGCCGCTGGGCGTGTTCGGCGGAAGCGAAGGGACAGCCGCGGCGGCGAGCCTGCCGCTGGCGGCACCGTCGGAGCGGTCCGCGAGTTCCGGTCTAGCCTCCGCCGCGGCGTGCTCCGAGCAGCGGCCGGGAGCGATCGAGATCGCCCTGCCGGGCGGTGCCCGGGTCCGGGTCGACGCCTTCGTCAACCAGGGGGCGCTGCGGCGCGTGCTGCAGGCGCTGAAGGAGTTGCCGTGATCACGGTGACGCCCGGCACGAAGGTCTATCTCTGCTGCCGTCCGACGGACATGCGGCGCGGCTTCGACGGCCTGGCCGCCGACGTCGCTGCGGTGTTGAGGCAGGTCCGTATTCCGGCCATCTGTTCCTCTTCAGGTCCAGGAAAGCGGATTACCTGAAGATTCTTCACTACGACGGCACGGGGCTGTGCCTGTTCGCCAACCGCGTGGCTTCATACTGCATCTCCTGCCGTTTGATGTGAGCATTTTGCTTCGCCTGCCTGGCGGATCGCTGCTGCCCGATCGGTGAGCCGGTTCTATCGGCTGCTTTGCTTGAGCGGAGGGGTCGGCCCTGGCGCTTCATAGAGATACGCATGGGCGTTGTAGGCATGCCTCATGACGAGGCCGTGCTCGACCCATCGGATCAGGGTGCTTTCGCAGATCCCGAAGCGTGATGCTGCCTCCTCCCGCGTCAACAACCCTCGATCCCGGAGCCGGTCGTAGCGGGAGCGGAGCCCGTACTCGTTGGCGAGATAGGCAACCCGCAAGGCGGTGAACCGCGCGTCGGCCTGACCTCGCCTTGCCGAACCGCCGGGACGGATGCCTCGATCGTTCAGAATGTCGGCGATTTCGGGATAGATGTGGCTGTCGAGGAGGGTGTCGACGAGCTCGACCACCTTGGGATCGGTCTTGACCTGCTGAGCCGAGGATTTGGGGTTCTGCGTCGTCAGCGTCTCAGTCCTTCCGCCCTTGAAGCGGACATGGATCCGCGTCGTTCCTTCGGCTGGAAGTTTGACGAGGGTGACGTCCTCGATGATGTAGGCGAGCAGCCGCTTGCGCTCGCGGTTCGGAAGGCTCGGATCACGCCAAAGCGTTGCGAAGTCCGTCGTCATGGCGACCAGGCGCTTGCGGATTGCGCCATCGACCGCACTCCGGTCCTTCTGCCGCTCGCGCTCTCTATCCTCTTGCGCCGAGGCCAAGGCGCGCAGCTTGTCGTTCCATTCGCGTTCGAGGGTATCTGCGACCAGACGGTTGCTCGGATCGACCAGCATGAAGCGCCGCTGCGCGAGATCGGCCTCGAACTGGGCGCGTTCAACGGCGCGAAGCCGGAGCCGATCGGCTTCGTCATGACGCGCTTCAATCTCCTTGCGGATCTCCAGGGCCAGTTCGACAGCAGCCGGCGTCATCTCGGCGGCGATCAATTCGCCGATCGCGATGTCGATGGGCCCGCCCGCGATCGACTGGCACGTCGGTTCGCCACGAGAGTTGTGCGCCTGGCCGCAGACGTACCATGCCTCCAGCCTGCCGCGCCGGGCGACATAGCGAGCCCCGAGATGTCTGCCGCAGCGCCCGCACACCGCACGCCCCTGCAGCAGCGCCGAGCCCTCCCGCGGCGGCGAGGCACGAGCGGCCTCGAACCCGTGGCCATTGGCCTCGAGAGTCTTGAGGTTCTGCTGGAACTGCTCCCAGGTGATGTAGCCGGGATGAGCGTCGGGGATGCAGGAGAGCCAGTCACCGGGTTCGCGCTTTCGGAGCAGCTTCTTCCCATCGGCGGCACGCCTGTAATGTCGCCGGCCATAGACATAAGCGCCCGCGTAGCGGGGATTGTTCAACGTGCGGATCGCCGTCGATATGGTCAGCGGCTGGAAGATCGTCGCCTTCTGATTGCGGATCCGGGACGGGAAGCGAAGCCCCTCCCTATGGAACACCTTGACCGTCTGGCAGGCGGAGCCAACCCGCGAGAATGTCTCGAAGAAGTACGCGATCGTGGCCCGGATCTGGGCATCCGGGTCGAGCACGACATTGCCGACGTCGTCATAAGCCAGGCCGGTCGGGAGCGGGCAGCGATATTCGCCACGTCGCACCTTGTTCAGGATCCCGCCGCGCAGTCGAGCCTTGAGGACGTGGAGTTCGGCCTCGCTCATCGTTCCTTTGAGGCCGAGCAGGAGCCGATCGTTGAAGCTGGCCGGATCGTATACGCCGTCCTCGTCGAGGATCAGCGTGTCGGCCAGGGCGCAGATCTCCAGGAGCCGATGCCAATCGGCATTGTTCCGTGCCAGTCGGGACACTTCCAGCCCCATGACGATCCCGGCGTGTCCCATGCCGACATCGGTCACCAGGCGCTGGAATCCCTCGCGCCACGATGCCGATGCCCCGGATTCGCCCTGGTCGCAGTCGATGACGATGATCTGATCGTCGCGCCAGCCAAGCGCGTTCGCACGGCCGCGAAGGGCGTATTGCCGCTTGGTGCTCTCGACGTTCTCCATCACCTGCCGCATCGACGATTGCCGGACGTAGAGATAGGCGCCCCGTTCGAGGTGACGAGGTTGGACCTTGGGCAACGCGTTCATGCTGGTCTCCGCTCAGTCATCGTCATAGCCATGGTGGCGAGCAGGTGGACGACCGCGCGCTGTTCGCAGGGCCCGCCCAGATGCGACGGGCGAGCCGAGGAAGCCGGGATCGGTCCTTGCCGGGCACGATCGATGACGCGCGCCCACGACCACATGCCGCAATGTAGAAGGACGATCAGCCCGGTGCGGGCGTCCGGAGACAGTGCCGCGCCGAGCATGGCGGCGCGCAACAGCTCGTACTGTTCCTCGGCGGTTGGCAAGTGCCCTGTCGGCTTCGGGCGGGCCATGATCATCGCGGCGTTTTTTTTGCACCGATCGCGCGCTCGATCGTTCTCGGATGCACCTCCAGGCCGAACTCGCTCTGGACCAGCCTTGCCAGCTCGCGCGCCCGGATCGGCTCGCCCGGGATCAACCGCGCATTGATAAAGGCCAGCACCTCGCCCTGGAGCTTGTGGGGACCGCGCGGGCCCCGCTTCTTGGGAACAAGCCCCGCTATGCCTGCCTCTTCGAAGTCCGCCTTCGCCTGGTAAAAGGTCGGGCGGGAGACGCCGTATTCGTCGGATACGTCCGTCACCGACGCCCTCTCGACAGACACACGCCGCAGCATCTCGTACTTCACCTGCACGAGATCGCGCGGATCGAAGAAGCCGCCCACCTGGAACTTCGGGTCGCACACCCTCTCGGGCGCCGGATTCAGCGTGCCGTCTTCGGTCAGGGCGTCGACCTTTGAACGCCGACTGCTGTGACTTGCTGGCACGGTCACCCCCAAGCGGCTCGATCGATGTGTAATCAAAAATGTGCCGCATTGAGTTAACCTGTCAAGGCACAAGCGCCGACAACGCGTTCCAGGAACGGCCACTATATGGCGCAAATCCAGTTCCATCGGCATGGCCGCGGCGTCAATTACCTTACACTAGCGGCAAAATTATCCTTACGATGTGCCCGGCCCGCGCGAGGCCATACGAGCCACGAGGCGGGCCAGTTCCATCAGGTCCGCGACCCGGAACAGCGCACGGCTTTGCCCCATAACGATCTCAGGATCGGGAGTGGCAGCGTCAGTCCATTGCGGCGGAACCGAACAGATTGCGCCGTCGTCAAAGCGCAGCAACAGGCGCCTGCCGGCCCGGTTGTATCGTTCGCCGACACAGATGGCCGCCCGTCCGCTGAACGGATGAAAGGGGTGGATTATGAGAACCTGCTGCGCGGCAGCGAGGGGAACGCCTGCATTCTGGGGTGAGTTACAA
>NZ_VCCH02000018.1 GCF_005938675.2 Mycobacterium sp. KBS0706
AGCCGACAGCGCCGATCGGGCCCGCGACCTTCTCGGCATCGAAGACATCGAGGAAGGCGGCGGTGTCGCGCCGCGTCATCTCCTGGCTGGTCTCGCGCAGCATCGTCATGATCTGGGCGCGGGCGGCGTCGTCGCCGAAGGAGGCGCCGGTGAACGGGCCGTACGACCCGAAGCGGTAGAACAGATCCGGCAGCAGCACGACATAGCCCGAATCGGCCAGCCGCTGCGCCATGCCGGCCAGCGAGGCCCGCGGGCCCATCGCATCCATGTAGAGGATGACGCCGCGCAGCGCCTTGCCCGGCGCGGCGGTGCCATCAGGATGGAACAGTGCCGCCTTGGCCGTGCCATCCGCCGTCTTGATCTGAAGGTCGCGCCTCATCTGCCAATTCCTTGTGGGCTGGCCCCGGCCGCGGGGGAGCAATCGAGAGGGGCGGCCGTGCCGGGATCATAGCCCTCATTCCCGCCAGAACGGCTTGCGGTGCATGGTCTCGACCTGGTCGCGGCGCAGGCCGAGGTCGAGCAGGGTGTCGTCGTCCATGCGCTGCATCCGGCTGCGCGTCTGGATCCGGGCGTACCACAGCGCCGGCAGGGCCGCGATGTGGCTGAGCAGGGACAGGACGGGGGTCGGCCGCTTGCTGGGTGCAGAACGGCGCTCGTCGAGGCAGGTGCTGATCATGATACGGTCCTGATCTAGGGTGGGATCAGGGGTCGACCCGTGCCTTGAAGATCGGTCCTGGCGGCCGCGACCGCAAACGGGATAGTCTGGGCCTAGTCCAATAAAAACTTGGCCTGAGGCATCGGAATGGGATGGCGGCTGCCCCCGCTGAACGGCGTGCGGGCCTTCGAGGCGGCGGCGCGGCATCGCAGCTTCACCCGCGCCGCGGCCGAGCTGTCGGTGACCCAGGCCGCGGTCAGCCAGCAGGTGCGCCGGCTGGAGGACTGGCTGTCGGTCAGGCTGTTCCACCGGCGCGAGAACAGCCTGGAACTGACCGAGGCCGGCCGCACCTACCTGCCGCTGGTCAGCGGGGCCCTGGCCGGCATCGCCGACGCCACGGCGCAAATCGCGCCCGGCCGCACCGGCGGCGTGCTCACCATCAGCACCACCCCGTCCTTCGCCGCGAAATGGCTGACGGCACGCCTGCGGGGGTTCACCGCGGCGCATCCCGATATCGACGTCAATGTCACGGCGTCGTTGGCCCGGGTCGATCTCGAGGGCGGGGAGGCGGATTGCGCCACCCGCTGGGGCCAGGGCGGGTGGGAGGGGCTGGCGTGCGACCGGCTGTTCACGGACGACAGCTTCCCGGTCTGCAGCCCGGCGTTGCGCGACGGGCCGCCCGGGCTGCGCACGCTCGACGACCTGCGCCGGCACACGCTGCTGCACGACCAGTCCCTGGCGCCCTGGCGCGACTGGCTGCGCGCCGTCGGCATGGCGGAGGTCGACTGGGTGCGCGGATTGCGGGTCAGCGATTCCTCGCTGACCATCCAGGCGGCGATGGAAGGGCAGGGGGTGGCGCTTGTCGTGTTCTCCCTGGTCGTCGACGACCTGGCGGCGGGGCGGCTGGTGCGGCCGCTCGACCTCTCGGTGCCAAGCCCCGCCAGCTACCATTTTGTCGCCACGACGCGGGCGCTGCGGCGGCCGATCGTCCAGGCGTTCCGCGACTGGATCGTCGCCGCCGCAGCCGAGACCACCCTGGCACCGCGGGAGCCGGTCGCGTCGTCGCGCCCGGCCGATTGAGCGCCCGGCGGGCTTGTCGGGCGCCGCCGGCCGGACCATCTGCCTTGCGGTGCAACAACTGGAGGAGAGGCGCGTGATCGATCCGAAGAAGCTGTTCGAGGATTTCCTGGGCGGTGGTGCGAAGCAGCCGGGCAGCAAGAGTTCCGGCCTGTCCGGCAATCTCGGGACGCTGGCCACAGGCGCTGTCGGCGGCGGGTTGATCGGCCTCCTCCTCGGCTCGAAGAAGGTCCGCAAGTTCGGCGGCAGCGCGCTCGGCTATGGCGGTGCCGCGGTGCTGGGCGGCCTGGCCTACAAGGCCTGGCAGGACTGGTCGGCCAAGCGGGCGCCGGCCCCGGCCCAGCCGCCGGCGCAGCAGCCGCTGGCCCTGCCGCCGCCGCGCAGCCCGTTCGACCTGGAGACGCAGAGCGCGGCGGGCGGCGGCGATGCGCGCATCGCCGTGGTGCGGGCGATGATCGCCGCGGCCAAGGCCGACGGTCATATCGATGCGACCGAGCAGCGGGCGCTGTTCGACCGCATCGGCCAACTCGGCCTCGGCACCGAGGAGAAGGCCTTCGTCATGGACGAATTGGCCAAGCCGCTCGACATCGCGGCGATCGCGGCCCTGGCGGCGACGCCGGAGCAGGCGTCGGAGATCTGGCTGGCCTCACGCCTGGCGATCGATCCGGACGACCCGCGCGAAAAGGCCTATCTCGACGACCTGGCGAGACAGCTGAAGCTGCCCGAAGGGCTCGCGGCCCATCTCGAGGCGCAGGCGGTCGGGTGACGCCCCTGTCTGTCATGCCCGGGCTTGACCCGGGCATCCAGAAGGTGTCGACGCTCTCCGGATTGCCGGGTCAAGCCCGGCAATGACAAGAGGGGAGGGAGCGCCTCAGGCGACCAGGTCGATCGTGTAGCTCTCCATGACCGGGTTGGCCAGCAGCTTGCGGCACATCTCGTCGAGGCGCGCCTTGGCCTGGGCCGCGTCGGCGGCGGCGATCTCGACCTCGATCACCTTGCCCTGCCGCACTTCGCCGACCTCGTCGAAGCCGAGGCCCTGCAGGGAATGGCCGATCGCCTTGCCCTGGGTGTCCAGGACACCGGGCTTCAGCATGACGTGGATGCGCGCTTTCATGGGGCGACCTGGCTCTCACGGATGTCGACGACACTTCCTTCCGGCAAGATGCCGAGGCGCCGGGCCACTTCCTGATAGGCCTCGAGGACGCCGCCGAGATCCTGGCGGAAGCGATCCTTATCGAATTTCTCGTTGGTCTGCACGTCCCACAGGCGGCAGTTGTCCGGGCTGATCTCGTCGGCCAGGACGATCCGCATCTCGTCGTTCTCGTCGTACAGCCGGCCGAACTCCAGCTTGAAGTCGACCAGCTTGAGCCCGATGCCGAGGAACAGGCCGGTGAGGTAGTCATTCACTCGCAGCGACAGCGACACGATGTCGTCGAGGTCCTGGGCGTTGGCCCAGCCGAAGGCGGTGATGTGCTCCTCCGACACCATCGGGTCGTTGAGCTCGTCCGACTTCAGATAGTACTCGATGATCGAGCGCGGCAGCGGCGTGCCTTCGGGCACGTTGAAGCGCTTGGAGAACGAGCCCGCGGCGATGTTGCGCACCACCACCTCGAGCGGGATGATCTCGACCTCGTGGATCAGCTGCTCGCGCATGTTCAGGCGGCGCATGAAATGCGTCGGCACGCCGATCTCGGACAGCCGGGTCATCAGGTACTCGGAGATGCGGTTGTTCAGCACCCCCTTGCCTGAGATCACCGCCTTCTTCGTACCGTTATGCGCCGTCGCATCGTCCTTGAAGTACTGGACGATCGTGCCAGGCTCCGGCCCTTCGTACAGGACCTTGGCCTTGCCTTCGTAGATGCGCCTGCGGCGGCTCATGTGGACGTGTCCATGGAAGGTGAAGCCAAAACAACAAAAAAGGGTCGGGACGTCCCACGGAGGACGTCCACGCCTGCGCACATATAGCAAGCGCGGCTCTGGTAAACAATTGCGCGCTCCCGTCCGCCTCCGGGCGTGACCAGGGCGGCCGGAGACGCTATATCCTCCGCTATGGGATGCGCCCGCGGTTGCGGGCAGATGGAAGGACACGGCATGACGACGTTCGACTCGCGGGGCCAGGCATTCGAAGCGGAGTTCCAGCACGACCAGGAGCTCCTGTTCCGGATCCAGAATCGGCGCAACAAGCTGCTGGGCCTGTGGGCGGCCGAACTGATGGGCCTGACCGGCGCCGATGCCGACACCTATGCGAAGGAGGTCATCATGTCCGACTTCGAGAGGCAGACCGACGAGGACGTGCACGACAAGGTCTATGCCGACCTGAAGATCCACGACGTCGACCTGTCCGACCACCGGCTGCGCAAGAAGATGGACGCGCTGCTGGCCGTGGCGCGGCAGCAGATCATGACCGAGGCGACGCCGAAGTAGCGGCAGGCGGCCTTTCGAGACGACGCAGGGCGGCTTCGGCCGCCCTTTTTCATGCGCGTCGCCGGGGCCGGGACGGATCCTTGCGGATTTGGCCTTCCCATTTTCCGGGCAAGAAAGAAAACTCTCTTCAGCTCGATTCGTACGAATCAGCCTGCATTTCGGAAAGGAATTTTCATGTGTGATCAACATTGTTCCGCCGGAGCGAAGCCGTCGCCGCTCCCGGTCTCCCGCCGTGGCCTCCTCGTCGGCGGCGCGGCCCTCCTGTCGGCCGGTGCGGCTCTGTCCGCCTGCGCCAGGGCCCAGGCGCAGGGCGAGAAGCCGGTGGCGACCCCGATCTCCGGCGACGACGCCTTGAAGCGGCTGATGGACGGCAACGCCCGCTACGCCGCCAACACGCCGGTGCAGAAGGACTATTCGGCCGGCCGCGCCGCGCGAGTGGGCGCCCAGCATCCCTTCGCGTCGATCCTGAGTTGCGCCGATTCCCGCGTCGCGCCGGAACTGGCCTTCGACCAGGGGCCGGGTGATCTGTTCGTGGTCCGGGTCGCCGGCAATTTCCTGAACGATGACGGCCTCGCCAGCCTCGAATACGGGGCGCTGGTCCTGAACATCCCGCTAATCATGGTGCTCGGCCACAGCAATTGCGGCGCGGTCGACGCGACCATCAAGGTGCTGAAGGACGGCACCAGGCTGCCCGGCCATCTCCCCGGGCTGGTCAATTCGATTAAGCCGGCGGTCGAGGCGGCGAAGGCGAAGGGCGGGCCGGACCTCCTCGCCGACGCCACGGTCGAGAACGTCCGGCGCAATGTCCGGCTCCTGGTCACCGGCGACCCGGTCGTCTCCGGGCTGGCCAAGGATGGCAAGGTGAAGGTCGTCGGCGGTATCTACGATCTGGCGACCGGTCGGGTCACGCTGGTGTGAGGAGGGCGGGGCGGGAAGGGCTCAGCCCTTCACCGCCCCCGCCGTCAGCCCGCTGGTCATGGCGTTGCGGAAGACGTAGTAGATCACCGCCGGCGGCACGGCGTAGATCAGCCCGGTGGCCATCAGCAGGTTCCACGGCGAATCGTCGGCCGACAGGAACGCGCCGAGCCCGACCGACAGCGGCGCCGCCTGCTCGCTCGACAGCAGCAGGAAGGCGTAGAGGTACTCGTTCCAGGCCAGGATCAGCGCATAGATGCCGATCGCCACCAGCGACGGGCGCATCAGCGGCAGATAGACCATGCGGAAGATCTGCAGCGGGCTGGCGCCGTCCATGATCGCCGCCTCGTCCAGTTCACGCGGCAGCTTGTCCGAGGCCTGCTTCAGCACCCAGATGGCATAGGGCGAGGCCAGCGCGATCATCGCCAGGATCAGAGCGGTCTGGGTATCGAGCAGGCCGTAGGAGCCCATGGTCTTGTACATCGGCACCGCCAGGAAGGCGGCCGGGATCAGATAGGTGGCCAGCGCCAGGTTCATCACCTGGCGTCCGCCCTTCACGCGCAGCCGGCTGATGGCGAAGGCGGCGCAGGTGGCGACGAACAGGGTCGCCACTCCGGTGGTGACCGCGATGAAGAAGCTGTTGCCGAGCTGCAGCCAGAAGTTGCTGAGGTAGTAGTGCTGCTGCCGGAACACGGTGAGGAAGTTGGAGAAGGTCGGGTGCTCCGGCCACAGCGTGCCGGCCAGCACCGCATCCTGCGGCGAGATCGCCAGGACGAACAGGTGGTACAGCGGCACCAGGGTCCACAGCACCACCGGGACGGCGATCAGGATCAGGGCCGCCTCGTTCAGCCAGCGCTTCATTCCTCGCCTCCCTTGGACAGGCGCTTCACCATGACGAAGACCAGCGGCAGGACCAGCGGCATGGCGACGATGATCGAGGCGACGCCGAGGTCGAGGGCGTTGTTGCGCAGGTAGCGGATGCCGAGCGTGGCCAGCACCTGGGTGCTGTCGTTCGGGCCGCCGCCGGTGAGCAGGTAGACGCTGTTGAAGTCGCCCAGTGTCCAGATCGTCGACAGGATGACCGAGGTGACGTAGAGCGCCGCGACCGACGGCCAGGTGACGAAGCGGAAGCGCTGCCAGCGCGACGCGCCGTCGACCGACGCGGCCTCATAGAGGTCGCGGGCGATGGCGAGGCGGCCGGTCAGCAGGATCAGGGTCCAGAACGGCAGCGACTTCCAGATATGGACCATGATCGCGGCGAAGAAGGCCAGCCATGGGTTGGTCAGCCAGGGCGGGCCCTCGAAGATGCCGAACAGCTGGAACAGCTGCTGGTTGATCATGCCCGTCTCGGGGTTGAGCATAACCCGGAACGACAGGATGGTCGGGATCGACGGCACCGCCCAGGGCAGGATGAACAGCACCAGCAGCAGCCGGATCCACCAGCGCGGCACGGCGAAGAAGCCAGACAGGCCGAGCGCGATCACCATCTTAACGTTCACGGCGATCAGCAGGAACAGGATCGTGTTGACCGCCGCGGTCAGGAAGATCGGGTCGGCGAACAGGCGCCGGTAGCTGGCCGGGTTGGCGCCGAGATAGAGGCCGTAGCCGACCGGATAGGCCACCAGCACCAGGAACACGGCGATGTAGGGGGCGAGCAGGATCAGCCCCCAGGTCGTCCAGGTGCGGCGATGGCTGCGGCCGGCGGCGGCCGGGATCCCGTGGATCGTGGTCGCGGTCATCGGCTGGGTCCTCTCTCAGAAAAGGCTGCGGCCCGGCCCGCGCGGCGTTCCGCACGGGCCGGGCCGGCAGGTCGGTCCTAACCGGCGATTTCCTTGATCCGGGCGATCATCTCATCGACCGCCTGGTCGGGCGAGACCCCGTCCTGGACCACGCGGTTCAGCGCCTTGGCCCAGACATTCTCCGCATTCACCTTGGTGAAGTGGTAGTTGTAGACGAAGGGGAAGGGCACGGTGCCCTCGGTGAACTGCTTCGACACCACGGCGCGGTGCGGGTCGCTGCCGTCGGTCCAGAACGGCCGGGCGGCGCCGGACTTGGTCACCGGGTACCAGCGCCCGACCGAGCCCTCGACGAAGGGCGTCAGGTTCTCGTCCTTCATCATGAAGGCCATGAACTCCTTGGCCCGGGCCTTGTTCTTGGAATCGGCGAAGATCACCGCGGTCTTGGTCGCCGCCAGGTTCGGCAGCGTGCCGCCGTCCGGCTTCTTCGGGAACAGGGTGGTGCGGATGTTCTCCTCGTAGTTCTTCTTCGCCTGGGCCCGCTGCTCCTCGGTCAGCGTCTGGTTGGTCGAATCGTCCAGATGCTTGCTGGGGATCGAGATCGTGGCGTTGTGGGTCAGGACCGTCGTCTTGTTGTGGAAGTTGACGTTGTTGTCGGTGTCGAGCCAGTTGACCGAGGAGGGCGGGGTGCAGCCGCGGGTGAAGATCGAGCTGTACCCCTTGACCGCCTCGATCATCGCCGCCCGGTTCTCCGGCTGGTCGAGCACGATCTTGCCGCTGTCGTCGACGATCTTGACGTTGTAGGCGTTGGCCCAGGTCAGGAAGCTGAAGAAGGTGTCGGAGGCTGCGACGCTCATCGGATGGCCGATGGCGTAGATGCGCTTGCCCTTGGCGCGCAGGCCGGCCTGCACCTTGTCGCACCAGAAATCCCAATACGCGTTCCACTCGGTCGGGATGTCGGCCTCGGTGAAGCCGGCATCCTGCAGCATGTCCTTCCAGTAGAAGATGTGCATGGTCTGGCGTTCGATCGGGAAGGCGTAATAGGCCTTCTGCCCGGTCTTGCCGTTCATCAGGAAGGTGGTGGCCAGCGCGTCGGGCTGGAAGCTGTCCTTGATCGGATTGAGGACGTCGCTGACATCCTCCAGCCGGCCCTCATAGGCCCACTGCCCGGTGGTGCGGAAATCATAGGTGGTGCAGTAGCCGACGTCGGGCGGCGTGCCGGCCTCGACCGCGGCGACCGACTTCACGATGCAGTCCTCGGTCGAATACAGCGACAGCTCGACCTTGACGCCGGTCGCCTTCTGGTACCGGTCGATCAGGCCCAGCAGGGCGTCGTCCTCGCCTTTGTAGAACCCCTTGGTGACCCAGACGGTGAGGGTGTCCTGCGCCTGGGCGGGCAGGGCGACGGCGAGGCCGAGGGCCAGGGCACAACCCGCCGAAAGGTGGCGGAGACCGATCTTGGGCATGAAATCTCTCCCAGAGCTGAGGAATGAGGGCGGCGGCGGCTTGTGCCGTCTTGGTGGTGGCTTCCGGAGGACCGGAAGCGGGGGTGTCAGGCGGGGCCGGGCCTCCTGGCGGTGGAGCCCCGTTCGACGATCTCGAAGCCGACATCGATCACCCGCGGCGGTGCCGGGGCGGCGTCCTCGGGGTCGAGGATGCGCATCAGCAGCTTGCCGACCCGGCGGCCGATGCCTTCGGCGTCGATCCGGACGGTCGACAGCGCCGGCACGCATTGCTCGCCGATCTCGAAATCGCCGAAGCCCATGATCGAGACCTGCCCCGGCACCGCGATGCCGCGGCGGTGGCATTCCATCAGGGCGCCGACGGCGGCGAGGTCCGAGACCGCGAACACGGCGTCGATCGGCCCGGCGGTGTCGAGCAGATGGGCCATGGCGGCGGCGCCGCCGGCGAAGGACACCGGTACGTGGCCGCGATGGACGACGGCGTCGAGCGGCAGCCCGGCCTGGCGCAGCACCTCGGTGAAGCCGACCAGCCGGGCCTCGCCGCGGAAATCATGCGAGTCGCCGCCGACCGCCGGGCCGATGCCGCCGATGCGGCGGTGCCCCAGCGCGATCAGGTGCCGCGCCGCGGCCCGGCCGGCGTCGATGTTGGAGAAGCCGACGGCCCGGTCGATCGGGGCGGCCGCACCGCAGTCCCAGATCTCGACCACAGGGATGCCGGCGCTGCCCAGCATGGCCCGTGCCGCCTCGGTGTGGCTCATGCCGGCCAGCACGATGGCCTCCGGCCGGCGCTCCAGCATCGCCCGGACCAGCGCTTCTTCCTCGCTCGTCCGGTACAGCGTGTAGCCGATCAGCAGCTGATAGCCGGTGCGGCGCAGGGCCTCGGTCAGCCCATGCGCCGTGTCGGCGAAGGTGGAGTTGGTCAGCGTCGGCACCAGCGTCGCGATGAAGCCGGTGCGGCGCGACGACAGGGCGGCGGCGACCTTGTCGTCGACATAGCCGAGCTGCGCGATCGCCTGGCGGATGCGGTCGCGCGTCTCCGGCGCCACCCGGCTGCTGCCGGCCTGCACCCGGGACACGGTCATCGGCGAGACCCCGGCGAGACGGGCAACGTCCCGCATGGTCGGCCGGAGGGAACGCTTGGGCATGGCTTGGCTCTCGATCGGCCGCGCGGCTGCTCCACGCCGGGCCACGTGCCGGCGGGACCGCGCATCTCGGCGCGTCCAGGCCGCAGTGGGGCGGGGCCGCGCGGAAGCGCAGCAGGCCGCGGATCGCGTCATCGGCAGGGCCGGGCGCGTCGTGTGGTCGGGCTGATGCGATCGATGGCAAGCATGATGTCGGCCCTCCCCATGGCCTGGGTCAATTTGTCATTCTTATTGATGTGACCGGTAACATGGATGGCTGTCGGGACGCAAGAGCGAGGCTGCCGTCGCGCGTCGCCGGGCCTGGCGAGATCGTGCTGTTCGCTCTTGGCCAAAGCCCGGAAGTAGTTTTAGAATGATTCAAAATTCCGGAACCCGACGGAGGGAACATGGCTGACGAAGGCAAGTGCCCGTTCACAGGTGGTGCCCGTAAGCCCACCAACCGCGACTGGTGGCCGAACCAGCTGGATCTGCAGGTTCTCCACCAGCACTCCGCCCTGTCCGATCCGATGGGCGAGGCGTTCGATTACGCCAAGGAATTCAAGACCCTCGACCTGGACGCCGTGATCAAGGACCTGCGGGCCGTGATGACGGATTCGCAGGATTGGTGGCCGGCCGATTTCGGCCATTACGGCGGGCTGTTCATCCGCATGGCCTGGCACAGCGCCGGCACATACCGCATCGGCGACGGCCGCGGCGGCGGCGGGCGGGGCCAGCAGCGCTTCGCGCCGCTCAACAGCTGGCCGGACAACGGCAATCTCGACAAGGCCCGCCGCCTGCTGTGGCCGATCAAGCAGAAATACGGCCGCAAGCTGTCCTGGGCCGACCTGTTGATCCTGACCGGCAACGTCGCGCTCGAGTCGATGGGCTTCAAGACCTTCGGCTTCGGCGGCGGCCGCCCGGACACCTGGGAGCCCGACCACGACATCTTCTGGGGCCCCGAGGGCAAGTGGCTGGCGGATGAGCGCTACAGCGGCGATCGCGAGCTGCAGGGCCATCTCGGCGCCGTGCAGATGGGGCTGATCTACGTCAACCCGGAAGGTCCGAACGGCCACCCGGACCCGGTCGCCGCGGCGCGCGACATCCGCGAGACCTTCGCCCGGATGGCGATGAACGACGAGGAGACGGTCGCCCTGATCGCCGGCGGCCACAGCTTCGGCAAGACCCACGGCGCCGGCGATGCAAGCCTGGTCGGCGCGGAGCCGGAAGGGTCCGACATCGTGGATCAGGGCCTGGGCTGGCGCAGCACCCACGGCACCGGCCATGCGGGCGACGCGATCACCAGCGGCCTGGAGGTGACCTGGACCTCGACGCCGACGAAGTGGAGCAACGAGTTCTTCAAGAACCTGTTCCAGTACGAATGGGAGCTGACCAAGAGCCCAGCCGGCGCGCAGCAGTGGCGGCCGAAGGACGGTGCCGGGGCCAGCCAGGTTCCGGACGCGCACGACCCGTCGAAGCGCCACGCGCCGGGGATGCTGACCACCGACCTCGCCCTGCGGTTTGATCCCGCCTATGAGAAGATCTCGCGGCGCTTCCTCGACCATCCGGAGGAGTTCGCCGACGCCTTCGCCCGCGCCTGGTTCAAGCTGACCCATCGCGACATGGGGCCGAAGGTGCGATATCTCGGCCCGCTCGTGCCGAAGGAGACGCTGATCTGGCAGGATCCGGTCCCCGCGGTCGACCATCCGCTGGTCGACGCGTCGGACGTCGCCGCGCTGAAGGCGAAGGTGCTGGCCTCCGGCCTCACAGTTCCGCAGCTGGTCTCGACGGCCTGGGCGTCGGCGTCGACCTTCCGCGGCTCCGACAAGCGCGGCGGCGCCAACGGCGCGCGCATCCGCCTGGAGCCGCAGAAGGACTGGGCGGTCAACCAGCCGGACCAGCTGGCAACGGTGCTGGCCAAGCTGGAAGCGATCCAGCAGGAGTTCAACGCCTCGGCGCCGGGCGGCAAGAAGGTCTCTCTGGCCGACCTGATCGTGCTCGCCGGCGGCGCTGCGGTCGAGAAGGCGGCGAAGGATGCCGGGCAGGACGTGCAGGTGCCCTTCACCCCGGGCCGCACCGATGCGTCGCAGGAGCAGACCGACGTCGCCTCCTTCGCGCCGCTCGAGCCCAGGGTCGACGGGTTCCGCAACCATCTCGGCGAGACCTTGCTGGCCTTGACGCCGGAGGAGCTGCTGGTCGACCGGGCGCAGCTGCTGACGCTGACGGCGCCGGAGATGACGGTGCTGGTCGGCGGCCTGCGGGTGCTGGGCGCCAATGCCGGGAACTCGCATGGCGTCTTCACCCGGCGGCCGGGGGTGCTGACCAACGACTTCTTCGTCAACCTGCTCGACATGGGCACGCAGTGGGCGCCGTCCTCGGACGCCGAGAACGTGTTCCAGGGCCGGGACCGGAAGACGGAAGACGTCAAATGGACCGGCACGCGTGTCGACCTGATCTTCGGGTCGCACTCGCAGCTGCGGGCGCTGGCGGAAGTCTACGGCGCCTCGGACTCGCAGGCGAAGTTCGTGAAGGACTTCGTGGCGGCCTGGACCAAGGTGATGAACCTCGACCGGTTCGACATCGCCTGATGTCGGCGAGGGGTCCCCGGCGGTCGTCGCCGGGGACCCCTCGCCGTTGCATACCGCCGCTCGCCAACCTAACGCTCTGGCGGGACGACGCTGGGTTCGCAGCCGCGAACCCGGCCTACGCGGTCTTTAACGCTCCACCGTCCGGTTCCAGCGATCGTTCCACTCCGGCCGGTGAGCGTTGATCTGGTCCCAGTCCAGCACCACGGCGTGATCGAGATAGCCGCGGAACTCGGTCAGCATCTTGGCGGCCTCGGGCGTCGCGCCGGCGACCTTGCTGTTCGACGGGATCTGGCCGCCATATTGCAGCGCCGGGTCCTGGGCCTGGGCGCTCAGCAGATAGTGCGCCAGCTTCTGCGACAGCGCCGGCTCGGTGTTCCCGGCGATGACGCATTGCGTCACCATCAGCAGCACGCCGCCCTCCTTGGGCTGGGCATAGGCGACCGGAATGCCCTTGGCCTGCATCCCGGCGACGGCGGTTGGCGTCAGCGGGAAGATTGCGGCCTCGCCGGTCTGCACCATCTCCGACAGCTTGGCCGAGCTGGGGATGTACTCCAGCACGTTGGGGCCGATGGTGCTTGCCCATTTGCCGAAGCCGGGCTCGACATCCGCCTCGCTGCCGCCCTGGATGCGGTTGACCATCAGGAAGCCGTGCAGCCCATAGGTGCTGCTGGATAGCGACTGGAACACGACCTTGCCTTCGAATTTCGCGTCGGCCAGGTCCATCCATGAGGTCGGGGCCGGCCAGCCCTCCTCCTGGAACATCTTGGTGTTGTAGGCCAGGCCGGTCAGGCCCAGGGTCACGCCCGAGGCCATGTCGTCCTTGATCCGGGCGGCGGGGTACAGCTCCTCCAGTACCGGGTCGGGCTCGGTCTTCTGGCACAGCCCCATGCCGATCGCGCGCACCATCACCCCGTCATCCAGGAACATCAGGTGCATCTGCGGATTGTCCTTGGCCGCCGTCGCCTTTGCCAGGATCTCGGAGGAGGTGCCGGGCACGACCACGATCTTGACGTCGTTGGCCTTCTCGAAAGCGGGGAAGACGTGTTCGGTGAACGCCTTCTCCATGTCGCCGCCATTCATGCCGATGTACAGCGTCTTGGTCTCGGCCGATGCCGCGCCCGAGGCCAGCAGTGCCGCGCTGGCCAGCAGTGCAGCCCTGATCCGTCCGTTCATGTCGCTCTCTCCTGTTTTGGTTGTTGCTGCTCAGGCCGCTGCCGTTCCGGCAAAGCGGCCGATGTCGAAGGCCTCGATCGGGGTGGTGCTGCGGCCGTCGCGCGCCAGCTCGGCCAGCACCTCGCCGACCGCCGGGCCGATCTGGAAGCCGGCGCCGGAGAAGCCGAAGCCGTGGATCAGCCCCGGCGTGGTGCGGCTCGGCCCCAGCACCGGGTTGCGGTCGGGCATGTCGCCCTCGACCCCGCTCCAGAACCGAATCACCTGGGCGCCGCGCAGCGCCGGGAACAGCTCCGCCGCCTGGCGCAGCAGCGCGGCGATGGCGGTGCGGCCGGGTCGGGCGCGGTCGGCGTCCAGGGTGATACCGCGGCCGCCGCCCATGACGCAGTTGCCGCGCTCGACCTGGCGGGCATAGATGCTGCCGCCCTCGACTCCGACATTGATGTCCATCAGGCGCGGCAGCGGTTCGGTCACCGCCATGTTGGGATGGGCCGATTCCAGCGGCACCGTCTCGCCGAAGGCGGCAGCGAAGCGGCCGGACCAGGCGCCGGCGCAGTTCAGCAGCAGGCGCGACCGCACCTCCAGACCGTCGCCGGCCAGCAGGCGGAAGCCGTCGCCGTCGCGCACCGCCTCCTGCACCGCGGTCTGCTCGCGGATGTCGGCTCCCGCCTTGCGCGCGGCCCGGGCGAAGCCGGGCGACACCAGCCGTGGATTGGCATGGCCGTCGGCCGGGCACCAGGACCCGGCGATGGCGCGATCGCCCAGCCAGGGCCAGCGGGCGCGGAAGGCGTTGCCGGCGACGATCTCGAGCCCGAGGCCAAAGTCGCGAACGCGGTCCTGATAGGCCTCCAGCACCGCCAGGTCGGCCTCGCTGCGCGCCAGCTTGAGATGGCCGGAGCGGATGTACTCGCCGTCGATGCCGATCACCTCCGGCAGGCGCTGCCAGATCGCATGGGCCCGCTGCGACAGCGGGATCTGCTCCGGCGGCCGGCCCTGGCGGCGGACGCCGCCATAGTTGGCGCCGCTGGCCTGGGCGCCGCAGAAGCCGCGCTCCAGCAGCAGCACCGCCATCCCCATGCGTCGCAGCGCCAGGGCCGTGGCCGCGCCGGCGATGCCGCCGCCGATGATGGCGACGTCGGTGGTGATGCGTTCGGTGACGGTCATGCCGCTGCCTCCGGCGCGTCCTCGATCGCGACCGGGATCGGCTTGACCGGGGCCTGGCCGCGCAGCCGGCCCACCGCCTCGACCGGCACGCCGCGATGGGTGGCCAGGATCTCGGCTGCCGCGGCGCCGCACATGCGGCCCTGGCAGCGGCCCATGCCAACCCGGCACAGCGCCTTCAGCCGGTTCAGCTCCGGCGTGCCCCAGCGGGTGGCAGTGGCGCGCAGCGTGCCGGCCGACACCTCCTCGCAGCGGCAGACCACGAGCTCGTCGGGCACCTTGGCGGCCCAATCGGCGGGGAAGGGGAAGGCACGCTCCAGCCCCTGGCGGAATTTTGCGATCCCGGCCAGCTTCGCCTCCAGCTTGGCCGAGCGGGCCGTGTCGACCGGCCGGCCGAGATCCTGCAGCAACGCCAGGGCCGCGCGTTCGCCGGCCAGCTCGGCGGCGTCCGCCCCGGCGATGCCGGCGCCGTCCCCGGCCAGGTAGAGGCCGGTCACGCTGCTGCGGCCGGCGGTATCGCATTCCGGCAGCCAGGCGCGGTTCAACGGGTCGAAGCGGAAGCGGCAGCCAGCCAGGTCGGCCAGCTGGGTCTCCGACCGCAGGCCATAGCCGAAAGCGACGGCGTCGCATTCGATGCGCTGCTCGCGCTCTCCGTCATGCCAGACGAGGCCCTCGACCCGCTCGGTGCCCAGGATGCGCAGCGGGCGGGTGCCCTGCCGCGTGGGCACGCCGCCGGCCTTCAGCGCGGCGAGTAGGCGCAGGCCTTTGGCCAGGACGGCGGGGCCGCGCAGCAGGCCGGGCAGGGCGGCCAGCTTGTCGGCCTGCCGCGCCGTGTCCAGCACCGCCACGACCTCCGCCCCGGCCTTCAGATATTGCGAGGCGACCAGCGGCAGCAGCGGGCCGGTGCCGATGAAGGCGACGCGCCGGCCGATGCCGCAGCCCTGGTATTTCAGCGCCACCTGGGCCGCGCCCAGGCTGTAGGCGCCGGGCAAGGTCCAGCCCGGGATCGGCAGGATCCGGTCGGTCGCGCCGGTGGCCAGGATCAAATGGCTATAGGGCAGCCGCTCCGCGTGCCCATCGCGCAGCAGGTCCAGCGCTCCCGCCTCGATGTTCCAGACCAGGGTGTTGGGCCGGTGGTCGATGGCCAGCCCGTCGATGGTCCGGTGCAGCGCCATGGCCTTGGCCGCCTCGGTGCCATAGAGGGTCTTCGCGTCGCGGGTGAAGCCGTCTGGCTGGCGGCGGTAGATCTGGCCGCCGCCCCTGGCGGCCTCGTCCACCACCACCGGCCGCAGCCCGGCCGCCACGAGAGCCTGGGCGGCGCGGATGCCGGCCGGGCCGGCGCCGATGATGACCGGGCGGATGTCGCCGCTCATGCCGCCTCTCCCGGGCCGGTGACCAGGCGCATGCCCTCGGCGATGGCGGTGGAACAGGCGCGGAAGCGGTGTCCGTCCTCGGTCGCCACCCAGCAATCCTGGCAGGCGCCCATCAGGCAGAAGCCGGCGCGGGGGCCGCCGCCGAACTCCGATCGCCGCAGCCGGTCGGCTGTCGTCAGGATCGCGGTCAGCACCGTGTCGCCGGCCAGGGCTATGGCCGGCCGCCCGTCCAGGCGGAAGCGGATCTCAGGCCGGCCGGTCTCGGCGAGGCGGGTCAGGATGGGCATCGGGAGGATCCGGTCACTGGCGGCCGACCAGGATGCGGTCGAGGCCGTAGATGCGGTCGAGCACGATCATGGCGACGGCGGTGACCGCGACCATCAGGGCCGAGACGGCGGCCATCATCGGGTCGATCGATTCCGTCGCGTACATGTACATCCGCACCGGCAAGGTGACGGTGGCGGGGGAGGTGACGAAGATCGACATCGTCAGCTCGTCGAAGCTGTTGATGAAGGCCAGCAGCCAGCCGCCGGCGACGCCGGGCAGGATCATCGGCAGGGTGATGCGGCGGAACACGGTGAAGGCGCTGGCGCCCAGCGATGCCGCCGCCTGCTCGGTCGACCGGTCGAAGCCGACCAGGGCGGCGATCACCAGCCGCAGCGCATAAGGCGTGATCACCACGCTGTGTGCCAGCACCAGCCAGAAGAAGCTGCCGGCGGCGCCCATCTGCGAGAACAGCTGCAGCAGCGCCACGCCCAGCACCAGATGCGGGATCAAGAGCGGCGACAGGAACAGCGCGTTCAGCGCGTCGCGGCCGCGGAACGCGTAGCGGGTGGTGGCGATGCCGGCCGGCACGGCGATCGCGGTCGACAGCGTCGCCGACAGGGTCGCCAGCCACAGGCTGTTCCAGAAGGACTGCAGGAAGTCGGGATGGTGGAACACCGCGTCGAACCAGCGCAGCGAGACGCCGGCGGTCGGCAGGCTCAGCGTGTTCTCCGGCGTGAAGGCGACCAGGCAGACGATCACCAGCGGTGCCAGCATGAAGGCCACGACCAGCGTGTGGAAGACCAGGGCGAGGGGGCCGTTGCGGGACATCGGCGCCTTCACCCGAGGGTCTTCCGGTACCGTCCCTCGACGATCCGGTTGTAGCCGAGCATGATGGCCAGGTTGGCGACCAGCAGGATCACCGCGATGGCGGCGCCCAGCGGCCAATTCAGCGAATTCAGGTATTCGTCATAGACCACGGTCGCGACCATCTTCAGCCGCCGGCCGCCGAGCAGGCCGGGGATGGCGAAGGAGCTGGCGGCGAGGCCGAACACGATCAGGCTGCCGGACAGGAGGCCGGGCAGGATCTGCGGCAGCACCACCCGGCGCAGCACGGTGGCGTGCGACGCGCCCAGCGACAGCGCCGCCTGCTCGGTCGCCGGGTCCAGCTTCTGCAGCGAGGTCCAGACCGGGATGACCATGAACGGCACCATGATATGGACCAGCGCCACCACCACCGCGGTCTCGGTATAGAGCAGCCGGATGCGGCCGAGGCCCAGGGCCTGGGTCGCCTCGTTCACCAGGCCGGTCGGGCCCAGCAGCATGCTCCAGCCGAAGGCGCGGACCACGACCGAGACCAGCAGCGGCGCCAGCACCACCAGCAGGAAGACCGAGCGCCAGGGGCTGCGCATCCGGCTCAGCACATAGGCCTCGGGCGCGCCGACCACGATGCAGATCAGCGTGGTCAGGGCCGACAGGCGGAAGGTGCGCAGGAAGATCTCGTAGTAATAGGGGTCGGTCAGCACGGTCAGGTACTGGCCGACGGTCCACGCATCCTGCACGCCGGTGGCGTGGTCGTAGACGTGGAAGGACAGGATCAGGGTCAGCGCCAGCGGCGTCAGCACCAGCCCGGCGAACAGGATCGTCGCCGGCAGCGCCATTGCCGCCGGGGCCAGGCGCCCCTCGGCCGTCGCGGCGCTCATCGGGCTGCCTCCGCGGCCTCGGTGTCGCGCAGCACCCGGACCATGTCCGGCGCCCAGTCGATGCCGGCCTGTGCGCCCTCGGCCAGCGGCTCGCCGCCTAGGTTCGGCGCCGCCACCAGCAGCTCGCCGGCCGGGCTGTCCAGATGGTACAGCCACTGGCTGCCCAGGAAGTAGCGGCGCGAGACCGTGCCGGGCAGCCGTCCGGTGCCGGGCGCGCCCAGCGCCAGCTTCTCCGGCCGCAGGCACAGCAGCACCCGGGCGCCGGCGGGCAGGCCGTCGCCCGGCACCTCCAGCGTCGCGGCGCCGACCGTCACCTGCGCGACTGCGCCGGCCTGGGCCACCACGCCGTCCAGCAGGTTGGCCTTGCCGACGAAGTCGGAGATGAAGCGGCTGCGCGGATGCTCGTACATCCGGTAGGGCTGGTCGATCTGGGTGATGCGGCCGCGCTCCATCACCACCACGCGGTCGCTGATCGAAAGCGCTTCGGTCTGGTCATGGGTGACCATGATCGTGGTGGTGCCTGTGCGGCGCTGAATCTGGCGAAGCTCGAACTGCATCGCCTCGCGCAGCTTGGCGTCGAGGTTCGACAGCGGCTCATCCAGCAGCAGCACCGGCGGCTCGATCACCAGGGCCCGGGCCAGGGCGACACGCTGCCGCTGGCCGCCGGACAGGGCCCGCGGATAGCGGCCGGCGAGGTGGTCGAGATGAACCAGCGCCAGCGCCTCCTCCACACGCTTCGCCCGCTCCGGCTTGGCAACTTTGCGCATCTCCAGGCCGAAGGCGACGTTGTCGGCCACGGTCATGTGCGGGAACAGGGCGTAGCTCTGGAACACCACGCCGAGGCCGCGGCGGTTCGGCTTCACCAGGGTCAGATCCTGCCCATCCAGCACGATCCGGCCGGTGGTGGCGGGGACGAAGCCGGCGACCATCTGCAGCGTGGTGGTCTTGCCGCAGCCGGAGGGGCCGAGCAGCGACACGAACTCGCCGCGCTCCACAGTCAAATCGAGATCGGCGACCGCCGCGACGTCGCCATAGAGCTTCGAGATCCGCTCGAGACGGAGGAAGGTCACTGCAGTCTCCCTGGCATCCCTGTCCGATGACCGTTTCGGTCCCGCCGGTCTTGGCTTCCGTCGAACGGAAGGCGCCAGCGCCTTTCTCCAGAAGACTCTTTCGTGATGGCGAGTCAAGGCGACATTCCGTTTTTTTGAGAGTATCGTGATTGAGATTCCGGTCTTCGGAATTAATGGTGCCAATATCGGCCTGGAGTTTCCGGAAATGGTGAAAGAGAGCGAGGCCCCGGGCAAGAGCCTGCAGCGCGGCTTCGCCATTCTGCGGGCCCTGGCCAAGGCGGGCGGCGAGGGGGCGAAGTTGATCCGCATCGCCGAGGCCACCGGCCTGACCCAGGCCACCGTGCACCGGCTGCTGCAGGCGCTGCTGGCGGAGGGGATGGTCGAGCAGGACGGGCGCAGCCGGCTGTACCGGCTCGGCATCGACTTCTTCGCCCTGGCGGCGCGGGCCGGGAATCCCGGAAATCTGCGCGATCTGTGCCGGCCGGTGCTGCAGCGCCTCTCCGCCATGCTCGGCGACACCGTGTTCCTGCTGGTGCGCAGCGGCTTTGACGCCATGTGCCTGGACCGTTGCGAAGGGCCGTTCCCGATCCGCTCCTTCACCGGCGACATCGGCGGCCGGGTGCCGCTCGGGGTCGGGCAGGGGGCGCTGGTGATCCTGGCCTTCCTGCCCGAGGCGGAGCGCGAGGAAGTGATCCGCTTCAACGTTCCCCGGTTGATCGGCCAGAGCTTCATGATGGACGAAGTCCATTTGCGGACCGAGATGATGAAGGCCCGGGAGGCGGGCTTTGCCGCCCGGCGCGACTTCGCCATCCCCGGCATGGGCGGCGTCGCGGTGCCGATCCTCGATCGGGAGGGGCGGTCGGTGGCGGCGCTCAGCATCGGCACGATCTCGGAGCGGCTGGGCGAGGACCGGCTGCCGACGGTGGTCGAGATCCTGAAGCGCGAGGCGACGGCGATCGGCCCGCGCCTCAACCCGTTCGACCCGGCGCTGCGCCGCCCCGCCCAGTCGCTCGGCAGCGCCTCGCGGTGACGCTTCCGTTTTCGGCGGCGATATGCCAGGGAGGGTCGGCATGACCGACGATCCCGCGCTCGACACCCTGTTCCTGCCGTTCCGCAGCGGCACCCTGGCCTGGCCGGCGGATGGCCGGGCCCTGGTGCTCGGCGCCCGTGCCGGCGCCGCCCTGGCCGAATTCGCCTCGCCGACCCTGGCCTGCGAGCAGAGCGTCCGGCCTCGAGCCGCGGCGCTGGAAGCGGCGGGGCTGACCGTGTCGACCCGGGTCGAGGGCCGCTTCCCACTGGTGCTGGTGCTGCCGCCGCGGCAGCGCGAGGCGGCGCGGGCGCTGCTGGCCCGGGCGCTGGACCAGGCCGAGCCCGGCGGGACGGTGGTGGTCAGCCTGGCCAACACCGACGGCGCGCGTTCGGCCGAGGAGGATCTGGCCCGGCTGGCCGGCCCGGTCGACAGCCTGTCGAAGAATCGCTGCCGCGTGTTCTGGGCGCGGGCCGGCGCCGGCGATCCGGCCCTGCGGGCGGAGTGGGCGGCGCTGGACGAGCCGCGGCCGGTGGCGGATGGCCGCTTCCTCAGCCGCCCCGGCCTGTTCGCCTGGGACCGGATCGATCCCGGCTCGGCTCTGCTGGCGGCGCACCTGCCGGCCGATTTGAAAGGCCACGGCGCCGATCTGGGCGCCGGCTTCGGCTATCTTGCCGCGGAGGTCCTGGACCGCTGCCCGGAGGTGACGGCGCTGGACCTCTACGAGGCCGAGGCCAGGGCGCTGGAGCTGGCGCGGCACAACCTCGAGCCCCATGCCGGCCGGGCCGCGCTCGATTTTCTCTGGCACGACGTCGCCGCCGGGTTGCCGCGGGACCGGCGCTACCATTTCGTCGTCACCAACCCGCCCTTCCACGAGGGCGGCCGCGCCGACCGGCACGATCTCGGCCGCGCCTTCATCGCGGCGGCCGCGGCGGCGCTGCGGCCGAAGGGCCGGCTGTTTCTGGTGGCGAACCGGCACCTGCCCTATGAGGCGGCGCTGGAGCAGGCCTTCACCATGGTCCGCCGCGTCGCCGATGACGGCGCCTACAAGGTGATCGAGGCGGCGAAGGGCGTGCGATGAAGCTGGTGCGCCGCCTCGCCAATCTCGGCTACGGCAGCCGCAAGCAGGTCGAGGGGATGCTGCGCGACGGCCGCGTCACCGATGCCGGCGGCCGGTCGTTTGCGGCCGAGGCCCAGCCGGAGCATGAGGCGATCCGGGTCGACGGCCAGCCGCTCGACCCGCCGCCCGGTGCCGTGCTGATGCTGCACAAGCCGGCCGGATACACCTGTTCGACCAGCGACCCCGGCCGGGTGGTGTACGAGCTGCTGCCGCCGCGCTTCCGCCTGCGCAATCCGATCATCGCGCCGGTCGGGCGGCTGGACCGCGACACCACCGGTCTGCTGCTGCTGACCGATGACGGGCCGCTGCTGCACCGGATCATCTCACCGAAGAGCCGGATCCCGAAGGTCTACGACGCCATGCTGGCGCACGACCTGACCGGTGAAGAGGCGGCGGTCTTCGCCGCCGGGACGCTGATGCTGCGGTCGGAGACCACGCCGCTGGAATCGGCGGTGCTGGAAGCGCTCGGGCCGCGCCGCGCCCGGCTGACCGTGACCGAGGGCCGCTACCACCAGGTCCGGCGCATGTTCGCGGCCGCCGGCAACCATGTCGAGGCGCTGCACCGCACCGCCATCGGCGGCCTCGGCCTCGACGATCTGGCAGAGGGCAAGTGGCGGTTGCTGGTCCCCGCCGAAGTGGCGTCAGTGTTCAAGCCGACGGCGTCTTGAACATATGTTCGGTCCCTCAGAGCTCGCGGCGTCATAGGAATGTAATATTATATCGCCGTCCATGTTTTTCCTTGTCGGGGCCTCCCTGCTGGCGCAGAGTGCCCACCCTGCAGGTCGGAGATCGGCCGCGAGGGCGCCGAGAACGGGTTTTCCGTCAGCCCCGCCGGCCCGTGTGTTCGTCGGTTTGGCACTTCTTCCCCGGTGCCGATGCGCTTCACCGGATCCGTCGCATCGCCGATGACCATGGGACCGATCTTCTCCTGCAAGAACCACGGCACGCGGCGGTCTTAGGATCCGCCGGGAGCCGCAACGACAAAAGCCGCTGGAGGAACCGCCATGGCAGGTCAGCACCGCAGGCGTCCCAAGACGAGTCCGGCCCCGCTTCGGGCGGACGAGCACGAGCAGACCTCTCTCCCGCCGAAAGCCGCGAACGACACCAATGCCGTGGTCCCGATGAGGGAAATCGCGGAATTGGCGCCCTCGGCCGAGCAACCCGCCGCCCCCCGCCCGTCCCGTATCCAGGCGGCGCTTCGGGCCGAGATGCTGTGCCGCGGGCTGCGCCTGTCCCAGGCGGAATTCGCCCGCCGCTACGGCCCCGCCAGCTCGGTCGTGCGCAACTGGACGCCGCGCCAGGCGCAGCCGAGCGGCATCAAGGTATAGCCCTCTTCCAACGGTCCTGAGCGATTCGACCGGCGGCCGCCGACGCGGCCCGCCGGTCTTCGCTTGTCCGCGCTCTTGCGCCGCGGATGACAGCCCGCCGGGTTCGGTGCTACCCGGAAGGGCGGAACCGCCAGGCGATCGAGGGGAAGGGATGCGTTGGGACGGACGGACGGCGATGGCGCGGGCCTGGGTCCGGCTGCCGTCGGGCAAGCGGCTGGATCTGCTCAACCCCACGCCCTTCGACTGGGACGACCGCGACCTGGCGCTGGGCCTCGCCCGGACCTATCGCTGGGGCGGGCATTCGGCCTGGCCGCTGCCGCTCTCGGTGGCCCAGCATTCGCTGGCCGTGCTGGCGCTGTGCCGGGCCTGGGCGCCGGCGCCGCTGTCGCCGCTGGCCGAGCTGCGCGAGCTGCTGCACGACGCCGATGAGGGGCTGCTGGGCTTCGACCCGCTGTCGGTGATCAAGCCGTTCCTGGGTCAGGAGTTCCGCGACCTGGCGGCTCGGCTCGAGGATACCGTGTTCCTGCGCTACGGCCTGCCGCGCTGGACGGTGGAGCAGAAGGCCTTCCACAAACGGGCCGACCGGGTGGCCGCGGCCAGCGAGGCGATCCATGTCGTCGGTTGGACGCGCGACGAGGTCTGGCGCGTGCTGAAGATCCGGTTCCGGCCGGTCGAGGACGACCCGCTGCTTCCGGCCTATGGCGGCACGCCCTGGGAGCCCTGGGCCCCCGACCTGGCGGCGGAGCGCTTCCTGGAAGAGTTGGGCCGGTTGAAAGCGGCAGCCGGCTGATCGTCTAGGACAGGTGCGGGGACCGCCGGGCGATGAAGCGCGCCACCGCCGGGCCCAGCAGCACCACCAGGAAAAAGCGCACGGTCTGCAGCGCCATGACGAAGGGCAGGTCGACATCGCTCGACGCGGCGATGATGGCGATCGAATCCATGCCGCCGGGGCTGGTGGCGAGATAGGCGGTCAGCGGGTCGACCCCGAGCGTCCGCACCAGCACGAAGGCGAGGCCGCTGCAGAAGGCGATCAGCGCGACGATCGACAGCAGGATCTGCGGCAATGCCCTGGCCGCGTGCACCAGCACCGACCGGGTGAAGCCGAGGCCGATGTTCCAGCCGATCAGCGCATAGGCGAGGGCGAGCAGCCATTCCGGCAGCTCGATCTCGATCAGGCCGAGTGCGTGCAGCACCGCCCCGACCACCAGCGGCACCAGCATCGAGCCGGCAGGGATGCGCAGCCGCCGCCCGGCCACGGCGCCCAGCCCGGCCAAAGCGAGGGTGGCGGCGAAGGGGCCGGCATCGATCGGCGGGAACCAGACGATCGCCGCCGGCCCGGCGTCGCCGGTGTCGATCCAGAAGCGGGCGATCAGCGAGGCCGCGGTGGCGACGCAGACGACGCGCAGATACTGCATGAAGGCGACCAGCCGGGCGTCGGCGCCGAACGCCTCGGCCATCAGCACCATGGCGGTGGCGGCGCCTGGGGACGAGCCCCAGACGCCGGTGGTGCCGGGCAGCACCTGCCAGCGGCTCATCATCCAGCCGAGCAGGCTGCTGGCGGCCAGCGTCGACAGCACGATCGCCAGGAACAGCGGCCAATCCCGCAGGAAGGTGACCAGGATCGCCGGCGTGATCGCCCCGGCGATCAGGCAGCCGATGATCGCCTGGGCGCCGAGATAGGGCTGGCGCGGCACCCGGATGGTGCCGCCGCCGACTCCGACCAGGATGCCGGCGACCATCGGGCCCAGCAGCAGCGCCGCGGGCAGGGCCGCGGCCTGCAGCAGGCCGGCGACGGCGCCCGACACGGCCAGCAGGACGGCCCATTGCCCGGCACGCGGCAGCCTGGCCAGGACCGGCAGAGCCGGGCCGTTCACGGGTACCACAGCAGCCTCGCTTTCCGCCTCAGGGCCGGCCGAGCAGGATGTCCGCGGCCTGGGAGACGATTCCGATGCGGGGCAGGATAGACTCCATGGCGAAGCCATGCATCTCCGCCGACAGGCTGGTCATCGCATCCTCGGCGAAAACCACGGCGTAGTTCAGCTCCCAGGCGTGGCGGGCGGTGGATTCGACGCCGAAATTGGTGGCGATGCCGCCGAGCACGATGGTGCCGATGCCGCGCCGGCGCAGCTGCAGGTCGAGATCGGTGCCGGTGAAGGCGCCCCATTGCCGCTTGGTGACGACGACGTCGCCGGGCGCGGCCACGCCCTCGGCAAGGTCGCTCCAGCCCGCGGGCAGGCCGCCGACCGGGCGGTTCATCGGCCGGTCCACCGGCTGCCTCGGCGCATCGGCGTAGTCCGACGCCCAGCCGACGCGGACCGGCACCACCAGGGCGCCGGCGGCGCGGAAGCGCGCGGCCAGCGTCTTGGCCGCGGCCAGTATCTCCGCCCCGCCGCGGGGCGCGAGCGGCATGCCGAGGATGCCGTGCTGCAGATCGATCAGGACCAGGGCAGTGCTGCGCGGGTCGAGGGTGGGCATTGTCGTCGCCTTTCGGTGCAGGCCGCACCCCTCCGATCCCGCTGGCCGCGGGCCGGATGGACGGGGACGGGCACATGTGGAAATATGAGGATAGCCTCGCAAATAGTTTTATGAGTATGTCCTCACAAAAGTCAACCGCCTCCGACGCCGTGATGCGCGAGCCTCGACGCCAGCGCGGCCGCGACCGGGTCGCCGCGCTGCTGCAGGCGGGGGCGGCCATGTTCGCGGAGAGGGGTTACGAGGCGACGACGATGACCGAGGTCGCGGCCAGGGCCGGCGCGTCGATCGGCTCGCTCTACCAGTTCTTCCCAGGCAAGGAGGCCCTGGCCGACGCGCTGCTGGCCGGCTATGGCGAGCAGGTGTTGACGGGGCTGCGAGCGGTCGAGGCACAGGCGGCGCAGCTGGCCGTTCCGGCGCTGGCGGATGCGCTGATCGACCTGCTGGTCGGGCTGAAGGAGGAACGCGCGGCGGCGCTGGTGCTGTTCGAGGCGCGGCGGGACGTCGCCCAGCCGTTGCGGCTGCGTGACGACATGCGCGAGGGCGTGGTCCGGATTTTGGTCCTTCGCGCCCCCGGGTTGCCGCCGGACCGGGCCATGGCCATGGCGATCGTCGTGCTGCTGCAGATGAAGGCGGCGGCGGCGCTCGGCACCGAACCGGATCTGAAGCCGCGCGACGCCGCCCTAGCCGAGCTGCGGCGGATGACCCGACTCTACCTCGTCGAGGGCCTGGGGCCCGATCAGGCCTGACGCGGCGGCAGGACGACCAGGCGCAGGGCGATCAGCAGCGCCGCCAGGGCCAGGGTGCCGATCATCAGGGCGACGCCGGGCCAGCCCCAATCGGCCCACGCCACACCGCCGAGCGAGCCGGCGACGCTCGATCCGAGATAGTAGAAGAACAGGTACAGCGAGGAGGCCTGGGCACGGGCGTGCCGCGCCCGGCGGCCGACCCAGCTGCTGGCCACCGAATGGGCGCCGAAGAAGCCGAAGGTCAGCACCGCCACGCCGGCGACGATCGCCCACAGATCATCGCTGCAGGTCAACGCGATGCCGGCCAGCATCAGCACGATCGGGGCCCAGAACACCCGGCGACGGCCGAGCACCCCGGCGAGATGGCCGACCCAGATCGAGGCGCCGATGCCGATCAGATAGACCACGAAGATCGCCGCCACCGCGGTCTGGCTGAGCCCGTAGGGCGGCGCCAGCAGGCGGAAGCCGGTGTAGTTGTACAGCGTGACGAAGGCGCCCATCAGCAGAAAGCCTTCGAGGAACAGCCAGCGCAGCCCGGGGTCGCGCAGATGGTCGGCGAAGGCGGCCAGCAACAGGCGCGGGCGCAGCGGCCGGGGCGTGAAATGCGCTGAAGGCGGCAGGCTGCGCCAGAACAGCACGGCGCAGACCAGGCCGGAGAGCCCGACGACGCCGAGGCCGAGGCGCCAGGAGGCGAGGTCGGTCAGCACGCCGGCGATCAGGCGGCCGCCGAGCCCGCCGAGCGCACTGCCGCCGATGAACAGCCCCATCGCCAGCCCGACCGAGCGCGGATGCATCTCCTCGCTGACATAGGCCATGGCGACGGCCGGCAGCCCGCTGAGCGTCAGGCCCATCAGCGCCCGCAGGACCAGCAGCCCATGCCAGGACGGCATGAAGGCCGCCAGAACGGTCAGCACCGCCGAGGCGAACAGTGACGCCACCATCACCGGCTTGCGGCCCCAGGCCTCGGACAGGGCGGCGGCGGCCAGCATGGCGAAGGCCAGAGTGCCGGTGGTCAGCGACAGCGACAGGCTGCTTTCCGCCGCGCCGACCCCGAAGGTCCCGGCGAAGACCGGCATCAGCGGCTGCACGCAGTAGAGCAGGGCGAAGGTGGCGAAGCCGGCGGCGAACAGCGCCAGGTTGGTGCGGTGGAAGGCGGCCGTGCCGTGCTCAATGAAGGCGACGACATCCTCGGCCGCGACCGTTCCGGCCGGCATGGTGTCGGCGATCGACGGGGATGTGCGGGGCAGTGCGTGGACCGATGCGGTCACGGGATCTCTCCGGCCGGGCCTGACGAAGGGAAGGGTGGCCAGCCTGTTCAAAAACATGGCCGTGCCGATTGATAGTGTCCAATATGTTTGGCGGCATGTTTGATAGCTTTGGCGAATGATGGAACTGAGGCATCTGCGCTATGCCGTGGCCCTGGCGGAGGAGCTGCATTTCGGCCGGGCGGCGGCGCGGCTCGGCATCTCCCAGCCGCCGCTGAGCCAACAGATCCAGGCGTTGGAGGAGGAGCTCGGCGCCCGGCTGTTCGAGCGCAGCAACCGGCGGGTGGCGCTGACCGAGGTCGGCCGGCTGTTCCTGGAGCAGGCGCGGACCGTGCTGGCCGCGGCCGACCGGGCGGCGGAGGTGGCGCGCCGGGCGCAGCGCGGCGAGATCGGCGAGATCCGCATCGCCTTCACCGCCTCCGCCCCCTTCACCACGCTGATCCCGCAGACGATCTTCGCCTTCCGCCGCAGCCATCCGGACGTGCATCTGGAGCTGCAGGAGATGCCGACCCGGCAGCAGATCGAGGCGCTGGCGGAGCGGCGGCTGCAGATCGGCTTCCTGCGCAACCCGACCTTCCCGCCGGTGCCGGACGGGATCGAGGTGCGCGAGCTGTTCCGCGACCCGCTGGTGGCGGTGCTGCGCACCGACCATCCGCTGGCGGCGGCCGCGCCCGAGCCACTGGCCCTGGCCGAGCTGGCCGGGGAATCCTTCGTCTGCTATCCGCGCGACGCCGGCACCAGCCTGTACGACCAGATGATCGGCCTGTGCCAGGATGCGGGCTTCAGCCCGCGGCTGGGGCAGGAGGCGCGCGAGGTCTCGACCATCGTCGGCCTGGTCGCGGCCGGGCTCGGCGTGTCGCTGCTGCCGGCCTCGCTGCAGCGCATCCAGGTCGAGGGCGTGGTGTTCCGCCGGCTGTCCGACCCGGGCGCCGTCACCACGATGTGGCTGACATGGCGCCGGGACGAGACCTCGCCGGCGGCGCGCGCCTTTATCGACCTGGCGACGCAAGTCGATGCATCTTTTAGTGGTAGCCGCTAGATCTAGCCGCATCTCCGGCGCGGACTGGCCACAATTGGTATGAATTTTCCGTGTCGCCGTTTCTTTTCGCTGGTGCAGCACGAAGGTTGGTGCGACGCTTCTCCCTGGCGACGTGATTTCCGTCGTCAGTGATCGGAAAGGCGACATGCGACGGGCAACAGCCTGGCATCACCATCCGCTTCCCGGCTCCGACCAGGGGCAGCATCAGCATCGGCAATCGTTCGAAACGCCCCTCCGCAGGGGCGTTTGTCGTTTCTGGCCGCCCTTCCGATCCGCCACCTGTCCTGTTCCACCCGACCCGACGGAGGGTTCCGGCAAATGAGATCTCCCGGTGAAGGGGGCCGCAACTGGGATCCCCTGTTCGAGGATGCAAGCGAGAGCAAAGGACGACGTTCCATGGCCAAGCGCAGCGCTTCCACCGCCCGTATCGTTCCGATCAGCGAAGGCTACGACGATGATTTCCGGGAGCAGAGCTACCTGAAGACGGTCAAGCCGCGGACCGCCAATCAGGAGGTTCTGATGAAGGCGATCGACGGCCATGCCATGACCCTGGCCCTCGGCCCTGCCGGCACGGGCAAGACCTATCTCGCCGTGTCCAAGGCGGTCGAGGCGCTGACCGCCGAGCGGGTCAGCCGCATCGTCATCACCCGGCCGGTGGTGGAGGCAGGCGAGAGCCTGGGCTACCTGCCGGGCGACATCAACGAGAAGATGGACCCTTGGATGCGTCCGATCTACGACGCGCTGTCCGACCGTCTCGGCGCCAAGCAGGTGCGCCAGATGACCAAGGAGGGGATCGTCGAGATCGCGCCGCTGGCCTATATGCGCGGCCGCACCATCTCGCGCAGCTTCGTCATCGTCGACGAGGCGCAGAACATGACCTTCCAGCAGCTGAAGATGCTGCTGACCCGCCTCGGCTGGCACTCGACCATGGCGATCACCGGCGACCCCGACCAGACCGACCTGCTGCCCGGCCTGTCCGGGCTGGAGGAGGCGGCGCGGCGGCTGGAGCCGCTGGACGGCGTCGCCGTCGTCCGGCTGACCACCGCGGACATCGTGCGCCATCCGCTGGTCGCCGCGATGATGCCGCTGCTGGCCTGATCCGGCGGCGCGGAACCGCGGGCCGGCCGCCGCCATTGGCTGAAGAGGGGGCCGCCGCATCGTCGGCGGCCCCCGTCACCAGCCACAGCGAGGCCGGCCATGGCGACGAAGACGCTGCACGATCTGTTCCTCAACGAGTTGAAGGACCTCTACAGCGCCGAGCAGCAGCTGACCCGGACGCTGCCGAAGATGGCGCGCGCCGCCACCAATCCGGAGCTGAAGCAGGGCTTCGAGCACCATCTCGAGCAGACCAGGGGCCATGTCGAGCGCCTCGACACCGTGTTCAAGGGCCTCGACGCGTCGGCGCGCGGCCAGACCTGCGAGGCGATGGAGGGGCTGCTGGCCGAGGCGCAAGAGCTGACCGAGCTCGGGCTCGAGCCCGACGCGCTCGACGCTGCGCTGATCGCGGCGGCGCAGAAGGTCGAGCACTACGAGATCGCCTCCTACGGCACCGTCTGCACCTGGGCCAAGGCGATGAAGCACGACGAGGCGCTGGCTCTGCTGCTGGAGACGCTGGCGGAGGAAAAGGCGACCGACGAGACGCTGACCAAGCTGGCGAAGACCGCCGTCAACGTCGCGGCGGCCCGGCACGCCCATCCGCGGGCGGCCTGAGACATGACGTCCCGCCGGTCGTCTGCAGGGACGGCCGGCTCAACGCCCGGGCCAAAAAAGAAGGGCAGGCCCGGCCTGCCCCGATGACGTCAAGTCAGCGCCGCGACGTCAATGCGGGCCGTGGCCGGAGAGACCGCCCTTCCGACCGGCTTCCGCCGCGCGCTCGCGGTCATTGGCGAAGTTGCCGCCGCTTTCCTGCCCACCCTTGCGGCCTGCCGCCGCCGCCCGGGCCGGATCGTTCTTGAAGTTGCCGCCGCTGTGCTGGCCGCCCTTGCGGCCGGCTTCCGAGGCGCGGGCGGGGTCATGGGCGAAGTTGCCGCTGCTCTTCTGGCCGCCCTTGCGGCCGGCCTCCGCCGCGCGCTCCCGGTTGTAGGCGAAGTTCCCGGCGCCGCCCCGGTGCGGAGTCTGGCTGCTCGCCATGGTCCAAGCTCCCTTGCTGTGGGCTTACGTCATGGGAATAGGCCGCAGCGAGGCGAGGTTCCCAATGAAAAATCCTTAACTTTCAGCCGGTTCGTCAGGCTTCGCTGCGGGGCTTTCGGCGCGACGATGTGCCTGCGGCAACCAGGCGGTTCCGTTCAGGATTTCGGTTCCGATAATATACCGATGGGCTTGGTCGCGGCGGACGGAGGAGTGGAGCATGGTGGCGCGCAAGATGGTGGACGGGGCGTTCCATCCCTGTCCGATCCGGGACGTGCTGGACCGGATAGGCGACCGCTGGAGCCTGCTGGTGCTGCAGACGCTGGCGCCGGGCGTGAAGCGCTTCACCGTGGTCAAGCGCGAGATCGGCGACATCTCCCAGCGCATGCTGGCACAGACGTTGCGCCGGCTGGAGCAGGACGGACTGGTGTCGCGCACCGTGCATCCGACCATCCCGCCGCGCGTCGACTACGCGCTGACGCCGCTGGGCCGGTCGCTGATGGAGCCGCTGGACGGGCTGGTGCGCTGGGCCGACCAGCACCATGACAAGGTGCGCGCCGCCCGGATGGCCTATGTGCCGCCGGCGGCAGAAGCCGCGTGACGCTCGGGAGACCTGGCGCTCAGGCCGCCGGCTTCTGCGCCATGTTTCCCAGCGCCGCCGCATCCAGGACCTGCAACCACCGTCCCTTGATCCGGAACAGCCCGTCGCGCTGCAGCCGCTTCAGCGTCCGGTTGGCATGAACCAGCGAGATGCCGAGCGCGTCGGCGATGTGCTGCTGGGTCAGCGGGAAGGGCATTCCGTCGCTCCGCACCATCTCGCGCGCCTCGGCCCGGCCATACAGGTCGAGGATCAGCGCCGCCACCCGCTCCAGCGCGGTGCGCTGGCCCAGCGACAGCAACTGCTCCTCCATCGCGCGCTTCTGGTCCGCGGTCAGCGCGGCGAAGCGGAAGGCGATCTCCGGCCGGTCCTCGGACAGCCCGGCGACGTCCTGGTAGGGGACGACGCAGAGGGAGACGTCGGTGACCGCCTCGACCGAGGTGACGGCGCTGTCGAAGAACTGAGCCTGGAAGCCGATCACGTCGCCCGGCAGGATGAAGGACAGGATCTGCCTGCGGCCGTCCTGCAGCGCCTTGAAGCGCATCGCCCAGCCGCTGGCCACGGTGTAGAGCGGCGGGTCGGAATCGCCCTCCGTCATGATCCGTGCGCCGGCGGGGAAGGCGACATTCTCGACCCGGCGCCGCTGGATGTAGTCGAGCAGCTGGGGATCGAGGACCTTGAGTTGCGGCGCTTCGGCATCGAGCTTCACGTTCAGGTCGTGCGGGGACATGGCAGGCTCTCCAGGCTGATGGACGCAATCGGGCCGTCGGCATTGTCAGAACGTGCCGCAGCGGCGGCCCGTTCCGAGTCTTCCCTGTCCGCACTGTGTCGGCCTAGACTGCGATGGCCGGCCCGACAGCGGGTCCGCATCCCTTCGCCGCCCGGCCGTCGCCGGCGGCGCCCCGCCAGACGGAACGACATCATGGACACCACGAGACTGGGCCGGACCGGCCTTGAAGTGTCGCGTCTTTGCCTCGGCTGCATGAGCTATGGCGATCCCCAGCGCGGCAGTCATCCCTGGTCGCTGGGCGAGGCGGAGAGCCGCCCCTTCCTGCGCAAGGCGCTGGACCTCGGCATCAATTTCTTCGACACGGCGAATGTCTACTCGGCCGGCAGCAGCGAGGAGATCGTCGGCCGGGCGCTGCTGGAATACGCCCCGCGCGACGAGATCGTGCTGGCCACCAAGGTGCATGGCCGGATGCGGCCGGGTCCGAACGGCGCCGGCCTGTCGCGCAAGGCGATCCTGAGCGAGATCGACAACAGCCTGCGCCGCCTCGGCACCGACCATGTCGACCTGTACCAGATCCATCGCTGGGACCCGGCGACGCCGATCGAGGAGACGCTGGAGGCGCTGCACGACGTGGTCAAGGCCGGCAAGGCCCGCTACATCGGCGCCTCGTCGATGCATGCGTGGCAGTTCGCCAAGGCGCTGCACCTGACCGACCGGCACGGCTGGACCCGCTTCATCAGCATGCAGAACTACGTCAACCTGCTGTATCGCGAGGAGGAGCGGGAGATGCTGCCGCTGTGCCGGGCGGAGGGCATCGGCGTGATCCCCTGGAGCCCGCTGGCCCGTGGCCGGCTGACCCGCGACTGGGACGAGACCAGTGCGCGGTCGGAGACCGACGCGTTCGGCAAGACCCTCTACGCCGCGACCGCCGAGGCCGACCGCAAGGTGGTCGAGGCGGTGGCCGCGGTGGCGACGGCGCGCGGCGTGCCGCGGGCCCAGGTGGCGCTGGCCTGGGTGCTGCAGCAGCCGGGGATCACCGCGCCGATCGTCGGCGCCACCAAGGTGCAGCATCTCGACGACGCCGTGGCCGCGCTGTCGCTGCAGCTGACCGCAGAGGAAATCGCGGCGCTGGAGGCGCCCTATGTGCCGCACCGGGTGGCCGGCTTCAGCTGAGCCGGCCGGCCACGCCGGCATCGGATTGACCCCGTGGCGGCGGCGAGGCTATGTCGGGGCGGGGCGCTCGGGCCCCGCCGGACTATCGGGAGCCCCCATGCTGCGTCGCCTGTCGCTCGCCCTCGCTTTGCTCGTCGCCGCCTGCGCCACCCAGCCGGTGCCGGGGCCGCGCACCGGCTATCAGCCGCAGACCACGGCGCATCTGACCGGGGCGGTCGCGGTCAACCCGATGGACTACCGTCCGCGCGGCGGGGTGGCGCCGCAGGGCAGCGTGCGCGACGTGCCGGGCTATGTCACCAACGCCCTGAAGGCCGAGCTGCGCCGCGCCGGGGCCGGGCTGAACTCGTCGCGCTGCGTGCTCGACGCCACGGTCCGCGACTTCAAGGTCGATCGCGCGGGCGCGGAGGAGCATTACGGCGTCGACATCCACTATGTCCTGGCCGTCGGCGGCAACGTCCAGTTCGACCAGGCTTTCGGCACCACCTTCACGGTGGCCCGCGGCCAGCCGGTCGACCGCGCGGTGGACGACGCCATCGCCAAGAATCTGAACTTCCTGCTGAAGGACGACTGGTTCGCCACCCTGCTGCTGCGGGAGTGCAGCGGCCGCGCGTGACAGCGGACTGAATTGCGGCCGGGCCGGAGGCCTGGCGCTTCGGACCGGCGCCGGCATCACCGGCCCCGGCTTTTGCCGCGGCGGGCCTGCCGCCGGCCGGGGGCGTCCCGTGGGGCGGCAGGCCGAGGGCCCGGCACAGGCTGGCGATCAGGGCCTCGATCGGCAAGGCGGTGTCGGCGAGGTCGACGGTGCCGTGGCCCCGTCCCGGAAGCAGCCGCGCGTCCTGAAGCCGAGGCCGAGCTCAGCATCTCAAGAGTGCGTCAAGTTCTGATATATTTAGTAAAATTAATACAGTTATCTATGAAATCAATTGTTGATTTACGACATGAAGAAGGTCATCTTTTTTTGACTTCTGCCAGATCCCGCTATCCAGATTCGCGCAAGAGACTATATTCCTGATTTCGAATCCGCGGTGTCCTGTCATTTCATCAGGGACATATAATGTTATTAAATCGGTCCTTAGACTTGGGCGCATCAATTTTTACTCTGTCGGTTGCTGTGTTGGCCATTGTTTGCCAACCGGCTGTGGGGGACTCTGTTTCCGCGGCAGCGACCTGCTCGGCCGGAACCGGCACCGGCAAGAGCTTCGCCGGGCAGGACCTGACCAATCACAATTTCAGCGCCGATCCCGCGGGCTCTCTGGTCGGGGCCGATTTCAGCAAGGCGCAGCTGAGCGGCGCGATCTTCACCGGCCAGGACCTGACATCCGCAAAGTTCCAGGATGCGAAGCTCGGCCCGGCCAAGGGACCGGTCGACTTCACCAACGCGACGCTGAAGAACACCTGCTTCGTGAACGCCACTCTCGATCAGACCGATTTCTCGTTCGGCGTGATCACATGTGCCGACTTCTCGGGCACGTCGCTGATCAACGCCACCTTCGGCCCCGTCCAGACCATCGTCGCGGATCCGTCGTGCCGCACCAAATTCAATGGCGCGACCCTGGATGTCCACATGATCTCCAACGATCCCGTCGGCAAGAGCAACTGGAGCAAGAGCGACTTCACCGCGGCCAATTTCCAGAACCTGTCGCCGGCCACGTTCAGCCTGAAAGGCAAGGACATCACGGGCGCGATCCTGGCCCAGACCAATTTCACCGGCATCGACATGACCGGCGCGAACTTGACCGATGTCGACTTCTCCCGCGCCACGCTGACCAAGGCCGTGCTGGACAATGCCGCGATCAACGGCGCCAAGTTCTACAACGCCCAGGCGCAATCGCTGTCTCTGGTCTGCGCCCAGGGCTACGGCACTGCGAGGGGCAAGATCAAGCCGGACAACACGCCCTGTCCGGACGCCCCGGCCTCGACCGACCAGGGCAAGGCGGCGGACTTCACCCTCGCGGCCCTCAAGAACGCCGATTTCACTGCGGCGACCATGGACCACGCGATCCTGGTCAGCGCCAACCTCACCGGCTCGGTGTTCGACAATTCCAGCCTGGTCCAGGCCGCCCTGCAATCGGATTCGGCCCATACCGGGCCGGCGATCGTCCAGTTCGCCTCGTTCCGGGGCGTGAACTTCAGCAACGCGCAGCTCTCCAACGTCGACTTCTCGGGCAGCAACCTGACGGGGGCGGTGTTCGACGCGACGACGCTGTTCGGCACATCCTTCGTCAACGCCACCCTGTCCGGCGCGAAGTTCCAGTCCTCGACCCTGCAATCCGTGAACTTCAGCGGGGCCAGGCTCCAGGCCAGCCAGTTCCGCAACGCGGTGATCCAGGCGCCGGGTTCAGGCCCCGGATTCGGCGCGAACTTCTCCTGCGCCCAGCTCGGCGGCGCCGATTTCACCTCGGCCACGATCTCGGCCACCAATTTCTCCAATGCGGTGATGCCGGCCGAGCGCGACTGCTGCCCGGCCACGAACACCAGCGATGCCTGGTGCGGGATCGTCGATGCAACCCAGCAGCCCTACGGCCCGGTCACGTTCCCGGTGCTGAACGCGATCGCCACCTGCCCGAACGGCGCCACGGCGGAATGCACCGGTCCGCAATGGCAGCTGTCGCCGAACTGGCAGACCAGCAGCTGCAACGTGAACGGCCTGCCCCAGCAGATGTGGTCGCGCCCGAACTGCGGCGGCCAGCCGGGCCAGATCGTCGTGTTCAAGGACCCGAACCTGAAGTCATGCATCCTCGCGACCCTGCCGGGCCAGACCGAGGTGCTGCTGGCGACGGCGCAGCAGATCACGCAGGTGAACTGTCCCGGACGAGGGATCGCCGATCTCACCGGCCTGGAGACCTTCATCTCGCTGACCAAGCTGGACCTGTCGTCCAACGCGCTGCCGATCTTCACGCTGTCCTTCACCGCCGGCGGCCAGCCGGCGAAGTCTCAGCTGCGGACGCTGTCACTCGACAACAACGCGCTGACGACGCTCGACGTGACCGGGCATCCGGCCCTGGTCTCGCTGAGCGTGTCCAACAACAAGCTCGCATCGATCGCGCTCAACGCGAACACCTACCTGGTGATCCTGGACGCGTCGCACAATCAGCTGGCCTCTTTCGATCTGCCGATCCAGACGACGCTCGCCTATGCGGATCTGTCCTATAATCTCCTGACCGATGTGCTGGACCAGTACAGCCAGGATCTCGGGCAGCTGGTCAGCCTCTCCTATCTCGATCTGTCGCATAACAACCTGTCGACGATCGGCCCGATCACGGCGATCGCCTACGGCCCGGCGAACGATGCTGCCGCGCTGCAGGCCTTGTTCCTGGCCTGCAATCCGAAATTCCACTGCGGCGATCTCGGTGTCTATGACGGGACGAAGTATCCGGCGGCCTCGACGAGCCAGTGCTCGGCCTATGACGCCGTCAACGGCCAATGGACGCCGCTGACCAATCCGACCTGTCCTCCCGGCTGAGGCCGCCGACGGGCCAAATCATCAATCAAATGAACAAGCAAACGGAGGCGACCATGTCTCAGGCCAGCGGCAGAACGCTCAATACCCTGTTCCATGCAGATCTGTCGGACGCGCATCCGGGCGAGGATTACTGGGTCTCGGTCGCGGGCAAGCGCATCCCGCTGGTGCCGCACACGCCGGAATCGCTGGCGGCGGCCCATGCCTCCGCACCGCATCTGAAGGCCGGGCGCACGGACAGCACCCTGACGCATTACACCGGCACGCCGGTGGCGATGCCGGTCGATTCAGTCATCCGCGTGCATCTGCGGCACACCCAGAGAACCTTCACCAACCCCGCCTGCGACACCGGGATCGGCCTTTCCGGCCTGTACATCCCGCCCGCCGATCATCACCTGGCGGCGATGGCGGAGGATGATGTCTTCCACGCCCATCCGATCGACTACACCTCGACCGCGCAGAACTTCCTGTTCCACCATCCGGACCTGATCAACAAAGACAAGACCCTGTCGAGCACGATCATCGACACCTACATGGCCGGCGACAAGGTCATCTCCGCCGCCATCAACAAGCTGGCCCTGCAGATGCGGGCGATGGGCCCGCCGACCGAGAAGGGCGGCTGGGCCAAGCTGGTTCCGTTCCAGACCAACAACCCGGATCCGCATTTCAAGGGCGTGTTCGACGGCAAGACCTACTACACCCAGCAGATCAGCCCGGAGACCCAGGCGGCGGCGCTGCCGGCGCTGTCGCCGCTGTTGGTCAAGGTGCAGAACGACGCCACCTTCCGCGACAAGAAATGGTTCGCCACGCCGGGTGCGAGCGTCGTGCCATCGGCACCGCCCGCCCCGCACATGCTGGCGGCGGGGGAAGGCGACAACTGGAATGTGGCGATCGCCAATACCGGCGCGGTCAGCGGGCTGACGACCGTGGTCAAGGTGCTCGATGCGGGCAAACGGCAGATTTCGATCAGCCTGGCGAATTCCTACATCCGCTACCTCGGCGCCTATATCCGGTTCTATGACGCCGACGGAAACCCGATCAAGGTCGCGGACTGGAAGCCGGACGACGCCGGGATCGTGCAGGAGCTCGTCGCCGCCGCGGGGCTGCAATATGACGACATCCGGTTCCTCGGCATGCTGTCGCCGAAGAACAACGTCTTCGCCATCCCGATCCCGCCGGACGGGGAGCTTTCGGTCAAGGTGACGTTCCCCGCCAACGCCGTCAGCGCCAGCGTATACGGCTCCGGCCTCGGCACCGGTGCCAATCCGTGGCCGCTGACCCCCGCCCTGGGCGGGTCCCTGACCGGCGTCTTCAATCTCGGAGTGCCGGCCTTCATGCTGGGATTCGGCGGGGCGGCCCAGACCTACAAGCCGCTCTACGACATCATCTCGGACCTGGCCGCGAGCAAGGTCTTTATCGGCCTGATGGCCACCGGCGTCGCCGGTTACCTGATCGGCTCCTCCGTGTCGCAGCAGCAGATGAACTGGAGCACCTTCACGACGGTGGTGAAGTTCCTGTTCGACAAGGCGGTGACCAAGGCGCTGGTGTGGGTCGAGGGCACATTGGCGGCCGAGGAGGTCGCGAACCAGATCCCCTTCGCCGGCTGGATCATGCTGTCGATCAACATCGCGACCGGCATCGCCCAGATGGCCCAGACCATCGTCGAGGTCGCGACATCCGACTGGAACATCGAGAACAGGGTCTCGACGACGATCACCACCGCCGTCACCGTCCATCCCGACCCGCGCGCGAAGGTCTTCCCGCCCGGGCAGGCGGGCGAGGCGCGAAACCTGGTGGTCAAGATGATCTACCAGGACCAGGCCCGCCCGACGGTCCAGCAGACGATCGCGATCCCGGAAGGATCGACCGACACCAGCTTCACCGCCAGCTTCGCCAACAACACGCTCGGCGGCGAGGTCAAGTTCGAGGCCGACTACTTCGTCGGCACCTGGCTGGCCGGCAAGGCGACGACCGGCCTCGTGCCCAACGACGCGCCGCACACCAGCGCGGTGACGATGTATCTGATCGAGTACCCGCGGCCGCTGGACGAGAAGTCGATCTACTCTCACGCCCGGATCCTGACGTTCAACAACGAGGTGTATGGCTGGACCGACACGGCGAAGGCGCCGGTCGCCACGATCGCCAGCCGGAACGCCAGCCCCACCGGCAATGCGCTGGGGAACTGGACCGGGTTGGCGCTCAGCCAGCGCACGGGCCAGCTGGGCTCGTCCTGGCAGGCGGCCGGGATGGGCATCGCGGACTGTGTCACCGGCAGCACGGGGCAGCTCTATGCCTTCATGAGCTTCGGCATTCCCGGCACGTCGACCGCCGTGGTCAAGTTCCCGAGCTGCGGCTTCACCGGCCAGTCCCGGCTGATCTACGACCCGTACCCGCCGAAGTTCAAGCAGCTGCCGGACGGCAACTGGGCGATCGATCCGAAGACCGGCCTGCCGATCCCGGATCCCGATGATGCGACGCTCGGCAACTACTATGTCGACCCGCGCTCGGCCTTGCTGCCCTTCGACCAGGGCGGCGGGTATCATCTGCGGCAGGTCACGCTGGGCGACGCGACGCCGTTCAACATGGGCACCGGCCAGAAGAGCTTCGGCCGCTTCGCCTATTTCCCGGATTCGGTCTGCCTGCACCCGTCCGGCCTCATCATCGGTGTCAGCGCGACCTACCAGAAGCTGCAGATCGTGACGCTCGACAAGCGGGGCGGCCTGGCCGATGTCGACGTGCCGCTCGGCGCCATCGGCTCCGGCCCGGCCCTCGACAAGACCCGGCCGGGGCTGATGTTCTTTCCGGTGGCGGTGGCCTGTGCCTATGACGGCACCATCATCGTGCTGGAGGACACCAAGTCGTCGACCGGCGACACGGCCACGGTGATCGCCCGCCTGTCGGCCTATGACCTGCAGATGAATCCCGTCAACCGCTTCTTCGACAGCGACGGCAACCCCAGCCCATGGCTGTATCTGGCGAATGCGACCGACAACTACTACCTCGACATGTCCGTCGTCGGCGACGACAAGATGACCTACATCTATGTGCTGTACTATACCGGGTCCGGAGCCAGCCCGGCGGACTACAACATGGCGATCTACACCTATGGGCTGGCGCCGCCTAAGAGCAACCCGCTGGTCACCACCAACGCCATCGCGGCGGCCAGGCTGGCGGTCGACATGTGGCATTCCGCCTACACGCTGAACTTCGCCATGGTGACGGACGCGAACGGACAGCCCGCCGGCCCGAAGAGCGCGACGACAGGCCCGGGCGGGCGGACGGCGCCGTCGGTCAGCATGTGGCTGCCGCCGACGCCCGGCCACTGAGCGGTCGACGGTGTATCGTTCACGGAGGCGTTCGTGAGAGCCAGCCACGCCCTCGCAGCCAGCTTGGCGCTGCTGTTCGTGTCGTCCGGGAGCCCGGCGCAGATGACGCCCGCGCCGGTGCCCTCCGGGGCGCAATCGGCGCCCGCTGCCATAGCGATCATGGGCGCCTCCGGCCCGATATCCTGCGCCTATTGCGACCTGCGGGGCAGGAACCTCGCGGGGCTGGACCTGACCGGCGCCAACCTGACCGGCAGCGACCTGCAGGGCGCCAATCTCGCCGGCGCCAGGCTCGACGGCGCCGTGCTGGCGGGCGCCAATCTCTCGGGTGCGGACCTATCGGGGGCGCATCTGGCCCCGACGGCCCAAGGGCCGGCCGACCTGACGCATGCGAACCTTGCCGGGGCCAACCTGCGCAAGGCCGTGCTGACCGGCGCGCACCTGCCTTTCGCCGGGCTGGAAGGCGCCGACTTCAGCGACGCCGATCTGACCGGCGCCGTGCTGGGCCCCACGCCGGCGCTCGGCACGAGCAACGGGCGCCGGACATCGTTCCGGGGCGCCCGCCTGGACCGTCGCGCCGGGCTGGAGGCGGCGGCGGACCTGTCGGGCGTGATCTGGAACGAGCCGCAACCGGTGGCCGTGACGCCCGGCCCCGGCGGGGTCACCTGCGGCGCCTCCGACCTGTCTGGCGTGACCAATCCGGTCTTCGTCTCGCCCCAGGGGACCGACGGCGCCAGCTGCGGCGCAAGCCCGGCGGCGGCGTGCAAGACCTTCGCCCAGGCGCTGTCGCGCTGCACCCCGGCCGGCTGCGACGTGCTGGCCATGTTCGGCGCCTATGATCTGCCCGCGACCCTGGCGTTCAACGGCCAGACCACGCCGGCCGGGGCACGGCTGTATGGCGGCTGCGTCGCCGCCGCGCAGGCCGAGGCCGGGCTGAGCTCGCAGATCTCGGCGCCGCCCGGCGGGGCGCCGGCGGTGAGCGTGAACGGCACGATCCCGGTGGTGCTGGAGAACTTCAAGATCCTCGGCTCGGCCGCGGCGGGGACCAACAGCTCGCCCTCGGTGGCGGTGCAGATCGCGCAGGCGCCGAACGTCACCCTGACCAACAGCCTGGTGGTCGGAGGCAAGGGTGGAACGGGAGGGACCGGCGCCGCGATCGCCGCCGGGGCCCAGGGCGGCGGCGCGTCCGTCCAGACCGCCGGCACCAACCAGAGCTGCCCCGGCTCGAATGGCGGCGGCGGCGCGAACGGAATGGACGATGTCGGGTCCTACTCCGAATGCGTGTGGACCTGCGGCGACACGGGTTGCACCGGCGGCTCCGGGTCGCCCGGCAGCGGGTCGAACTGGGCCACGGGCGGCGGCCCGGGGACGCCGTTCGCGACGTTCTGCCCGCCCATGACGCCGAATGACGGCGGTGGCGCCGCCGGCGGGCAGAATGGCGGCTGCGGCACCGGCGGCACAGCATCGCCGAACCTCGTCGGCGCCTTCAACGGCGCGACCTGGGGGCCGGGCACAGGCGGAACCGGATCGGCCGGCGGAAACGCCGGCGGCGGTGGCGGCGGCGGAGCGGGCGGAGCCTATTGCGGCGTCTGCTTCCTCGTCCGGTTCCGCTACAGCGGGTCCGCCGGGGGCGGCGGCGGCGCCGGCGGCTGCGGCGGCCAGCCGGCACCGGGCGGGCAGCAGGGCGGCGCCTCCTTCGGGATCGTCGCCGCGGCCGGATCGGTGCTGACCCTCAACCAGACCCGCGTGGTCGCCGGCCGCGGCGGCGACGGCGGCGGCGGGGGCACCGGGGGCAACGGCGGCGCGGCCGGGGCCCATGCCGGCGGTTCCGGGACCAGCGGCTATGGCTATCACGGCGGCAAGGGCGGCGACGGCGGCGACGGCGGGGTCGGCGGCGGCGGCGGCGGCGGTGCCGGCGGCAATGGCGGCCCGTCCGCGGCGGTGGCGCTGGTCGGCGGCGCGAAGATCGGCGGGACCGGACCCGTCTACTATGTCGGCAGCTCGGGCAATTTCGGCGGCGGCGGTGCCGGCGGAACCAGCCCGGTCTGCCAGACGGGGCCGGTCGGGGCGCCGGGCGTGCTCGGGACGGCAGCCGAGACCCTGACCTATCCGTAGCGTGCTCCTGTCGGCCCGGTGGCGAGCGGGGAGTGCGCAGTGCCGATCAGCCGGTCGAGCGGGCGAGGCGCTGTCCGGAATCCAGGTGCCCCATCATCCAAAAGCGCGTCCGGCTATACCAGCGATCGGAACAGGTCGCGATACGCCTCGATCGCGAGGTCGGGCAGCCGAGCGGCCTCGTCGATCGGAATCCAGCGAATCTCGCTGTGCTCGTCGCCCAGCATCCGCGGCTCGCCTCCCGTCCAGCCGGTGATGACGAACACGTGGTACCGGACCTCGCCGTTCCTGGCCGGATCAGGGTCCGGCAGAGTCGCGACCAGACGGTGGCGGGCGGGCGTGACCGCGACTTCCTCCTGGACCTCCCGGACCAGCGCCTGTTCCGGGGTTTCCCCGGCCTCGCCATGGCCGCCAAGCACATCCCAGCAATCCGGATAGAACCGGCGCTGCGGCGTCCGGCGGCCCAGCAGGATGTGGCCGTCGCGCAGCAGGATGGCGCAGGCGATGTGCTTCATCAGCTCACCTCGAACATTGCCGGCGGCGGATTGTTGACATCGCGGTGATCGCCGTCGCGCTATGGCCTGTCTACCATAGGCAACGAACGAGGAGCTTTGCCCACCGTGCCGACCGAAGCCGATCTGCCCGACATTCTCGTCGTCACCGGCATCATGGCGGCGGGCAAGTCGACCGTGGCCCAGGCGCTGGCCGAAAGGCTGCCGTGGGCGGTGCATCTGCGCGGCGACCTGTTCCGGCGCATGATCGTCTCCGGCCGGGTCGAGGTGACGCCCGACCTGCCGGCCGAGGCGATGCGCCAGCTCGACCTGCGCCACGAGCTGGCGGCGACCGTGGCCGGGCGCTATGCCGAGGCCGGCTTCACCGTGATCTGGCAGGATGTGATCCTCGGGCCGACCCTGGCGCGGGCTTCCGGGCTGCTGCGCGGCCGGTCCTTCGGCATCGTCGTGCTGTGCCCGTCGCCCGAGGCCGTGGCCGGGCGCGAGGCGGGGCGCGCCAAGACGGGATACGGCGCCTGGACGCCCGCCGATCTGGACCGCGGCCTGCGCGCCGACACGCCGCGGCTCGGGCTGTGGCTCGACAGCTCGGCGATGACGGTCGGCGAGACCGTCGATGCGATCCTGGCCCGCGTCGCCGAGACCCGGAGGGGGCTGTCGTGACGGGCGCGGAGCAACTGGCTGTGGCGGCACGGACGCTGCTGGCCGGATTCGATCAGCCGGAGCTGGCCTCGTTCCTGGACGATTGGCCCGCGCCCGACGCGGCGCGGCGGGCGGACGAGCCCAGATCTCTGCCAGTGCTGCGCTGGCTTGACCGGCTGCCGCCGCTCGCCGTCGCGGACACCCGTGCACTGGTCGAAGGCGTCGTCGGGGCGGCAGCCGCTCTCGCCTGGGGCCAGACCTATGCGGCGGGCGATCTGGGCGAACGCTTCCTGGAACGCTACGGCTGGAGCGAGCTGATCGGCCTGCGCGGCCCGATCGCCAGCGATCGCCTGGCCTGTGGCGTCCTGCTGCTGGGGCCGAAGATCGAGTATCCGCCGCACAGCCATGCGGCGGAGGAGATCTACCTGCCGCTGGCCGGCACCGCCGAATGGCTGCGCGACGGGGAGGGATGGCGACAACGCCGGCCCGGCGAGCTGATCCACCACCCCTCCGGTATCGCCCATGCGATGCGCACGGGCGAGCAGCCGCTGCTGGCGCTGTATCTCTGGCGCGGCGGCGACCTGGCGCAGAAATCCAAGCTTCTGGGTGGAGGATCGATTGACCACGCATGAACGCTTCCTCGCCCAGGCGATCGAGCTGGCGCGGCGCAATGTCGAGGAGCAGGGCGGGCGGCCCTTCGGCGCGGTGCTGGTGCGCGACGGCGCGGTGGTCGCCACCGGCGTCAACCAGATGGGCGCCACCGGCGACCCGACGGCGCATGCCGAGCTGCAGGCGATCCGGGCGGCCGCCCAGGCGCTCGGCGCGCTGCGGCTCGACGGCTGCACCGTCTATGCCAGCGGCCATCCCTGCCCGATGTGCCTGGCCGCCATGACCATGACCGGCGTCGCCGCGGTGTACTATGCCCATTCCAACGACGAGGGCGCGCCCTACGGCCTGTCCACCGCCGGGGTCTATGCCGAGCTGGCCAGGCCGCCGGCCGACCAGGCGATGACCATCCGGCACCTTCCGGTGCGGCCGGACGGGCTCGACCTCTATGCCCTGTGGCGCGACCGGCTCAGGGCGCCCGGACCCGGGTCATGACGATGTCGACGGTGCTGCCGCCGCCCTGGGTCAGCACCGGGTGTCGGGTGTCGGTGACGAACAGTTGCCTGCCGCCGCGCTCGACCCGGGCCGAGACGGCGTAGCTGCGGCGCCGGTCGATCTGCGCCGGGTCGTAGGTCAGGGTGAAGGCGGCCGGCACGCGGACCGGGGCGATGCGCTGTTCGGCCACCACCGTCGACGGCGCGTCCGCCAGCGAGAGGTCGAGCAGCTGCACGATCAGCTCCGCATCCGCCGGCAGGGCGATGCGCTCGCGATAGGTCGCGGTGCCGGTGACCTCGGCGCTGGCGATGGGTGCGGGCGCCGGCGCAGTTTCCTGAGTCGGGCCGCAGGTGGCGAGAAGAAGTGCGGCCATCACGGCGGCCGCTGGAAGGAAAAGATGGTTCATCGGCGATCTCTCGACCCGGGTGCTGCTGTGCATCACGACAACGTTCGATGGCCCGATCCGTTGCGTTCTGCTGAATCGAAGGGCGAACGCAAAATTTCAATAAGCGCTTATTATAATTGCGAACAATTTTTCTCTGTATTGTCTCGATCGGAGAATGAGGAGTATGGATATCGTCTCATTTTGAGATCATTGACCTAGTGGGGGATTTGAATGGCCTCGATTGTAGGAACCGGCGGCAACGACTTCATTCACGTGCCCGGCCAGGGCGGCACCGCTCCCGGTTTCAACGACATGCCGGTCGCGACGGACGCCGGCGACGCCATCGACGGCGCCGCGGGCAACGACCGCATCATCGCCGGCGCGGGTGCCGACACCATCACCGGCGGGATCGGCAACGACACGATCGACGGTGGTGCCGGGGACGATCTGCTGCTCGGCGACGCCGGCGCCGACACGCTGGCGGGCGGCGCCGGTTTCGACACGCTGAGCTACGCCGCCAGTGCGGCCGGCGTGTCCTTCACCACCGGCGCCACGCCCGGCAGCGGCGGCGATGCCCAGGGCGACATCATCTATCAATACGCGTCGATCGAGAAATTCATCGGCTCCGCCTTCGCCGACACCATCACCGCCGATGCGGCCGTCGTAGACGGCGGGAATGGCGCCGATGTGCTGTCTTCGTTCAATTCCTACTATCAGGGTGCCAGAACCCTCTTCGGAGGAGCCGGCAACGACACGCTGACCGATGCCGGAACCAATGGTGGCACGCTTGTCGGAGGTGCCGGCGCAGACAGGCTGGTCGGCGCATCGAACGCCTTGACCATCATTTCCTATGCCGACAGCTCGGCCGGCCTCAGCATCAATCTGACCGGTGGGCGGAATGGCGGCAACCCGGGTGTCGGCGGCGATGCCGAAGGCGACATCCTCGTCAACATCTACCGCGCGGTCGGCAGCGCCTTCGACGATCATCTGACAGGCAGCGGCTACGGCGATCGTCTTCAGGGCGGGGACGGCAACGACATCATCTCGGGTCGCGGCGCCGGATTCGACTATGACTACCTGGACGGCGGGACCGGAAGCGATACCGCCGACTTCGGCTATAGTGCCATCGGCGTCACGGCCGATCTGGTGCAAGGGCAAACCAGCGCCCACACCTTTCTGACCTCCATCGAGAGCCTGGCCGGCAGCGGCTACGACGATGTGTTCACCGGCAATGACGAAGCTAACGGCCTGTGGGGCTTCGGCGGCAATGACAGCCTCGTGGGCGGCGGCAGCGGCGACACGCTGCGGGGCGGCGACGGCGACGACACGCTCGAAGGCGGCACCGGCAATGATCGCCTCGACGGCGGCGGTGGCATCGACATTGCGATCTATTCGCGGTCGAGCCTGGGGGTGACGGTCGATCTCGGGGCTGGTACCGGCCGCTTCGGCGATGCTCAGGGCGATGTACTGATCGGCGTCGAGAACATTGTCGGCTCCGCCCGCGGCGACACGCTGACCGGCAACAGCAGCGCCAACACACTGTCCGGCGAGGACAGCAATGACCGGCTGACCGGGGCCGGCGGTGCCGACGTCTTGAACGGCGGGGCCGGCGGGGACCTGTTCACCTACCGCGCCATCGGCGACAGCACCGTGGCGGTGGCGGGCCGCGACACGATCCAGGACTTCAACAGCCTGGAGCAGGACAGGATCGACCTCAGCCAGATCGATGCCGACGGCAATGCCGGCAACGGCACCTTCAGCTTCATCGGCAAAGGCGCCTTCACCGGGGCGGGGGCGGAGGTGCGCTTCGAGGTCTCGGGCAACGACCTGCTGGTGCAGGCCGATACGAATGGCGACAAGATCGCCGACTTCGCCATCCTGGTGCAGGGGAGCGCCACCCTGACCGCGGCCGATTTCGTGCTGTGACCGGGAGGGCGCCGGTTCCCGCGGGGATCGGCGCCCAGGCCCGGGTCAGTCGCGGAAGTTCAGATACTGCAGCGGCTGCTCGATCTTCAGGCCGCGGACCACGGCGATCGTGGCCTGCAGGTCGTCGATCTTCTTGCCGGTGACGCGCAGCTCGTCGCCCTGGATCGCGGCCTGCACCTTCTGCTTGCTGTCCTTGATCGCCTTGATGATGGTCTTGGCCAGGTCGCGGTCGATGCCCTGCTTCACCACCACCTCCTGCCGCACCATGTTGCCGGAGGCCTTCTCCACCGTCTTGAAGTCGAGCGCGCCGGCATCGAGCTTGCGCCGGGCGAAATAGCCGCGCAGCAGCTCGTGCATCTGCTTCAGCTTCAGGTCGTCGTCGGCCAGGATCGTCAGCGTATTCTCTTTACGTTCAAGCGTGCATTTCGACCCCTTGAAGTCGAAGCGCTGCGCCACCTCGCGGGTGACACCGCCGATGGCGTTGTCGACTTCGGTGAGGTCGGTCTTGGAGACGATGTCGAAGGACGGCATGACCATTCGCGGATCTGCGGAACCAGATCGGAGAGTCTAGCCGATTCCGCGGCGAATGGGAGCCTCCACGGCGGGGACGGGGCGATTGGCCGCCGCCGGCGCGCCGAAGGGCGCCAGCGTCGCGCCATGGCGCCGCAGCGCTTCCGGGAAATCCGGCCCGGCGAAGTAGCGATATTCCACCGCGCGCATCCCGGTGACCGGGTCGAGCGCGGCGAGCCGGGCATCGACCAGGCCGGGATGGCACATGATCACTGCCCGGTCCGACGTGGTCTCGAGCCAGCGTTCGAACAGCACGCCATAGCCGCGGTCGACGAAGTCATAGACGCCGCAGAAGCTGTCGTTCCGCCGCCCGGCCACGTCGGCAAGCACCGCGTCCGAGCGCAGGCTGAGCGCTTGCAGAGCGAGGGATTTCACGGCGAAGGGGCGGCGCAGGATCCGCCGCGGCCGGTCGCCGCAGCGCCGGATCCAGCGCGGGTGGATGCCGGCCGAGCGCAGCGTCAGCGCCAGGGTTTCCGCGACACCCGGCAGCAGATGGACATGCTGATGCCCGTCGATGAAGTCCGGGTCCCGGCCGAAGGCGGCAACGAAGGCGGCATGCTGCGCCTCGATCTCGGCCGACAGGGCGCCCGGCGGCAGCCGTCGCGCGAGGCTCAACCGGACCAGGGCGGCGAGGCTTGGGAAGCGTTGCCAGCCGGCACCAATGCGCAGCTGCGGCGACAGCGGGGCGAAGGGCCCCGTGAGGCAGAGATGCAGGCCGATCTCGACCGGCCCGGCGGCGGGCAGGTCGCGCAGCAGCCTGGCCGCCTCGGGCCAGAACGTCCCGACGGTCAGGCAGCTGGTGCCGGACAGGCGGCCCTCGGCCAGCAACTGGCGGATCGCCAGCGACACGCCGGGGGCGAGACCGTAATCATCGGCGACCAGCGTGATACGCCTCAAGGACATGGCTCATTTCTTCCACACGGTCGCGCCGCATGTGCTCGGCGACGACATAGAGGGGGCGGTCCTTCACCTCGTCGAGGATCTGGCCGAGATACTCGCCGAGGATGCCGAGATTGATCAGCAGCACGCCGCCGATCAGCACCAGGATGGCGATCACGCCGGGCACGCCGGGCAGCGCCACGCCTTCGGCCAGGCAGACGACCGTGATCCACAGCCCGTAGGCGAAGGCGGTGAAGGCCATGGCGAAGCCGAGCAGCGTCGAGATCCGGAGCGGCATCCGGCTGAACGAGGTGACGCCGTTGAGCGACAGCAGCAGCAGCTTCCAGAACGACCATTTCGTGACGCCGCCGATCCGCTCCGCCGGCTGGTAGTCGATCCGGCGCTGCTGGAAGCCGACCCAGACCGACAGGCCCTTGAAGAACCGGCCGCGCTCGCGCATGCCGCGCAGCGCCTCGGCAGCCCGGGCCGACAGCAGGCGGAAATCGGCCGCGTCCGGCGTGATGCGGAAGGTGTTGCCGGCATTCATCAGCCCGTAGAAGGACTTGACCAGCAGGCGGTAGACCGGCCCGGTCTCTCGCCGGCGGCGCACGGCGTAGACGATGTCGTCGCCGTCGACCAGCCAGTGGCGGACGAAGGTGTCGATCAGCTCCGGCGGGTGCTGGCCGTCCGAATCCATGAACACCACCGCGTCGCCCATGGCGGCATCGAGGCCGGCGGTCAGCGCCGCCTCCTTGCCGAAGTTGCGGCTGAGGCGGATCAGCTCGACCCGCACCCGGCCCTCCGGCAGGGCGGCGACGATCCCGGCGCTGCCGTCGCGGCTGCCGTCGTCGACATAGATCGCCTCGACCGCCAGGCCGTGCGCCTCGTCGAGCCGGGCAGCCAGGGCCTCGAGCTGTCGATGCAGCGCCGCCACCGAATCCGCCTCGTTGTACAGCGGCACGACGATCGACAGGCGGCGCGGGGTGGTGCGGAGGGTGTGGTTCATCATGGCCCTCATGAGCCGGGGCAGGTGACGGCCGGGGCGGCCCGGCCGGGAAGCACGGCGAGCCAGACGGTGCGGCTTGCGAGCGGCGTGCCGAGCGCCGTCCGCGCCGGCCAGGCATAGGCGGTGACGTCCTGCGGGCAGAGGCCGGCGATCGGGCGGCCTGGCACAGGGACACGCCGGGAGGCGTAGATGGCGCCGCCGTGTACGACGCTGTCCTGGTCGACCCAGGGCGACAGCACCGGGTCCGCATCCTCGAACACCTGCGGCCGCGCGGTGCCGTAGAGGGAGATGGTCCCGGCCTCCGGGATGGTGCCGATGACGGTCTCCGGCGCGTCGGGCTGGCTGTTCCGCCACAGCGACTCGGCCGCAGCGGACAGGGCCGGGCCATCGAGATTCATGATGTTCGGCCTGCCGGACAGGCCGGGCTTGACCAGCATCAGCACCACGAAGCCGATCATGAAGGCCGGCGCCAGGGTGAGGGCAGCGGTGCGGAAGCGCGACAGTCCGGGGGTTGCAAGCGCCGGCAGGAGCAGCGCCAGGAGCGGCGGGGCGGCCAGCACGAAGCTCATGCCCCACATCGTCCGGATCCGGATGCCGGTGGCGGCGGAGGCCAGGGCGAGGACGCCGATCGGGACCAGGTAGACGAAGGCGAGATACAGCCCCGCCGGGGAGCGAAGCCGCTGCCGGGCGAGATGGAGGAGGACGGCGATCCGCTTGCGCCCCAGCGGGCTGAGCCCGATCGCCGCCGCCAGCAGCATCGGCGCGATGGCGAAGGCCTGGTCGCCGAGGAAGGCGAGGGGGCCGATCAGGTGGCCTGCCGGGCCGGTCAGGGTGCCGTCACTGCGCTCGGCCAGATAGCTCAGCGTGGTGAAATCGTTCTGCGCCAGCCACAGCAGATGCGGCGCGATCACCAGCAGGCAGGCCGCCAGCGCGAGATAGAGGCCGGGCCGGGCGAAGTGCCGCCGGCCGGCGGGTGACAGCAGCAGATAGGCCAGCAGCGTCGCCAGCAGCACGCCGATCGAATACTTCGCCAGCAGGCCCAGCCCTGCGGTGAGGCCGGTCAGGACCCACCAGGCCGCGCGGTCGCGGGTGACGGCCCGCCAGAACAGCGCCATGGTCCAGGCCCAGAAGGCGAACTGCACGGTGTTCGGGTTGAAGCGCGGCGCGGCATAGGTGGTGTAGTGCGTCAGGGCCAGCAGCACGACCGCGACCAGCGCGGCCCGGCGCCCGGCGATGTCGCGCGTCAGCAGCCAGATGCCGGCGAAGGCGGCGGCGATGAAGCCCTGGCTCAGCGCGTAATAGGCCCAGTTGGCGCTGCCGAACACGGCGTGCACGAGCTCGGAGGACCAGGCCGCCAGCGGCGGGTGCTTGTGGTAGCCCCAGAGCCAGTGCTGCCCCCAATAGAGCCCTTCGAGCGTGTCGGGGTGCAGGTTGCCGGCCAGCCAGGCCGGCAGCAGGCTCCAGGCCAGGAAGCCGGCGCCGAGGAAGGCAGGGACCCAGAGGGACTGGATATCATGGGCGGCCGGGAGGACCGCTCCGGCCGACGCCGGGCCGGGACGCTGCGTCCCCAGCGCGGTCGGGGACTCGGTAACGGATTGGACCGCCTCGGTGCTCACGATGTCGTCGCTGCTCAATGGGAACGCTTTGTCTCAGTCCCGGCCGATGGTGGTCGGGAACGCGTCGCCATTAGAAATAATGTCTCTTCCGAGGTTCCGGTATTTACAGTTTCGTATAGATTTTCGATACGTTGTTTGCTTATCGGTGTGAGGTTTCGCCGAAGTTAAAGTATTGTGGAGAGAAATTAATAATTCGGTTCTGTCTGAGTAGATTGATGAAAAGCTGTGATCTGTTTGTGTGGAAGGAAAGCGCTGCTGCGTGCCAGCCCACAAAAGACAAAGGCCCGCCGGCAATTGCGGCGGGCCTTGCTGGACCGGGAACGGGACGCGTTCGGTCAGTCGGCGCGTTCGGCGACCTGGGTGTTCGGCGCGTAGATGAAGCCGTAGGTCGGATAGACCGAGGTCCCCATCTGGCCGGTCGGCTGATGCCAGAAGCGGGTCTGGCTCCAATCGTTCTTCGCCGACACGTCGATCACCCGGGCCGGCTCGTTCACCCGGCCGCGCGGTGCCCAGTTGGCCTGGTCGACGATGATCTCGCGGGAGCTGACCACCCGGCGCACCACCGCGACATGGCCGCGCCGCATCGAACCATAACGCTTCAGCACGATCACCGAGCCGGCGACCGGCATGCGGCCGCGGTTGTAGCGGCCGGCAGCGGCGTCCCACCAGCGCCAGGCGTCGCCGGAGATCTCGAAGCCGGTCAACTCGCGAGCGAAGGGAACGCAGGACCAGCGGCGATGCTGGGCCTTGAGCGTCGAGACGCGCTGGATCTGCCGCTGCTCGGTGACGTTGCGGGCCGTCAGCTGGGTGCGCGGAATCGGCGCATCGATCGCAGCGGAGGTCTGGGGGCGAGTTCGGGGCGCCGGTGCGGCGGCCGTCTTCCGCTCGGTGCTCGGTGCCGGGCTGGCCGTCTGATCCGTCGCCGCCTGGCTGGCGCCCGCGGCGTTGCGGACCGCGCCTTCGACCTGATCGCTGGGCTGGCCGGCGGCTGCGGCAGCCGCGGCATTCAAATCGCGGGTGCTGCGCGATGCGGCATGTGCAGTTTCGCCGAGAAGGGCGACGCTGCAGACCAGCGTTAACAGACTTGCAGTGAGGACACTGAGTGGGCGCTTGGCCCGAGTTTGCGTTCTGATTCTGAGGTCATAGTCAGTGTCGCGGGTCATCACTGGCCCGTCCCCCCTGCGCTGTTTCAACCGGACTGCACTCGCTCCCTTGGCGCTCCAAACGGATGCAGCGCCTTTCCGTCCGGCTCGTCCGGTGACCCCAGTCACCGCCCCCTCACCGGCAAGATCGGTTAGTAACATTCTGAAATATTCCCGCCAAGCAAAAATGACACGGTTTCGCCCGATTCCTGCCCGCTTTGGAATGCCAGTACAGAAGCGGTGCGGGTTCATGTATTGCAGGCGGGCGTAAAAAAATTATTCGACTTTTGTGCAGTGCATGGGTCGTTTCGGTTGCCTATTCGTCCAACCGTCGACACGATGCTGGAAAGTCGAGGGGTTCAATTGATTGGTAAGACTATTTAAAGGCAGGGAGGCGAAGCGGTTGCCAACACCTTCATCGTCCGACAAAAGCGGCGGATGTTCCGGTTTCGGACCTTGCGGCGAAGCAGCAAGCTACGCGTCCGGCGCATAGCAGGGTATCGGGCGCCCTGGCCGCCTTCCGCCGGCCGCGCTACAACCTTCCTTCGAGATTCGGCGGCCGGATGCGCCGCGAAGAGGAGATCGGACCCGATGCAGCTCACCGACTCGAAGCTTTTCCGCCAGCAATGCTACATCGACGGCCGCTGGGCCGACGCCGATGACGGGCGGGTGATCGAGGTCACCAACCCGGCCGGCGGCGCCAGGCTGGGCTCCGTGCCGCGGGCCGGTGCGGCCGAGACCCGTCGCGCCATCGCCGCCGCCGACAAGGCCTGGCCGGCCTGGCGCGCCAAGACGGCGCAGGAGAGGTTCACGATCCTGCGCCGCTGGTTCGAGCTGATGCTGGCGAATCAGGAGGACCTGGCGAAGCTGATGACGGCGGAGCAGGGCAAGCCGCTGGCCGAGAGCCGCGGCGAGATCGCCTACGCCGCCAGCTTCGTCGAGTGGTTCGCCGAGGAGGGCAAGCGGATCTACGGCGACACCATCCCGGCGCCGGCCGGCGACCGCCGCATCGTCGTGATCAAGCAGCCGATCGGGGTCTGCGCCGCGATCACCCCCTGGAACTTCCCGGCCGCGATGATCACCCGCAAGGCCGGCGCGGCGCTGGCGGCAGGCTGCACCATGGTGGTCAAGCCGGCCAGCGAGACGCCCTATTCGGCCCTGGCCCTGGCCGAGCTGGCGGAGCGTGCCGGCATCCCGGCCGGCGTGTTCTCGGTCGTCACCGGCAGCGCCGGCGAGATCGGCGGCGAGATGACGTCGAGCCCGACCGTGCGGAAAGTGACCTTCACCGGGTCGACCGAGATCGGCAAGCTGCTGATCCAGCAATCGGCTTCCACGGTGAAGAAGGTCTCGATGGAGCTGGGCGGCAACGCGCCCTTCATCGTCTTCGACGATGCCGATCTCGACGCCGCGGTGCAGGGGGCCATCGCCTCCAAGTACCGCAACACCGGCCAGACCTGCGTCTGCGCCAACCGCCTGCTGGTGCAGGACGGGGTGTACGACGCCTTCGCCGCCAAGCTGGCCGAGGCGGTCGGCAAGCTGAAGGTCGCCGACGGCATGACCGACGGCGCGCAGCAGGGGCCGCTGATTAACATGAAGGCGGTCGAGAAGGTCGAGGAGCACATCGCCGACGCGGTCGAGAAGGGGGCCCATGTCGCCCTCGGCGGCAAGCGCCACGCCCTCGGCGGCACCTTCTTCCAGCCGACGATCCTGACCGATGTGACGCCGGAGATGAAGGTGGCGAAGGAGGAGACCTTCGGCCCGCTGGCGCCGCTGTTCCGGTTCAAGACCGAGGAGGAGGCGATCCGCATGGCCAACGACACCGAGTTCGGCCTGGCCTCCTATTTCTACAGCCGCGACATCGGCCGGATCTGGCGGGTCGGCGAGGCGTTGGAATATGGCATCGTCGGCATCAACGAAGGCCTGATCTCGACCGCCGTCGCGCCCTTCGGCGGGGTGAAGGAAAGCGGGCTCGGCCGCGAGGGCTCGCATTACGGCATCGAGGACTATCTGGAGGTCAAATACCTGTGCATGGGCGGGCTCAACCGGTGACCGGGACCCTTTCACCGCAGGAGCAGGGCAAGCGCGCCGCGGGCGAGGCCGCGGCGGCGCTGGTCGAGGACGGCATGCGGCTCGGCCTCGGCACCGGGTCGACCGTGCGCTGGGTGCTGGAGGCGCTGGGCCGCCGCATCCGGGAGGAGGGGCTGCGCGTCACCGGCATCCCGACCTCCGAGCAGACGGCCGAGCGGGCGCGCGCGCTCGGCATCCCCCTGACCGACTTCGCCGCGACGGAGGCGCTGGACCTCTGCATCGACGGCGCGGACGAGGTCGAGCGCGGCACGCTGCGCCTGATCAAGGGGCTGGGCGGAGCGCTGCTGCGCGAGAAGATCGTGGCCGAGGCCTCGGCGCGGTTCATCGCCGTGGTCGACGCCTCGAAGATCGTCGCGGTGCTCGGCGAGAAGGCGCCGCTGCCGGTCGAGGTCACCGCCTTCGGCTGGGAGGCGACGGCCCGTCGCCTCTCGGCCCTCGGCGGCGCCCCGGTGCTGCGGCAACGCGACGGCGCTGCGGTCCGCACCGATGGCGGCAACCTGGTCCTGGACTGCGGCGGCTTCGCGCCGATCCGCGACCCGGACGGGCTGCAGCGGGCGGTCAAGTCGATCGCCGGCGTGGTCGAGACCGGTCTGTTCCTCGGCGGTGCCGAGCAGGCGATCATCGGCCAGGCGGACGGCACGACGACCTCGCTGCAGCCCTCGCGCTGACGGGGCAGGCATAGCGGCCCTGCGGGTCGAACGGGCTTGCCTGGATGGGGTTCCGCGGCCCAAATGCCGGGTGAACCCCTTCCCGCGCGGCCGGTCCTCGGCCGCGCCGCTTTGACCGCGCCAGGCGGTCCGGACATGCCATGAGCGGATTCGATTTCGACTATTTCGTCATCGGCGGCGGCTCGGGCGGCGTGCGCTCGGCCCGCATCGCGGCGCAGCACGGTGCCCGCGTCGGCATTGCCGAGGAGCGCTACTGGGGCGGCACCTGCGTCAATGTCGGCTGCGTGCCGAAGAAGCTGCTGGCCATGGCGGCGCATTTCTCGGCCGATTTCGAGGACGCTGCCGGCTTCGGCTGGACCGTGCCGGGCGCGACCCATGACTGGGCCACGCTGATCGCCCGCAAGGATGCCGAGATCGGGCGGCTGAACGGCATCTATCGCACCCTGCTGACCAATGTCGGCGCCACCATGTTCGACGCCCGGGCCGTGCTGGTCGACGCCCACACGGTCGAGGTCGGCGGCCAGCGTGTGACCGCCGACCGCATCCTGGTCGCGACCGGCGGCTGGCCGGTGCTGCCGGACAAGCCCGGCGTGCGCGAGCATGCCTTCACCTCGAACGAGGCGTTCCATCTGGAACGGATGCCGCAGCGCGTGGTGATCGTCGGCGGCGGCTACATCGCGGTCGAGTTCGCCGGCATCTTCCACGGCCTCGGCGCCGAGGTGACGCTGGTGCATCGCGGCGACATGGTGCTGCGCGGCTTCGACGACGACCTGCGGGTCCATCTCGCCACCGAGATGGGCAAGGCCGGGGTCAATCTGCGCCTCGGCTGCAATGTCGAGGGCATCGCCAAGGTCGGCGACGCCCTGGCGGTGACGCTGAGCAATGACGAGGTGATCGCCGCCGACGGGGTGATGTACGCCACCGGCCGCAAGCCGAATTCGGCGGGGCTGGGGCTCGAGACGGTCGGGGTCGCGGTCGATGCCGACGGCGCCATCGCTGTCGACGAGCACTACCGGACCAGCGTGCCCAACATCTACGCGCTGGGCGATGTCACCGACCGGCTGAACCTGACGCCGGTGGCGATCGCCGAGGGCCATGCCCTGGCCGACACGCTGTTCGGCGGCCGGCCGCGGGTGCCGTCCTACGAGAACGTGCCGACGGCGGTGTTCTCCAATCCGCCGATCGGCACGGTCGGGCTGACCGAGGCGGCGGCGCGGCAGCGCCATGGCGAGGTCGACGTCTACCGCGCCGTGTTCCGGCCGATGCGCCACACCTTGTCGGGCCGCGAGGAGCGGACGCTGATGAAGCTGGTGGTCGACCCGGCGACCGACCGGGTGCTGGGCTGCCACATGGTCGGGCCGGACGCGCCGGAGATCGTCCAGGGCCTGGGCATCGCCCTGACCTGCGGCGCCACCAAGGCGCAGTTCGACGCCACCATCGGCATCCACCCGACCGCGGCGGAGGAGTTCGTGACCATGCGCAGCAAGGTCGAGCGCCCGGCCAGCCCCGGCCTGGCGCAATGACGGATTCGCCGCAGAACATCTATGACGATCCGACCTTCTTCGCCGGCTATGCCGCGCTGCGCGAGGCCGAGAGCGGGCTGAACGCGGTGCTGGAGCAGCCGGCCTTCGCTCGGTTGCTGCCGGCCTCGCTGGCGGGTCTGCACATCCTCGATCTCGGCTGCGGCTTCGGCGACTTCGCCCGCAGGGCCCGGGCGCAGGTTGCCGCCTCGGTCCTCGCAGTCGATGTCTCGGAGAAGATGTTGGCGGAAGCCCGGCGGCGCACGGCCGATCCGGCCATCCGCTACGAGCAGGCCTCGATCGAGACGGCGGCGATGGGTGAAGGCGGCTTCGACCTGATCGTGTCGTCGCTCGCCCTGCACTACGTCGCGGACTATCCGGCCGCGGTCCGGCGGATCGCGGCGGCCCTGGCACCTGGCGGCCGCTTCGCCTTTTCGGTCGAACACCCGATGTGCACTGCCCTGGGCGGCAGCCAGTGGCAGTGCGACGCCGAAGGGCGAAGGCTGCATTGGCGGGTCGACCGCTATGGCGAGGAAGGGCCGCGGCAGACCCGCTGGTTCGTCGACGGCGTGGTCAAGCACCATCGCACGATCGAGACCTATGTCGGCACCCTGATCGCCGCCGGGCTGGTGCTGGCGCGGCTGGAGGAGCCCGGCCCGGTGCCGGAGGCGGTGGCGTCCCGGCCGGGGCTGGAGGAGGAACGCCGCCGGCCCCCCTTCCTGCTGCTTGCCGCGGACAAGCCGGCATAGCGGCCGCCGACCGCACGCCGTTCTTGTCATGAGAGGGCTGCGCTGCGACGCTGGCAAAGCCGGGGGCGCGGGCGTATAGCCTCACATCCGGTCCCGTCCGCAAGGGAGAGCGTGGGCGGGGGCGCAAGGTGCGGAGTGTACGGTGATGGCGGAACGGTGGACCCCTGACTCCTGGCGCGCGATGCCGGTGAGGCAGATGCCGCAATATCCCGACGCAGCCAAGCTGGCGGCGGCGGAGCAGACCTTGTCGAAATACCCGCCGCTGGTCTTCGCCGGCGAAGCCCGCTCGCTGAAGTCGGCGCTGGGTCGAGTCGCCGCGGGCAAGGCGTTCCTGCTGCAGGGCGGCGACTGCGCCGAGAGCTTCGCCGAGTTCCACCCGGACAAGATCCGCGACACCTTCCGCGTGCTGCTGCAGATGGCGGTGATCCTGACCTTCGGCGGCGGCCTGCCGGTGGTGAAGGTCGGCCGCATGGCCGGGCAGTTCGCCAAGCCGCGCTCCGCCGACATGGAGACGATCGACGGCGTCTCGCTGCCCTCCTACCGCGGCGACATCGTCAACGGCGTCGGGTTCGACGAGGCGTCGCGCATCCCCGATCCGGCCCGCATGGTGCAGGCCTTCAACCAGTCGGCGGCGACGCTGAACCTGCTGCGCGCCTTCGCCCAGGGCGGCTATGCCGACCTGCACAAGGTGCATCAGTGGAATCTGGGCTTCGTCACCCGGTCGCCGCAAGGTGAGCGCTACGAGGCTTTCGCCAGCCGGATCGACGAGGCGCTGGAGTTCATGGCCGCCTGCGGCGTCACCGCAGAGACCACGCCGGCGATCCGCGAGACCGATTTCTACACCAGCCACGAGGCGCTGCTGCTGCCCTATGAGCAGGCGCTGACCCGGATCGACAGCACCACCGGCGACTGGTACGACGTCTCGGCCCATCTCCTGTGGATCGGCGACCGCACCCGCCAGGCCGACGGCGCCCATGTCGAGTTCCTGCGCGGGGTGAAGAACCCGCTGGGCCTGAAATGCGGCCCGTCGCTGGACCCCGACGATCTGATCCGCCTGATCGACGCGCTGAACCCGGACAACGAGGCCGGGCGGCTGACCCTGATCGTGCGCATGGGCGCCGACAAGGTCGTCGACAAGCTGCCGCCGCTGCTGCGCCGGGTGCGCGACGAGGGCCGCACCGTGGTCTGGTGCTGCGACCCGATGCATGGCAACACCATCAGCTCGCCCTCCGGCTACAAGACCCGGCCGTTCGACCGGATCCTGTCCGAAGTGCGCGACTTCTTCGACGTGCACCGGTCCGAGGGCACCCATCCCGGCGGCGTGCATTTCGAGATGACCGGCGAGGACGTCACCGAATGCACCGGCGGCGCCCAGGCCATCACCGACGAGGCACTGTCGCTGCGCTACCAGACCGCGGTCGACCCGCGGCTGAACGCCAGCCAGTCGCTGGAGCTGGCCTTCCTGATCGCCGAGAAGCTGAAGCAGGAGCGCAGCGCCCAGGACGCGGCCCGCCGGGCCGCGGCTGCGGAATAGCAACCCAGGGAACGGCGTCCATGACCCCTTCGGTCGACGAACTGTCGCGCTGGACCGACAAGTATTTCCTGCGCACCAAAGGGATCGTGGAGCGCTTCGGCGACACCCGCGTCACCTATGCCGTGTTCATGCGCCGGCCGGTGGTGGCGGCGCCGCGGCTGGCGATCGAATGGCTGCAGCAGGTGGCGAAGGAGCGTGGCTTCACGGCCGAGATCGAGCTGCGCTACGCCGAAGGCAAATGGGTCGGATCGGGCGAGCCGCTGCTCTACATCACCGGCCCGCTGCGCCATCTGGTCGATTGCGAGACGGTGCTGCTGCAGAAGCTGGGCCCCGCCTGCGTCGCCGCCTACAACGCCTACACCATGTGCGCCGAGCTGTCCCGCGCCGCCTTCCTGGCGATGGATGCGCGGCATTGCGCCGGCACCGAGATGGCGGAGCTGATGGCCTATGCCGCCAGCGTCGGCTCGGCCCGCGCCCGGCGCAAGCACGACGCCAAGGGCTTCGTCGGCAATGCCACCGACGCCACGGCGCATTTCTTCGGCCAGACCGACGGCCTCGGCACCATGCCGCATGCCTTGATCGGCTATGCCGGGTCGACCATCCGTGCCGCGGAGATGTTCCACGAGGTGTTCCCGGACGAGGCGCTGACCGTCCTGGTCGACTATTTCGCCCGCGAGGTCACCGACGCGCTCGAGGTCTGCCGCCGCTTCCCGGACATGGCGGCGGCCGGCCGGCTGTCGGTCCGCATCGACACCGGCGGCGGCCGTTACATGGAAGGGCTGGACCCCGCCGCATCCTACGCGGTGCTGGAGCGCCACGTGCCCGAGGCGGTGCGCGGCTATCGCAGCGAGGAGGAGCTGCGCCACCTGATCGGCACCGGCGTCTCGGCCGCAGCGATCCACCATCTGCGCGACAGGCTGGACGAGGCCGGTTTCGGCAAGGTGAAGATCGTCGCGTCCAGCGGCTTCAGCCCGGCCAAGTGCCGGGTGATGGCGCTGGCCAAGGCGCCGATCGACGTGGTCGGCACCGGCAGCTTCCTGCCGGAGCGCTGGAGCGAGACCTACGCCACAGCCGACATCGTCGAATATGATGGCAAGCCGATGGTCAAGGTCGGCCGCGAATGGCTGCTGCGGCTGCGCCCGGACGGCAGCGCCCGGCCGGGGCCGGACACCATGGCGGGCTCCGGGATCTGACGGCCGGACTCAGGACGGCGACGGTTTGCGCCGCCGGGCGCGCGGCGTCTCGCCGTCCTCGTCATCGGTGTCGTCGACCGTGCCCCGCTCGATGTCGCGCTCGACCGAGGCGCTGAGCCGCTGGAACAGGCCGAGGCCGAGCATCATGCCGGTGCCGGCCACGATCAGCGCGGTCGGGTACAGCAGCAGGTTCACGTCGTCGCGGGCCACCTTGAAGATCACCACCAGGGCTTCGAGGAAGACGGCGATGATCATGGTCGAGATGAACTTGGTCAGGCTCTTGCGCACCTCTGAGGCGCGGCGCCGCTCCTGGCCGCGCGCGACCTCCTCCTCCAGCAGGTATTTGGCGACGTCGAAGACGGCGATGGCGATGATCAGATAGCCGATGACGTCCAGCATCGCGGTGTCGGTCGCGGCATGCGGCGTCTGGAAGGTCGTCACCACCGAATAGATCGCATAGCCGGTCAGCCCGGCGGCCAGAAGCATCAGGATGACGCTGACGAGAAAGAAGGCCAGGCGGGAAACCAGTTCCATGAATGCCTCCCGAAGGCGCGGCGGTGTGTGCCGACCCGCCGCGTGCTAGCTTCGGGCTGCCCTGTCTGCCGGAGCCCGATCGTTACGTGAACCACCGCTTGGCCACTCCGTTCCCTTTGCCCGCCGCCGTGGCGCCGGAGGTCCTGTGCCGGCCGATCCCCTGGCGCGACCCGGTCGACGCCTTCGCCGCGATCCGCCACCGGCCCCGGCCGGTGCTGCTCGATTCGGCGCTGGTCGACGGCACGCGGGGCCGCTGGTCGCTGGTCGCGGCCGATCCGTTCCGGTGGGTCGAGGTCGGCGCCGCGGAGGCGCCGGCCGATCCCTTCGGCGCCATCGCCGCGCTGCTGGCCCGGTATCGGGTCGAGCCCGATGGGGAACTGCCGCCGCTCGGTCCCGGCGCGATCGGGGTTCTCGGCTACGAGGCCGGGCGCTTCGCCGACCGCATGCCGGCGCCGCAGCCTGTCGGGCTCAACCTGCCGGACATCGCCTTCGGCCTCTATGACTGCGTCGCCGTGTTCGACGCGGTGCGGCAGCGCGCCTGGGTGCTGTCGACCGGCTGGCCGGAGGAGGATTCCGTGGGCCGCCGTCACTGGGCGCAGGCGCAGGCCGACGACCTCGCAGCAGCGATCGCCGGCGCCCCGCCGCTGCCACCGCCCGACGCCACGCCCCGCGGCGTCTGGCGGTCGGAAATGCCGGCGGATGGCTATCGCGACGGCGTCCGCCGGATCCGCGACTGGATCGCCGCCGGCGACATCTACCAGGCCAACCTGACCCAGCGTTTCCTGGCCGACCTGCCGGACGGGCTCGACCCGTTCACGCTGCACCGCCGTCTGCGCGCCCTGTCGCCGGCTCCCTTCGCCGCCTTCCTCGACCTGGGGCAGGGACGCTGGATCGCCAGCGCCTCGCCGGAGCGGTTCCTTGCCGTCGACCCGACGGGGCGGGTCGAGACCCGGCCGATCAAGGGCACCCGGCCGCGTGGCGTCGATCCGGCGACGGACGCGGCGCTGGCGGCGGAGCTGCAGGCCAGCGCCAAGGACCGGGCCGAGAACCTGATGATCGTCGACCTGCTGCGCAACGACCTGTCGAAGGTCTGCGCCGTCGGCAGCGTGCGGGTGCCGGTGCTGTGCGGGCTCGAGACCTTCCCCCGGGTCCATCACCTGGTCTCGGTGGTGGAGGGGCGGCTGGCGCCGGGGCGCGACGCGGTCGACCTTCTGCGCGCCTGCTTCCCCGGCGGCTCGATCACCGGCGCGCCGAAGATCCGGGCGATGGAGATCATCCGGGAGCTGGAGCCGGCGCGGCGCGGGCCCTATTGCGGCTCGGTCGTCCATCTCGGCTTCGACGGTTCGATGGATTCCAGCATCGTCATCCGGACGCTGTGTGGCGCCGGAGGGCAGGTCGCGGCCCAGGCCGGCGGCGGCATCGTCTATGATTCCGACCCGGACGCCGAATATGACGAGGCCATGGTGAAGGTCCGGCCGCTGCTGCAGGCCCTGGCGGGAGCCGGTTGATGCCCTGGCTGAACGGCCAGCTGCTGGCCGAAACGGCGCGGATCGACCCGGCCGATCGCGGCTTCACCCTCGGCGACGGGCTGTTCGAGACCATCCGGGTGCGCGACGGCGCCGCGGTCTGGCTGGACCGGCATCTGGCGCGGCTGGCCGAGGGCAGCGCCGTGCTGGGCATCCCGGCGCGCTTCGACGATGCCGCCTTGGCCGAGGCCTGCGCCGCGGTGATCGCGGCCGAAGGGATCGCGGCGGGGGTGTTGCGGCTGACCGTGAGCCGCGGGGTCGGGCCTCGCGGTGTGCTGCCGCCAGTCGCGCCGTCTCCGACCGTGCTGATCACCGGCGCGGCCGGGCTGCCGCCGCAGGGGCCGGTGGCGCTGGTCGTCGCCCGCGGCACCTGCCGCAACCAGGCCTCGCCGCTCAGCCGGGTGAAGTCGCTGAACTACCTCGACGCGGTGCTGGCCCGGCGCGAGGCGGCGGAGCGCGGCGCCGACGACGCGGTGATGCTGAACACCGCGGGCCGGGTGGTCGAGACCAGCATCGCCAACCTGTTCGCCCGGCTCGACGGAGCCTGGACGACACCGCCGGTGGCGGAGGGGGCCCTGCCGGGGATCATGCGGGCCGAGGTGCTTGCCCGATTGCGGGCAGGGGAGCAGCCGCTGATGGTCGAGGATCTGCAGCGGGCGGATGCGTTGCTGCTGACCAATGCCCTGTCGGTCCGTGCCGCGGCCCGGCTGGAGGGTGCGGCGCTGTCCGCCGGTGACGAGACGGCCGCCAAGCTGCGCCAGGAACTCGGGCTGGCAGCCAGATAGGGTTGAGCCGTCAGTGATACCAGCGGCCGTTGAGTTCGACTCTTCGCTCCTCCCGTCATGGCCACGCCCCTTCGGGGCTCGCCATGACGAGTCAATATTTCGAGCCGTTGGTATAAGACAGCTCTACAGCCGCGGATGGTCGGCGAAGAAGCGCCAGATATGCGGCGTGGCCGTGAAGCCGGGGGTGTCGGTGCCGTCCGGCCAGGCATGGATGCCGCCCTCGACCACGTCGAACCGCACCGCGGTCCCGGCCCGGCAGTCCGGATAGTCCTCCACCTTGATGCCCAGCACCGTCGCCCGCGCCACCGGCTGGGCCTGGCACCCGTCGAAGGCGGCCCAGAAGGTGACCGACTCCTGCACCGGTGGGAACTTGGCGCGGGCATAGCTCTCGCGCTCGGCGGTGCCCTTGAACGGGACCGCCTCGTCGTCGGTGCCGTGGATGTGGATCACGGAGACCGGGCGGCTCGGGGTGCAGGACGGCACCAGGATCGCGCCCGACACCACGGCGACCCCGGCGAAGATGTCGCCGGCCTCGCAGGCCAGGCGATAGGCCATCATGCCCCCGGCGGAGAAGCCTGCGGCATAGATTCGATGGCGGTCGACCGCGCGCTCCTGCTCGATCGTCGACACCAGGGCGCGCAGGAAACCGACATCGTCGGCGTCCTGCCGCATCGCCGCGCCGCAGCAGTCGCCGGCGTTCCAGCTGAACTGGCCGGCGGTCTCGGCGGTCGGCTTCAGGCGGCCGGTGCCGTTCGGATAGGCGACGATGAAGCCCTCCGCATCGGCCTCGGCGCTGAAGCCGGTCAGGGCGATGGCGCTGTCGGCGTTGGCGCCGCCGCCATGCAGCACCACCACCAGCGGCAGCGGGTTGCCGCCCGCCGCGGCCGGCGGCAGGTGCAGGGTATAGCTGCGGGAGACGCCGTCGACCGGCAGCGTCGCGTCGACATCCGTGCCGGCGGCGCGGCCGGGCGCCGTCGAGAGCAAGAGTGCGAGGATCGCGACCGGGAAAGCCAGCGCCTGGGAGAGCCGTCGAGTCATGTCTGCCGCTTCGGATAGGTTCGCCGCAGGATAGCGTGCGCGGCGCTGCCTCACGCCCGCGATGAAGGGTCGCGGAGCCGCCGCTATCCGCCGGCCCCGCCGTGGCGCTTGCCGGAATCCTGTGCCAGTTGCTCGATCAGCCCGACGAGCTCGCGATGCGCCGGGGTCGTGGGATTGCGCAGGACGGAAGTCGGCTGGTCCTCGGTCAGGCGGCTCAGCCGCGCCAGGGTGCGGATGCGCTGCCGCCGGGTCTGCTTCAGATCGGAGGAGCGGTGCCGGAACAGGATCCGGGCCAGCTCGCCGTCGCCGAACAGCTCGTTCAGCTCGGCGGCGGTCGTGTAGATCAGGAACAGCACCAGGATCCAGATCTGGATGAACAGGAACCGGTGCCAGGAGAACTGCTCGGCCAGGGCGGCGCCGAAGCCGACGACCTGGCCGGTCTCCACGATGTGGTGGATGAGGGCCTCGAGCAGCCGGGCGATGAAGACGAAGACCCAGTAGACGAAGGTCTTGAACAGGATCGGCAGGATCAGCGGCGCGTTGTCGAAGCGGCGCAGGAACGGCATCTTGTCGGCGACCAGCACCGCCTTGCCGACCACCAGCGCTGCCGTGGTCGCGACCAGGAAGTTGATCGACCGGGCGAGGTATTCGGACAGCACCAGGTTCTGCGTGAACACGATCAGGTTGAAGCCGACCAGGAAGAACAGGGTCGGCGGCAGGACGTGGCGGATCTCATCGCCGAGATGGCGGAGAATGCGGTGCAGGCGGCTGTCCTGCGCCGCCAGGGAAGTGCTGGCCATCGACCGTCTCCGGTGATCGGGATCGTTCCGGAATCCTGGCGCCGAAGCGGGGCGCGGCAAAGCATAATTCGCCGCGCCCCGTATGATCAGGCTGCGAGGGCAGTGGCCTCCGCAGGCGGCTGCGCCTCGGCCTCCAGCCGGGCGATCGCGGCGGCGAGGGGCAGCGACTCCTGCCGGCCGTCGCGGAAGCGCAGCGCCACGGTGCCGTCCCGCGCCTCGCGCGCGCCGATCGCGGCCAGCACCGGCACCCCGTCGGCATGGGCGTCGACGATCTTGCGCGACAGCCGCTCCGGCCGGGCGTCGAGGGCGACGCGCAGCCCCGCCGCCTCGAAGGCTTCGGCCACCCGGCAGGCCGGAACGGCGTCGTCGGCGCCGATCGAGGCGACGACCAGTTGCTCCGGCGCCAGCCACAACGGCAGCTTGCCCTCATGATGCTCGAGCAGGATGCCGATGAAGCGCTCCAGGCTGCCCAGCACGGCATGGTGCAGCATCACCGGCAGCTGGTGGTTGCCGTGCTCGTCGACATAGGCGGCGCCGAGCCGCTCCGGCATCACCAGGTCGAGCTGGATGACGCCGCATTGCCAGCGCCGGCCGCGGCTGTCGCGCAGGTGGAACTCCAGCTTCGGGCCGTAGAAGGCGCCCTCGCCAGGCAGTGTCTCGAAATCGAGCCCGGCCTGCCGCGCCGCATCCGCCAGCGCCGCCTCGGCCCGGTCCCAGACCTCGTCCGACCCGGCGCGCTGCGCCGGCCGCGTGGCGAAGGCGACGTCGAAATGGTCGAAGCCGAAATCGGCGTAGATCCGGCGCAGCAGGCTGCAGAACCGCGCCACCTCGGCCTCGACCTGCTGCTCCAGGCAGAACACATGGGCGTCGTCCTGCACGAAGCCGCGAGCCCGCATCAGCCCCTGCAGCGCGCCGGACGGCTCGTTGCGGTGCACGGCGCCGAACTCGAAATAGCGGATCGGCAGCTCGCGATGCGACCGCACGCGCTTGTTGAAGATCTGGACGTGGCCGGGGCAGCTCATCGGCTTCAGCGCCATGATCCGGCCCTCATCGGCCACGGCGTACATCTGGGCGCCGAATTTCTGCCAATGGCCGCTGCGGTTCCACAGGCCGCGGGCCAGCAGCTGCGGTGTCCGCACCTCGCGGTAGCCGGCCCGGGCCATGCGCCTTCGGACATGGTCTTCGACCACGCGGTAGAGCGCCCAGCCGCGCGGGTGCCAGAAGACCATGCCGGGGCCGTCCTCCTGCTGGTGGAACAGGTCGAGGCGGTTGCCGAGGCTGCGGTGATCGATGTCGTCCATGGGAAGTCTCCGTTGCGTTGGACCGGCGCAGGGAGAGCCCAGAAAGACCAAGGGCCCCGTCCGTTGCCGGCGGGGCCCTTTGGTGGTCGGCGAGGCACTGTCCGATCAGCGCACACGACCTCCGCACGACCCGCCTGTGGCGGTGGTCGTTTTGGTGGTCGCGGTAATCATCGAACGGATGGCGCTCATGACTTCAGTAGAGCCATGGCCGGCAGACGGCGTCAACTGCGATGCAACGCGGAGGAGGGCTGCCGTGTTGATGGGGCGGGACTTGTCACAGGCTGGGCGCTTCGCTATATTTGTCTCAAACGAGATCAAAGATCTCAAATGAGTTCGACGAGAGGAGCGGTTCGATGATGGCGCAAGAGGCGGCGGTGGTACCGCGCGGTGCCGAAGGGCGGTTGGCCCGGGCGGGGCTGAGCGCCTTCTTCAACATCGTCGAGGCCTGGGGGCTGAAGGACGAGGAGAAGCGCGTGCTGCTGGGCCGCCCGTCCAAGGCCACCTTCTACCGCTGGAAGGCCGGCGCGACCGGCCATCCCTCGGCCGACACGATGGAGCGGATCTCCTACATCCTCGGCATCTACCGGGCGCTGCAGATCCTGTTCAAGGACGCCAAGCTGGCCGATGGCTGGGTGCGACGGCCGAACATCGCCTCGCCCTTCGGCGGGCGCTCGGCGCTCGACCGCATGCTGTCGGGCAATGTCGCCGACCTGTTCGTGGTCCGCCGCTACCTGGATGCGGAGCGCGGCGGTTGGGGTTGATGCAGGCCGCCATTCCGGTCCGCCAGGTCGACTGGCCCGAATGCTGGCGCATCATTCCCAGCCGGTATCCGCCGATCGATCTGTTCGAGCGGGTGGCGCCGCCGGAGGATTGGGAGCTGCTGATCGAGCTCGAATCCCGGACCAACGACCGGCTGCGCGACCAGGTCGGGCAGATTTCGCTGGTGCCGCTGGAGGAGCGGATGAGCGGGGCGGGCACCAGCTTCATCATGGCGCCCTTCACCCATCTGCACCCGGACGGCAGCCGCTTCACCGACGGCACCTACGGCGCCTATTACGGCGCTGCGGCGCTGGACACGGCGGTGGCGGAGACCAGCTATCACCGCGCCCGCTTCTTCGCGGCGACGGCGACGCCGGCGACCACGATCGACATGCGGGTGCTGATCAACAGCCTGTCCGGCGAGCTGCACGATATCCGCGACCTGGGCGCCGAGCTGCCCGGCGTCTACGACCCGCTCGACTATTCGGCCGGCCAGGCCCTGGGGCGGCGGCTGCATGGCGACGGCGCCTTCGGCATCGCCTATGACAGCGTCCGCCACGACGGGGGGCAGTGCGCCGCGGTGTTCCGGCCGCGCAGCGTGCTGACCCCGGTGACCCAGGAGCGGCACCTGTCCTATCACTGGGACGGAACCCGGATCGCTGCAGTACACGAGATCCGGGCGCTGCAAACGTAGCGAGCCGCATAGCCGATCTCCGTTCGTTAGGGCTGGGAATATCGGGGCAGCCCACCGATATTGTGCCCCACGGTTTCACGAGGTTCGGTCGCGGCGCGGCCGTCGGGGTATTCGATGCAGGCACCGGTCGAGATCCGCACCACCGTCACCATCCCGATCCTGGACGGGGCGGTGAAGGGCGTGTTCCACACCTTCGACGGCTTCGCCGATGGCGGCGAGCATTTCGCCATTGCCCTCGGGCCGAGAGGCCGCGACGTGCCGCTGGTCCGAGTGCATTCCGAATGCCTGACCGGCGACGTCTTCGGCTCGCAGCGCTGCGATTGCGGTCCGCAGTTGAACGATGCCCTGCATCGCATTGGAAAAGAAGGCGGTTTCGTCCTCTACCTGCGGCAGGAGGGGCGCGGCATCGGCCTCTACGCCAAGCTCGACGCCTATGTGCTGCAGGACCAGGGGCTCGACACCTACGAGGCCAATGAGCGGCTGAACTTCCCGCATGACATGCGCGATTTCACCCCCGCGGCGCAGATGCTGCTGGCGCTCGGGGTGAAGCGGATCCGGCTGCTGACCAACAATCCCGACAAGGCGAAGCAGCTCGAGGCCGCCGGGATCGAGATTGTCGAGATCGTGCCGACCGGCGTCTTCGTCACCGAGCACAACATCCAGTACCTTGAAGCCAAGGTGAAGAAGCACGCACACCGGATTGATCTGTCGGATATTTCCGGTGGGGCCAAAGTGCTGCCCCTGGCTGTCGGCGACACCCCGGGGGTGCGCCGCCTGGGCAAGCCTTGACGCAGGCGGCCGCGCTCTCGCTGCGGCCGGGCTTCGGTTTCGGCGGCGTCCTCCGCGACACGCTGCCGGAGCCGCTGCGCGACGCGGCACCGCCCACCCGGACGGCGGGCGACGACGAAGCCTGGATGCTCGACACGCTGCGGACGGCGATGACCCATAACGGGCTGTCCGACCCCAACCCGGTGGTCGGCTGCGTCATCGTCCGCGACGGCCGCGTCGTGTCGCGCGGCGCCACCGAGCGGATCGGCGAGCGCCATGCCGAGCGCGTCGCGGTCGAGGCGATGGCCGATCGTGCGGCGTTCCGCGGCGCCACCGCCTATGTCACGCTCGAACCCTGCAGCCATCACGGGCGCCAGCCGCCTTGCGCCGACCTCCTGGCGTCGCTCGGCCTGGCGCGCTGCGTTGTGGCCCTGCGCGACCCGTTCCCGCTGGTCGACGGCACCGGCCTGGCCCGGTTGCAGGCGGCCGGCGTCGCCGTCAGCGTCGGGACATTGGCGCCTGAGGTGGCGGCCTGGCACGCGCCCTTTCTGCTGCGGCAGCGGCTCGGCCGGCCGCTGGTGGCGGCGAAATGGGCGCAGACGCTGGACGGCCAACTCGCCTATGACGACGGTGCCGAGCGCTGGCTGACCGGCAAGGCGGCGCGCGCCCACACCCATTGGCTGCGCCAGAAATACGACGCCATCCTGGTCGGCGCCGGCACCGTGCTGGCCGACGATCCCGCCCTGACCGTGCGCGACGCCGCCGGCGACCGGCACCGCCATCCCCTGCGCCTGGTCTACGACCCGAACGGCCGGGCCCTGGCCGCCCTGCCGCAGCGGCTGGAGCGCTGGAAGTCCGGGCTGCTCTCGGCCGACGCGCCGACCGTGTTCCTGCTGGGCGCCGCCGCGGCGCGGCAGGCGGCGGCGCTGGAGGCCCTATTGCCGCCCTCGGCCGCCCTGCTGGCGCTGCCGGACGGGCCGCCGGTCGACGCCCTGTTCGACGCCCTGGCCGGCCCGGCCATGGTGGCGCGGCTCGGCCGGCCGGTCGCTTCGGTCATGGTCGAGGGCGGCCCGCGCCTGCTCGGCCTGCTGCTCGAGGCCGGCCGCGTCGACCTGGCCCATGTCTTCATTGCGCCCGTGATCGGCGGCGGCCAGCGCAACCGCATCGCCTTTCCCGGCAGCGCCGCCGCGACACGAGACTGGCGGCCGATCGCGACCGCGGCCCTCGGCCCGGATCTTCTGGTCGAATACGTGTCGCCGGCCGTGGAATCGCATGTGGCGCGGCTTGTCGACGCCGGCATCGATCCGTCGCCACTTCGCCATGGCTAAACGGCGGCGCGCATTGTACCGTGCGCGCCCTGCGGTCCGGTGCGCCGGACCAGACCTGTGATGTCTCGGCCGGGCCAGCCCGAACCGACCGAATTTTGAGAGCTTGCCGTCGATGATGTATTTCGCCCCGTGGAAGAAGGTCACCATCCTGGTGGTGTGCCTCCTCGGCGTGATCCTGAGCCTGCCGAACCTCCTGCCGCGCAGCACGCTCGACGCGCTGCCGTCCTGGATCCCGGCGCGGCAGATGAATCTCGGCCTCGACCTGCGGGGCGGTTCCTACCTCCTGCTGGAGGTCGACATGAAGGCGGTGGTCGACGCCCGCCTCGCCAACATCCAGGATTCGATCCGCAGCCTGCTGCGGCGCGAGAACATCACCTACAGCGATCTTTCGGTGAACGACCATTCGGTCAATTTCACCCTGGCCGACACCAGCCAGGCCGAGCGGGTGCGCACGCTGCTGGCCGAGAACCTGCTGACCGGCGCCGTCGACCCGCTGGCCGGGGGCAAGCGCGACCTCGACATCAGCGTCGGCAGCGACGGCAAGGCCAGCCTGACCCTGACCGAGGTGGGGCTGCGCGACCGCGAGGCCCGGGCGGTCGAGCAGTCGATCGAGATCGTCCGCCGCCGCGTCGACGAGAGCGGCACGCGCGAGCCGCTGATCTCGCGCCAGGGGTCGAGCCGCATCCTGCTGCAACTGCCGGGCGAGCAGAACCCCGACCGTATCCGCCGCCTGCTGGGCCAGACGGCGAAGATGACCTTCCACCTGGTCAATCTCGACTACCAGCAGGGCCAACCGGTGCCGCCGGATACCGAGGTGCTGCCGATCGAGAATCCGCGGCCGGGCGAGCGGACGTCGATCGCCGTGCGCAAGCGGATCGAGGTCGACGGCGCCAACCTGACCGACGCCCGCGCCGGCACCAATTCGCAGAACGGGCAATGGGTGGTGAATTTCGAGTTCGACAGCGCCGGCGCCCGCCGCTTCGGCCAGGTCACCCAGGCCAATGTCGGCAAGCCCTTCGCCATCGTGCTGGACGACAAGGTCATCACCTATCCGAACATCAACGAGCCGATCCTGGGCGGTCGCGGCCAGATCAGCGGCAATTTCAGCGCCCAGAGCGCCAATGACCTGGCCGTGCTGCTGCGCGCCGGCGCGCTGCCGGCACCGCTGACCATCGTCGAGGAGCGGACGGTCGGCCCCGACCTGGGCGCCGACGCCATCCAGGCCGGCATCATCGCCGTGGCCGTCGGCTTCGTCCTGGTCATCACCTACATGCTGCTGGCCTACGGGCTGTTCGGCCTGTTCGCCAACATCGCCCTGGTCATGAACATGGTGCTGACGGTGGCGATCCTGTCGCTGCTTGAAGCGACGCTGACCCTGCCCGGCATCGCCGGCATGCTGCTGACCCTCGGCATGTCGGTCGATGCCAACATCCTGATCAACGAGCGATTGCACGAGGAGACGAAACGGGGGCGGTCGCCGTTCTCGGCGATGGATGCGGGCTTCAGCCGGGCCTTCGGCACGATCTTCGACGCCAACATCACCTCGCTGATCAAGATGGCGATCCTGTACACGCTGACCACGGGCCCGGTGCGCGGCTTCGCCGTCACCACCGGGATCGGCATCCTGACCTCGATGTTCACCGCCATCGTGCTGGTGCGGTTCATGATGGTCACCTGGATCCGCCGCAAGCGCCCCACCGTCCTGCCCGTGCTGAGGAAAGCGTGATGTTCTGGCTCCGTCTCGTCCCGGACGACACCAAGATCCCGTTCATGCGGGGCCGCATCGCCGGCCTCGCCACCTCGGCCTTCCTCAGCATCGCCTCGGTCGTCCTGTTCTTCCATCCCGGGCTGAACTACGGCGTCGACTTCAAGGGCGGCATCGCCATCGAGATCCAGACGCCGCAGCCGGCGGACTTCTCGGTGCTGCGCACCGGGCTCGAAGAACTCGGTCTCGGACAGGTCCAACTGCAGCAGTTCGGCTCGCCCAATGACGTGCTGATCCGGATGGAGGCGCAGCCGACCGAACAGCAGCAGCAGGTGGCGCTCGACACGGTCAAGAAGACCCTGACCGACACCGTGCCGGGCACGGTGATCCGCAGCGTCGATTCGGTCGGCAGCACGGTCTCGGGCGAGCTGTTCCAGAACGGCATGCTGGCGCTCGGCCTCGCCCTGGTCGCCATGCTGTTCTACATCTGGTTCCGCTTCGAATGGCAGTTCGGCGTCGGCGCCGTGGTCACCATGATCCTCGACGTCACCAAGATGATCGGGGTCTATGCCGTCACCGGCATGCAGTTCAACCTGACCTCGATCGCGGCGCTGCTGACCGTCCTCGGCTATTCGGTCAATGACAAGGTCGTGGTCTATGACCGGGTGCGCGAGAACCTGCGGCTCTACAAGTCGATGCCGCTGCGTCAGTTGATCGACCTGTCGATCAACCAGACGCTGAACCGCACCATCGGCACCTCGCTGGCCACCTTCCTGGCCTGCCTGCCGCTGGCGATCTGGAGCGGCGAGGCCCTGCAGCAATTCGCCATCGTGATCCTGATCGGCGTCGTCGTCGCCACCACCTCCTCGATCTTCATCGCGGCGCCGATCCTGCTGTTCCTCGGCGAGGACAAGCTGTTCCGCAAGAAGGCGCCGCCGGCGGCCCCGGCGGACGGCAAGCCGGCGGGCAAGGGGGCCTGATCCGGCGATGGCGGCGCGGCCGATCCTGATCGGCAGCGAGGTCTACCGGCATTCCAGCTACGGGCCGAAGCATCCGCTCGCCATCCCGCGGGTGTCGACCGCGCTCGACCTGATCCGGGCCCAGGGCTGGCTGGCCGAGGGGCAGTACCGCGACGGGCCGCTGGCAGGGCCGGGGGCGCTGACCCGGTTCCATCATGCCGACTATGTCGCCGCGGTGCAGGATGCCGAGCGCGATCAGGATCTCGATCCGGCGCGCCGGCAGCGCCACAATCTCGGTGGCATCGAGAACCCGATCTTCGGCGAGGTGTTCCGCCGTCCCGCCACGGCTTGCGGCTCCTCGCTGCTCGGCGCCGGCCTGGTGGCCGAGGGGGCGGTGGTCTACAGCCCGGCCGGCGGGCTGCATCACGGCCGGCCCGACCGCGCTTCCGGCTTCTGCTACTTCAACGACCCGGTGCTGGCGATCCTCGACCTGCTGGACCGGGGCGTCGACCGCATCGCCTATCTCGACGTCGACGCCCATCACGGCGACGGGGTGCAGGACGCCTTTGCCGGCGACCCTCGGGTGCTGACCGTGTCAGTGCATGAGGCGAAGCGCTGGCCTTTCACCGGCGCCGTCGAGGACCGCGGCGGCGGCAACGCCCGCAACCTGGCGGTGCCGCGCGAGCTGAACGACGACGAGATGGCGGCGGTCCGCGACCAGGCGCTGCTGCCGCTGGTCGAGCGGTTCCGGCCGCAGGTCGTGGTGCTGCAATGCGGCGCCGATGCGCTGCACGATGATCCGTTGAGCCGCCTGTCGCTGTCCAACCGCGCCCTGTGGGACGTGGTGGCGGCGGTGCGCGACGTCGCGCCGCGCCTGCTGGTGCTCGGCGGCGGGGGCTACAATCCCTGGACCGTGGGCCGCTGCTGGGCCGGGGTCTGGGCGGTGCTGAACGGCCTCGACCCCGCGGCGCCGCTGACGGTGGAGTCCTGCGCGGTGCTGGCCGGCCTGTCCTGGTCGCGCCGTCGCGGCACCCCGCCCGAACCCGACTGGTTCGACCGGATGGACGACCCGCCGCGGCCGGGCCTGGTGCGGCCGGAGGTCCAGGCTGCGATCCGTGCCGTCATGACCCCCTGACGAGATGGGACGACCGATGAAGACGCTCCTCGCCGCTTTCGCCCTGCTGCTTGTCGCCGCCGGCCCCGGCTCGGCGCAGGAGGCGACCCAGCCGAAGACCAGCGACCTCACCATCGAGACCGCGGCCGGCAAGAGCTTCCACTTCACGGTCGAGCTGGCGCTGACGCCGGAGCAGCAGCAGCGCGGCCTGATGTTCCGCGAGAAGATGGCGCCGGACGCCGGCATGCTGTTCGTGTTCGACGGGGCCGAGCCTCGGGCCTTCTGGATGAAGAACACGCTGATCCCGCTGGACATGATCTTCATCCGCACCGACGGGACGATCGCCAACATCCTCGAGAAGGTCCCGCCGCAGACTCTGGACCCCCGCACCTCCGACGGGCCGGCCAAAGCGGTGCTGGAGCTGAACGGCGGCATCGCCCGCTTCCTCGACATCAAGCCCGGCGACCGGGTGGTCCACCCGCTGATCGCCGCGGTCAAGGGCTGAGGTCAGCGCGGCTTGGTGGTTTCCTCGTTCGGGCCGGGCAGGGGCGGGGCCCAGCCGCGGCCGGCGGCGATCATGCAGGCCTGCCCGTCCGGCCCGGTATAGATCAGCGTCCAGCTCTGCCCCCTGGGCGCCGCGAACAGCTCGACCCGGCCGCCGCTGTTGGCGGTGCCGGCGCCGGCCGGCGTTTCCTGGAAGCTGCGCGCCAGATAATCCACGACCACGTCGTGCGGGCCGCAGGAGGCCGGCGCCGCCTCGACCGGGGCCGCCAGAAGAATACAGGAAAGTGCGATCGCGGCCGCACGGGCCATGCCTGCCTCGAAGCCGTGTTGGAGTCTCTGCGGCCGGGAGGCCAGGAAAACGATATAATCGGCTCGCCTCGGCCAGACCAGCCGGATCGGAGGCAGCCTTGCGCCGGAAATCGCTGATCCGGCCGTGAAAGGGCGACACTATTGCGGGCCGAGGGGAATGCCGGACACCAGGACTGAGATCGAGCCGAGGCTGCGGGAGGCGGCGCCGCCGCCCTTGCCTGCACCGGCCCGGACGGCGCGCAAGGCACCCCGCCGGCGTCGCCTCCTGCTGGGTCTGCTGATCCTCGCCCTGCTGGCCGCCGGCGGGGCCTGGTACCGCTGGGGCCGGGCGGCGGCGCCCGACCAGCTCTGGCTCACCGCCACGGCCGAGCGCGGCGACATCGAGGATGCGATCACGGCGCTGGGGACGCTGCAGCCGGTCAGCTATGTCGATGTCGGCACCCAGGTCTCCGGCCAGCTTAGGACCCTGCATGTCGCGATCGGTGACCGAGTGAAGGCCGGCGACCTGCTGGCCGAGATCGATCCCACCGTCTACCAGTCGCGGGTCGAGGCCGACCGGGCGCAGATCGCGAACCTCGCAGCCCAGCGGGCCGAGAAGGAGGCGCAGCTGCTGCTGGCCCGGCAGCAGGCCGAGCGGCAGCGGAATCTGAAGGCGTCCCGCGCCACCAGCGACGACGCGCTGCAGGTGGCCGAGGCGGCTTATGCCGCGGCCCAGGCCCAGCTCGACGCGATCGATGCCCAGACCCGGCAGATTCAGTCGACGCTGAAGGGCGACGAGGCAAATCTCGGCTACACCAAGGTCTACGCGCCGATCGACGGCACGGTGGTGTCGCAGTCGGCGCGCCGGGGCCAGACCCTGAATGCCAACCAGTCGGCGCCGATCATCGTCCAGGTCGCAGACCTCGCGACCATGACCGTCGAGGCGCAGGTGTCCGAGGCCGATGTCAGCCGGTTGCGGCTCGGCATGACCGCCTATTTCACCACCCTCGGCATGCCCGACAAGCGCTGGTACGGGGCGCTGCGGCAGATCCAGCCGACGCCGGAGGTGGTCAACAACGTCGTGCTCTACAACGCGCTGTTCGACGTGCCGAACCAGGACGGCGCGCTGATGACGCAGATGACGGCGCAGGTGTTCTTCGTCTCGGCCGCCGCCCAGGACACGCTGCTGGTGCCGGTCTCGGCCCTGTCGGGCCTGTCGCCCGGGACCTCCTCGGCCGCGCCGGGGCGGGCCACGGCCCGCGTGCTGAAGCCGAGCGGATCGATCGAGACCCGCATGGTCAGTGTCGGCGTCACCAACCGGGCGCAGGCGGAGATCCTGAGCGGGCTGGAACCGGGCGAGCAGGTCATCACCGGCTCCCGTCGTCCGAACGCCGAGCCGGCCCCGAGCCAGACCCGGCGCCCGAGGATCTGATGGACATCCGCGAGCCGATACCGATGACGTCCGGCCAGGCCGCCGTCCGGCCGCTGGTGTCGCTGCGCGACGTCACCAAGACCTATGTCAACGGCGACCTGGCGGTGGAGGTGCTGCACGGCATCTCGCTCGACATCCACCCGGGCGAGTTCGTCGCCATCATGGGCGCCTCGGGCTCCGGCAAGTCGACGCTGATGAACATCCTCGGCTGCCTCGACCGGCCGACCACCGGCACCTACCGGGTCGACGGCACCGATGTGGCGACGCTGGACCGCGACGCCCTGGCGCATCTGCGGCGCGAGACCTTCGGCTTCATCTTCCAGAGCTACAACCTGATCCCGTCGGCGACCGCAGCCGAGAATGTCGAGGTCCCGGCGATCTATGCCGGCATCGCCGCCGCCGAGCGGCGCGAGCGGGCGGAGCAGCTGCTGGGTTCGCTCGGCCTCGCCGACCGCACCGGCCACCGGCCGAACCAGCTGTCGGGCGGCCAGCAGCAGCGGGTGTCGATTGCCCGCGCCCTGATGAATGGCGGCCGGGTGATCCTGGCCGACGAGCCGACCGGGGCGCTGGACAGCCGCAGCGGCGCCGAGGTGATGGCGCTGCTCAAGCGGATGAGCGAGGCCGGCCGCACCGTCATCCTGATCACCCATGACCGGGCGGTGGCGGAGCATGCGAACCGGCTGATCGAGATCCGCGACGGGCACATCGTCGGCGACAGCGGCGCGCGCGGACCTGCGGCGGTCGTGGCCGCCGGCGATGCGACCCGTGGCGGCGATGCCGGCACTCTCGGCGTTGCCGACATGGCGGAGGCGGTGAAGATGGCGCTGCGGGCCCTGCGCGCCAATCTGTTCCGCACCATCCTGACCCTGCTCGGCATCGTCATCGGCGTCGGCGCGGTGATCGCCATGCTGGCCATCGGCGACGGCGCGAAGCAGTCGGTGGTCGACCGCATCTCGGCCATGGGCACCGACCTGCTGCTGATCCGCCCGGCCCAGAGCAACAACCGCACCACCGACGGCGTGATCGCGACGCTGGTGCCGGAGGATGCCGAAGCGCTGGCAGAGCTGCCGAACGTCGCCGCCGCGGTGCCGGAGCTGATCGGCACCGTCACCCTGCGCTATGGCAACACCGACTACTCGACCCAGGCCGATGCCACGACGCCGGACTTCACCCGGGCCCGCGACTGGTCGGTCGAGCGCGGCAGCTTCATCTCGGCGGGGGACCAGGCCAGCTATGCCCCGGTAATTGTGCTGGGCCAGACCGCGGCGCGGATCCTGTTTCCGGACGGCGCCGACCCGCTGGGCCGCTATGTCCTGGTCAACAACATCCCGTTCCAGGTGATCGGACTGATGGCGGCGAAGGGTGCGACGCCCTACGGCGCCGACCAGGACGACATCGTGTTCATGCCGTTGTCGACCGGCAGCCTGCGGGTGTTCGGCAAGCGCTTCGTCCGCTCGATCACGGTGCAGGTCGAGGACACGGCGCTGATCGACCAGACGCAGGCCGATGTCCAGGCGCTGCTGGAGGCCCGGCATCGCCGCCAGGACGTGCAGATCCGCAACATGTCGTCGCTGATCGAGACCGTCTCGGCGACCCAGAACACGCTGACCATCCTGCTCGGCTCGGTCGCCGCCATCTCGCTCTTGGTCGGCGGCATCGGGGTGATGAACATCATGCTGGTCAGCGTCACCGAGCGCACGCGCGAGATCGGGGTACGGATGGCGACCGGCGCCCGGATGCGGGACATCCTGCAGCAGTTCATCACCGAATCCGTGGTGGTCTCGGCGATCGGCGGCGCCATCGGCGTGGTCGGCGGCCTCGGGGTGGCGGCGGCGCTGCAGGCCTTCGGCACGCCGATCCTGTTCTCGCCCGGGCCGGTTCTGCTGGCCTTCGGCTGCGCCTTCCTCACCGGTCTGATCTTCGGCTACATGCCGGCGCGCAAGGCCGCCACCCTCGACCCCGTCGTCGCCCTGTCCGCCGAGTGACCATGTCCTACCGCTTCCATCGCCCTCTCGCGGCGGTCCTGGCCGTCGCCCTGCTGGCCGGCTGCGCCGGGCCGGAGGACGACAGGCCCGCGCTCGACATCCCCGGCGGCTGGAAGGCGGAAGGGCCGGCCGGCACCACCTGGCCGGAAACGGGCTGGTGGCGCAGCTTCGGCTCGTCCCAGCTCGACGGGCTGATCCTGACCGCCCAGCGGAACAACCAGGATATCGGCGCCGCCGTCGCCCGGGTGCTGCAGGCCGACGCCCAGGCGCGGATCGCCGGCGCGCCGCTGCTGCCCAGCGTCGGCGCCACCGGCGACGCCTCGCATTCGGTGTCGCCGGAGCGCGCCAGCAGCTTCGGCACAGGTTCCAGCCGGACGATCAGCGACCAGTTCTCGGCCGAGCTCTCGGCGAGCTACGAGATCGACCTCTGGGGCAAGAACCGGGCGGCGCTGCAATCGGCGCAGGCCTCGGCCCTGGCCAGCCGCTACGACCGCGACACCGTCGCCCTGACGGTCACGTCCAGCACCGCCACCACCTACATGCAGGTGCTGGAATTCCAGGACCGGCTGGCGATCGCGCGCGACAACCTCGCCAATGCCCAGCAGGTGCTGAACGTGGTGCTGGCGCAGGAGGCGGCGGGCGCGGCCTCGGCCCTCGACGTGGCGCAGCAGCGCACGGTGGTGGCGCAGCAGAAGGCCGCGATCCCGCCGCTGGAGCAGCAGCGCCAGCAGACCGAGACCACGCTGGCCCTCTTGCTCGGCGAACCGCCGGAGCGCCTGTCGATTGAGCGTCAGTCGCTCGACGACCTCAAGATCCCGGTGGTGGCCGCGGGCCTGCCGTCCTCTCTCCTCGACCGCCGGCCGGATATCCAGAACGCCGATGCGCAGCTGCTGGCCGCCCGGTTCAACGCGAAGGAGGCGAAGGCGCAGCTGTTCCCGTCGATCCAGCTGACCGGCTCGGGCGGGGTCCAGAGCGCGGCGCTCGGCACCCTGTTCAACTCCGCCAACACGCTCTACAGCCTCGCCGCCTCGCTGACCCAGCCGATCTTCGAGGGCGGTGCCTTGCGGGGCCAGGTTCAGCTCACTGAGGCGCAGTACCAGGAGCTGGGGCAGACCTATGTGAAGACCGTGCTGGCCGCCTTCGGCGATGTCGAGAACGCGCTGATCGCCACCCAGCAGACCGGGCTGGCCTACCAGGCGCAGCAGGAGGTGGTGGCCCAGGCGCGCGAGGCGTTCCGCCTGTCCGATGCGCAGTACCGGGCCGGGGCGGTCGACCTGCTGACCGTGCTGAACGCGCAGCAGAGCTACTTCTCCGCCCGCGACCAGCTGGTCCAGGCCAAGTCGAACCGGCTGCAGGCCGCGGTCGCCCTGTACAAGGCGCTGGGTGGCGGCTGGTCGGCCGGATCGGTGGCCGTCGCTACCTCAAAATAGGTATGGGAGGTTCCTCCAAACGGAGCATGGGGCCCGTCCGGAATTCCGTCACGTTGCCGACCGATGCTAGGCTTTGCATCGCAGCATCCGGGCAGGGGGACTCCGGATTGGATGGGTTGGATCGTACGGCCCTCCTGATTGACCGCATCTATGCGGCACTGGTCGGGGAGATCGGCTGGGAACTGGTTCTGCACGAGGTCGCGACCTGCCTGCCGAATGGCAAGGCGGCGCTTTTCTTCCACGACCTCGACAGCGGCAATGGTGCATTCTCGGTGAACACCGGCTTCTCGGCGGACGCGGTGGTTGCCTATAGCAGCCATTTCAGCCGGGTGAATCCGTGGATGCCGGCAGCGGCGCAGCGCCCGGTCGGGTTGGCAGTGCGGGCGGAGCAGATGCTGCCGCGCAGTGAGCTCCAGCGGACCGAATTCTACGCCGATTATCTGACCCCGAACGGCCTCGGCACCGCCGTAGGAGTCACGGTGTACAAGGAGGAGCGCTGCAACTTCATGCTCAGCGTGCTGGGCGCGGAGGCCGACGACGCCACCGTGGACCGTGCCCGCGCGCTGCTGGGCCAGCTGGCGCCGCATCTGCGCCGGGTCTTCGCCTATTACCGCCGCTCGCCCCAGGCCGGCGCCGCATTGCATGGCGGCCTGTCGGTGCTCGACCTGCTCGGCATCGGTCTCGTACTCGTCGCGCCGGACCGCAGGATCCGCCACTGCAACCAGGCGGCGGAAGCTCTGATTGCCGCCGGCGGCGCGGTCGGCCAGGACGGAGAGGGCCGTCTGCGCTTCTCCTCGCCCGATGTGACGGCCGCCCTCGACCGCGCCTTGGGAACGATCCGCATGGGCCTGTCGCGCGGCCTGCTCGACACCCAGCTGCTGCGGCGCGACGGTGGCCGGCCACCGTTGCGCGTCCGCTTCGTGCAACTCGATCCGTCTTCGGTGCAGGCCTTCTTCGCCGGCGCCGCGGCGATGGTGCTGATCGAGGACCCGGCGATCTCCTCCGTCGCCGCACGGATCGAGAGCGCCCGCGCCGCCTATGGCCTGACCGCGGCCGAGCTGCGTGTGGCGCGGCGGCTGATCGAGGGGCTGACCCCGGCCGAGATCGCCGCGGTCGACGGCGTCTCGCCGCTCACCGTGCGCAGCCAGCTGAAGAGTATCTTCGCCAAGACCGACACCCGCCGCCAAGCCGAGGTGGTGCGGAAGCTGTCGGCGGGGGTGCTGTAGGGGAGGGGCTACACCGTACAGCGGATCAACCGGCGAGGCTCCGCAGCCGCGATGTCCAGCCGGCGAAGAAGGCGCACTCGGCTTCCATTCGGGACAAGCCTATCCGTTGGGCCGCGATCGGCCCGTGCAGGGTCTTCCGGTAGTGCGGCGCTTTGAGCTCACGCTCCAGATGGGCGGCCGGATTGGAGTTCGGACGCTCATTGATGTGTTCGGGCGAGGCGGCTTGACTCCTGATCGCCGCCAGACTGGGTTCCGCCCTCTTCCATTCTGACTGGACGCCCGCCAACGTGGCTACGTCGCTGAACAGCAGGGCCTCAAATTCATAAGGCTGAATGTAGGGAATGAACCGGTCGGGCCGGCATCCGGCCTCGCCGACGATATCGGCATGGAATGCGGTGGCAAGCAGTTCCAGCCGTTGCTCGAGATCGGTCAGAGCCTTGGCCTCGGCCGCTTTCGGAAACCGCTTGTCCAGCCTGTGGAGGTCGAACAGGGTCGTGACAACCGGGGAGCTCTTATTCGCAAGGAACCGGCAGAGAGCACGCCGGACCCGCTCATAATTCAGGGCGCCGCCGCTATGGCCGGGCGAGGTCTCGATGAGCTTGGCTGACAAGGTCAGCCCTTGCCCGGACAGAGAGGGTGCCAGGACATCGCGAACAAAGGTTTCCTCGGTCTGCCCTTCACAGACGACGAAGACAAGCATCATCGCGCGGGCCTGCCCCCCAGGATATTGCGCTTCCACAATTCGCCCAGGCTGTACTCCTCCAACCACTCGCCCAGCCCGTCGGCATCGAGGCGTTTCAGCGTCGTGGCGCCGTCTTGCCGCTCGGCGACGACCACATCGGCAGGGGTGAAACAGTTGAGCAGCTCGACCGATTGCGTCGAGACGATCACCTGCTTGGTCTCGGCGACCTGGCGGAGCATGTCGGCCAAGAGATTGATGGCATAGGGGTGCAGGCCGAGCTCCGGCTCGTCGATCAGGACCGTGTCGGGCAGCAGCGTTTCCGGCTGCAGCAGCAGGGTGGCCAAGCATATGAAGCGAAGCGTACCGTCGGACAGCATATGGGCCTTGTAGGGCGTGTCCGGATCGGTCTGCTCGAACCACTCCAGCTCGATGGGGTCCGGCAGCGGATCGCGAATGTTGAAATCGCCGAAGAACGGCGCCGCCAGCTTGATCGTGTCGACGATCCGTCGATAGACCTCCGGAAACCGCGACTGCAGCATCGCCAGATAGGCAGCCAGATTGTCGGCAGCCGGCTTCAGGCGCAGATTATCGTTGCTGTGGTGGGGCCGCTTTACGGCCGCCGAATCGCCAGTGTCATGGAAATGATACTGGCGCCAGCTCCGCATCGCGGTTCGCACATAGCTGCTGACGGGCTGCCGGTCATCCCGCAGCTTGGCTTCGTCATGGGCTGCTCCGAGAGGAATAGGCTTGGGCCCGAAATCGCGTTGGACCCAGACCTCCTCCCGGCCGAAGATCAGTCGGTTGTCGGCCGTGGGGGTCAGGCCGATGCGGTAGCCATTGGTGAAGCCGTGAAATGCATCGAAATAGACTTCGATATCGAGTTGCCGCGTCTGCTTCCGACCGCCGAACAAGAGCGCGTCCGGCCCGCCTTGCTGCTGCACGAAGGTCTGGAGGTTGCCGTTGGCCAGGGCGGCCAGAAATCTGAACGTGCTGATGAAATTGCTTTTGCCTGCGCCATTGGCCCCGATCAGGACGTTGAGGCTCCGAAGCTCGAATTCCTCCAGATTCGCGATGGACTTGTAGCCGCGGATGGTGACGGTCTTCAGCTTCATCAATCGTCCTTCGCGAAGGCTGACGCCTCCGACCTTCGCCCGGCGTCATCAGATAGGAAAACGCAGGCCTTGGCCAGCGCCGCCTCGCCGTAAGGACGATGGGGGGCTTACCCTTCGCCCGCGCCCCGCTTCCGCGCCAAGGCCACGCCGTCGCCGATCGGGATCAGCGAGAAGTCGACCCGCTTGTCGTCGCGCAGCATGGCGTTGACCCGGCGGATCGCCTCGGTGCCAGGCGTGCGGTCGGCGGGGTCGGCCACCCGGCCGCTCCACAGCGCGTTGTCGACCAGCAGCAGCCCGCCGGGGCGCAAGAGGCCGATCGCCGCTTCGACATAGGCCGGGTAGTTGTCCTTGTCTGCATCGACGAAGACCATGTCGACCGTGCCGGCCCAATCCGCGCGCGTCAGCTCTTCGAGCGTGTCGAGGGCCGGCTGCAGGCGCAGCTCGATGCGGTCGGCGACACCGGCCTCCTGCCAGTAGCGCCGGGCGACCGAGGTCCATTCGGCGCTGACGTCGCAGCACAGCAGCCGGGCTTCCGGCGGCAGCGCCAGCATCACCGCCAGCGCGCTGTAGCCGGTGAAGGTGCCGATCTCGACCAGCCGGCGGGCGCCGAGCATCCGGGCCAGCAGGGCCATGAACTGGCCCTGCTCCGGCGTGATCTGCATCCCGGCCCGGTCGGCCGCGACCCGGCGCGTCTCCTGCCGCAGCCGGGCCAGGATCTCCGGCTCGCGCAGCGAGGCGTTGAGCAGGTAGGTCTGGAGAGCGTCGTCGAGGCCGATGCTCATGGCGTCACATGCACGCTGGGGTTGCGCTGCACCGGCACCGGCCGGCGCAGCTCGTTGCGGATCTTCATCGCCTCGAACACCGGGGCGGTGCCGGGGCGCGGCACGAAGCGGCCTTCGCCGCGCTGCACCTTCAGCTCCTTGTTCTCCCACACCACCTTGCCCTGGCTCAAGGTGATGACCGGCAGGCCGCGCACCTCCATGCCCTCGAACACATTGACCTCGATGTTCGAGTGCTGGGTGTCGGCGCTGATGGTCTTGGTCGCCGCCGGGTCCCAGACCACGAGGTCGGCGTCGGCGCCGGGCGCGATCACGCCCTTCTGCGGGTAGAGGTTGAAGATCTTCGCGGCATTGGCCGAGGTGGCGGCGACGAACTCGCTCGGGGTCAGCCGGCCGGTGTTGACGCCGTGGGTCCACAGCACCGCCATGCGGTCCTCGATGCCGCCGGTGCCGTTCGGGATCAGGGTGAAGTCGTCGATCCCCATCCGCTTCTGCTCGGTCCGGAAGGCGCAGTGGTCGGTGGCGACAACCTGCAGGCTGCCGGCGGTCAGCCCGTCCCACAGCGACTTCTGGTGTTCCTTGGAACGGAAGGGCGGGCTCATCACCCGGGCGGCGGCATAGGCCCAGTCCTTGTTGCGATACTCGCTCTCGTCCAGGGTCAGGTGCTGGATCAGCGGCTCGCCATAGACCCGCTGGCCATTGGCGCGGGCACGGGCGATCGCCTCATGCGCCTCGCGGCAGGAGGTGTGGACGATATAAAGCGGCACGCCGGCGGCGCCGGCGATCATGATGGCGCGGTTGGCGGCCTCGCCCTCGACCTCGGGCGGGCGCGACAGGGCGTGGCCCTCCGGCCCGGTGATCCCGGCCTCGAGCAGCGCCTTCTGCAAGAGCCAGACGATGTCGCCGTTCTCGGCATGCACCATCGGCAGGGCGCCGAGCTCGCGGCAGCGGGTGAAGCTGTGCATCAGCACGTCGTCATCGACCATCAGGGCGTTCTTGTACGCCATGAAGTGCTTGAAGCTGTTGACGCCGTGCTCGGCCACCAGCGTGCCCATCTCCTCCCGCACCTGGTCCGACCACCAGGTGATGGCGACATGCAGCGACCAGTCGGAGACCGCCTTCTCGCCCCATTCGCGCCACTGCCGGTAGCCGTCCAGCAGACTCTGCTGCGGGCCGGGGATGCAGAAGTCGATGATCATGGTGGTGCCGCCGGACAGCGCCGCGGCGGTGCCGGTGTAGTAATCGTCCGCCGCCACCGTGCCCATGAACGGGAACTGCATATGGGTGTGCGGGTCGATCCCGCCCGGCAGCAGGTAGCTGCCCGAGGCGTCGATCACCCGGGCGCCGGTCGGGGCGGCGAGGTCGGGGCCGACGGCGACGATCCTGCCGTCGTCGCAGATCACATCGGCGCGGAAGCTGCGGTCGGCGTTCACCACTGTGCCGCCCTTGAGTGCGATCGTCATGGCCGGCGCTCTCCTGTTGTCGCGTGCCTTGTCCCTGTTGCCGGGCAGAGTGGGACGGATCGCGAGGCGAGGCAAGATCGATCCTGACCGTTTGGTCAGGGCCGAGCCAGGACGAAAAAAGCCGGGACCCGAGGGGCCCCGGCGAGGTCAGGGAGGAAAGCGGCTCATGCGGAGCCGATGGATACGTTACGTATCTTCAGTTGAGGTGTCAATACATATCGTATCGTTTTCGATCAGTCGCGCATCACCCATTTGACCGGCACCGCCCATTCGATCGCGACGTCGGAGATCAGCGGCGCGTTGTAGCTGAACAGGGTGAAGAAGCCGGGGCCGCTGCCGCGCATCAGGATCTTGACGAAAGTCCGGCCATCGGCCAGGCGGATCACGCATTCGCGGCCGATCAACTGGTCCGGATCGGCCTGGACGTTGCGGTAGTAGATGATGTCGCGGTCGCGGAAGGCGGGGGCCATCGAATCGCCGCGGACGATGACGGCGACGGTGTGCTCGTCGGCCGCCGGCGGGGCGTCGGCCTCGTCGATCCGTTCGGTCGACTGGTCGCCCTCGAACATGTGGATCTCGGCGCCGGCGCCGACATGGCCGACCACCGGCACCATCGGCCGCAGGCCCGCCGGCGCGCCTTCGCCGGTCAGCAGCCAGGCCTCGGAGACGCCGAACGCGGCGGCGTAGCGCCCGGCGGCGTCGCGGCGCAGGCCGCGCAGCCCGGATTCATGGGCGCGGTAGGTGATCGGGCTCCAGCCGAAGGCACGGGCGGCGTCCGCCGCGGTCTCGTGACCGGCCTTGGTCCGCGCCAGCACCAGGCGTTGATGCGGTTCCAGCATGCGCGGGATTTAGCACGTTTTGTAATCTGCGGACAATTCATTTCGTATTGCCTTAACGAGATACGAAACGTATCGTCATTCCATGGAAGAGATCATCGCAACCTTCGACGACCTGTTCACCCGATGGCCGAGGCTGGGCTATCTCTCGGCCGATCTCGGCGTCTCGCCGCAGCATCTGCGGATGATGCGGGTGCGCAGATCGATCCCGGTGCGGTTCTGGCCGCGCCTGGTCACCGCCGCCGCCAGCCGCGGCATTGCCGGCCTCGACTACGAGCTGCTGGTCCGGCTGCACATCCCGGAGGAGCCGCAGTGCCCCGCGCCCGCCATTCCGACATGGAGACCTTCATGAGCACCCTGCCGACCCTCGAGCAGATCGAGGGCATGCCGATCGCCGCCGTCGCGGCGCTGCCGGCCGAAGCGCTGGCCCAACTGGTCGACGATCTCGTCGTCCTGGTCGAGCACAGCCGCCGGCTGCAGGCGGTGATCGCCGCCGCGCTGGCCCTGCGCAGTGGCCGGCCCGCCCTGCAGGTCGCCGGCGGCCGCGAGGTCGAGCGGTGGCTGCGATGAGCGAGCTGCGCAGCAGCCTGGCGTGGCGCCAGCTGCGCCGGCCGTTGGAGGCTGAGCGCCTGCGCCGGATGCGAGCCGAGGCATGGCAAGGCCAGGGCGTCGTCGTGCTCAGGCCGGAAGATGTCGAGGACGACTGGATCCGCCAGGCGATCGTGAACGAGGCCGACCGCCTCTACGGCAAGCGGAAGACGGAGCCGTGACGGCGAATGTGCCGTCAGGCCTTGCCGCCGAACAGCGCCTCGGCCCGGCGCCGCATCTCCTCCGGCGCCACGTCCTCGATGTGGGTGGCGATGCTCCAGACATGGCCGAAGGGGTCGACCACCGTGCCAAGCCGGTCGCCGTAGAACTGGTCGGCGACCGGCCGCGCCAGGGTGGCGCCGGCGGCCAGGGCGCGCTCCACCACCGCGTCGACATCCTCGACATAGAGGTGCAGCGACACCGGCGTTCCGCCGATGGCAGGCGGGCTGGACCAGCCGGTCTCCGGCATCTCGTCGGCCAGCATCACCAGGCTGCCGCCGATCGTCAGCTCGGCATGGCCGATGGTGCCGCCGGGCGCATCCATGCGCAGCCGCTCGGCGGCGCCGAAGGCGGTGCGGTAGAAGTCGATCGCCGCGGCGGCGCCGCGGACGATCAGATAGGGGGTGAGCGTGGGATAGCCGTCCGGAATCGGCTTCACCTGCGCGGCCATGGCCTCCTCCCTGAGAAGAGCATCAGCGCGTTCGGTCGCGCCCTGCGGCGATCATACAGGATGTGCGCCGGGGCGGGCAGGGTGGGGCAGGACGGTGCGATCGCCGATCGCGGCATCGCCGCCTCCGGCAGCACTCGTGCCGGGCAGCAATTCCCGCACCGACCGGATGATGCGATCCGGCCGGATGATCGATTCCGGCGGCAGGCCGTCGCCGGTCCCGTCGACCCAGATCGCATGGATGCCCAGGCGCTGCGGCGCCGCCACCTCCCATTCCAGGTTGTCGCCGACCATCCAGGCCTCGGCAGGATCGATCCCCAGCACCTGCAGGGCATGGCGGTAGGCGCGCTCCTCCGGCTTGCCGAAGCCGTGCTCGCCCTCGATCTGGATGTGGTCGAACCGGTGCGCCAGGTCGAAGCGCGTGATCTTGGCGCGCTGGGCTTCGGCCGCGCCGTTGGTGACCAGAGCCAGGCGGACGCCGAGCGCCCGGAAGCCGTCGACCACGCCATGGGCATCCGGAAACAGATGCATCTGCTCGTCGCGATAGGCGGTGAAGCGGTCGGCGAGACGGTGGAGGACCGCGGCGGCCGGGATCGGGCGGCCGCCGGCGGCAAGAGTGTCGAAGGCACCGGCCACGATCAGGCGCCGGGCCTCGCCGATCTTCTGGCGCCAGATCCGGTGGCGCTCCGCATCGGCCCAGAAGCCGCGCGAGAAGGCGCCGATTGCGGCGGCGATCTCGGCGGAGGACCAGGGGGCCAGCGCCTCGGAGAATTCGGCGGCGACGGCGAGCCAGGCGACGTCCGGCCGGCCATAGGCGGAGATCAGCGTCTCATCGAGGTCGAACAGGATCGCGCGGGGCAGCAGCATCTGTGGCCGTCGGTCGGCGGAGGAACGCTGCATTTGCGCCGGGCCTGCCGTCCGGCGCAAGCGTATCCCCTGCGGTCAGGGCCGCGGCGGCTTCGCCCGTGGATGCTTCTGGGAGGGACGATGGGGACGATCCTCCTCGATCCGGATGTGCCGGTCCTGCGCGTCCGGCCGGCGGATCGAGGAGGCGAAGCGGCCCGCGGCGTGGCGGGCGATCTCGACCCGGCTCTGCCGCTCGGCGATCTCGATCCGGCCGATCTCGGCCTTGGTGACATGGCCGCGGCGGCACAGGAAGGGCAGCAGCCAGCGCGGATCGGCGTTGTTGGCGCGGCCGACATTCAGCCGGAACCAGACCGATTCGCCGTCATCCTCGCGGGGCGCGCCGCCCTCGCGGGCGGGACGGGGCGGGCGCCGATCGGCCGAGGCGGAGCGCTGCTCGGGCGGCGGCGACAACTCCTCCGGCGCGGGCAGGAGGCTGCGATGCAGGCGGACCAGGGCGACGGCGAGATCCTCCGGGCTGCGCTCGGCCAGGAGGGCGCGGGCGCCTGCAAGGTCCTCTTCCGTCGCCGGCTCGGCCAGGACCGTGTCCTGGGCCAGCCGAGCCTGGTCGCGGGCGCGGATCTCGTCCGCCGCCGGCGGCGGCGACCAGGCCGCCTCGACCCGGGCGGCGCCGAGCAGCCGTTCGGCCTGGTAGCGGCGGTTGAACGGCACCAGCACGACGCTGACGCCCTTGCGCCCCGCCCGGCCGGTGCGGCCGCTGCGATGCTGCAGGACCTCGGCGTCACGCGGCAGCTCGGCATGGATGACCAGGCCGAGATCCGGCAGGTCGAGCCCGCGCGCCGCGACGTCGGTGGCGACGCAGACCCGCGCCCGGCCGTCGCGCAGCGCCTGCAGCGCCCGGTTGCGCTCGACCTGGCTGAGCTCGCCCGACAGCGCCGCCACGGCGAAGCCGCGCTCCAGCAGGTTGCCCTGCAGGCGGCGCACCGCCTCGCGGGTGGAGCAGAACACGATGGCGCCGCGCGCCTCGAAGAAGCGCAGGATGTTGACCACGGCGCGCTCCGCCTCATGCGGCGCGACCGGCATGGCCCGGTATTCGATATCGCGATGCGGCTCGTCGCGCGCCGACATGGCGATGCGCAAGGCATCGTGTTGGAAGCGCCGGGCGAGGGCGATGATCTCCTTCGGCAGCGTGGCCGAGAACAGCAGGGTCCGGCGCTCCGTCGGCGCGGCGTCGAGGATCGCCTCGAGATCCTCGCGGAAGCCGAGGTCCAGCATCTCGTCGGCCTCGTCCAGCACCACGGCGCGCAGGGCGGAGAGGTCGAGCTGGCCGCGCTCGATATGGTCGCGTAGGCGCCCGGGCGTGCCGACGACGATGTGGCAGCCGGCGGAGAGCAGGCGCTGCTCGCGCCGGGCGTCCATGCCGCCGACGCAGGCCAGGACGCGGCCCCCGGCCGGCTGATACAGCCAGTCCAGCTCGCGCTGGACCTGCAGCGCCAGCTCGCGGGTCGGGGCGATCACCAGGGCGATCGGCGCCCCGCCCGGACCGAGGCGCTCGGCATCCCCGAGCAGCGTGCGGCCGAGCGCCAGGCCATAGGCCACGGTTTTGCCGGATCCGGTCTGGGCCGAGACCAGCAGGTCGCGCTCCGCATTCTCGGCTTGCAGCACCGCGGCCTGGACCGGGGTGGGCTCGGCATAGCCGCGTTCGGACAGGGCGCGCAGCAGGCTGGCGGGGGCGGGGGAAAAAGGCATGTCGCACAAGACCCTAGGTTCGAGCCGTGGCGGACACTGCTCCTGGGAATCCCGACCTTCCAATGCCGCAGGACGGCCGCCGCATCGCTGCGGGCCGGTCCAACGGCGGGAGATCTCTGGATCGTCGCGCGCATCGATACGCGACCCGGGCGCCGCGCACAAGGGCTGCACCGCCCTCGGGGTGCGACGGTTTCGCCCTGCCGATCACGATCGGCGCCGACGGGCGCGGTCGATCGCCCGGCTCACTCGGCCGCCGATGATGCTGCCGCGGGGATCGGCGCGGCGGGACCGGCGAGGCTGCCTTCGAAGAGGGGCCGCGACCTGCCGATCTCCCCGGCGAGATAGTCGAGGAACACGCGCACCCGGGCAGATTGGCGCAGGTCGGGATGGGTCAGCAGCCAGAGATCGGCCGCGAAATCGGGATCGGGCGGGGCGAGGCGGACCAGCGAGGGGCGGACATCGCCGATGAAGCAGGGCAGATGCCCGATGCCGAGCCCGCTCTCGACCGCCTCCGCCAGGCCGAGGACGGTGTTGACCTTGTACACGACCCGCTCTGGCGCGACGTGCTGCCGGACGAAGCGCACCGCCTTCAGCCCCGCGAGGTTGTCGCCGAGCGACACCCATGGCCGGTCGGTGAGATCCTGCAGGGCGGGGAATTCGGGCCGCGGGAAATCGGCGGCGCGCCCATAGAGCGCCCAGGCGATCCGGGCGACGCGCCGCCCCACCAGCGTCTCGGGCGGGCGGTCCGTGGCCCGGATCGCGACATCCGCGTCGCGCTTGGACAGGTTCAGGGGCTCGTTGCTGAGCACGACGTCCAGCCGGACATCGGGGCACTGGCGCTGGAACCGCGCGAAGAGCGGGGTCAGCAGGTGGATCAGCAGGGAATCATTGGTGGTGACGCGCAGCTCGCCGGCCGGCGAGATGGTCCGCCCCGAGACCTTGCGGGTGAAGCCGGTGATGTCGTCGTCCACCCGGGCCGCCAGCTCCACCATCTCCTCGCCGACCGGCGTCGGGACGTAGCCGGAGCGGTGCCGTTCGAACAGCGTTGTGCCGAGCGCCTGCTCGACCTGCCCGAGGCGGCGGAAGACGGTCGAGTGGTTGAGGCCGAGCTGCGCTGCCGCCCCCTGCAGCCCGCGGGCGTCCGCGATGGCCTTGATCAGCCGGAAATCGTCCCAGGAGATGTTGCTGAAGGGCTCGCCCATATCCTTGATCCTGCTCGCCTCGCGGAGGGTGATGGGGACAGGCTGTCCCTTTCCGCTCTGCAAGGTGGATTGCCTTGCTGCAGGAGCATCTTTGCACGTACGCAAACGTTCGGCCATCGGCTTCCGGCGCATCCGGTACTATCTCATGGCTCAGGCGGGCCGGTCGGGCCTGCAGTTCGGAGGCACATCATGCGCAGCAGCGGCATTCATCACGTCACGGCGATCGCGGGCGCCGCCCAGCGGAACCTCGACTTCTACACGCGGGTGCTCGGGCTCCGCATGGTCAAGAAGACGGTCAATTTCGACGATCCCGGCACCTACCACTTCTACTACGGCGACGAGACCGGCCAGCCCGGCACGATCCTGACCTTCTTCCCCTGGGCCCATGTCGCGCCCGGACGCCTCGGCGTCGGCGAGACCCAGGAGACGGTGTTCCGGGTGCCGGAAGGGGCGATCGGCTACTGGGTGCAGCGCTTCGTCGAGAAGGGCGTGCCGCATCAGGCGATCGAGCAGCGCTTCGGCGAGACCGTGCTGGCCTTCAAGGACCCGGACGGCATGCGCCTCGCGCTCGTCGCGGTGCCGGGGATCGAAAGCGAGCCGGCCTGGGCCGGCGGCGAGGTCCCTGCGGAGCATGCGATCCGCGGCTTCCACAGCGTCAGCCTGCTGCTGGAGGATTCGGCGCCGACCGGCGCCGTGCTGACCGACGTGTTCGGCTTCACCGAGGTCGGGCGGGAAGGGACCGTTGTCCGCTATCGGGCCGGCGACACGGCGATCGGCGGCATCGTCGATCTCCGCGCCGCCGGCGGGTTCCTGCCCAGCCGTCCCGGCGCCGGGTCGGTCCACCACATCGCGTTCCGCGCGGTCGACGATGCGGCCCAGGCCGAGATGGTGCAGCGGCTGGTCGAGAACCACCGGCTGCTCACCACCGAGCAGAAGGACCGCAACTACTTCCGGTCGGTCTATTTCCGGGAGCCGGGGCATGTGCTGTTCGAGATCGCCACGGACATTCCGGGCTTCGCGGTCGACGAGCCGGCGGACACGCTCGGCCAGGCGCTGAAGCTGCCGCGGTTCCTGGAGCCGCGTCGCGCCGAGATCGAGCGGATCCTGCCGGCCGTCGCCTGACGGACGAAACCTTGCCGGACGCTGCTGTCCCTGCGGCGTCCGGACTCCCTCTCTCGCCAGGAGCATGCGCGATGACGCAGGCGCAACCCTTGTCCTTCATCCACCGGTTCGTGCCCGCCGAGCGGCCGGGCGTGCCGCCGCTTCTGCTGCTGCACGGCACGGGCGGCGACGAATCCGACCTGCTGCCGCTGGGGCGTGCCGTCGCCCCGGGTTCGGCGCTGCTGTCGCCCCGCGGCAAGGTGCTGGAAGGCGGGATGCCCCGCTTCTTCCGCCGGCTCCGCGAGGGCGTGTTCGACGAGGAGGATGTCCGGGCCCGGGCGCATGAGCTCGCGGATTTCGTCGCGGAGGCCCGTGCGGCCCATGGCCTGCCGGCCCCGGTGGCGCTCGGCTTCTCCAACGGGGCGAACATCGCCGCCGCCATGCTGCTGCTGCGGCCGGAGGCGCTGGCCGGCGCCATCCTGCTCAGGGCGATGGTGCCGCTGGGCGATCCTCCGGCCGCGGATCTGGGGGGCAAGCCGGTCCTGCTGCTGTCGGGCCAGATGGATCCGATCGTCCCGGCCGACAATGCGGCCCGGCTCGCCGGGATGCTGCGGGGAGCCGGCGCCGCGGTTCAGCATCGGATCATGCCGACCGGCCATGGCCTGTCGCAGGACGATGTCGCGGCCGTGAGCACCTGGGTGAGGGAGGTGACGGCGGCATCGCTCGCGTAACCCGGGCTGTCGCAGGCGGCTAGGCCTGGGACGAGTATCCTCCGTCGACCGGGATCGCGGTGCCGGTGACGAAGTCGGACGCCCGGCTCGACAGGTAGACCGCGGTGCCCGCGAGGTCTTCGGGCACGCCCCAGCGCCCCGCGGGAGTGCGCGCCAGGACCCGGTCATGCAGATCGGGGACCTCGATCTTGCCCTGCTGGGTCAACTCGGTGTCGATCCAGCCGGGCAGGATGGCATTGACCTGGATGCCGTGCCGAGCCCAGGCGGCGGCACAGGCCTTGGTGAACTGCACCACGCCGCCCTTGCTGGCGCTGTAGGGGGCGGCGAAGGAGGCGCCGAAGAGCGAGGTCATCGACCCGATGTTGATGATCTTGCCGGCGCCTTGGCGCTGCATCGCCGGGAACACCGCCATGGTGGCCAGGAAGGCGCTGGTCAGGTTGGCGTCGATCAGGGCCCGCCACTCCTCCAGCGAATACGCCTCGGGCGCCTTGCGCCAGTTGGTGCCGGCATTGTTGACCAGGATGTCGATCCGGGCGTGGCGCTGCAGCGCCGCCTCGGCGAAGGCGTGGCATTCCGCCTCCAGGGTCACGTCGGCGGCGGCGCCCGAGGCCTCTCCGCCCAGCGCCGCGATCTCGGCCACCGCGCGCTCGGTCTTGGCGGCATCGCGGCCGACCAGCAGCAGCGCGGCGCCGGCCCGGGCCAGGCCGCGGGCGATGCCCAGGCCGATGCCGCCATTGCCGCCGGTGACGATGGCGACCTTTCCGGTCAGGTCGAACATGGAAGCTCCTGGCGTCGTCGACAGAGAGGAAGGAAAGGGGCGCTCAGGCCTTCGGGGCAGGGCGTGCCTGCTCCTCGAGGATCCGCTGCTTGATGATCTCGCGCAGGGTCTGCGCCAGGTTCGGCGTGGCGCTGGAGCACATCACCATGATCACGCAGGGCCCGTCGCCAACGGCGAGGTAGCCGTGCTTCATGGTGCTGTCGAGATAGACGCTGTCGCCCGGCTCCAGCTCGATCGGCTCGTAGTATTCGCTGTAGAGCCGCATCCGGCCCTGCAGCACCTCGACGAACTCCTCGCCGACATGCGAGCTCAGGCCGCCCATCTGCTCCGGCTCGGTGGCGCGGACCTCGATGCGGATCGGGATGATCCGCTTGTGGGCGACGTCGGAGCACAGATAGGTGTAGCTGTAGAACTCGGTGTCCAGCCGCTGGCCTTCGTGCTGGCGGCTGACGCTGCGCCGGGCCACCACCACGGCCGGGGCCGCGGCCTCGCCGGGTGAGAACAGGTCGGCGATCTCGACGCCCAGGCCGCGGGCCAGCTGCAGGATCTTGTCATAGGTCGGCGACAGCAGGCCGTTCTCGATCTTCGACAGGGTCGAGGCGGAGATGCCGGTCATGGCGGCGACATCGGCCAGGGTCCAGCCGTGATGGGCGCGGCGCTCGCGCAGCAGCCGGCCCAGCGGCGGCAGGTCGTCGGTCATGGCTCGAACTCGGTCATCCGGCGCAACGGCCCTCCAGGCGTCCGGGCGGCTCATCGGCGCGCCGCCATGCTGTCCTTCAACGACAACGCGCCCAGCACCGCAAGCGTCATCGTCGCCAGCAGCACCAGGGCCACCAGCGCGTTCACCTCCGGCGTGAAGCCGACCCGCATCATCGCCCACAGCCGGATCGGCAGGGTGGCGTCGCCGCCGACCAGGAAGAAGGTCACCAGCGTCTCGTCGAAGGACAGGGTGAAGGCCAGCAGCGCCCCGGTGACGATGGCCGAGCGCAGCTGCGGCAGCACCACGAACAGGAAGGTCTGCAGCCCGGTGGCGCCGAGGTCCAGCGACGCCTCGATCTGGCTGGTCTCCAGGCTGTCCAGCCGGACCGAGACCATGCGGTACAGGATCGCCAGCACCAGCACCGTGTGCCCGATCGTGACGGTGACCAGGCTGCGCTCGATCCCCAGCTCGCGGAACGCCACCAGCAGCGAGATGCCGGTGATGATGCCGGGCAGCACGAAGGGCAGGAAGATCACGAATTCGACGAAGGGCCGGCCGCGCCGCGCCCCGGTCTTCATGTACCAGGCCAGGCCCAGCGCCAGCACCAGCGCCATCAGCACCGAAGCGGCCGCCACCATCAGCGTGTGGCCCAGGGCCGCCAGCATCTCCGGATTGTCGGTCAGGCCGGCATACCAGTGCAGGCTGAAGCTGGACCAGTCGATCGACTGGCCCTTCAGGTCGAAGAAGCTGGTGGTCACCACCGCCAGGGCCGGGCCGTACAGCGCGGCGAAGACCAGGGCGGCGACCAGCCACAGGACGGTGATGACGATGCGTTCCGCCGCGGTCATTTCACCCTCGCATGGCGGGAGACGAGCGCGGCCAGCCCGATCACCGCGGCCACGGCCAGCAGCAGCACCACGGCCAGCGCGGCGCCGAAGGGCCAGTTGAAGGCCATGCCGAACTGGCTCCAGATCGCCCGGCCGAAGGTGAAGCCCTGGTTGCCGCCGACCATCTGCGGCGTCAGGAAGTCGCCCAGCGCCAGCACCATCACGAACAGCCCGCCGACGATCGACCCCGGCAGGCTCAGCGGCAGCACCACGGTGCGGAAGGTCTGGCCCGGCCGGGCGCCGAGATCGGCCGAGGCGGCGGCCAGCGATGGCGGGATCCGCTCCAGCGACAGGAAGATCGGCAGGATGGCGTAAGGCAGGTAGATCACCGCCATGGTGATCATCACCGCCGTCTGGTTGAAGATGAACAGCTTGCTCGGCGCGTCGAGGATCCCGGTCGACACCAGGGCCCAGTTCAGGAAGCCGTTGAAGCCCAGAATGCCGCGCATGGCGTAGATCTTGACGATGTAGTTCATCGCCAACGGGATGACGCTGAACAGCAGCATGAAGTAGCGGATCCGCCCCTCCAGCCGCCAGATCAGATAGGCGATGATGTAGCCGAAGACGAGGCCGATCGCGGCGACGATGCCGGCCAGCTGCAGCGTGCCGAGGAACACCCGGATGTAGCTGGACTGGTCCAGGAAGGCGGCATAGTTGGCCAGGGTGAACTCATGCACCACCCGGCCGTCGGCCATCGACCAGAAGCCGGTCAGCAGGAAGGCGGCCAGAGGCGCCAGGATCAGCGCCGCCGGCAGGCCGTAGACGGCGATCCGCGGCAGCCAGCGGCCCAGGGCGCGGGCGGCGGGCGACCCAGCGCCGAGGTGCCCGGCCGGGTCCGCGGGGGCGAGGGTGTCGGCCATGGCCATTCTCACGCCCCCAACACACTGACATCGGCGTCGGACCAGAACACCGAGATCGGGTCGCCGACATCGGCGCCGCCGTCGAATTCCGGCGTCGGCAGGCGGATCTTGACGCTGGAACCGGTGCCGCCCAGCCGCACCACGATCTGGGTGGTGGCGCCGAGGAAGGTCAGGCTCTCCACTGCGCCTTCCGCCGACCGCCGCTCCGCGCCCGGCCGCAGGCTCAGGCTTTCCGGCCGGATGGCGACAGCGGTCGGGCGGCCGGACGCTGCCAGGGCATGCCGGCCCAGCGGGCTGTCGACCGCAGCGGCCCCGGCGGCGCGGGCCGGCAGCAGGTTGTTCTCGCCGAAGAACCGGGCCACGAACTCGCTGCGCGGGCGGTAGTAGATCTCCCTCGGCGTGCCGACCTGCTCGATCCGGCCGTGGTCCATCACCACGATCCGGTCGGACATGGCGATCGCCTCCTCCTGGTCGTGGGTGATGAAGACGAAGGTGGTGCGGATGCGGCGCTGCAGGTCCTTCAGGAACTCCTGCATCGACCGGCGCAGCCCGGCATCCAGGGCGGCCAGCGGCTCGTCCAGCAGCACCACGCGGGGCTCGCAGATGATGGCGCGGGCCAGGGCCACGCGCTGGCGCTGGCCGCCGCTCAGCTCGCCCGGATGGCGGGCCGCCTTGTCGGCCAGGCCGACCACCGCCAGTGTGTCGGCCACCCGCCGCTCCACCTCCGCCTTTGGCCGGCGCCGCATGCGCAGGCCGTAGCCGACATTGCGGGCCACGGTCATGTGCGGGAACAGCGCATAGTCCTGGAACACGGTGTTGAACGGCCGGCGGAAGATCGGCGTGCCGGTGATGTCGGCCCCGTCCAGCAGGATCCGGCCGGTGCTCGGGGCGGTGAAGCCGCCGAGCATCCGCAGGATCGTGGTCTTGCCGGAGCCGGAGGGGCCGAGGATGGTCAGGAACTCGCCGTCGCCGATCTCCAGGTCGAAGGGCTGCAGCACGGTGACCGGGCCGTAGGATTTGCCGACCCCGGCGAGGCGGATGAGGCTTCGGAATGTCATGGCGGCCCTGGCGCTCAGTTGGCGGGTGTGGCCTTGATTTCGTTCCACAGGTCGATGCGTTTGGAGAAGCTCTCCGGCGCCTGCAGGAACACCAGCTTGTCGGCATAGGTCAGGCCGATCGCCTGGTTGGCGCCGGCGTCGGTGGTGTTGCCGTAGCCGGTCTTCTCGCTGATATAGGTGCCGACTTGTCTGTCCAGCATGGTGTCGATCCAGGCCTGGGCCAGGGCGGTGTCGCGCGCGCCGGCGCTGATCGCCCAGCAGTCGATCCAGCCGATCGCCCCTTCCTTCGGGATGGTCAGCGCGGCGTCGATGCCCTTCTTCTGCAGCTGCGGCACCTGCGGCTCGCCCATCGACATCATCAGGTCGATGCCGCCCTGGGCGAAGATGCTGACGCCGTCATCGAAGCCGGCGTAGTAGGACAGCACCGTGCGCTTCTGGTCGATCAGCTTGGACTTGATCGCGGCGAACTGCTCGTCCGTCAGGTTGAATGGGTCCTTGATGCCCAGCGTCAGCGCGGTGGTGACGATGGCGTTGTTGGCATCGTCCATCGCCAGCACCCGGCCCTCGTATTTCTCGTCCCACAGCACGGCCCAGCTGTCGGGCGGGGTGGGGAAGGCCTTCTTGTCGTAGATCAGCGGGATCGACCCCCAGGCGAAGGGCACGGCGTAGGTCTTGCCGTCGAACACGATGGCCGAGACGTCGCGGAAGGCGGGCAGCAGGTTGCCGGCGTTCGGGATCTTCGCCAGGTCCACCGGCTGCACCAGCTTCTCCTGCACCAGCCGCTTGTAGGACGAGGTCTCGATGGCGATGACGTCGTAATCCTCGCCCTTGGACGCCGTCATCTTGGCGAAGATCTCGTCGACGCTGCCGGTGTAGGTGATCTTGGCCGTGGCGCCGGTCTTCTGCTCGAACGCCTTGACCCAGGGCTCGTCGGCATAGCCCTCCCAGGTCAGCACCCGCAGCTCCTTCTCCGCTGCCGCGGCGGGCAGGGCCGTGCCCAGCGCCGCCAGGATGCAGGCGCCCATGACGAACTCGCGCCGTCTCACCATCTCAGCCTCCTGTTCATTCGTTCTTGACGTCAGACCACGGGACCGCCCAGCGGGCGGTCCGGGTCGGCATAGTCCACCGACGTGCGGTGCCAGCCGGCCGCATGCTTCTCCCAGTACAGCGCCTTCAGCCGGGCGCTGACCGGCCCCGGCCGGTCGTTGGCCATGATGTGGCCGTCGACCCGCGACACCGGCATGACGCCGCCGGCGGTGGTGGTGCAGAACATCTCGTCCGCCTGCAGCAGGTCCTCGCGCCGCAGCGGCGCGATCCGGGCGGGCAGGCCGATCTCGGCGCACAGCTCCAGCACCGAACGGCGGGTGATGCCCTCCAGCGATCCGCGGTCCGGCGTCAGCACCGCACCGTCGCGCACCACGAAGACGTTGAAGCCCGGCCCCTCGGTGACGAAGCCCTCGGCGTCCAGCAGCACGGCGGTGTCGGCGCCCTGGTCATGCGCTTCCAGCAGGCCGCGGGTCAGGTCGCCCCATTGGTAATTCTTGATCGTCGGATCGACCGAGGCGCTGGCGACGCGCGGGATCGAGGCGATGTGCAGATGGGCCCCGCGCGCCTGCACCGCCGCCGGGATCACGTCGATCCAGGGGATGGCATAGGCGATGAAGCTGTTGTCGCAATCGGCCGGCCGGCGCGACCCGAAGATGCGCGGCCGGCCCCGGGTGCAGATCATGGCGACATAGGCATCGCGCAGGCCGGACAGGGCGACGCAGCGGGCCAGGATCTGCGCGATCTCCGCCCGGCTATGCGGCGGCGCCAGCCGCATGCCGGCCAGGGACCGCTCGAACCGGTCGAGATGGTCGGCCAGGCGGAAGAAGCCGCCGTCGCGCACATGGACCACGTCGTAAGTGACGTCCGACCGGGTGAAGCCCCAGTCCAGCACCGAGATCTTCGCCTCGGCCGCCGGCACATAGGCGCCGCCGACGAAAGCCGCCCCGGCCGAGAAATCCGTCCCCGTCATGTCCGCCCCGTTGTCATCCGATTGCCGTGCAGCATGCGCAACGAATGTCTGATTGGCAATGAGAAATTTCGTATACGAATTTTTCTTTGACCTTCGGAAATCGCCGCTGCAATCTTCAGCGAGACACGGCAGCCGCAGAACGGGGAAGCGAGAATGGTTTCAGCGACGGATAGGGTGGGGCTCGGCCCGACGGGGCTGCGGGTCACCCGGCTCGGCCTCGGCACGGCGCCGCTCGGCGGCCTCTACGAGCCGGTCAGCGATGCGCTGGCTGAGGAGACGATCGCGAGCGCCTGGGACCTCGGCCTGCGCTTCTTCGACACCGCGCCGCAATACGGCAACGGCCTGTCGGAGCAGCGGCTGGGCCGCTTCCTGGCCGGCAAGCCGCGCGACAGCTACGTGCTGGCGACCAAGGTCGGTCGGCTGCTGCGGGTGCCGCTGCAGCCCGAGGCGCAGGAGGATGCGTTCTACAAGGGCACGCCGCCGGAGCGGCCGGTGTTCGACTTCAGCTATGACGGCGTGATGCGGTCGCTGGAGGAAAGCCTGGAGCGGCTGGGCGTCGACCGCGTCGACGTGCTGCACATCCACGACCCGGACGACCATTACGACGCCGCCATTGCCGGCGCCTATCGCGCGCTCGACAAATTGCGGGCCGACGGGGTGATCGGCGCGGTCGGGGCCGGCATGAACCAGGCGGAGATGCTGGCCCGCTTCGCTCGCGACGGGGTGTTCGACTGCTTCCTGCTGGCCGGCCGATACACGCTGCTGGAGCAGCGGTCGCTCGACGACTTCATGCCGCTGTGCCAGGCGCGCGGCATCGGCGTGATCATCGGCGGCGTCTACAACAGCGGCATCCTGGCCAACCCGGCCGCGGGAGCGAAGTTCAACTACCAGGACGCCGACCCGGCGCTGATCGCCAGGGCGCAGGCGCTGGACGCGGTGTGCCGGCGCCACGGCGTGCCGCTGAAGGCCGCGGCGATCCAGTTCCCGGCAGCGCATCCGGCCGTCGCCTCGATCCTGACCGGAGCCCGCAACCCGGCCGAGCTGGCGGAGAACGAGGCCCTGTTCCGCCACCCCATCCCGGCCGATCTCTGGGCCGAGCTGCGCGCCGAAGGGCTGATCGCCCCGGCGGCACCGACGCCATGATCTGCAACGACCGATACGAAGGAGCCGCGACATGCTGATCGGCATCGACCCCATCCTCGGCCCGGACATCCTGCACGGCCTGCGGGCCATGGGGCATGGCGACGAGCTGGTGATCGCCGATGGCAGCTTCCCGGCCGAGACCGTGGCCCGGCGGCTGGTGCGGGCGGAAGCCGCGGGCCTGGAGCGCATGCTCAAGGCGGTGCTCAGTGTGCTGCCGATCGACGAGTCCGAACCCGACCCGGTGATGGGGATGGAGGTGATCGGCGAACCGGCGATGGTGATGCCGGCCCACACGCTGATCCGCGACGCTCTCGCCGGAGCATCGGGTGGTGGCGTCCAACTGACGCTGCTCGAGCGCTTCCGGTTCTACGAGCGGGCGAAGACTGCCTTCCTCGTGATCGCGACCGGGGAGCGCCTGTTCTACGGCAATGTGATCATCCGGAAAGGGACCGTCCCGCTGCCATAGACACTCGCGGGACGCGGTCCGCCGATCGTCAGCGAGCGGAGCGTGGGCCATCGAAGGCGGCTTGGCGCGTATGGAGCACGCTTCGCGTTCTGACGTGTCCGCAAGTGCCAAGCTCTACAATATTATGTTAAATACTTACGGCTAAGCTGCGGCCCGGGATCCGCATTCCGAGGCATGCCGCGTCAATGCGTTGGGATGGAGGGGAGGGTGGTCGTCCGTCCTTGCCTGCTGCGCGCGCTGGCCCTGTGGATGGCAGGCCTGGCGATCGGGGTCGTTCATGCCGGCACGGCGGAGGCGGCCGGGCCGCCGGGCCAGCCCGGCATCTTCGTCGAGGTCGTCGCCCAGGGCCTGACGGGCGAGGTGACGGGGCTCCCCGAACTCGACGAACTGACCACCGTCCCCGGCTATCCGGTGATCCTGCGGGGGATGACGCCGCTCGGCCTCTACGGCAAGCCGCTGCAGATCACGGTCACCCCGCCGCAGACGATCAAGCCGCCGGACGGGACCGAGGCGCCGGAGGAGATCCCCGACAATGACTGCCCGGCCAACTTCGTCTTCGTCGGTCCGATGGAGGCCCTGCCGCCGACTGTGATCGACGTTGTCGCCGATGTCGACGGCAGCTTCGAAACCGAGTTCACACCGAAGACGATCGGCACCCATGAGGTCGAGGTCCGCGACCCCGAGCAGGGGCAGACGGGCGAGAGCAGCTTCGAGGTCGCCGACCTCAGCGACCTGGTCGACGAGCCCGACTGCGCCAAGAAGGACGAGGCCGACAAGCACGGGATCGAGGCCGAGGCGGAGCAGCTGACCGAGACGACGGGGGCGATCATCGACGCGCTCGCCGGCAAGTTCGACGACCTTCCCGCCAGCCCGGCCAAGGATGAGGCGAAGGCGAAGCTGGCCGAGCTGCAAGGTGCCATGAAGGCGTTGCGCGACCAGGGCAGATCGCCGGAATGGGTGAACGGCGTGGGCCATCTGGTGACGCTGCAATCCGTCGCGTCGGAGATGCGGGTCGCGACCATGGGGCTGTCGGTTCCCCTCAAGACCTGGCACGCCGTCGCCAAGCGCGCGAACGCCCGCGCCTCCGCGGTGCTGGCCGAGGTGACGCGCAAGAACCTCCTGTGCGACCAGCTCGACGTCGCGATCAACGGCCTCAAGGCGGTCGACTTCTTCCTCGGCCTGCTGACCAAGCCCGTCAACTATTTCATCGATTGGGGGAAGGAGAATTTGCCGACGAAGCTGGTGAGCATGATCCCGGCGGTCAAGCGCACCAAGGCCGGCACCGAGGCGGTCGAGACCTCGTGGAAGGGCATCACCACCTTCGCGCCGCTGCGGCAAGATGCGGCCAAGAGCCATTACAAGGTCGAATTCGCGGGCGGGGTCAACAAGATGGCCTATGCGATGAGCGCCTTCATGATCAGCCGCATGTTCGAGCGCTACTGCCAGACCTTCCAGGGGCCGGTCACCGGCAAGATGACCGCGGAGTTCCGCCAGTACGCCAAGCTCTACTGGACCTACACCGTCGAGATCAAAGGCGACCTGATCCTGCGCTATCCGAAGGATGCGAAGGGCGATGCGATCGCGCTGACCGGCGAGATCATGGGCAACGCGATGTCGTTCCGGTCCTGGGACAACGCCATCCCGGTGCTGTTCCCGGAGCTGGCCCAGGGCACCGTCCTGAAGGCCGTGCGCCAGGATCCGATGGGCCTCGGCGACATCAAGGTGCTGAACGAGACGCAGCGGCTGAAGGACAAGAAGATCCTAGGACAGGACATCGCGAGCCTGAACCCGCTGACCACGATCCTCGACCAGGGCGGCCCGCTCGTGCGGCTGGGCTTCACGCCGAACTTCTTCCGCGTGCCGGTCCGCGGCGACCTGCGGGGCGACACGCTGCGGCTCGAGGTGCTGCCGGCGGCGGTCGATTTCGACGACGCGCGCACAAAGGTGCTGGTCCTGATGCTGCCGGTCCTCTCTATGCGGATCACCCTGCAGGACTATGCTCTGCCGTTCAAAGGCGCGCAGTTCCTGATGCTCCGGGCGATGAATGATGGGCCGGCGGAGTTCACCGTGCAGCGCTCCGGCACCACCATGACGATCGCCCGGCAGTTCGAGCGCCGCAAGCCGGGCGACGAGGCTACGGGCGTCTACAATCTGTCGGTCAAGGCCTGCAACCCGTCCTGCTGAGGGACGCCGTTCCGGTCCGGATGGTCTTGGGGGGTGCGATGCGGATACTGGTCGTCCTGGCAGCCTTGGCGGTCCTGCTGGCCGCGCCCGCGGGCCGGGCGGAAACAGACGCCGACCAGCTGTGGCAGCGCGTCGTCGCCGCCTATGACGCGCTCGGCACCTACAGCGACAGCGGCGAGATCGTCACCGAATACGGCTCCGGCACCGCGGTGGAGATCCGCGAGCGGCACCGCTTCAAGACCGCGCTCAAGCGGCCGCGGCAGTTCTATTTCGAGTTCAACGAGGATCCCGACGCCGGGGCCGATCGCTTCGTCATCTGGTGCGAGGGGGCGGAGTTCAACAGCTGGTGGCTGACGACCAAGGTCCATGACGTCTATCCCCAGGGCAAGGGCATCGACGCCTTCGCCGTGGCCTCGCTGCCGACCAAGGGCACGGCGGTCCTCATCCCCGGGCTGCTGTTCGGATCGGCGGGGCTGCAGGGCCCGCTGCACAGCCTGGAGGATCTGCGGCTCGACGGCAGCGAGCGGATCGATGGACGCGACCACATCAAGCTCAGCGGCATCGTCCGCGAGAAATACGGCACCAGCTACGTGTCGAGCGAATATCCCGCCACGCTATGGATCGACCGGGACAGCCTGCTGATCCGCAGGATTCTCCAGGATACGCCGCTGGGCGGCGGCGGCATCAACCGCAGCCTGACGACCCTCGATCCGGTTGCCGGCCCGGAGGTCGACGACGCCGCGTTCCGGTTCTCGCCGCCATGACCGGCGCCGCGCCGGTCCGGAGGGTGGGGTGGCGGAGCCTCCTGCTGCTCGCATCGCTCCTGCCCTTCGCCGCGGCCGCATGGGCGGAAGCGCCGCGGCCGACCGTCATCGTCGTCGATGCCTCCGGCAGCATGAGCGCCGCAATCGGTGGCGTCCCGCGGCTCGACGCGGCGCGCGGCGTGCTGGGCGAGATGCTGGCGCACTGGCCCGCGGCCGCGCCGGTCGGCCTCCTCGCCTATGGCCATCGCCGCAGCAGCGACTGCAGCGACATCGAGGTACTGTCGCCGATCGGCCCGCCCGACACGGCGGCGCTGGGCCGGCGGCTCGCCACGCTGCGCGCCCGCGGCAAGACCCCGCTCGCCGCCTCGCTGCAGCAGGCCGCCGGCATGCTGCAGGCCGCCGGTGGCGGCGGCACCATCATCCTGGTGACCGACGGGATCGAGACCTGTCACCCCGACCCTTGCGGCGTGGCCGCCGCCCTGCGGGCCGCCGATGCGGCCCTGTCGATCCGCGTCATCGGCTTCGCCGTCGAGGCGAAGGACGAGCAGCAGCTGTCCTGCATCGCCTCGGCCGGCGGTGGTGACTATCGCACCGCGGCCGATGCCGACAGCCTGCTGGCCACCCTCGACACCGCCGCGCGCGCGGCGACCGCCCCCGCGCCGGAGCCCGTGCCGCCCCAGGCCGAGTCGGCACCCGCGCCCGTCGAGGCGCCCGAGCCGGTGAAGACGGCGCGGGTCGGCATCGTCGCCGTCATTCCGGGCGAAGGCCCGGTTTCCGATATCGCGCTCGACTGGCGCGTCACCGGCGGCGAGGGCCCCGAGCCCGTCCGCTACGAGGGCCGGACCAGCCTGGTCGAGCTGACGGTGCCGGCGGGCCGCTACGCCATCGCGGCCGCGGTCGGCAATGTCGAAGCGCATCGCGATGTCGAGCTTGCCGGCGATGCGGCCCGGATCGAGGTGCCGTTGGCGGCGGGGCGCCTCAAGGCGCAGGCGGTGCCGTACAAGGGCGCCGAGCCGATCGCCGAGGGGCTGCGCTGGACCCTGGCGCCGCTGGACGGCCAGGCGGCGGTCGAGGTGCCGGCGGTGGCACGGCCGGCGCTGCTGCTGGCGGCCGGGCGCTACCGCCTCGGGGTGGAGCATCAGGGGCGGCGGTCGGATCAGGAGGTAACAGTGGCCGCCGGTCATCCGCTCGATCTCGCGCTCAGCCTGCGGTTGGGCGAGCTGAAGCTGTCGGCCGCGCTGGCGGAAGACGGCGAGCCGCTGACGGATTGGCGCGGCCTGGCCTGGCGCGCCCTGGCGCCGGACGGCACCGCTGCGGCCGAGGCGGTCCAGGAGGCGGCGCCGCTTTTCGTCCTGCCCTCCGGCCGCTACCGGGTCGAGCTCGCCGTTGCCGGCACCACCGTCTTTCGGGACGTCGAGATCGAGGAAGGCGCGCAGCGGGAGGCGCGCATCGTGGTTCCGACCGGCAGCCGGATTCTGACCGCCGCCCTCGGCCCGGGCATCGATCCCTTCAGCGACTGGCGCGACACCAGCTGGACCGTCACGGCGGTGGACACCATCGGCATCGCCCCGGGAACGGCGCTGATGCAGGACCAGCCCGTCGCCAACCCGACCGTGCCGCTGCTGCCCGGCCGCTGGCACATCGCGGTGAAGAGCGGGGTGGCGACAGCCGAGCGGGACCTGGTGGTCGCGCCGGACACCGAGGAGACGGTGCGGCTCGACCTTCTGGCCGGGCGTCTCGGCGTGTCGGCGCTGCCGGAGGAGGGCGCGGCTCCGCCGGCAAATATCGTCTTCGAGTTCCATCCCGTCGCCGCCGATGGAAGCCTCGGCCCCGCAGCGTTCTCCGGCGGCAGCAGCCAATCCCTGGAAACCATCCTGCCGGCCGGTCGCTGGCATGTTGCCGCGGTGGCCGACGACGATCGACGCGCCGAGGCGATGGTCGACCTTGCCGCCGGGGACGAGAAGCTGCTCGAGATGACCTTGGCCGAAGGAAAGTAGCGAGGTCCCGTCTGGGTTGCAGCCGGATGTTCCATGCCGGCCGTGGTCATGAGCTGGACGCCGGCGCCGATGCGGCCACCACATCGGAGCGGGGGATCGAGCCCCGCTCCGACGCAGACAGATCGCCCTCCTATGGTCCTCAAACCTCGGCGACGTCAGAAGTCGAATTTGTCGATGTTCTCCTTGGTGAAGACGAAGGGCGCTCCGAGCAGGATCTCGCTGCCGTTGACGACGGTGAGATCGCCCAGCTTGCCCGCCTTCACCGAGGTCGCGCCGGGCTTGAGCGTGCCGTCGGCCACGGCCCGCAGCACGTACATGGCGGCGTAGCCCAGGTCGACGGGGTTCCACAGCACCACCGACTTGACGCAGTCCTTCGCCACATAGGGCTTCATGGCGTTGGGCGTGGCCAGGCCGACCACGGCGATCGAGCCGCATTTGCCGGCCTGGGTGACGGCCTCGGCCGAGGCCGGCGTCGCCACGCTGGTCATACCGACGATGCCCTTGAGCTCGTCGCCATGCTTGTTGATCAGCGTCGTCGCCTGGTTGAAGGACAGGATGTTGTCTTCCTGGGCCTCGACCGTCTCCAGCCACTTCAGCTTCGGGTGGCACTTCTCGGCATAGGCCGCCATCTCGGCGATCCAGCGCGCCTGGTTCGGCGTGGTGAAGGTCGAGGTGACGATGGCGAAGGAGCCGTCCTCACCGATCTCCTTCGCCAGGTTGTCGATCAGCGATTTGGCGATGCCGTTGAACTCCGCCTGGTTGACGAACCACTGGCGGGCGTCCGGCGTCGAATTGGCGTCGTAGCCGACGACGTTGATGCCCTTCGACAGGGCCTTCTTCAGCACCGGCGCGATCGCGACCGGGTCGTTGGCGGCGAACAGGATGCCGTCGACGCCGCTGGTGATGGTGTTGTCGATGAAGGTGATCTGCTCGTCGATATTGGCCTTGGTCGGGCCGTCGGTCTTGGCGCTGACGTTGCCGAGCTCCTTCGCCGCGTCGGCGATGCCCTTCGAGGTCGCGTTGAAATAGCCGATGCCGATCAGCTTCGGAATGTCGACCACAGTGATCTTCTTGCCGGCGCGGTCCGGCGCGCCGGTCGGGACCCCGCCGTCATAGGGCTTCGCCGCGGCCGCGGCGGCCGTCGCATCGCAGGCCAGCGGGCTGGTCGGCAGGTCGTCCCCGCCGGTCCAGGCCGATTCCGCCCGCGCCGCACCGGCGGCAAGCAGCACGCCGAATGCAAGGGCCCAAGTCGTCCGCCTCATGTCATCTCCTCCACTGTTGGCGGGCCGGACTCCGGCGAGGCCCGCATTTCTTGGTCAGCCGTCGCCGTCGCGGCGGAACAGGTTGCCGATGAGAATGGCGAGGATCAGCACCACGCCGATCACGACGATGGTGCCGTCGCCCTTCACCCCGGCCAGGGACAGGCCGTTCTTGATGGCCTGCATCAGGATAAGGCCGAGCACCGTGCCGATGACCGTGCCGCGTCCGCCGAAGATGCTGGTGCCGCCGAGGACGACGGCGGTGATGACGTCGAGCTCCAGCCCCGTGCCCATGTCCGAGCGCGTGGTCGACACCCGCGACACGAAGACCACGGCGGCGAGCCCGGCCATCAGGCCCGAGCCGGTGTAGATCAGGAGCTTGGTGCGGTCGACGCCGATGCCCGAGAAGCGGGCGGCGGTCTCGTTGGCGCCGACCGAATAGGTCGAGCGGCCGAAGGTGGTAAGGCCGAGGATCACGGCGGCGGCCACCGTGACGGCCAGCAGGATCCAGAGCTGCGAGGGGACGCCGAGCGCCTCGCCCTGGCCGAGGCCGAAGAACCAGTCCGGATAGCCGCGCACCGAGCGCGCCTGGCTGATGCCCTCGGCCAGGCCGCGATAGAGGGCGAGGGTGGCCAGGGTGGCGATCAGCGGCGGCACCCGGAAGCGGGTGATGATCAGGCCGTTGACCAGCCCCGCCACGGCGCCGACCACCAGCGCCAGGGCCATCGCCGCGGGCAGCGGCAGGCCGAGGGTCTTCCAGAACACGCCGAGCAGGATGGCGCAGAGTCCGAGGATCGAACCGACCGACAGGTCGATGCCGCCGGTGACGATGACGAAGGTCATGGCCAGCGCGACAAGCCCGACCTCGGCCATCAGCCGGCCCTGGTTCAGCAGGTTATCGAGGGTGAAGAAGCGGTCCGACTGGGTGGCCAGAAGGGCGAGGGCGATGGCGACGAGGATGGCGAGGATCGTCTCGTGCCGGAGGAGGAAACGCAGCGACACCGGCGCCCCTCCTCAGATCGCGACGCGCCGGCGCCGCACCATGTCGGCGAGCACCGTGACGAGGATGAGGAGGCCGAGCACGGCGCGGAGCCAGTAGGCCGACACGTTGAGGAAGATCAGCGCCGAGCCGATGGTCGCGAACAGGAGGGCGGCAAGAGTCGAGCCGATCACCGTGCCCATGCCGCCCAGGATCGACACCCCGCCGATGACCGATGCGGTGATGACCGTGAGCTCGAGATTGGGCGGCACGGTCGACTGGATGACCTGGAGCTGGGTCGCGAACAGCACGGCGGTGATGCCGGCGAAGACGCCGTGAATGGCGAAGACGGCGACGGTCGTTGTCTCGATCCGGATGCCGGTCGCCCGCGCCGCCTCGGCATTGCCGCCGATGGCATAGATCGACCGGCCGAAGGCCGAATAGCGCATCCAGAAGGCGGTGAGGAGCGTCAGCACGACCATGAAGTAGATCGGCAACGGCAGGCCGAAGAGGCGCTTCTGGGCGATCAGGTAGTCGGCCGGCAGGTTGGTGATCCAGGCGCCGTCGGTGACGCTGATCAGGCCGCCCTTGAGGATCGACAGCATGCCGAGCGTCACCACGATCGACGGGATGCGGGCGTAGGCGACGAGGCCGCCGACGAAGGCGTTGACCACCACGCCGGCGAGGATCGGCGCGGTCCAGGCGACCCAGACCGGATAGCCGCCGACCGCGAGCGTGCCGGAGAGTGTCGCGAGCACGCCGATCAGCGAGCCGACCGACACGTCGATATGACCCGAGATGATCACCAGGGACATGCCGAGCGCGGCCACCGCGATATAGGCGTTGCTCGAGAAGATGCTGGTCAGGTTGGTGTCGCTGAGGAAGCGCGGGTTGACCGCGCCGACCACGACGAAGAGTGCGACCAGGGCGCCCAGGATGACCAGTTCCTGGCCATAGGCTCCGAGGAAGCGACCGAGCCGTCCGCTCCGGGCCGATGAGCGGGCCGCGGCCGTGATCGTGGTCATCAGGCCGCCTCCGCCGGGTCGCCGGATCGCGTCATGGCGGCGCCGACCGCATCGGGCGTCGCCTCCGCCCGGTCGAAGGTGGCGGCGATGCGCCCGCCGCTCATGACCAGGACACGGTCGCTCATGCCCAGCACCTCGGGGAGCTCACTCGAGATCAGCAGGATGGCGAGGCCCTGGGCGGCGAGCCCGCTGATCAGGGCATGCACCTCGGCCTTGGCGCCCACATCGATGCCGCGCGTCGGCTCGTCGAGGATCAGGATGCGCGGCTCGGTGGCCAGCCATTTCGCCAGCACCACCTTCTGCTGGTTGCCACCGGAAAGCTGGCGGACCGCCTGCTCCGGCCCGCGGGTGCGGATGCCGAAGCGCTTGATGGCGTCGCGGGCGAGGGCGCTTTCGCGCCGCAGGTCCACGATCGAGGCCTTGGCGATGCGGCCGAGAACGGCCAGCGACACGTTCTCGCGCACCGTCTGCGGCCGGATCAGGCCCTGCAGTCCCCGGTCCTCCGGCACATAGGCGATGCCCAGGTCGCGTGCCTGGCCCGGCCCGCCGATCGCCACCGGCTTCCCGTCGAGCAGGATCTCCCCCGCCGTGGCCGGGGTGATGCCGAAGACGGTGAGCGCCAGTTCGGTGCGGCCCGAGCCGACCAGCCCTGCGATGCCCAGGATCTCGCCGGCATGCAGCGACAGCGAGATGTCCTGCACCGTTGTGTTGTACGAGACGTTGCGCAGCTCGAGCACGGTCGGCCCGATCGCCGCCTCGCCCTTGGGAAACAGCTGTTCGATCGAGCGGCCGACCATCATCGACACCAGCGTCTTCTCGTCGACCTCGCCGATCGGCCGGGTGCCGATCAGGGCCCCGTCCCGCAGCACGGTGACCCGGTCGGCGAGGGCGAAGATCTCCGCCATGCGGTGGCTGACATAGACGATGCCGACGCCCTGGCCGCGCAACCGGCGCACCACGTCCATCAGCCGCTTGACGTCGGCGTCCGCCAGCGCCGCCGTCGGCTCGTCCATGATGACGAGGCGGGCGTTCCAGGACAGCGCCTTGGCGATCTCGACCCGCTGGCGGTTGGCGACGGAAAGGCTGCCCACCCGGACATCGACGTCGAGGTCGTGGCTGTCGAGCGAATCGAGCAGCTCGCGCGCTCTGATCCGCATCGTCTCCCAGTCGAGCCCACCCCAGGACCGGCGCGGCGCATGGCCGAGGAAGATGTTCTCGGCCACCGTGAGCTCGGGGAACAGCAGCAACTCCTGGTAGACCGTGGCGATACCGGCCTGCTGCGCTTCGCGCGGCGAGGAGAAGCTCGCCGGCCTGCCGTCGACGCGCAACTCCCCGGTGTCCGGCCGGTGCACGCCGGCGAGGATCTTGATCAGCGTCGACTTGCCGGCGCCGTTCTCGCCGAGAAGGGCGTGCACCTCCCCGGGGCGCACGTCGAAGCCGATATCCCGGAGCACCGTCAGCCCGGCGAAGGATTTGGAGATGCCCGCCAGCTCGACGACCGGGGGCTTGGCGCGCTCATCCATGGTCGGCGCCCTTTATCCTCATCGCCATGGGTGGCGTTTCCCGTCCCTGTCGATCCGCTTCTGAAAACCGCCGGTGTGCTGGAGCGCGACGCGCGGCAAGTTGTCTCCTAATTGTCTGATGATCAGATCACGAAAGCGGCCTTATTGCCACCACCTCCGGAGGCCGCTCCTTCAAGGAATTTGGAACCCGATCGGTCACCTGGGAACACGACCGGAACACCGGTCGGGACCATGCCGGGACTTCCCGGTTCACCGTCCCTGGGGAGACCGGCGCCTTCTTGTTGCGGGCCCTGTCCACGCGGCGCTCCCCTACGATCCTCGCGACCAGATCGTCGTCGATCTCGGACAGCAGCCTTCCCGGTTCGACGCGCTTCACCAGCCGCGCGAGCCACCGGTCGACGTCGTCGCCGGACGCCTGGTGCTGAGCGATCTCCTGATAGAACCGCTCCGCCGCTTCGTTCATGGTCATCGGCCGGCGCCGGATCGCGCCGATCGCCGCCTCTATGCGCTTTGCAGCTTCGACCTGCTGTGCCGCTGCTCGGTTCTTCGTGCCCGTGCTGCCATGAAATCGTAGGCCCCGAACGACGAAGTCGTAGTGATAGTTCCTGCCGATCGGCGCGGCCGACGCCCAGCGCCGTGGCGCCAGCTCTGATCCCGTCCTCGACCTCTTCCACGAATGGCGGGCTCTCCATGCAGAACTGGATGCCTGGCAGGACGACTGGCAGAAGAAGGAGGGCGTCATGCTTCGCACCGTCGGCATGCCGCGCGTTCTCGTACCGGTGCCGGGCAAAATCGAACCAGTCTCGGCCTGTGAACCCGCCGAGATCGACGAGTTGCTCGAGGATCTGCCTGGAACGGAGGAGCTCCGCCCGAGTTCGAAGCGCACCGTCGCCGCTGGGAGATGGCGGCAAGTGCGATCGGTCTCGGTCAGGTGGAGGAGCGTGTCGACCTCGCTTGGGATCGCTGGGACGCCCTTACCGAGACCATCTGGCAAACGCGCGCGGGCAGCTTGGCCGGTGCCGCCGCGAAACTCGCCATGGTTCTCTCCGCCGGTCAGTCCCGATTCGACGATGACGAGTTCCCCTGGCCACCCTTGCGCTCCGTCCTCGCGGATCTCCAGCGCATCGGAAAACTGCCCGACAGTGTGGTGTCGACCTCACGATAAATGATCCGCGTGATCGTCGCTGTTGTACGCGACAGAGGCGGCTCGGGCGTGAATAAACTGTAAGAGCTTCTGAAAGTCCTGGACTCGCTGAGTGGCTGCGACAACAGTCGCTCGTTGATTCTCAAGGAGAACAGAAATGGCGGAGGAGACTTCCCTCGGGCTGCAGCAGGGAGCGGCGGACAAGACGCGAAAGCTGACCGTGCAGATCGTTGCTGCGCATGTGGCTCACAATAATGTTGCGACAAACGACCTGCCGGCACTGATCGATCAGGTCTACAGCGCCCTCAGCGGCCTCGGGAAACCTGTCGAGCCGATGCAGGAGCGGCCGCAGCCGGCCGTGCCGATCAAGAAGTCGATCACGCCCGACTACATCGTCTGCCTCGAGGACGGCAGGAAGCTGAAGATGCTCAAGCGGCATCTGAAGACCGCCTACAACCTCACGCCGGACGAGTACCGGGAGCGTTGGGGACTGCCCGCCGACTACCCGATGGTCGCGCCGAACTACGCCAACCAGCGCAGCGCATTGGCGAAGACGATCGGGCTCGGGACGCGTCGTCTGGTACAAGCCGCCGCGCCGGCCCCGCAGCCGACTGCCCCGCAGACCCGCCGCAGCCGCAAGGCTAGCTGAGAGTCTAGATCCGGCGCTCGCGGGCATGACCACGAGCGCCGGTGCCGAGAGACACCGCTCCGGAGGTCGCGATTATCACCTCCGCCGGCCCATGATTGGCGTGTCCTGACCCGCGCGGTGCTTCCGGTTTGTCCCCATTCCTGACATTCAGCGGCCTGCCGGGCTTCTCAGAAGCGGACATGCCTCACCACCAAGGCGGCTCCAATACCGGACCTCAGGCGGGGCCCGGCATCTTCTCTTAGGGCGCTGGATCAATGAAGTGCTTCAACTTGGCGCGCTACATCCCGAACGCAAGGTTCTTCGAGCAAAAACAGGCGCATACGCTAGCAAACCTATGCAGCTAAGGGCACGCAACATCATGGCGTTAGCGGATGTTGCGCACCACTTGCGCGCCAGTCTCCGGAGAGGCGGCGCCTATCTGCCGAGAACGGCACCACCGCACGAGCGTTCGCTCGGCTTCCAGCTTGCGAAGCTGAAGGATCGACTCGCGCGCGTGGGGAG
>NZ_VCCH02000180.1 GCF_005938675.2 Mycobacterium sp. KBS0706
CTCCGGACATCCCAACTCATTGAAATCGCTAGACGATAAGGGGGCTTATCGGGCGTTGTGGTTTCCGGTGGGGACGTGGGGCGGGTAGACTCCTCGGATCGTCCGCTCCGGGGGCCCCGTGCCGTTCGCCGTCCACCTCGATCTCGATGCGCGCAGCGCCGACGCCCTGGCGGCCCTGATCGATGCCGTCGAGCGCGCCGACCCGGACGCGATGACGCCGCGCCGGGCCAAGGTCGCGCCGCATCGCTCGCTCGCCGTCTACGATCGCCTGGTCCCGGCGGCGGTCACGGTGTCGCTGCAGCGCTTCGCCGAGCGGCAGCCCGCGCTCACCATCCAGCTGGCGAGCCTGGGCCTGTTCCCGGGACCGCCCGCCGTCCTGTTCGCCGCCCCGGTGGTCTCGGCCGAGCTGCTGGCCCTGCACCGCGCCTATCACCAGGCGACCTGGGCGTCCGGCCCGCGCTGCTGGGCGCATTACCTGCCGGAGGCCTGGGTGCCGCACGTCACGCTGGGCGAGGGGCTGCGCCTCGCCGCCGTGCCGACGGCGGTCCGCAACGCGATCGCGGCCTGGCGGCCGCGGCCGGCGGTGCTGCACCGGATTGCGCTGGTCCGGTTCCACCCGGTCGCGGTCCTGTGGTCGCGGGCCCTGCCGGCGGGCCCGTGAGCGGGGGAGGGGAGAGTGATCGTCCATCTCAATGGCTGGCCCGGGGTCGGCAAGCTCACCGTCGCGCGCCTGCTGGCGCAGCGGCTCCGGGCCCGGCTGATCGACAACCACCTGCTGCACGACGTCGCCATCCGCTGCGCCGGCATGGACGACCCGGCGCGCTGGCCGCTCTACGAGGCGGTGCGCGCCGCCGCCTACCAGGCCCTGGCCGACCGGCCGCGATCGGAGACCTTCGTCATGACCAACGCCCTGTGCCTCGGCGCTGCGCGCGAGCGCGAGGCCTGGCGCCACGTCGTCGCCCTCGCCGAGATGCGGGGCGTGCCGCTGATCCCGGTGGTGCTCGAGGCCGACGACACCGTGCTGTGCTCCCGGGTCCAGAGACTCGAGCGCCAGGGACGCAAGCTGACCGACCCGAACGTGCTGGCAGCGATGATCCGCGCCGACCGGCTGCTGAAGCCCGACGTGCCCGAGCGGCTCGACCTCGACACCACCCATATCGCCGCCGCCGACGCCGCCGCGGCGATCGAGGCGCATCTGCTGGCCGTTCGCGGCCAGCTGACGCCAGCGAACGCCCGTCACCTGGTGCTGGCGCCATGAGTCCGGAAGCACCGCTCGGCGGCAGGGGAGGGGAGGGAACCACCGTGGACGAGCCATCTTCTCCAGCAATGGCGCGGCCCGACGGCGCCCTGACCGAAGGCCAGCAAGCAGAAATCCGCCGCCTCGCCGCGCGCGCGGACGAGCTGGTCGAGGCCTCGTTCTCCGCCAATACCCGCAAGGCCTATGGCTCGGCCTGGCGGCAGTGGAGCGAATGGTGCCTCGGCTTCGGGCTCGATCCGCAGCTGGCCGACGCCTCCTGGCTGGCGATCCACCTGACGGCGCTGTCGGAGACCCGGAAGCTCTCCACCCTCGAGCTGCGCCGCGCCGCGGTGCTGGAGATCCGGCGCCGGCTCGGTCGCCCGCTGCACTTCGACGACACCCAGTTCCGGGCCTTTCTCGCCGGCCTCAGGCGGACCAAGGGCGCCCGGCCGGACAAGAAGGCGGCGCTGCTCGAGGAGAATCTGCGCGCCGTCCTGCTGATGCTGGATCCCGAGACGGCGCCGGCGCCGAAGCGGTGTTTGCGCGACCGGGCGCTGCTGCTGACCGGCTTCGCCGGCGGCTTCCGCCGCTCCGAGCTCGCCGCCTTCGACCTCCGGGACCTGACCTTCACGGCCGAGGGGCTGGTGCTGTTCGTCGCCGGCTCGAAGACCGACCAGGAGCGCCGCGGCGAGGAGGTCGGCATCCAGGCGGTGCCGGCATCGCCGCTCTGCGCCGTGACCGCGGTCTCGGCCTGGCTCGCGGCGCGGGGCGACACGGCCGGGCCGCTGTTCTGCCGGATCGACCGCGGCGGCCACCTGATCTACGGTCTCGACGGCCGGCTGCAGCCGATCGACAGCAAGACGGTGGCCCGCCTGGTCAAGCGGGTGATCAAGGGGACCGGGGTGGACGAGGGGGAGTTTTCCGGGCACAGCCTGCGCGCCGGCATGATGACGGCGGCCGACCGGAAAGGGGTGCCGCTCGAGGCGGCGATGCAGCACGGCCGATGGAAGGACGCGCGGACAGCTCGGGGCTACCGCCGGCATTCGCGTTTGTGGGTGGGGAACTTTACCGGCAAGCTGCTGGCCGACGAGCTCTAGGTTTGGGACCGACGTCCGTAGACGTCGGTGAGCAGGCCGTGGTTCCAGGGGGTGAGGGCGAGATCCTTCGCAGCTTGCCACGACGGATCGGCCGACGCGCTGGGGTGCGGTACTTGGTCCTGGAAATTGTGTTACCCTTTAGGGAGATGCGACGCGACGCCAACGGTCTGAGAAAGAGCGAGGCCATGCCGCAGCCCCAGTTTTTCCGAGTGAGCAGATGCGTCGCAGCGTTGCTGCCGATTGCCTTCGGCTGCTTGGGGCCAGCGGGAGCCGCGCCTCTCGACGCCTTCATCGGCTCGTTTCGCGCCTCGGGTATGGTCGCAGACGGTCCGGATGCCACGCGTCATAACGTAAGGTGCGACTTCACGATCCAGCATCAGGGAGGTGACCGGGTCAGTCTCGAGGGGACGTGCTGGGCGTATCTGATCTTCTCGAGATCGATCAGCGCCGATGTCGCACTCAACCCCCGGTCTGGCCGGGTGACAGGCACCTATACCGAAGTGTCGAACGGGACATCACGACTAGACGGCCGACTGGAGGGGACGACGATCGTTGTGATCATCAATTGGCCAAAGCCGGTCTACGGTGACCTGACGGCCAACCTGAGAGTCTTCAGTCTCGGCCGCGACAGGCTTCAAATCATTGTGACGGATCGCTTCGGCGCCGACAGGCAAATGCGCGTGACAACCGACCTGACGCTGACACGCCAATAAGGTTCATGGAGGAGGCGGCAGGCACTATTACCTCCCAGGTCCAGGACCAGGCCTCACCCAAGCGGCGGACAGATTCCGACATCACGGCGAGCCGGGCGCGCCGCTTGGCAGCCGTGCGGGCCACATCGGCGACCTCAATCTGGGCCACGCTGAGCCGGGCGCCCTCGTCGCGCAGACCTTCTCACATTGGCGGATTCTGCCCCCAGCTGGCGGAACCCAGCCGATGGCCGCCACATGAGATTTCAGTATATTGCTGGTGCAGACAGAGCCGACTTGAGGGCGGGAATCGGCCAGAAACGTCCGAACATGACAACCGCCCAGCCGAAGTCCCGGTACGGCTGGACACCGATCTCAACGGGCCCGAATTTGTAGGTGACCGGATCGTGCCGCACCTGCTTCGCCAGGCTCGCCAGCGGCCGCTCCATGGCGTAGCGATGTCAGCTGGGCGCTTGGCCTTAGCCACCGGCCTCGTCCAACGCCTCCTCGATCTCCTGCCAGTCGTCGGCGATCTTCTCCATCCGGCCGAGGATCCTGGCGTGCTCCGCCTGCGTCTGTATGAGGCGATCGATCTTGCGGCCGTGCTCGGCCTGGGTCTCGATGATCCGGTCGAGCAGTTCTCTGAATTCTCTGACCTGATCTTCCCATGTCGACGCCATCAAACCCCTCCCTCCCAGCAGGCCTACATCAGTTCGTTGGTTAGCGCCGGCGGCGCCTGCGGCCCGGGCCCTGCCCGTCCGACGCGCGAGCAACGGCGATGTTATAGATCATCTGCAGACGAGTCTCGACCTTGACCAGGCGGATGTTGACGTCTTGAGTGTTGACAGTCAGGCGAGCTTCGAGGTCGCGGATCTTCCTTGCCCAGCTCCGTGACCTTGGTAACCCTCCGGCGGAGGCCGCCTTTCGCTGATCGTAGCGATGACCGAGGTTTAAGCGTTGGTTGACAGCGGCGGTGGTGGGAAGTGTCCACGAGTGCAGTTATGGGCACAAGGCTACGGGAGGGGCGTCGGGACCGGTCGTGGCCGGAGGCGCTGAAGCGGGAGATCGTGGCGGCGTCGCTGGAGCCGGGGTCGTCGGTGTCGCTGGTGGCGCGGTGCTGCGACGTGACCGCGAACCAGGTGTTCTCCTGGCGGAAGCGCTACGCCGTTAAGGCGGCCGAGCCGACGGAGTTGCGCCTGATGCCGGTGGCGGTGACGCCGGATCCGCCGGCCGAGCCAGCGCCGACGCGCGAAGACCTGATCGAGATCGGGTTTGGCGGGTATCGGCAGCGGGGCCAAGGCGGCGGCGCTGCGGCTGGGAGAGTGTCCTGTATCTTGTGTAAGTGAGTTCCGTGGGTTGGGTCCGAGGTAGTGCGGTGGCACCGGAGCCGGACCGGGGTATGGCGGCGCGCCAGAGAAGACATCGGCTTCCCGCCGATCCGGACGAACATCTCGTCGAGGTGTCATCGCCGGTGCGGCTTCGGCCGCTGCGCGAAGGCGCCGGGCGATCGTCGGTCCGAACGACGCCACCACCGACGAAGCGTCTCGTAGGACACCTCGATGCCGCGCTCGGCGAGCAGGTCGACGTCGCGGTAGCTCAGGGTGAAGCGAAGATACATACAGAAGGCGCGCTGGATTATATCCAGTGGAAAGCGGTAGCCGGAATTTCAAGGTTGGGTCATGGCAGACCGCTATGCTGGTCGCCAGAGTCCTGCAAGGCGCGAACTTGACAAGCCCTTACCGACGAGTTCACTGGGCCAAGTGGAGCGTGACGTGCACGACGCCCGCCTCGCGGTGCGTTGTCATGGCAAGCCCGCAGCGTTGGAACACCTTCAGCATCGGGGCGTTGTTCGGAAACACTTCGGCGACGAACTGTCCGATCCCCGCTTCCCGTGCGATGACGACGAGGTGGCGCATTAGGAGCGTGCCGATTCCCCGTTTCTGGTGCGAGTCGTCCACCGCGAAGGCGACCTCGGCACAGCCAGGCTCTGAAACGACGTACCGCCCGGCGCCCACTATTACCTGCCGTTCGCCGTCCTCGAGTACCGCCGCGAGCGCGACGTGACTCACGAAGTCTACGTTCACGAAGAATTCAATCTCCCGCTCGCTGAATGTGCGCTTCGGCGCGAAAAACCGGCGGTAAAGCGATTCCTCGCTCGTCCGCTCGAATGCCGCGAGTAGCTCGGCGCGGTCAGTGGGCCGGAGCGCGCGGATTCGGAGCACGAGCCCGTCCCACAGGCGTTCGACGGCGGCGTAATCTGCTGCGCTCACGGCTCGCCACCGGCACGCACCGATCCAATAGCCCGCCCTGCCTGGCTATAGCGGCACATAGCCCGTGACCGAGCGGGTCTCCCAGTGCAGCCCGCTCAGGCGCCGCTGTGCCTCGCACAGCACTTGGCGGCTCCCCTTGTCGAATTCGAGGTCGGCCATGGGCCGCGAGACATCGCCGGCTTCTCGGGTGAGCCGTGCGACCTCGGGCAGCTCGTCGTCTGTCGCTTGGGGGTCGAAGTTGGCAAGCCAGAGCTTCATAACAATCTCCTTCCTGGTCAACTCAGTCTGGGCGCAGACCCCCGCTTCGGGGCTCCTCAAGGTCGGCATGGTCAGGCAAGGCCATGGCTACCGCTCCGCTGCTCGCGGGCGCGCTGCAAGGCCGCGAACGTGACAAGCCCAGTGTGATCGCCTTCACCCGCGAGGGCATCGCGAACCTGCAGCAGATCAAACGCCGACCGACGCTTGGCCGTTCACGCTCCGCCCAAGCTCGGATCCTACGAATAGATCCGCCTGCGGTCCTCACCGGATGCTGACCCTTTCCGGTGGCACGTGTTCGAGCATCAAGAGAAGCCAGCGCAGTGGCGGCTTTCCGGCGTCCCATAGCCGGCCCGGCCGTCCGACAAGGGCGGAAGGGAGACATCCTGAGAAGATGACCACGCGATATGCGGCGGTTATAGCCACCGATCCTGTTGTGTGCAGCAGGCGAGGTAATGTTTAGAGATAGACATTCCTTTGTTAGAGCGGCTCCTTATGCTCAAGATCGGCGAGAGTCCTCCTGAGGATTCTTCGAGAACTTATCAAGCATCCAAGAACTCTCTCAGCCTCATTTGTGTCTAATCGCCTCCTATGCATAGCATCTACAATGGCCTTTTGACTAGGGTCAAAACTCAATCAGCCTAACGAGTGAACAAAGAGGCCGTGATTCTCTGGGATCCGGGATCGACCTGGAGGGAGCGGCGGCTGATGAGCAACCTGTTCTGGCTCGACGACGAGCAGTGGGCGGCGATCGAACCGTTCATGCCCAAGAACCAGCCTGGCGCGCGGCGCAAGGACGACCGCCGGATCATGTCGGGGATCTTCCACGTCCTGAGAACCGGCTGCCGCTGGCAGGATTGCCCCGGGGCGTATGGCCCGGCCACGACCATCTACAACCGCTTCAACCGCTGGTCGCGCAAGCGCTTCTGGACGGGCATGCTCGAAGCGCTGGCCGGCGCCGGCGCGGCGACCGCCGCCACCGCGATCGACGCCACCTACGTCAAGGCCCAGCGCGCCGCCTACGGCGGAAAAGGGGGGCCAAGGCGCAGGCCATCGGACCCTCGCGCGGCGGAAACACGACCAAAATCCATGCGCTCACCGACGTGATCGGCCGTCCCTTCGTCCTCGACCTCACCCCCGGCAACGTCGCCGACATCACTGCCGCGCCGAAGCTGATCGAGCGGGCGGCTGGCCTGGGCTATCTCATCGCCGACAAGGGTTACGACGCCGACAGCCTGCGCGCGATGATCCGCGCCCGCGGCGGCCGGCCGGTGATCCCCGGCAAGGCCAACCGCAAGCGCAAGATCCCGCTCGACAAGGCCCGCTACAAGTCTCGCCATCTGATCGAAAATGCTTTCGGCCGATTAAAGGATTTCAGACGTGTCGCCACCCGCTACGACAAGCTGGCTCGAAACTTCTTGTCCGCCGTCGCCCTCGCCACTTTGCTACTCTTCTGGATCTGATTGAGTCTGGAGCCTAACTATAGCCACCCTGCCCCGCAACAACTGCGAGCGCATAATTTCCCTAGTGAAATCTTGATTGATCATAGCGTAAGATCCTCATTGCTTGCTGCCGGTCAGCAGCTTTGCCGGGGCATGCCGTCGCCTTCTGTATTGCAATCTGGCAACACGCTACCACGGACGAAGCAGCGCGTGCTCTAGGACCATTATCAGGCCAATTGACCCGCGTGGTCATCGCCCGCAAATCCATTGAGGGCGGTCTCGGGGCGTCTGAGCCCGGGCCCTCGTGCGGCAATATCAATTGAGACCGGATCTATGATCGAAGCACGAAAAAATTATCCGAATTTCATTGCCAAATTGAAAATGTCACGATAGTGTTCGTGTGAAGATGATGAGTAATACCTGGGAATTCTGGCATTATGCTGAATTACTCACTAAGTTATTCCTTTAAGGCTGGGGCTACGTTGGTCCCTGACCGACCGGAGGAATTGCTTGAACCCTCCTCATCGCTATCCGAGGCGCGTGCACTTCTTATCGACCGCGAGGAGGCAGGCCGGCGTCACTGATCAGCCTGCGGCCGCGGAAATCCTCCGTCTGCTCTCGCGGTATGCAAGGAGCATTGGCCATGCGATTTCATGTCGAGCTAATCAAGCCCTCCCACTACGATGACGACGGCTATGTCATCCAATGGTGGAAGGCATCAGTCCCATCCAACTCCCTGGCCAGCCTCTATGCGATCGTTCTGGACGCGGCCGAGCGGTGCGTCCTCGGCCCGGAGGTGAGGGTGACACTCTCGGCCGCCGATGAGTGCAACACAT
>NZ_VCCH02000181.1 GCF_005938675.2 Mycobacterium sp. KBS0706
CTCCGGTCGGGGCGGTCTGGTGGTTATGATCCCAAACCAAGGTGTAGGCCGGCGCAACGAATGGAGTGCCGCGCAATTCCTTGGTGCGATGGCGCTGCCGGCAGCTCCGACCATAGCCTCTTAGTAATCGGAGATTGTTTGGCAGTAGTCCGCCTCTCCGGCGTCAGATGCCGACACCGGCAGTGCGAGGAAAATCACGTGGCGAGCAACGATAGGCCTGTACCGGTCGGACGCTGCTGCGCCGGAAGGGATGGCGCAGCAGTCGCTGCAGGCCGCGCGAAACTCGATCCCGTGCAGGACATGCAGCTTCACCATGCCTGATCGCTCCTTCAAGAGCAGGGTCACGTCATGCGTCTGGATTTCGTCACGGCGGCGTCGATGGATGGGGACGTGCTCGTCCGAATGTGGAACTCTTTCTTCGCTGCCGTTGTCCTGAGTTCTGGACTCCTGATGGCGTCGTCGGCTCTTGCGCAGGTGCCGCCGTCGTCGTTGTCCAGTCAGGTCCCCGCGACCGAGCCGACGACGCAGTCCGGTATTAGCCTGCGGGATCGCGACACCCTGCTGGGGGACCTGGGAGGCGTCCGTGCGAGCCTGGAGGACATCGGAATTGAGTTGAAGGCACAGGAGACAAGCGAGGTCCTCGGCAACATCACCGGCGGAGTCCACAGGGGAGTGATCTATGAGGGCGCGACCCTGGCGACGCTCTCTGTCGACACGGAAAAGCTCCTGGGGTTCGGGGGCGGCACCTTCAACGTCAGCGGCTTCCAGATCCATGGGAAGGGACTGAGCGCCAACAATCTGGACAACCTGAACGTCGCCAGCGGCATCGAAGCGAAACCGTCCACGCGTCTGTTCGAGCTTTGGTACGAGCAGTCGATCCTCAATGGCGGGGTATCAATCCGCATCGGTCAGCAGGCAGCGGACCAGGAATTCGCCGTCAGCCAGTACGGCGGGCTGTTCGTCAATTCCGGCTTCGGTTGGGCGACGCTGACCGCGATCGACCTGCCGTCCGGAGGACCGGCCTATCCCTTTGCGACGCCGGGTGTGCGGGTCAAAGTTCAACCGACGGACGATCTGGCGCTGCTGGTCGGCCTCTACAATGGCGATCCCGACGACAATGGCTCGGGCACCTCGTTTCGCGTCGACAAGGGCGCCCTTCTGATTGGAGAGGTTGAATATTCGGTCAACAGCTCCGGGACCGATACGGGCCTGCCCGGCACCTACAAAGTGGGCGCCTGGTACAATTCAAACTCCTTTCCCGATCAGCGCTTCGGGACCGACGGTCTGTCCCTGGCCGAGCCGGTGAGCAACGGCGTGCCGCTGCTCCATCGTGGAGATTGGGGAATCTACGCTCTCGCGGATCAGATGATCTATCGGGTCCCCGGGACGAAGGACCAGGGCCTCGGACTGTTTGGGCGCATCATGGCGGCGCCGAGCGACCGAAACCAGATCAGCTTCTATGTCAATGCCGGCGCGAACTACAAGGGGATGATCCGGGGCCGTCCCGACGACACGGCCGGCATCGGCGTCATCTATTCGCGGATCGGCGACACGGCGAGGAATCTTGACGCGGACACTGTCACCGTCTCGGGGAACCCGCGCCCGATCCGTGATGCCGAGACGGTGCTTGAGGTGACCTACCAGGCCCAGATCACGCCGTGGTGGACATTGCAGCCAGACTTTCAATACGTCTTCAGCCCGGGGGGCGGTATCCCCGATCCCAGCCGACCATCAAAGATGATCGGCGATGCAGCTGTTCTCGGTCTGCGTGCAACGATCACGTTCTGAAGGCGCGTTCCGAGGGCTGGCAGACCCTTCAGGCGCTCAGCTCGTTACGGACCATCCCCAAGGTTGCAACCCAGCGTGTTCACTCGGAACCTGATGACGCTGGAGGCTGTGCAACCGCTTTGGCTAGAGGGAAGCTCGACGGCGTCTGCCGCACGTGAGACGGCGGCGCGGGAAGTGTTCTCTCCGGTGGTCGAGATCCTTCGGCGGCGCCCTATCTCCGATGCAGCCCTGGCGCGGCGGCGCGGATCGGTTCAGGGGCCGCGCGCTCTCCGTCGCTGGCCGGGCCCATCTTGATCTCATTCACCAAGCCGATGACACCCCAGATGCGTCTCGCAGCACCTTCGGCCTGGTAGCGCTCGAGCTGACTTCGGGCAAAGCCCGAGAGCGTCACGACCCCTCGCTGCACCGCGACCGAGATATCGGCTGCATCGAACCGGCGATCGGATTGGAGGGCCTGCTCGACGTGAAACTTGATCTCGCTGTCGGACTTCATCGCATCTCTCCGGACATGGTCTGCACGTAGGTGATTAACGAACGATGACGCAGGTGCACGGCGCGAGATGGGCCACCTTATGGCTCACGCTTCCCAGAAGCAGGCCCTGGAGATCACCCAGGCCGCGGCTCCCGATCACGATGAGCCCGGCGCCGCGCTCTCTTGCCGTCTCGATGATCCGGCGGGCGGGGTCACCGTCGGCGACCAGGCTCTCGACACTCGGTGCGCCGCACTCCCGCGCATAGCGGACCCCCTCCTCGGCAATGCGTGCGGCCGCGCTGCGGAGCATGTCGGCTTCGGTGACGCGGATATGCTCGACGCGCTCAAGCTCCTCAAGGCCCTGGGGCATGAGTTCGCTGCCAAGGGCCTGCTGGACATGCATCACCAGAAGCTCTCCGAGCTTCTCCCGAGCAAGCTCGGCAGCGAACTCGATGGCCTTCTGTGCGGCGGCCGACCCGTCGGTGGCGCACAAGATCAGATAGCGTTTCATGTCTTCGACCTCTGGAACATTGCCATCGCATTCCAGGGCCACGAGCCGCGAGCCGCATTGACCCAGGTCAACAGCCTACCGGGCCTCCCCCGCCCACCGCGGCGATAAGGCGCCGCTTTGAGTGAGATCAATGCGCTGTTGCCGGAGGCCGCGAACCCCCCGTCCCACCCTTCGTCGACCAATCAGAAATGCTCGCCGAGACGGAATGGCCCGTGGCGGGTGGATGCGGCAACGAGATAGGCGGTGGACCACCCGATGAGCAAAAAGCCACTCACGCCTTCGAGTGCTCCGAGAAGGCGCCAATCGTAGTCGAGAACCAGGTCGCCGTAACCGATCGTCGAGAACGTCGTTGTCGAAAAGTAGAGGGCATCGTGCACGGCCGTGAAGGCGCCGAGAACCACATAGGCGAGAGCCCAGAGCCAGATTTCCACCGTATGAATGGCAAAAAGTCCGAGCACTGTGGCCACCATCGAAATCGTGCGGCCAAGGGCGTGTCGATTAAGACGGCACCACCGCCCGAGATCAGCGGTAACCCGGGTCAGGATCATCAAGCCGATCGTATGCAGCAGGACCGTCATGGAGATTATGCCGGTTCCAAGGGCGAGGTCTTTGTACACGGAGCCGAGCCATCCGCATCATGGTTCCAAAAGCGGAGCGACCGCGATCACGCCCGCGCTAGTCGAACCGCCGGCTCGTCGCCTGCCGTGATCTGCTCCAGTGCGATTCGGTCGAGCAGCACCAGGCGGTGCGCTCCTGCCATCTCGATCAGCCCATCGTGCTTCAGGGCGGAGAGGATGCGGCTGACGGATTCGAGCGTCAGGCCAAGATAATCACCGATATCGCTGCGCGACATGGGGAGGCTGACCGTCCGCCCGTCCGGGGCCCCGCGCGCCAACTCGAGCAGGAAGGTGACGACGCGCTCGGTCGCGGTCTTCCGACCGACGGTGAGCAGACGCTCGTAGGCGGCGGTTAAGGAGCGGCAGGCGATCTCACGGATGCATCGATTGACGGCGCCGTCGGTCAGGGCGAGGGCGTCGGTGCGCTTCCGAGGGTAGCGGATCACGACCATGTCGGTCAGGGCCTCGGCGGCGAAGCCGTGTTCGTCGAAGGCGTCGAAGCCGAAGAAGTTGCCGGCATGCAGGAAAGTGCCGATCTGGCGGCGGCCGTCGGGCAAGAGCTTGCTGGTGCAGCCAGTGCCAGAGACCACGCGATACCAGTGCAGGGCAGGGTCGCCCTCCCGGTAGACAGCGGCACCGCGGTTGAGGCTGAGCACGGCACCGAGCGCGGCAAGTCCGGCCGGAGCATCGACTGCCTCGTCGCCAGAGATCGTCTGCGGCACGGCGGGAGCGAAGTTCCGCGACGAGGAGATCGAGAGAGCAGGTTGCATCTGCATGGCGGTCTCCGCTGCACATCTTTGATGTGCGTCAGTCATACGCCTCCACGCGGCACCGGTGCATTGTGAAGGATACGTAAGGAGAACTACGTATCTGGCGCCGCCCCAGCCCATCGAACCGAAGCAGGCAGCTAGAACTCTACATTCAGCGTCTCTGAATCAGTATCACTTGATGAGTTCGATGGACGCATGATCGGCGCAGTTGGGCCGGGCTAAGCTGAAATGGCCCACTGAGATCCGTAGCGGGCCCGCTCGTTGAAGGCATCTGACGGCTCAGGCGATCCCGCTCTTCAATAGTCAGGTCGTGTTCCGCGCGGTCAGACGCTAAGAGGGGTAAGGCGAACGGCTCACTCGGATGAAGCGCGTCCTCTCATTCCCCGATCCATTCATCGGCGAGCTCATTCTTCAGGTACTCGATATCATTCGTCTTGATCCTTCTTGCTATATACTTCGCCGGACGCGGCCGAATCACTGAGTGTGACGGCCTCATCTACCCCAGCCACCAGAACATCAGTCCCGTTGGAACACGCTGAGTGAGACCAAGGTTGACGTGACAATGAGCCGGCCTGCGTGCGTAGCCCGACTCTGACGTCCACGTACTTCTGAAGGGGGCGAAGGGCTCTGCCCCTCGCCCTGCAAGGGGCGGGTCCTCGCCATGCTCGCCGCAGTGCCTGCGGCTGCGCGTGGCTCTGGTCCCGGCCTGACGGCCGCCCTTGCCCCCACTCCCCGGTCCTCGCCGGACGGGCAGGGGTTGATGCAGCGGCATCAACCCGCTGCCGCGAAGCAAGGGGAGACTGTCATGTCCGCCTTCGTCCTCGACCAGGAGCACATCGACGAGTTGGTCTCGGCTGCCATCGATCTGGAGATCCGCGCCCGCCTCGTGACCGACCGAGGCTATCGACAGGTGAACCACGAGAACGCCAACGATTTCGGCGGGATGCTCTGGGCCGAGAACGTCCGCTCCGTCATTCACCGCTATCGACTTTCCGGCACCGAGGACGCGGCATCCGCGGCCGGGTGGAGAAGGGCCGGTCCGGCGGCGGGCTCTGCTATGGCTATGACGTGGTCAAGCGCACCGATGCCGAGGGCGACCCACTCCGTGGCGAGCGGCGGATCAACGAGGCCGAGGCGCCTGTTGTCCTGCGGATCTTCCGGGAGTTCGCTGCCGGCCGCTCTCCGCATGCGATTGCGACCGGGCTGAACGCTGACTGCATCCCGGGGCCGCTCGGCCGGGAGTGGGCCGACACCACCATCCGGGGACATGCCTCCCGCGGCACCGGCATCCTCAACAACGAGCTCTATGCGGGGGTGCTGGTCTGGAACCGGCTTCATTTCGTCAAGAACCCGACCACTGGCCGGCGGGTGTCGCGGCCAAACCCGGAGGCGAAGTGGATCCGCACCGAAGTGCCGGCGCTGCGCATCGTCGACGATGAGCTGTGGCAGGCGGTGAAGGCGCGGCAGACAGTCCTGGCAAAACAGTTCGAGGCGACCACGATCGCGGTGCGCAAGGCGCGGGCGAAGACGATGCACAGCCTGCGCCGTCCGGCCTTTCTGCTGTCCGGTCTGCTCATCTGCGGCTGCTGCGGCGGCAAATACGGCATCATGGCCGCGGGCCGCTATGGTTGCCTCGCGCACTTCCGGCGTGGGCGCTGCGACAACTCCCGGACGATCACGCGGGAGAAGATTGAGAAGCGCGTGCTGGCGGGGCTGACCGAGACGCTGGTCTCGCCGAAGGCGGTGGCGGAGGCGGTGCGGTCCTGCGTTGAGCGGACCAATCACGACAACCATGAGCGGCGGGCGCGGGAAGAGGCGGACCGCGCCGCACTGGTCCGGATCGAGCGCGGCATCCGCGGCATCATGCAGGCGATCGAGGACGGCATGTACCAGCCATCCATGAAGGCACGCTTGGACGAACTGGAGCAACAGAAGGCTGAGATCGAGGCCCGGCTCAACGAGGCGCCGGCCGACATCTCGGATGTGCATCCGAACGTGGCTGAGATCTACCGGCGGAAGGTGCGGGAACTCACGGAGACCTTGGCACATCCCGAGACCCGGGACGAAGCGGCGGAGGCGATCCGATCACTGGTCGGGCAGGTGGTGTTGACGCCGGGCGAGGGCAGGGGAGTGGTCAAGGCCCGGCTAAGCGGCGAGCTGATGGCCATCCTTGACTTCGCAGCCGGCCGCCGGCCGGCGCCCCGACCCGAAGTGATAACAACCGCGGTTGCGGGTCCCCGATTTGAAGCTGAGTCGGTGATAGCGGCTGAAGGGGCCAGGCGAGGACGCAGCGGTAAGATGCCGCTTGCAAGGCTCGCGATAGCATAGCCGCCCACTGGCATCGACTTGTCCATCGTCACCTGCGCCCGGAAATTGGATGTCAGTGACTCGTGTTTGCGTCGGCGGCAGTTCAGGTCCTTGCCGGTGAGATTGTGTGAACAAATATGGAACTTTGGTCGGGACTATGTCGGGACTCCCGGCTTTAGGATGCCCGGATGGATGCTGTTTTGTTCTCATTGAGCCTGCAGATGCTCCTTGCCAACCCACTGCAAAACCTCTAGGAAACCTGCGGCGTTCGGGTCACGGGGCGTAGCGCAGTCTGGTAGCGCGCCTGCTTTGGGAGCAGGATGTCGGGAGTTCGAATCTCTCCGCCCCGACCATCCCGCTGTTTCCATCGATCGAGCTTGATGGTAGGAGGGGGCCCGGGATCAGCCAGAGGGTCGGCCGAAGCATGCAGGCGCGCATATATCGTCGTTCCAAATCCGCGATGCAGAGCGGCCGCGGCAAGGTCCAGGATTGGGTCCTGGAATACGAGCCGGCGACGCCGCGCCGGCCGGAACCGCTGATGGGCTGGGTCGCCTCGGGCGACACGCTGAATCAGGTCCAGCTGACCTTCCCGAGCAAGGAGGAGGCGATCGCCTTCGCCGAGCGCAAGAGCATCGCCTATTCCGTGCTGCCGGAGCACGAGCGCCGGGTGGTGCCGCGCAACTATGCCGACAATTTCCGCCCGCGGCCGCGCTGAGCACGGACGCGAAGACCTGGATACGGCCCCGTAGCTCAGCCGGATAGAGCACCCGCCTTCTAAGCGGACGGTCGCTGGTTCGAGTCCAGCCGGGGTCGCCATCCTTCTAATGTCTGATCAGATTAAATAGAAGTTTGGAATTGTGGATGGGACAGATTCACGAATTCTGTACAGTCCGCGATCGTAGCCGATACCTCGGCTTTCCAGGCCTTGAGAGGCCGCCGCATTGCCGGCTGGATAGACTGTTTGTTCAACTGGGGGTGTTCCGCCTGTAGAGGAAACGCCGCGCCGTCGAGCTGTCGTCCCCAGTTTACGGGTTGGTCGACCCGATCTACGGCGCAAGCCTCTATGGGCTGGTTAGGGC
>NZ_VCCH02000182.1 GCF_005938675.2 Mycobacterium sp. KBS0706
TGCTCCCAGCGTTTGACGCGGCGCTCCTTGCCGGTCGTACACCGGGCCTTGAGGGCGCAGCGTTGGCAGGCCGTGGTCCAGTAATGCCGCAGGAGCTGTCCGTCCTCGACCCGGTTGAACCGCCAGGTCAGCCGCTCCCCGGCCGGGCACCGATAGACATCGGCCTCGCGGATGTAGACGAAGTCCTGCTTGCCGAACCGTCCTTTGGCCTTGGCGCCGGAGGTCAGCGGCTTGGGCACGAGCGGCGTCATGCCGGCCTGATCGCAGGCCAGGATCTCCTCGCCCTTGAAGTAGCCGCGATCGGCGATGACGGTCAGCGCCTTGTAGTCCCCGGCGTCCCGAGCCTGTTGCGCCATCGTCGAGAGCTGGGCGCGGTCGTTGCCGATATTGGTCACCTCGTGGGCGACGATCAGGTGGTGCTTGGCATCGACCGCGGCCTGCACGTTGTAGCCGACGATGCCGGTGCCCTTGCCGCTGGTCGCCATCGAGCGCGCATCCGGGTCGGTCAGCGAGACCTGCTGGTCGGGCGCGGCCTGAACCACTGCCTCCATCGCGCGGACCTCCTGCATCTGCGTCCGCAGCGCCGCGATCTTCTCCCGCAGCCGCGCCGACTTCGCCTGCGCCACCTCGCCCTCCTGCCGGTCGGCGGCGTCCATCGCCGACAGGTAGCGCACGATGCTGGCCTCGATCTGCTCGATCCGGCGCTTCAGCTTGGCCGGGGTGTAGTTCTTGTCGCGGTTGTTCACCGCCTTGAACTTGCTGCCGTCGATCGCGACCACCGCCTCGGAGAACAGCTTCAACTGCCGGCACAGCAGCACGAAGTGCCGGCAGGTCGCCTGGATCGCCGGCCCGTTGTCGCGGCGAAAGTCGGCGATGGTCTTGAAGTCCGGCATCAGCCGGCCGGTCAGCCACATCAGCTCCAGATTGCGCTGGGTCTCCCGCTCCAGCCGCCGGCTCGACGCGATCCGGTTCAGGTAGCCATAGAGGTAGATCTTGAGCAGCGTCGCCGGGTGGTACGACGGACGGCCGGTCGCCTCCGGCACCACGCCGGCAAAGCCCAGACCCGCCAGATCCAACTCCTCGACGAAGGCCTCGACGACGCGGACCGGGTTGTCCTCCCCGACGTAGTCGTCCAAGCAGTCCGGCAGCAACGTGACTTGATGGCGGTCCTCTCCCTCGACGAAACGCTTCACGCCTGCCCCCGCTCAGCCCTCCGGCAGTGTAGCAGACCGCAGTCTTTTCACACGGCCTGGACCCGAAGCTGCCACTCAGCAGGGCAGACTGCCCCCGGCCATTTTTTCGCTGACGGCAGTCGCCAGCGCCGTCCGGAGGGCTACTGAACGGTCGCGGCTGGGGGTGAGCGCGGCGCGGAGGCGAGAGAAGGACGGGTTTGGCGTTGTTCGGAGGCAGACCAGTGCAGCGCGGATCCAGCTCTCGATCACGCGACGAGGGTAATGGCTCGGGCGCACGAGACGCCCGAGCTAGAAGGTCAGAGCATGAAGTCAGAGGCCTGCAGCGTGATTGCGCCGTCGAGACGAATGTGGAAGTCCGAGGTGCCGTCGCCGTCGATGTCGCCGGCGATGGTGGTGACGCCGGGGCTGGTGAACGCATAGCGCAGCTGGCCAGCGACGCCAGTGTAGGCGGCGGCGCCGATGAAGCTGAAAGCCGTGTCGCCGTTCCCGGCATCGTCGTCGGCATCGATCATCCGAACCGAGATCACGTCCCCGGTTTGGAAGTCCTCGATCGTGTCGGCGGCCGAGACGGTGCTGTCGGAAACCGCTGTGAAGCTGAAGAAGTCCCTGCCGCTGCCGCCGTTCAGCGTGTCGGCGCCGCTGCCTCCCCGCAGGACGTCGTCACCGCCGCCGCCGTTGAGGATGTCGTCCCCGTCGAACCCAATGAGCGCGTTGCCCAGGGTGTTGCCGGTCATCACGTCGTCGTGATTGCTGCCGTTGATCGTCTCGATGTCATTGGCAATCGTATCGCCCTGCGCCGTACCGCCGGTGTTGACCTGGGTCTGGAGGTTGATCGTCACGCCCACGGCGCTATCCCAGTAGCTCGCGATGTCGTAGTCGGCGCCACCGGCCAGGTGGTCGGCACCGGCGCCGCCGCGCAGGAGATCGCCACCGGCACCGCCGGTCAGCTGGTCATCGCCGTTGCCACCCTCGAGCGTGTCCCAGCCGGCGCCACCGTCGAGCACGTCGTTACCGTTCAGGCCCGACAGGATGTTGTTTGCACCATCGCCGGTCAGGGTGTCGCCGAAGGTGCTGCCCTGCAGGTTCTCGACATTCGTCAGCGTGTCGCCCTCGGCGTAGCCGCCGGTGTTAGCGTTGGTTGCCAGGTTGACCGTCACCGCGGATCCGCTGCCGTTGTAGTCCCCCGTGTCGATGCCCGCGCCGCCGTCGATCACATCAACTCCGGCACCGCCGTTCAGGTTGTCATTGCCGGCGCCAGCGTCGATCGTGTCGTTGCCCGCGGCGCCGTTAATCGTATCGCTGCCTTCAAGACCGATGAACGTGTTTGCAAGCGCATCGCCGATCAGAAGGTCGTTCAACTGGCTGCCGCTCACGCCTTCGATGCCGGTCCACTGGTCCCCGGTGGCAAAGCCTCCGGCTGCCTCGCCGGTGGTGAGATTGACCGTGACGCCGGCGTCCGAGTTGAGGTACGCGATCAGGTCGATGCCGTCCCCGCCATTGAGCGTGTCGGCGCCCCAGCTGCCGTGGAGCTCGTCGTCGCCCGCGCCGCCATCAATGACATCGTCTCCTTGCCAGCCAATGAGCCGGTCATTGCCCTCGATGCCGAGGAGCGTGTTTGCAGCCGCATCGCCCTGCAGGGTGTCGTTCAACTGGCTGCCGCTCACGCCTTCGACGCCGCTCCACTGGTCCCCGGCGGCAAAGCCACCTTCTGCCTGGCCAGAGTTGAGACTGACGACGACAGCGGCATCCGAGTTGAGATACGCGATGATGTCGAAGCCGTCCCCACCGATGAATGTGTCGTTGCCCCAACTGCCGTGAAGCTCGTCGTCACCCACGCCGCCATCGATGAGGTCATCGCCTTGCATGCCGATCAGTCGATCATTGCCGCCCAGGCCGTTGATGGTATCGTTCTCAGCGGTGCCGCTGTAGTCGTCCGCACCCTCCGTGCCGTTCCAAATCGCCATTGCAGGGTCCCCTTCCAAGATTTCGTCTGGGTTGTCGTTCCCACCGATGCGGGTGGCATGCACCAAAACCGCCCTCGGGAACGAGAGCTAAACAAAAATGCAATGATAAGTAGGATGAATCACCTACCAAAGCGACTGAGTAACAAACTTGAGAGCAATGGCAAAGCCATTTGTTTCCAATTCAATGAAATTTCGTTCCAATGGCAGAAATGCGGCGATCGAGCGGGATTGCCGGATCCTGTTCGCCAAGCGCCAGCCCCGCGCTGACGCGCAGCACCACGCCGACGCATCGGAGCGGGGAGGCCGTGTGACAAAGGGCTTTAGCCGCTTCTCGCGCTTTTCATTCGGAAGTGCGCCGACGTCGCACCGCTGCCTAGCGCGGCGTTCCGCCGTTCCCAGTCAGCCACGCCGAGGCTGGCTCCCCGAGAGTTGTCATCGCCCTTAGCTCCGGAGAGCGAACCCGGTCCGTTTCGACCCGAAGCGGCTGGGGACGCGACGTCTTCATCCGCACCTCTGCTCACTTCCGCTTTCCGCCCTTCGCGGACGGCCAGACCGCTGCGGGCCGCCTCAAAAGCGGCCATCGCGCTTCGCGCCGGAGAGCGGACATGACCGCACGCGACCCTGAGCGGTCATGATGCGCAGCGAGAGGCCGTGCCTTATGCTTGGTCCGCTGTCGGCTCTTTGGAGACGCGACGGCAATTGGTGGCGAACGTCTGCTGCGCAGCCCTCTCCAGACACGGAGGCCTAACACGCTCGAGCAGAATCTTCCGTCGGATAAATCTGGTCTCTCTGCAGCGTCGCAGTAAGCATCCGGTGGAGACCGTCGGGGACGATACAGGCGCACAGCACATCATTGTCTGAGCCTGCCGAGGAACTCCTGCCTCTGGCGTTCGGTCAAGCCAGGCGAGCAGCCGGCGGCCCATAGGTCCCGGAGCGCTTCGCTCGACGCTAGCCGCTCCATCTCAGGAAGGGCGGCCGTCTCGAGAATGGCGGTGATCTGCTCGCCTGCGCGTTGGGCTGTCTCTTCGTCGTGGCACAGCCACCAATGGTCGGGGCGTCCGAGCATGAACTGGCCGATGCGTTGTCGCCAATGTCCTTCCGGTGCGAAGAGGGTAGGGTCGCGGTCCAAGACGCCAAGATGGATGCTCAGGTTGGCGGTGACCTTCAGGTGATAGCGGTCGCTTGTTTGGCTGCTTTGCAGCGCGACAGACAATTCGGCCTCGCACCGGTCTGCTCGGAAGCGCATCCCGTTCTTCCGGAAGCCGCGGCTCTTCAGCGATTCCGCGACGGGCGCCAACAGTATCGCTTTCCAATCTTGAGGTGCCATTTGTCCCTCGGGCGCGTGGTCGGTGGCGCAGGTACCGAACTGTCAGGCTGCTCTGGTTAACCAGCGAGGGCAACAGCCGGGATCGCCGTTGAGGGTGATCAGGCGGGGACGGCGTGAGCGGCCTGGCACCAGCGCCACGGCAGGAGATCGTGCAACCGCGAGGCTGGGTGATCGGCGATCCGGCGGAGGACATCGGCGAGCCAGGCCTGGGGATCGACGCCGCTGAGCTTGGCGGTCTCGATCAGGGTCAGCATGGCGGCGGCGCGTTCGCCGCCGCGGTCGGAGCCGGCGAACAGCCACGCCTTGCGGCCGAGGGCGATGCCGCGAAGAGCCCGTTCGGCCGCGTTGTTGGTCAAGCAGATCCGGCCGTCGTCGAGGAAGCGGGTGAAGGCGGGCCAGCGCTTGAGCATGTAGTCCATCGCCTTGGCGACCTCGGCGTGGCGGGAGAGCCGGGCCCGCTCGGCGCGCATCCAGGTCTCGAGCTCGGTCACCAGGGCGGCCGTCCGCTCTCGACGGATGGCGCATCTCTCAGCGGTTGGCAGGCCGTTGATCTCGCGTTCGATGGCGAAGATCGCATCGATCCGGCGCACGGCCTCGATCGCCAGCGGCGCCTTGGCGACGTCGGCCAGAACGAAGAACTTGCGTCGCCCGTGGCTCCAGCACGCCGCCTCGGTCACGGGCCCTGGCCGGCGCGCCGCATTGTAGAGCTCGCCGAACCGCCGACGCCGCTCGACGCGGCTCATGATCTCGACCGGGTAAGACATCGATCTTGCACTACCGCTAGCTCCAGTTCCGAGCCAGCATCCCGCATCCACCGGTCACCCCCGCAAGACGGCCTTCACCGGGCGGTTACGCGTCGCACGACAAGCTCCCCCGCGGTCGGCGCATGGTCGGAATACACGACTGGGGTGCCCGTCAGGGCACCCCAGTCAGCCGTCGCTAGAGCACGAAGTCACCGGCGACCAGGGTCAGATTGCCGGTGAGCTGGATGTGGAAATCGGAGACGCCGTCGCCGTTGAGGTCGCCGGCGATGGTGGTGATCCCCGGGCTGGCGACGACCGCGCGCAACTGTCCGGCGAGGCTGGTGTAGAGGCCAGAGCCGATGAAGGTGAAGGCCTGGTCGCCCGCTGCGCCGGTATCGGCATCGATCGCCGACAGGTCGACTAGGTCGCCCTGGGCATGGCTGAAGTCGGTGGCCAGGTCGGCCGCCCCGACGACGCTATGGGAGGCGGCAGTGAAGGCGAAGAGGTCGGCCCCGGCTCCGCCGGTGAGCACGTCCTGGCCGGCCCAGCCGTTCAGCACATTGGCCAGGGCGTTGCCGACGATCCGGTCGGCCACGGTCGAGCCGTTGACGTTCTCGATGCCGACATAGGTGTCGCCCTGGGCATCGCCGCCCGTGCCGGCGCCCGCGGCCAGGTCGACCGTCACCCCGACGGTGCCGGCAAAGTAGCTGGCGAGATCGTCACCGTTGCCGCCGTCGAGCGTGTCGGCCCCAGCCCCGCCGCGAAGCACGTCATCGCCGTCCCAGCCGGCCAGGACGTTCGTGCCGGCGTTGCCGGTCAGCGCATCATTGGCCTGACTGCCGTTGACGTTCTCGATCCCGGCAAAGGTGTCGCCCTGGGCATCGCCGCCGGATCCGGTTCCGGCCGCAAGGTCGACAGTCACGCCGACTGTGCCCCCATAGTAGCTGGCGATGTCGTTGCCGGCGCCGCCATTCAATTGATCGGCCGCGGCCCCGCCGCGGAGCACGTCGTCGCCGCCACCCCTTGCAGGTAATCGGCGCCGCCGAGGCCTTCGAGGATGTCGTTCCCATTGCCGCCGTCGAGAACATTTGCTCCGCCATTGCCAGAGACGCGGTCGTCGTGGCTGGAACCAGCCACATTCTCGATGGAGCCCAGGCGATCTCCAGCGGCGTCGCCCGCGCTTCCCCCGCCGGCGATAAGCTCGACTACGACGGCCGAAGCCGAGCCGCTGTATCGCACCGTATCGGTGCCACCAGCCCCCTCCATCCTATCCGCGCCCGCGCCACCTTCGAGAATGTCGTCACCGCCATTGCCCCACAGCACGTTGGAGCCGGCGTTGCCGACAAGCGTGTCGTTTAAGGCGCTGCCGCCCACGTCTTCGATGTTGGTCCACCGGTCCCCGGTGGCGTGCCCTCCGCTTGCAAATCCGGTGGCAAGATTGATCGAAACCGCGGCAGGCGAGACCTCGTAACCGATCACGTCGATCCCGTCCCCACCATGGAGCACATCAGCTCCAGCAAGACCGAACAGGTAGTCGGCGCCGCCATTCCCCCATAGCACGTTGGAGCCGTCATTGCCGACGAGACGGTCGCCGAAGCCGCTGCCGCCCACGTCTTCGATGTTGGTCCACCGGTCCCCGGTGGCGTGGCCTCCGCTTGCAAAGCCGGTGGCAAGATTGATCGAAACCGCGGCGGGCGAGACCTCGTAGCCGATCACGTCGATCCCGTCCCCGCCATTGAGCACGTCAGCTCCGGCAAGACCGAACAGGTAGTCGGCGCCGCCTCGACCATTGATCGTATCGGCAAGGTCAGTGCCAGTGAGGCGATTGCCACCCGCGTCTCCGTTGATAACGGCCATCGTCCATTCCTCTGTTCACGATTGGGATACCGAATCTGCAACGCAGTGGTCGCGGTTGCAGACAGCCGCGCTCCGGCGGTCAGATGCTGATCAATGAGAAAGAATGCGCCGGGAACGCCTAAGGATTTGCCCCAGCGCTCCGATGTTCTCTCCCAATTGACGCATGCGGGCTGCGGCCCCAGCTGGATAGAGGGGCCGAACTGTATGCAAGAATCGATATACCAGCAGTCGTATCGGATTCCGCAGCCTTGTGGTGTGAAATAATTCCTCGAGCACCCATGTTGAAAGGCTTCTTATCATATAGAGCAAGCGAGTCAATCGCATCTTTATGTTACTTGCCTTCAATTAATCTCAATATTCAGGTTTTGTCGCGAAACCAGCGCTTTATATCCCATGACTACAAGGGCCGATTATGCTCACAGAAGC
>NZ_VCCH02000183.1 GCF_005938675.2 Mycobacterium sp. KBS0706
GCATCGGCCTGCTCCTCCAGCACCCAGCCCACCACGTAGCGGCCGATGGCGATCTCGGCCCGCAGCGCGTCGGCCGGGCTGAGGCCCTGTGCGCACAGCAGGGCGGTCTCGGATTCGACCGCGGCGAACTCCGCCGGCTCCGGCCGGGTGCCGGCGTGCAGCCGGGCGCCGTCGCGCCGCGACAGCAGCGCCCGGCGGAACCGGCGGGCATCCTCCGCCATCCAGTCGCGCCAGTCGGCACCGGACTCGACCGTTCGCCGCATCCCGGCCGCCTCCATCATCGCTGCGGCCATGGCGTCGAGCAGGGCGCGCTTGTTCTTGAAGTGCCAGTACAGGGCCGGGGACTGCACGCCGAGCCGCTCGGCCAGGCGGCGGGTGCTCAACCCGTCGATGCCGACCTCGTCCAGCAGATCCAGCGCCGTCCCGATCACCGCGTCCCGCTGCAGCTTCATGGTCCGCTCCCCACCGCCTCGCCGGTTCCCCTTTCCGTCATTCCCGCGAAAGCGGGAATCCCTCGCCGGTCAGGCCCCGACGAGATCCCCGCTTTCGCGGGGATACGACTGAGGGGAAGCGAACCGCCTCCAATGCCCGCTTGACAGCCTAGCCGCGATCGGCTCCTTATCAGTGATAAATTTATCATCGATAAGGACTCGCCATGGCCGCCCTTGCACCGGCCGCATCGCTGGAGAGGATCCCGGCCGGGCTGTGGCGCCAGGCGGCGATCCTGGTGGTCGGCGGCTTCCTGTCGCGGCTCACCACCTCGATCGTGAACATCGGCCTGGCGCCGATGGGCGAGGGCTTCGGCGCGACGCTCGACACCATGCAATGGGTGGCGACCGGCTATCTGCTGGCCCTGGCCGCCTCGATTCCGGTCAGCGCCTGGGCGGCACGGCGGATCGGGCCGACCCGGCTGTGGTTCGCCAGCTTGATCCTGTTCATCCTGGTCTCGGTCGCCTGCGCCCTGTCCGCCACGGCCGGGCAGCTGATCGCGGCGCGGGTGCTGCTGGGCCTGTGCGGCGGCCTGCTGGTGCCGGTCGGGCAGATGCTGCTCGGCATGGCCGCCGGGCCCGGGCGGATGGGACGGCTGATGGGCACGATGGGCATCGTCGTGGTGCTGGCCCCGGCGATCGGCTCCACCGTCGGCAGCGCTCTGCTGGCCTGGCAGGGCTGGCAATGGCTGTTCTGGATCAACCTGCCGCTCGGCCTCGCCGCCCTCCTGGCCGGCTGGCGCTGGTTGCCGCGCGCCCAGGCGGGCGAGGCCGACAGTCTCGACATCCTTGGCCTGATCCTGCTGACCCTCGGCCTGCCGTTGATGACCTGGGGCGTCTTCGCCATCGCCCAGGCCGGCGGCTTCGGCGCGGCCATGGCCGACGGCGCACTGCTGCTCGGCCTCCTGCTGGTCGCCGGCTTCGGGCTGCGGGCGCGGCGGATGGCGGCGCCGCTGATCCGCATCCGCCTGCTGCGCGAGCGCATCTTCGGCCCGGCCGGGCTGATCCTGTTCTGCGGTGGCTTCACCGTCTACGGGGCGCAGATCGCGCTGCCGCTCTACTACCTGCTGGTGCGGCACGAGACGGTGTTCATGACCGGCCTGCTGATCCTGCCGCAGGATCTCGGCATCGCCCTGGCCATGCCGCTCAGCGGGCGGCTGGCCGACCGCTTCGGCGGCGGCCGGTTGGTGCTGGCCGGCACCGTCCTGACCGTGCTCGGCACCGTGTCGCTGGCCTTCCTGGAGGCGCACACCAGCTATCTCTGGCTCTCCGCCGTGCTGGCGGTGCGCGGCTTCGGCATGGTGCTGGCAGCGATGCCGGCGATGACGGTGGCCCTGGCCTCGCTGCCGCGCGAGCGAGTGCCGGACGGGGTGCCGCTGCTGAACATCCTCGACCGCACCGGCGCCTCGATCGGCGCGGCGCTGGCGGTGGCGCTGTTCGGCCTGTTCCTGCCGCCCGGGCCGCCCTTTCCGAGCGGGGCGCTGGCCGCCTTCGACGCCACCCATGGCATCCTGGCGCTGGTGGCGGCGCTGCCGCTGCTGCCGGCGCTGGCCCTGCTGCGGGCGGAGCGGCGGGGCTAGCGCTGACGGCCGCGGCGCTGCTGCGGCCGGCGGCGATCCGGCCGGGCCGGGCGTGCCGGCTGGCTGGCGCGGTAGCGATCGAGCATCCGGGCGAAGCTGGCCAGAAGGGCAGCCTCGATCTCCGGCCGCCCCTCCAGCCGGCTCAGCAGGAAGGCGGCGGATTCCAGCGTCGACAGCGCCTCGCGCCGGGGCTCGCGCCGCAGCTTGCCGTACAGCGACGGGCGCTGCGGCTTCAGCGCGATGCGCCTTCCCTTCAGCATCCAGGCGTTGCGCCACCACAGCGTCTTGGCCTGGCTCCAGGTGCCGTCCAGCACCACCACGCCTTCGATCTCGTCCAGCGCCGAGTCCTGTTCGGGCAGTGGCGCGCCCTTCCTGTCCAGCACAACCAGCTCGCGTCCCGGCGGGAAATCCTCCGGCCGCATCGAGCCGAGATACAGCACGGCCCAGCGCTTCGGGTCGGCCGGCCGGCCCAGCGCCGCGGCCAGGCTGGGCCAGGACAGGCCGATCTTGAACACGGCGTCGGTCAGGTGCAGCGCGGTTAGCCGGGCGGTGCCCAGCTCCTTCGCCTGCTCCTGCGGGTGCTGCAGGATCAACAGGCCGATCCGGTTCTCGATCGGCACCACCGTGTCGCAGACGCACAGCGCCAGCGGCTTCAGGCAGCGCGGGCACTCGGCGTCCGACGCGGCCGGCTGCAGGTCTTCGGTGTCGATGGGATCGGTCATGCCGTGTTGAACCGCAGTCCCGGCGCGCTGGCAAGCGGGGATCGGCGCTTGCATCGGGCCGCGGGACGCCGGATCATCGGGGCGTCAACCACCGGATGTCGCCCATGCCCCTCTTCCGCCGTGCCGCACGAATGCGCCGGCCCGTCCTGCAGGAGATCTGCCGGAAGGGGTGACGCGCGCCTGAAGCCTGGCGCGCGCGACGCGTCGGACCCGCCCCTCCCGGTCTCCCGCGGAGGGGTTTTTTGTACCCGCGGTCCGGCGCCGTCACGCCAACAGGAGGCCCCGATGGCCAAGGTTCTGATCACCAGCGCGCTGCCCTACATCAACGGCGTCAAGCATCTCGGCAACCTCGCCGGGTCGCTGCTGCCGGCCGACATCCACGCCCGCTTCCGCCGCCAGGTCGGCGACGAGGTGCTGTTCCTCTGCGCCACCGACGAGCACGGCACCCCGGCCGAGCTGGCCGCCGCCGAGGCCAGGCTGGACGTCGCCGCCTATTGCGAGCGGCAGCACGCCGTGCAGGCGGCGATCTACCGGCGCTTCGCCCTGTCCTTCGACCATTTCGACCGCTCCTCCCATCCGCGCAACCACGCCTTGACCCAGCATTTCTTCCGCCGGCTGGAGGCGCGGGGCCTGATCGCCGAGCGGGTGCTGGAGCAGGTCTGGTCCCCGGCCGACGGGCGCTTCCTGCCCGACCGCTATGTCGTCGGCACCTGCCCGCATTGCGGCCACGACCGCGCCCGTGGCGACCAGTGCGAGGCCTGCACCCGCACGCTCGACCCGACCGACCTGATCGCGCCGCGCTCGGCCCTGTCCGGCGCTACGGATCTGAAGCGGCGGCCGACCCGGCACCTGTTCCTGCGCCAGTCCGCCCTGGCCGGGGAGCTCGAACGCTGGCTGGGCAGCCGCCGCGGCTGGCCGGCGCTGGTCTCCGCGATCGCCCGCGGCTGGCTGGCGGAGGGGCTGCGCGACCGCTGCATCACCCGCGACCTGGCCTGGGGCGTGCCGGTGCCGAAGCCGGGCTGGCAAGGTGTTCTATGTCTGGTTCGACGCGCCGATCGCCTATATCGCCGCGGCCCAGGGCTGGGCTGCCGCCGACCCCGGCCGGCGCAACTGGCGAAGCTGGTGGTGGCAGGCGGACGAGGTCGAGTACCTGCAGTTCCTGGGCAAGGACAACGTGCCGTTCCACGCCATCGGTTTCCCCTGCACGCTGCTCGGTTCCGGCGAGCCCTGGAAGACGGTCGACGTGATCAAGGGCGTGAACTGGCTGACCTATGAGGGCGGCAAGTTCTCGACCAGCGAGGGCCGCGGCGTGTTCCTCGACCGCGCGCTTGACCTCGCCCCGGCCGATGCCTGGCGCTGGTGGCTGGCCGCCAACGCGCCGGAGGGCGGCGACACCGATTTCGGCTTCGGCCGCTTCGCCGCGGAGGTGAACCACGATCTCGCCGACAGCTTCGGCAACCTGGTGAACCGGGTGCTGAGCTTCACCGCGGCGCGCTTCGGCGGCGTCGTGCCGGAGGGCGGTGACGCGGGCGAGCCGGAGCATCGCCTGGCCGCGGCGCTGGACCGGCATCTGGCCGATCTGCGCGGCCATCACCGGGATCTGGCGCTGCGCCGGGCGGCGGCGGAGGTCAGGGCAATCTGGCGCCTGGCCAATGCCTATCTGGCCGAGCAGGCGCCCTGGACCGCGATCCGCAGCGATCCCGGCCGGGCCGCGGCGGTGCTGCGCACCGGGATCGATCTGGTCCGGGTCGCGGCGGTGACGGCCTGGGCCTTCATCCCCGATGCCGCAGGCCGGGTGTTGCAGGCGCTGGGACCGGCGGAGGCGGTGCCGGTCTGGCCGGACTCCGGCGCGGCGGGGCTGCGCGGGGCCGTACCGGGGCAGCGGGTCTTGGCCCCGCCGATCCTGTTCGCGAAATTCCCGCCCGGCTGGGCCGAGGCGCAACGGCAGGCCTTCGCCGGGGTGGCGGGAAAGCAAGCGGACAGCGTACCCTGACCGGCGCGGCCCTGCTATGACCTCTCCCGTGCAATCGGGAGCGGGCATGATGGGACGGTCCCTGGCATGGATCGGCGCCGCCGTGGCCACCATGGCCGTGATCATGACGGTGCTGATCCTCAGCCGGCCCAGCACGGGGGACGGCTTCTATGCGCCGACCGAGGCGATGTGCCGGGAGGGGCCGATCGCCGTCGACCGCAGCCTGGACCGGGCGTGGGTCGGCCGGGCCGTCAACATCCAGAAGATCGCCTTCGACAACCACTACCCCTCGCGGCTGATCATCGACAATTCCGAAGTCTGCCTCGTGGTGAAGCGCGGACGGGGCCGGTCCCTGAGCTGCTCCCATGGCGGGAGCGCGGGCGAGTCCTGGACCTACGGGTCCGTGTTCTGGCGGAGCGGGAAGATCTTCATCAATGGCCGCGAGTTCCGGTATTGCGGCCCGGTCACCCCGCCGCCATGACGCACGGAAGCCTGCCTAAAGCCAGCCCCAGCGCTTGAACCGCCAGTACAGGAAGCCGCACAGGGCCGCGATCCCGCCCAGCACCATGTAGTAGCCATAGGGCAGGCGCAGCTCCGGCATGTTCTCGAAGTTCATGCCGTAGATGCCGGCGATCGCGGTCGGCACCGCCAGGATCGCGGCCCAGGCGGCGAATTTCCGTTGCACCTGGTTCTGGCGCGAGGACTCCAGCAGCAACCCGGCCTCGAAGGTGTGGGTGACGATCTCGCGCAGCGCGTCGATATGGTCGCTGACCCGCTTCACATGGTCGGCGACGTCGCGGAAATAGGGGTGCATCGCCTCGTTGATGCAGTCCGACTCGGTGTGCTCCAGCTGCTTGCACACCTCCGCCGTCGGGGTGACGGTGCGGCGGATCACCATCAGCTCGCGGCGCAGCGCGTGGATCCGTTCGATGTCGTGGGCGGTCAGCGGCACTTTCAGCACCCGCTGCTCCAGCGCCGTCACCTCGGCCTCGATCGCCTCCACCACCGGCGTGTAGTTGTCGACCACGAAGTCGAGGATCGAATAGAGGATGAAGTCCTCGCCATGCTTCAGCAGCGCGGGGTTGGCCTCGGCCCGTTCCCGCACCTTGGTGTAGGAGGAGGGACCATGCCGCACCGCGATGACATAGCCGGGGCCGACGAAGAGGTGGGTCTCGCCGAACTCGGTATGGTCCTTCACCCGGTGCGCGGTGCGCAGCACCACGAACAGGGTGTCGCCATAGGTCTCGAGCTTCGGCCGCTGATGCGCGTTCAGCGCGTCCTCGATCGCCAGCGGGTGCAGCCCGAATTGCTGCGCCACGTCGCGCAGCTCGGCCTCCTCCGGCTCGTGGATGCCGATCCAGACGACATGGCCGGGCTTGTCCGACCAGCTCTTGCCCTCCGACAGGGCGATCTCGGCAACCCGGCGCCCTTCGGAGTAGGCGACGGCTGCAATCACACGACCCAAGGCGTTCCTCCGATCTCCGGCGCCGGCCGCACGATAGCACGGCGCCGCGGTGCCGCCAGCCGGGGCGCGGCAGGCCATGCTTCCGAAGTCGGCAGAAATTGAGATTCCACCTTCATCGACATTTGTAACAAGTTGATGTTACGGTGATTCGCAATTCGGGCCGACAGTCCGAAGACCGTGGCTCAAGTCGGTGCGATGCTTGCCAGAACGTGCAAAGCCTCCATTGCAGTTCTCCTTCTGGTTTCAGCCCTGTCGCTCGGCGGCTGCAGCTCTCTGCTGCATGAGGGCACGGCGGATCTTGCCGGCGTCGGCGGCGCGGCGGCGGCCACGGCCGTCACCAAGAACGCCCTGGTGGCCACCGGCATTGGCCTCGGCGTCCGCTCGGTCGCCAGCGCCGGGCTGCAATATGGCGAGCGCAAGGTGCATCAGGCCGAGCAGGACCGGATCGCCACGGTCGCCGGCCCGATGGCGGTCGGCCAGGTGGCGCGCTGGGACATTTCGCACGACGTGCCGATCGAAGCGGACGAGCAGGGCCAGGTCACGGTCAGCCGGCTGATCGGCGCGCCGCCCTTGGCCTGCAAGGAGATCGTGTTCTCGGTCGAGGCGGAGAAGGACAAGGCCTTCTATGTCGCCGTCATCTGCCAGAATGGCGAGACCTGGAAATGGGCTTCGGCCGAGCCGGCGACGGAGCGGTGGGGATCGCTGCAGTGAGGGGGTGGCGCCTGCCGCGGCTGCTGCACCTGCTGCCCGTGCTGCTGCCGCTGGCCGGCTGCAGCATGGTGGCGGATGTCAGCGGCATCGCCACCGGCGGCACGGTCGGCGCCATCACCGCCAATCCGGTGGTCGGCTACAGCGTCGGCATGGGCACCCGGGCCGCGGTCGCCGCCGGGGTCAAGTCGGTGATGCGCGACCTGCACAAGGACGAGCAGGACGTGATCGCCGGCGTCGCCGGCGGGAT
>NZ_VCCH02000184.1 GCF_005938675.2 Mycobacterium sp. KBS0706
ATCCGGACATCGTGCCCGGCTCACCAAAGCGGACATCACTCACCGCGGCAGCGCCCGTCCTCGTCCGGCAGCCCCGCGCAGGCGCAGCTATCGGACCGGCTACTACATCCAGGTTTAATTAGCGGAGCGTGACCGCATGATGCGCCTGAGCGGGCCACTGACTCCAGCGCGCCTGACGGTTCCCGCCTGGTGAGGCTGGAGGTGCTCCCTGCCTGCCGCGGGGGTGCAGACCCTTCCATTCATCCGCACCCCCCTTTCAGTATCGGCAACGCCTAGGGCCGTCACGTTTGACGCTTGCCCAGTCGGCTAGTCCGATGCCGGCGTCAGCAGGTCACGCAGCCTGATCGGGAAACGGCGGACTCGCGTTCCCGTGGCGTGCCAGACCGCATTCGCCACGGCCCCGGCGGTGCCGGTGATGCCGATCTCCCCGACCCCCTTGATGCCCAGCGCGTTCACATGCGGATCGTGCTCCTCGATCATCAGGGCATCGATCGACGGCACGTCGGCATTCACCGGGACGTGGTACTCGGCGAGATCGGCATTCAGGATTCGGCCGGAGCGCCGGTCCATCACCGCCTGCTCGTGCAGCGCGAAGGACACGCCCCAGATCATGCCGCCATAGTACTGGCTGCGCACGAGGCGCGGGTTGATGACCCGTCCCGCCGCAAAGGCGCCGACAAGGCGGGTGACGCGGATCTGGCCGAGTTCGGGGTCGACCTTGACCGCGGCAAAGACCGCCCCGTGCGCATGCATCGCATAGGCCGACTGAGCCGCGGGGTCCGCGGCGCTCCTGCCACGGCCTTCCAGCTCGGCCAGCCCGGCGCGGGCGAGAATGTCGACATAGCTCTCGCTCCGGCTTTCGTCGTCGCGGCGGACCAGGCGGCCGCTCCGCGCCAGCACCCCGGCATTCCCCGCCCCGAACAGGGGCGACCGCTGATCGCCCGTCGCCAGATCGGCCAGCTTGGCGATGATGTCGGCGCCGGCGCCGTGGATCGCCATCCCGGCCGTGGCCGTGTGGGCCGAGCCGCCGGCGATGCCGGCATCCGGAAGATCGGATGAGCCGGCCCTGAACTCCACCTGATCGAGATCGAGCCCGAGACCGTCGGCCGCGATCTGGGCCAGGGCGGTCCAGGCGCCCTGCCCCATGTCCTGCGCGCCCGTCTCCATGACGGCAGTGCCGTCGCGCCGCAGCACCGCGCGGGCCTGGGCCTGGAACATCAGCGCCGGGAAGGTCGCAGTGCCCATGCCCCAGCCGACGAGGAAGCCGGCCTCGTCCCGCATCTGTCGCGGCGCGAGCGGCCGTCCCGACCAGCCGAAACGCGCCGCACCTTCCGCGTAGCATTCGCGCAGAGCCTTGGAAGAGAACGGCTTGCCGGAGATCGGCTCGACCTCGGCGTAGTTCTTCAGCCGGAACGCCAGCGGGTCCATCCCGGAGGCCCAGGCCGCCTCGTCGATCGCGCTTTCCAGCGCGATCGAGCCCGTGGCTTCCCCGGGCGCCCGCATGAACAGCGGCGTGCCGGTGTCGACGCGGACTACTTCGTGGGAGCTGGCGATGGCCGGGCTGGCGTAGAGGGTGTGCGAGGCGTCGGCCGCCGGCTCGAAGAAATCGTCGAAGCTGCTCGACGTCACCTTCGCGTGATGGGCAAGCGCGGTGATCCGGCCCTCGCCGTCGAGGCCGATCCGGAGCGTCTGGCGCGAGGGTGCGCGATGGCCGACCGGCCCGTACATCTGCTCGCGGCGCAGCACCAGCTTGACCGGCCGGCCGACCAGCCGGGCCGCGAGGATGCCGAGGATCTGCGGACCGGAGACCAGGCCCTTGGAGCCGAAGCCGCCGCCGAGGAACGGGCTGCGGATATGGATCTTCTCGGGCGGGATGCCGAACAGCCCCGCGATCCGCCCCTGGGCCATCGCCAGACCCTGGCTCGGCGTGTCGATCGACAGGGAGTCGCCGTCCCAGACGGCGACGATGGCGTGCGGCTCCATGGCATTGTGGTACTGGTCGGGCGTCTCGTAAGTCGCGTCGACGCGGTTCGACGAGCCGGCGAGGGCAGCTTCGACCTCGCCCCGCTGCACCTGGGCCGGATTGCCGACGCCGACAGCCGGCGGCACGAAGCTCTCGCCCCCGTCCAGCCCGACCCGTGGCGGCAGGCTCTCGTATCGCGGCGACAGCAGCGCCGCGCCCTCGGTCGCGGCCTCCAGCGTCTCGGCGATCACCACCGCGATCGGCTGGTTGGCGTAGCGCACCAGGTCGTTCTGCAGGACGTCGATCCGGAACATGAACGGGTTCGACTTCTCGTCCGGATCCATCGCCAGCGGCGGCCGGTTGCCGGGAGTCATGACCTCGATCACGCCCGGATGGGCCTTGGCGGCATCGATGTCGAGGGCCGTCACCCGGCCGCGGGCGATGCTGCTGACCGCGAGGACCGCATACAGCATCCCCGCCGGGTGATTGTCGGCGGCGTAGCGCGCCGCCCCCGTCACCTTCAGGATGCCGTCACGGCGCGTCAGCGGCTGGCCGATGCTGGAGCCGTGGCGCGCATGGGCGGGACCGGCTGTGGGTCGGATCTCAGTCATCGTGGCGCGCTCCGCAAGCAGATGAGAACGGCGAGGCTGGAAGGGCGGGGAGACGCTCCGGCGTGCCGGCCGCGGCCACCGTCAGGGCGCGGACGAGGACCCGGCGCGCGAGCTCGATCTTGTAGGCGTTGTTGCCCGAGGGCCTGGCATCGGCCAAAGCGGCCTCCGCGGCCTGCCGGAAGGTAGCCGCGCCCAGCTTGGCGCCGGCGAGGACAGCCTCCGCTGCCCGGGCGCGCCATGGCTTGGCCGCCACGCCGCCGAGCGCGAGCCGGGCCTCCCGGATCGTGCCGTCCTCGATCCGGAGCGCCGCTGCCGCAGAGACGACCGCGAAGGCATAGGAGGTGCGTTCGCGCACCTTGAGATAGCGGGCATGAGCGGCGAATGCGGCGGCCGTCGCCGGCAGGCGGATGGCGACGATCAGGTCGCCCGGCTCGAGCGCGGTCTCGCGATCGGGCGTTGCGTCCGGCAGCCGGTGAAGGTCATCGACGGCGATCTCGCGCCGGCCGTTCCTGCCCTCGATCTCCGCCACGGCATCCAGCGCGACGAGCGGCACGCAGAAATCGGAAGGGTGGGTGGCGATGCAGCCCTCGCTCCAGCCGAGGACGGCGTGCAGGCGGTTCTCGCCGTCGCGGGCGTCACAGCCCGAGCCCGGCTGGCGCCTGTTGCAGGCGCTGGCGGTGTCGTAGAAATACGCGCAGCGCGTCCGCTGCAGCAGGTTGCCGCCGACCGTCGCGGCATTGCGGAGCTGCGCGGAGGCGCCGGACAGCAACGCCTCCGCCACCGCCGGATAGCTTCGGGCGAAATCCGGGTCGTGGGCGAGGTCGGCATTGCGGACCAGGGCGCCGATGCGGATCCCCCCGTCGGGCAAGGCTTCGACGCCGTCGAGCCCCGGCAGGCGCGTGATGTCGACGAGGCGGCCGGGGCGGGAGACGCCGTCCTTCATCAGGTCGAGCAGGTTCGTGCCGGCCGCGAAATACGCGGCTCCTGGCTCGGCCGCAGCCGCGACGGCATCGGAGATCGTGGCGGGCTTGACGTATTCGAAGGTGTTCACGCGGCATCCCTCCGGCCGGCTTCGGCCAGCGTCTTCTGCACTTCCAGCACCGCTTCCGTGATCCCGGCATAGGCGGCGCATCGGCAGAGATTTCCGCTCATGCCCTCGCGGATGCGTTCGGGGTCGTCGCCGGCCTGGCCTTCCCCGATCAGGCCGATCGCGCTCATGATCTGGCCCGGCGTGCAGAACCCGCATTGGAAGCCGTCATGGGCGATGAAGGCCGCCTGGACCGGATGAAGCTCGTCGTCGCGGGCGACACCCTCGATCGTGAGGATGTCGGCCCCGTCGTGGCTGACCGCGAGCGCCAGGCACGAATTGATGCGGCGTCCGTCGACCAGCACCGTGCAGGCACCGCACTGGCCGCGGTCGCACCCCTTCTTCGTGCCGGTCAGGTCGAGGCGTTCGCGCAGGAGATCGAGCAGGGTGATCCGCGGATCATCTAGCTCGATGTCATGCCGCGCACCGTTCACGGTGAGGCTGATCGAGAAACTCATGCAGGACTCCGATCGGTGATATCGTCGAAGACATGGCGGCCGCACCAGAGGCGCGGCGGGGCCGGAACGGCCGGATTTGCGTGCTATGAGGACACCAGGCGCCCCGCCTTGATCGATAGGGCGTTTCGAAGGCGCGTCCGTTCGGACAATATACGGAGGGCCCCTCCGCTTTTCAAGCGGGATGGGCAGCCAGACGAGGAATATGGAAGAGAACCCGGCAAAGACCACCCGAAAGCCGCGCACCGACGCGATCCGCAATCGCGAGCGCGTGCTGGAAGCTGCGAAGGCCGTGTTCAGCGCCGGCGGACCGGATGCCAGCCTCGAGGCGGTGGCAAGGCAGGCCAGGGTCGGCATCGGCACCCTGTACCGGCACTTCCCGACCCGTGACGCCCTGTTCGAGGCGGTCTACCGGCGCGAGGTGGAGCAGCTCGGGGCATTGGCCGAGCAGTTGAAGGACGAGGCGGCGCCTGTCGATGCCCTGCGCTCCTGGCTCAGATCCAACGTCGACCTGGTCGCGACGAAGAAGGGCATGTTGGCAGCGCTGGCGCTTGCGACGCATGGACGGTCGGAACTCTACGCCCACACGTTCGACCGCCTGACCAAGGCCGCCGGCGCGCTGCTGGACCAGGCCGTCTCGGCCGGCGAGATCCGTCCGGACGTCAGCGCCGAGGACCTCCTGCGCGCGCTCGTGGGCATGTGCTACATGCACGATCAGCCCGGCTGGCAGAAGACCGTGCTCAAGCTGCTCGACGTCTTTGTCGATGGGCTTCGTGTGACGAGCGGGACGCCTCGATGATCTCGGCGGGTCCCGTCGCCGCCATTCCCTATCGGCGCAGCCGGGCGGGACCGCGCCATGAGCGGCCGCGGCGCGGGTGCGCCGACACCGGGCATCGCTCAAGCCCGCCGCAGCCTGCCCTTTCTGGCCAGACCGGCCGAGAATATTGCTCGAAACCGGCCATCCGACAGGCCCACCCGAAGCGGACATGACCGCACGCGACCCTGCGGAGACATTCATTGATCGCGGCCAGAAGCTCCGCTTCTCCCGCACATTCCGGACGGTTCCAGTCAGGCCTTCTGCCAGAACGAGAGCTGATAGCCCTGGAAATCGTGCTCGTCCTGGGGTTCCCACAGCTCGACCGCACACGGGCCATCCGGAAATTGCCAGAAGAGCTTCGCCTCGTAAATTTCCCTCAACCTTCGACCGATAAAGATAATCTTGTCGGCCGAAATGTCCTCTCAGCCGCTGTGCTGGATATCGGCGATGTGGATGTGGTTCATCACGGCTTCAACCGACTGCCGCGTCGCCCCCTCCGAGTTCTCGAATGATCGCAGGGCCGGCTCGGAGAAATCCCGCCGCAAGATGTAACGCTCGAACTTAACGAATCCTGGCCAGAACACCGAACAATAACCTGCGGCCAGGGCGAACCGTCCTTCGCAGGCCACCCACGTCTCCAGATCAATGCCTACCCCGTTGTTCCAGCGAGAGAGCTCGTCTTTCATGCTGCTCGGAATGCCCATGACTGTTCCGCACTTGGGTTGGACTGGGCTAGTAGACAGCGGCACCGTCCGCCGCTTGGCAAGGTGTGTTTGCCATTCCGGGGGGAGCCTCTTCCCTGGGCCGACGTTCGTACCATCAGCCCCATGGGGACGGGAGCAGCTGATCCTCGCTCGCCATCGTTGTGAGGCCCCGGCTCCAAGCGCCAACCCTCATGTCGGTCGCGGCACGGCGCTTCCGCTTGGCAGCGGCATCCGGACACTCCTGATCCTTCGCTGGAGTGTCCGCTTTCCGCCCTTTGCCGTCGGCGCAGCCGAATGACGGCGCCCGGAAGCGGCCACCGGCCTCGACGTCGGAGAGCGGACCTGACCGCACGCGACCCGAAGCGGAAGTCGAAGCCGGCGGGATCGAACGGCGCCTTCGCCCTCCGGAGCGGACCTTCATCCATGGAGCGGGCCATGCTTGTCTGGCCGCCACCATCGACTTGGTCCAACACAGCGGCGCTATAGTCGGCAACCTCGATCGTCTAGAATCGGACCAGTGCGTACTATATCACCGCCCCCCCTGAAGCAGGCAGTTGACGTGACAACTCTCAAATAACACAATCGACTCTCAAGGTCTAAAGCCACATCCCTGCGAACCGACTTGCTCCGCATTAACATATGACAAAATATTTGTCTGCCTTCTAGGTGAAAGCCGTGAGGCGGCGGCAGACTTTTATTCCAAAGGCGACATGCGACAAACGACATGTCCTCATGGCAGATGTGGACAGGAGGCGAGATGATGTCGGCCCCCGATCCGGTTGTCCCGCCGGCGGAGATCGTCCGCGAGGCGGTGGAGCGCATTCTGGCCAGCTCGAAATTCCGCGCCTCCGAGCGGAGCCGGCGCTTTCTCCGCTACATCGTCGATGAGACGCTGGCCGGCCGGGCCGACCGCATCAAGGGCTATAGCGTCGGCGTCGAGGTCTTCGATCGCGATACGAGTTTCGACCCTCAGCTCGACCCGATCGTCCGGGTCGAGGCCACTCAGTTGCGCCGTTCCCTGGACTACTACTATGTCGCTGGCGGCAAGGACGACGAGATCCGCATCACCATACCGAGAGGCAGCTACGTTCCTGTCTTCACCACCAAGGATGCGACGAGCCAGCCAGCCGACACTTCGCCGGCGTCATCCCCGGGCGTGCCGCTCGACGCAGCGGTCCAGATCGATGCTCCCGCGTGGAGCGCGCCCCAGGTCCAGTATCCTTTGCGCAGGCCCGGCCGGATGCGCCTCTGGCTTGGTGTGTGCGGAACCGCGCTTCTGGCTGCTCTTCTGGTGGCGGGCCTCCTGTGGCACATGGGCGCGCTTCCATGGCTGACCGCTGAGACCGAGACGTCCAGACAGCACGGGCCGGCCGTGGTCGTCATCCTGCTGCAGGAAG
>NZ_VCCH02000185.1 GCF_005938675.2 Mycobacterium sp. KBS0706
GTCGCCATCGGCATTGAGCGAGACGGTGCCGTGCAGCGCCGAGCCGCCGGTCAGGGTGACGGTGTCGCCGTCGATGTCGCCGGCGCCGGCGAGGATCAGGGACTTGGCGACGGTGAGCGGGGTGTCCTCGTCGGTGCTCTGGTCGGCGACGGTGCCGGCGGTCGGGCCGTCATTGACCCCAGTGATGGTGATGGTGACGGTCGCGGTGCTCTGCGCCCCCGCGCTGTCCTGCATCGTGTAGGTGAAGGTGTCGGTCGTCGTGGCGCCGGCGGCCAGGCTCTGGAAGGCCGTGCCCGGGTCGTAAACCACGTTGCCGTCGCCATTGATGCTGACCGAGCCCAGCGCGCCCGTGCCGTTCACCGAGACCAGGGTCTTGGTGTCGCCGGAATCCGGGTCGGTGTCGTTGGCGAGCAGGCTCGCCGCCGTCAGGATCACGGGGCCGCCGTCTTCCACCGCGGTGCCGGTGTCGGCAACGGCAGTGGGCGCGGCATTCGGCACGTGGGTGCCGGCGCTGTCGATGACGGTCTCGATGCCTTGCGAGAACAGCTGCTGTATCTGCGCCGCGGTGAAGGCGGCACCAGTCAGGGTGACGCTGTCGCCGCCCCCCGCCCCATGGATCAGCAGCGCTGTGGCGACGTTGCCGGTGGTGAAGGCGGTGCCGGCGGCGTTGGTCGTCGTGATCTGCTCGATGCTGGTGAGGGTCTTGCCGGTGAGGTCGAGCGCGGCGCCGCTGGTGGTCAGCGTGTCGTTGCCGGACCCGCCGTCCAGGGTTGTCACACCTCCGAGCCCTCCGGCGCCGGCGGAGAAGATGTCGTTGCCGCTGCCGGTCCGGATGATCTCGATCGCGCTCTGGGTGTCGGTGCCGACGCCCGTGCCCGTCACCGTTCCGGCCGAGAGGTCGACCGTCAGGGCATTGGTCGAGGCCGCATAGGTGACGGTGTCGGTGCCGGCACCGCCGATGAAGGCATTGCTGGCGCCGTTTGTGACATTCGCGGTGATGGTGTCGTTCAGCCCCGTGCCGACGATGTCTTCGATGCTGCTGAGGGTGTCGGTGTTGCCGAAGCTGTCGGTCGCGCTTCCGGTGGCGAGGTTGACCGTGACGGCGCCGGAGCCCCCGTCCTGGCTGTAGTCGGCCGTGTCGGTACCGCCATTACCGCTCAGCGTGTCATTGCCGCTGCCACCGACCAGAGTATCATTGCCGGACCCGCCGTTCAGCTGATCCGTGCCGATGCCGGCGATGAGCGTGCTGCCGGCAGCGGCGGCGGTGAGCGTGTCGTTGCCGCTGCCGGTCCTGACGATCTCGATCGAGGTGAGCGTGTCGGTGCCGATACCGGTCCCCGTGGCCGAGCCGGTGCCCAGATTGACCGTCAGGGCGTTGGACGAGGCCGAATAATCGACCGTGTCGGTGCCGGCGCCCCCGTTGAAGCTGTTGTCCGTGAAGTTCGAGACATTGGCGACGATGGTGTCGTTCAGCGCAGTGCCGATGATGTTTTCGATGCTGCTGAGCGTGTCGGTGTTGCCGAAGCTGTCGGTCGCAGTCCCGGTGGCGAGGTTGACCGTGACGGCGCCCGAGCCGCCATCCTGGCTGTAGTCCACCGTGTCAGTGCCGCTGCCGCCATTCAGGCTATCGTTGCCGGCCCCGCCGATCAGCGTGTCGTTCTGGCTTTCGCCGTTGAGGCTGTCGTCCCCATCTCCGCCATAGACGACGTCGTCGCCGTTCCCGGCATTGATCGTGTCGTTGCCGGTGCCGTTGGGCGAGGTGGTCGACCCGCCATAGATCGTGTCAGTGGTACCGGTCCCGGAAATAGTTTCGTTTCCGGACGTGCCAAAGAGTGTCGCCATGAAAAAATGCCTCCCCATCAGTATGGCAATGGATTCGTCAACGGCTGGTTGGAATCCTGGGCGATAAGATCATCTGACTTCCGGCAATCGTGGGCACGAGAAGTAGCTCGACGTTCCGGATCGATGCACAGAACGCAGTTGAGCGACGGTGTCTTAGTCTGAGTATGTGATCTGCCAGCCGACGGGATGGTGGCTGACTTTTCAGAGTTTCATTTGTTTAGATGAATATCGAACATAGGACTGCCTCCAAGGCATCAGGTTCCTGCATGAATATGATTATATGATCCGATTCTAGAGTACCGCTCTGATATCAGACTATAATCATAAAAGTTATTTCGAATTTTATGTTTCCCATAAGCTGCTATTCGAAGTCAACTACGCCCTATGGCGTAGCCGGCTATCAAATCCGTCATCTGCCATCTCGGCTTCGCGGCGCGCTCCAGCTCGCCTCGCAGATTGTCGAAGCCGGAAGACGCCGGGGCGCTCTGGCCCGCTCGCCGCGGCGGCTGTCATCCGAGGAGCCGCGCCCTCAGGCCGGGGTGAACACCTCGACGGGGGCGCGCACGCCGCGCAAGGTCTGCAGGCCGAGGCAGCGGAACAGCTGCGGCGCCGCCAGCGCCTCGACGAAGCGGCGGCTGACCACCATCGGCACGCCCAGCACGCCGCACAGATTCTCCAGCCGGGCGGCCTCGTTCACTGCCGGGCCGATGATGGTGAAGTCCAGCCGCTGGCCCGAGCCGACATTGCCGTAAAGCACGTCGCCGACATGCAGCGCCACGTCCAGCGTCATCACCGGAACGCCCGCTTCGGCGCGCCGGACATTGATCGCGGCGATCCGCTGCAGCGCCTCGGCCGCGGCGGCCAGCGCCCGGCCGCAGGTCCCGGCCGGGTCGTCCTCGGCGAAGGCGAAGGTGGCCAGCAGGCCGTCGCCCATGAATTTCAGCACCTGCCCGCCGCGGTCCTCGACCGGCGTCGCCAGCGCGTCGAGATAATCGTCCAGCATGGCAACCAGCTGGTCCTGCGGCAGGGCATCGGCCAAAGCGGTGAAGCCGCGCAGGTCGCCGACCAGGATCGCGGCCGAGATGGTCTCGACCGAGCCGCGGCGGATCTCGCCATGCAGCACCCGCCGGCCGACATCGCGGCCGAGATAGGTGATCAGCACGGTGCGGAAGGCGGCGAGGTCGATGCCGGCGCGGATGGCGGCGCCGAACACCGGCATCAGGTCGTCGAGCGCTCGCACCTCGGCCGTGGTGAAGCCGCCGGGCCGGTCGGTCGCCAGGGTGACCGAGGCGCCGGTGCGCAGCGGGTGCAGCGTGCCGTCGAAGCCGAAGGGGATGATGAAGCAAAGGTAGTCGGTGGCGCCGGCGGCGTGCAGCTCGGCGAGAATCGGATAGCGCTCCACCCCTTGGCCCTGCTCCAGCCGGTAGCGGGTCAGCGGTACGATGTCCTCGGCCTGGGCGGTGGCCGGATCCATCGCGGCCTCTCGCGCGGCGAGGACGGCGTCGTAGATCGGGCTGGGGCTGGACATGTTGCCCCAGGAGCCGTGGCCGTACGCCTCGCTTTCCCGGCCGCCGTCGCGGGTCCAGGTCAGGCCGAACGCCTCGATGTCGGGATGCAGGGTGGTGGCCGAGAGATAGGCCCGCCACAGCGGGATGCCGGCTGCCAGCAGGCCGTCGGCGAAGCCGCAGGCGACGTCCTGCACCGGCCCGGCCATCAGCGCCTGGTTGCCCAGCCAGCGCCGCAGGCCGGCCAGGGCGGCGGCGGTTGCGGCGGGCAGGGCGTCGGCCCTATCGGTCACGCGACAGGCCGCGCGCCTCCAGCGCGGCGAGATAGGCCCGCCACAGCTCGTCCTGCCGGGTGGCCAGCTCGTGCAGCCAGGTCCAGGAATAGAGCCCGGTGTCGTGGCCGTCGTCGAACACCAGCCGAATGGCGTAATGGCCGACCGGCTCGACCGCGGTGATGGCGACGTTGCGCTTGCCGCCGACGATGGTCTTCTGCGACGGGCCGTGGCCCTGGACCTCGGCCGACGGGCTCTCGACCCGCAGCAGCTCGGCCGACAGGGTGACGTGCAGCCCGTCGTCGAAGCGCAGCTCCAGCACCCGCTCGGCCCGCTTCAGCCGGATCTCGACCGGCCGGGCGGCGCTGCCGGTCAAAGGCGGGCTGCCCATGGCGGACATGGGATCAGCGCCGCGCGTCGGGGTCGAGCGGCCGGGCCTCGTCGATCAGCATGATCGGGATGCCGTCGCGGATCGGATAGGCCAGCCGCGCCTGGTCCGAGATCAGCTCCTGCGCGCGGGCGTCGTAGCGCAGCAGCGACTTGGTCAGCGGGCAGACCAGCATCTCGAGCAGCCGCGGATCGACCCCGGTGGGGGGCGGGTTGCCGGGGGCAGCGACGCTGTCGGAGGTATCGGTCATGGCACGGGGTCCGGGAACAGGGGCCGTCAGTGGCGCACGTGGCCGGCATGGCCGCCATGGATCGCCATCCGGATGATCGATAGCATGACTTGGGTGCGCTCGCAGAGATCCTTCGCTTCGAGCAGCGCCTGCTTCTCCTGCGGCTCGAACGGGCAGATCATGGCCAGCGAGGTGACCAGGCGCTCATCCGGGGTCTGGCCGATCGCCTCCCAGTCGGCGGACAGGCCGGCGATGCGGAAATACTCGGTCAGGGCATGGTCCAGCCCGGCGCGGTCGATCTCGGCCGGGGGCGGTCCGGCCATGTCGGCGGCGAAGCCGGTCCAGCCCGGCCGCACCCGGCGATAGCCGCGCCGCTCCTCCAGCTCCTCATCGACCCGGAACCGGCACAGCCCGGTCAGGGTGATCAGGTAGCGGCCGTCATCGGTCTCGTCGAAGCTGGTGATCCGGCCGGCGCAGCCGACGGCGTAGAGCGGCGGCGGGGCCGCGCCCCAGCTGCCGGGGCGCGGCTGGATCATGCCGATCAGCCGGCCGCCGGCCAGCGCATCCTCGACCATGGCGAGGTAGCGCGGCTCGAAGATGTTGAGGGGCAGGAGGCCGCGCGGCAGCAGCAGCACCCCGGGCAGGGGGAAGACCGGCAGGTCGGTGCCGAGGTCCTCGAAGCCGGGCGCGCGCGGCCCCGTTTTCATGAAAACAGGAGCGAGGACAACCGACGCCGGCCGGACAGGGTCAGGGGGTCGGTCGGGCCCAGCGCCTCGAACAGCTTGACCAGCTGCTTGCGCGCCGCCTGCTCGTTCCACTCGCGGTCGCGACGGAACAGCTCCAGCAGCTCGTCCATCGCCTCTTCGCGCTGGCCGGCGCCGTAGAGGGCGGTCGACAGCTCCAGGCGCGCCTCGTGGTCGTTCGCGTTGGCCTCCAGGCGCTGGCGCAGCCCGGCCAGGCCGGCGATGGCGACGGCGCTCTGCTCGGCCAGTTCCAGCGCGGTCCTGGCCGCGGCGATGTCGGCGTGGCGCGCCATCTCCGGCGTCACGCTGTCCAGGAACTGCTTGGCCTGCTCGATCTCGCCCAGCGCGATCAGGCAGCGGGCCAGGCCGGCCGCGGCGGCGGCGCTGTCCGGGGCATGTGCCAGGACATGCTGGTAGATGCCGGCGGCTTCCTCGACGTTGCCGCTGTCGAGCACGGTCTTGGCCTCGGCCAGCAACTCGTCGACATGGTCGTGGGAATCATGTCCGGCCAGCTGCACCAGCTTGTCGATGAAGCTCTTGACCTGGCTCTCCGGCACCGCGCCCATGAAGCCGTCGACCGGCCGGCCCTGGTAGAAGGCATAGACCGTCGGCACCGACTGGATGCGCAGCTGCGCCGCCAGCGCCTGGTTCTGGTCGATGTCGACCTTGACCAGCCGGACCTTGCCGCCGGCGGCCTGGACCTGCTTCTCCAAGAGCGGCCCCAGCGTCTTGCACGGGCCGCACCAGGTGGCCCAGAAGTCGACGACGATCGGCACCTCCATCGAGGCCTCGATCACGTCGGCGCGGAAGCCGGCGGTGTTGCTGTCCTTGATCACCGGTACGGCGCCGCCGGAAGCGGCATTGAGAAGGGCGTCCATGGCGTTGTCCCAGGTCTGGTATTGATCTGTGCCGAAGGCCGGCGGCGGCAAGCGGCGGGGTCAGCCGCCGGCCGGCGCGTCCTCCGCCGGTGGCGTGACGGTCGCCGGCTCCGCCGGCAGGGTGACGGGGTCGAGATCGACGATATGGGGTTCGTGGCCGCAGCTGGCAATGAAGCCGAGCAGGCGGGACGGCTCGATCGCCGTCGTCATGGTGTTGACCAGCGGATGGAAGTGCAGGGTGCCGTGCCGCATCATGTCGGCATCCAGCACGATCGTGACCTGCCGGGCGCCGTCGTTGATGATGGCGAAGGGCGTGACCGAGCCGGGGGTGACGCCGAGCGCCTCCATCAGCCGGTCGGGCGACCCGAAGGACAGCCGGCCGGCGCCCAGCAGCTCGCCCAGCGCCTTCAGGTCGACCCGGCGCTCCTCCTCGCAGACGACGAGCCAGGCCTGGCCCTTCTTGTTGCGCAGGAACAGGTTCTTGGAGTGCCAGCCGGGCAGCAGGCCGCGCAGGTGCCGTGATTCTTCGACCGTGAACACGGCCTCGTGCTCATGCGTCGAGACCTCGATGCCGAGCGAGCGCAGCCGCGCGAACAGGTCGGCGGGGGTCGCGCAGGGGCGGGCTGCGGCGGCCAGGGACGAGTCGGGGGCGGTGCTGTCGGGTGTGGTCATGGCCCGGTGTTATACGAGGCTGCGGCCGCGCTTCCAAGCCCGCCCCGGCCGACATCCGGCGGCACCTCGGTCGAGCGCGCAAAATTTCCGCATTTAGGTGCTTGCAAATCCCGCGGCATCGGATATAACCCGCCACCTCGACGGCGCTGCGGCGCCGCGGCGCCAGAGCGGGCGTAGCTCAGGGGTAGAGCACAACCTTGCCAAGGTTGGGGTCGAGGGTTCGAATCCCTTCGCCCGCTCCAGTTTTTCGCAGGAAAATCAGTGGCTTAGCAGGCGCCCTC
>NZ_VCCH02000186.1 GCF_005938675.2 Mycobacterium sp. KBS0706
CAAGTCGCTGGCCGCGTGAAGTAGGAACCGCTCCCCCCGTTTGTCATCGCCGGGCTTGACCCGGCGATCCAGGGCCATCCAGAACGGCATCGACATCTCTGGATGCCCGGATCAAGCCCGGGCATGACAGGAAGGGACGAGGCAAGCAGGCCCACTCGCCGCAACAAGTTTCCTCCCGACTGGGCCGTGCCACGCCGTGGCGCGGCCATCTTTTTGCATCGCAACATAAACTGTCCGCGGAGCGAGTAAAAAAAGACGAAGACATCCGCTTTCCTCGCTTGCCGGACCGATTCTTCTGGTATACAAAATTCTGAATTCAGTCGACCAAAGAGCCTTCGCGGCCGGTCGCACGATCTGGGGCAGGGACGCCGAATGCTGGTGGATGGGGTGACGCTCGATGTCGCGCCGCTGGCCGCCAAGGCCAGCTACAAGGCCAAGGCCTACCAGGCCCTGCGCGATGCGATCGTGCGCATGAACATCTACGGCCACAGCCGTCCGATCCGGATCGACGAGCGGCAGCTCTGCGAGGCGCTGGGCATCAGCCGGACCCCGGTGCGCGAGGCCATCGCGCTCCTGGAGCAGGAAGGGCTGGTCCGGTCGATGCCGCGGCGCGGCGTCTTCGTGGTGCGCAAGACCCGGGACGAGATCCGCGAGCTGATCGTGGTCTGGGCCGCGCTGGAGGGCATGGCCGCCCGCCTGGCAGCGGAGCACGCCACCCCGGCCGAGATCGAGGCGCTGCGCGCCATGATCGCCGGCCAGGCGGCGGAGGCGGATGCCCCCGACCGGTTCGCCGCCGCCAACATCGATTTCCATCAGGCGCTGATCCGCTTCGGCGGCTGCGCCCTGATCACCGAGATGACCGAGACCCTGTTCCTGCACATCCGCGCCATCCGCTGGTCCCTGATCGGCCGGCCGGAGCGGGCCGAACGATCGGTGGCCGACCACGCCGCCATCGTCGAGGCCCTGGCGCGGCGCGACGGGGATCTCGCCGAGACGCTGGTCCGCAACCATGCCCTCGACCTGTCGCGGTCGGTCGAGCGGCACGGGACCGGCTTCGAATGACCGCCCGGCGCCACGCAATGCCGTGCATCCCGAGCAGAAGGTGAAGGAGGAAGCGATCATGCCCGATACGACAGTGAAGGAAGCGGCCGCGACGGAAGAGGTCATCTCCGGCGGTCACCTCGTGGCCAAGGCGCTCAAGGCCGAGGGCATCGACACCATCTTCACCCTCTGCGGCGGCCACATCATCGACATCTATGACGGCTGCCTGGACGAGGGCATCCGCATCATCGACGTCCGGCACGAGCAGGTCGCGGCCCATGCCGCCGACGGCTATGCCCGCGTCACCGGCAAGCCCGGCTGCGCCGTGGTCACCGCCGGCCCGGGCACGACCGACGCCATCACCGGCGTCGCCAACGCCTTCCGCGCCGAGAGCCCGTTCCTGCTGATCGGCGGCCAGGGTGCGCTGGACCAGCACAAGATGGGGTCGCTGCAGGATCTGCCGCATGTCGACATGATGAAGTCGATCACCAAGTTCGCGGCCAATGTGGTGACCACCGAGCGTGTCGCCGACATGTGCTCGATGGCCTTCCGCGAGGCCTTCGCCGGCGCCCCCGGCCCGGTCTATCTCGAGATCGGCCGCGACATCCTGGACGGCCATGTGCCGGTGAAGAAAGCCCGGCTGCCGCAGGCCGGCCATTACCGCTGGTCGACCAAGAGCATCGGCGACCCGCGCGACGTCGAGAAGCTGGCCGACATCCTGGTCCATGCCAAGAAGCCCTGCGTGCTGCTGGGCCAGCAGGTCTGGACCTGCCGCGCCGCCGACGACGCCATCGCCTTCGTCCGCGCCCTGAACATCCCGGCCTTCATGAACGGCGCCGGCCGCGGCACGCTGCCGCCGGGCGACCCGCACCACTTCCAGCAGACCCGGCGCTACGCCTTCGACAATGCCGACGTGATCCTGATCGTCGGCACGCCCTTCGACTTCCGCATGGGCTACGGCAAGCGCCTGGGCCGCAACGCCACGGTGGTGCAGATCGACCTCGACTACCGCACCGTCGGCAAGAACCGCGACGTCTCGCTCGGCCTGGTCGGCGATTGCGGCGCCATCTTCGCCGCCGTCACCCAGGCCGTCTCCGGCCGGGTCGACAACGGCGCCAAGGGCCGCGAGCCCTGGCTCGAGGAGCTGCGGGCCGAGGAGGCGAAGATGGAGGCGGCACGGCTGCCGAAGCTGCGCTCCGACGCCTCGCCGATCCACCCGCTGCGCCTGGCCTATGAGCTGAACGAGTTCCTGACCGACAACACCGTCTATATCGGCGACGGCGGCGATGTCGTGACCTTCTCCGGCGGCGTGGTCAAGCCGCGGGCGCCGGGCCACTGGATGGATCCCGGCCCGCTCGGCACCCTCGGCGTCGGCGTGCCCTTCGCCATGGCATCGAAGATCGCCCAGCCGGAGAAGGAGGTGCTCTGCCTGTTCGGCGACGGCACGTTCAGCCTGACCGGCTGGGACTTCGAGACCATGGTCCGGTTCGACCTGCCCTTCATCGGCGTGGTCGGCAACAACTCGCACATGAACCAGATCCGCTACGGCCAGATCCAGAAATACGGGCCGGAGAAGGGCAATGTCGGCAACAAGCTGGGCGACGTGCACTACTCCAAATTCGCCCAGATGCTCGGCGGCTATGGCGAGGAGGTCTACGAGGCCAGCCAGATCCGCCCGGCGCTGGAGCGGGCGCGCGAATCCGGCAAGCCGTCGCTGATCAATGTGTGGATCGACCCCGACGCCTACGCCCCGGGGACCATGAACCAGACCATGTACAAGTAAGCGGCCGCGGGCGCGGGCTGGCCCCCTCTAAACCAAAAGAGGCCCGGCCGCCCGCGCCCCGTCCTGGCACGGCACAGATAGGGAGAGAGACCATGGGCAAGGCCCTGGATGGGGTGCGCGTTCTCGACATGACCCATGTCCAGTCGGGACCCTCGGCGACGCAGATCCTGGCGTGGTTCGGGGCGGATGTGATCAAGGTGGAGATGCCGGGCCGCGGCGACATCACCCGGTCGCAGCTGCGCGACAAGTCGAATGTCGACAGCCTCTACTTCACGATGCTGAACAGCAACAAGCGCAGCATCACCATCAACATGAAGTCGCCGCAGGGGCAGGAGGCCTTCATCAAGCTGCTCGAGCAATCGGACGTGCTGATCGAGAATTTCGGCCCCGGCGTGCTCGACCGCCAGGGCTTCCCCTGGGAGAAGATCCAGAAGATCAACCCGCGGGTGATCTATGCCTCGGTCAAGGGCTTCGGCCCGGGCCCCTATGTCGACTGCAAGGCCTATGAGACCGTGGCCCAGGCCATGGGCGGGTCGATGAGCACCACCGGCTGGCATGACGGCCCGCCGACCTCGACCGGCGCCCAGATCGGCGACAGCGGCACCGGCATGCATCTGGTGGCCGGCGTGCTGGCGGCGCTGCTGCAGCGGACCCAGACCGGCAAGGGCCAGCGGGTCGAGGTGGCGATGCAGGACTGCGTCCTCAACCTCGTCCGGGTCAAGATGCGCGACCAGCAGCGCCTCGTCCACGGCCCGCTGCGCGAATACCCGAACACCGAGTTCGGTGAGGCCGTGCCGCGCTCCGGCAACGCCTCGGGCGGCGGTCAGCCGGGCCAGGCGCTGGTCTGCGCCCCGGGCGGCGAGAACGACTACGCCTATGTCATCATCCAGCCGCAGGGCTGGGCGCCGCTGATGCGCCTGGTCGGCCGCGAGGAGCTGATCGAGGACCCGGCCTATGCCACGCCGGAGGCGCGGCTGAGCCATCTGCCGGATTGCTTCAACATCATCCAGGCCTGGACCAGCCGGCGCAGCAAGATCGAGGTGATGCAGGCGCTGAACGAGATCGACGTGCCCTGCGGCCCGATCCTCAGCATGAAGGACCTGATCGAGGACCGGTCGATGTACGACCGCGGCATGCTGGTCGACGTGCCGCATCCGGAGCGCGGCACCTATGTCCAGGTCGCCCTGCCGATCCGGCTTTCCGACAACGACGTGCCGGTCGAGCGCTCGCCGCTGCTGGGCGAGCACACCGAGGAGATCCTGTCCTCGGTCGGCTACGACGCCGACGCCATCGCCGCGATGCGCACCGCCGGCGCGATCTGATGAACGTGCGGACCCTTGCCTCTCCCGCCTGGCGGGAGAGGCAAGGGTCCGCAGGACGACCGGGTGAGGGCTAGCCCAGGCCTCGACAAAGGGCCCTCACCCGGAGCCGCTTCGCGTCTCCGACCTCTCCCGCAAGCGGGAGAGGCAACGCGGTAGCCCAGTTGATTGATCCGACGGCGCCGCCGTCGACTCGAACCCATTGTGACCAACGACCGGATAGCCTCAGGTGGGTCCGGTCCTCCCCCACATCCTTTGCTGAGCGAGGACCGCCATGAATGGCCATGTCGACGTCCGGGACGATGCCCGGACGACCGCCCGCAGCATCCTTGACACCGTCAAGCGCGAGGGGCGCACCAGCCTGACCGCGCCCGAGGCCCGCCAGCTGTGCGAGGCCTGGCAGATCCCGATCCCGAAGGAAGCGCTGGCGACCACGGCCGACCAGGCGGCGGCCCAGGCCGAGGCGATCGGCTTTCCGGTGGTGCTGAAGATCGTGTCGCCGCAGATCCTGCACAAGACCGAGGCCGGCGGCGTGCTGGTCGGCGTCAAGTCGGCCGACGACGTCCGCGCCGGCTTCAAGCGCATCGTCGAGAGCGCCGGCCGCTACGACCCGAGGGCGGAGATCCTCGGCGTCCAGGTCCAGCAGATGCTGGTCGGCGGGCAGGAGGTGATCGTCGGCGCGGTCACCGATCCCAGCTTCGGCAAGCTGGTCGCCTTCGGCCTCGGCGGCGTGCTGGTCGAAGTCCTGAAGGACATCACCTTCCGCCTGGCCCCGGTCGACCATGACGAGGCGCTGTCGATGCTGGACGGTATCCAGGCGGCCGCGATCCTGAAGGGCGTGCGCGGCGCGCCGCCGGTCGACCGTGAGGCGCTGTCCGACCTGATCGTCAAGGTCTCGCAGCTGGTCGACGCGGTGCCGGAGATCGTCGAGCTCGACCTCAACCCGGTCTTCGCCCGCACCGACGGGGCGATCGCCGCCGATGTCCGCGTCGTCGTCGATTTCGAGCCGAAGGAGGCCCGGCCGCGGCCGGCGAAGGACGCCATCCTGGCCAAGATGAACCGGATCATGCGGCCCGACGCGGTCGCCGTGATCGGTGCCTCGGCCGAGGACGGCAAGATCGGCAATTCGGTGATGAAGAACCTGATCAACGGCGGCTACAAGGGCGCGATCTACCCGATCCACCCGAAGGCCACCGAGATCCTGGGCCTCAAGGCCTACCCCAGCGTCAAGGACGTGCCGGGCACCATCGACGTCGCGGTGTTCGCCATCCCGGCCAAGTTCGTCGCCCAGGCGCTGACCGAGGTCGGCGAGAAGAAGATCCCGGGCGCCGTCCTGATCCCCTCCGGCTTCGCCGAGACCGGCAACCATGAGGGCCAGGAGGAGATCATCGCCATCGGCCGGAAATACGACATCCGCCTGATGGGCCCGAACATCTACGGCTTCTACTACACGCCGAAGAACCTGTGCGCGACCTTCTGCACGCCGTTTGACGTGCAGGGCCGGGCGGCGCTGTCGTCCCAGTCGGGCGGCATCGGCATGGCGATCATCGGCTTCAGCCGGTCGACCAAGATGGGCGTCTCGGCCATCGTCGGCCTCGGCAACAAGTCGGATATCGACGAGGACGACCTGCTGACCTTCTTCGAGCAGGACGACGCCACCGACGTGATCGCGATGCATCTCGAGGACCTGAAGGACGGCCGTGCCTTCGCCGATGTCGCCAAGGTGGTGTCGAAGAAGAAGCCGGTGGTGGTGCTGAAGGCCGGGCGCACCTCGCTCGGCGCGCGGGCGGCCAGCTCGCACACCGGCGCCCTGGCCGGCAACGACAAGGTCTATGACGACGTGCTGCGCCAGTCCGGGGTGATCCGGGCCAAGAGCCTGCAGGACCTGCTGCAATTCGCCCGCGGCATCCCGGTGCTGCCGGCGCCGAAGGGCGAGAATGTGGTCATCATCACCGGCGCCGGCGGCTCGGGCGTGCTGCTGTCGGATGCCTGCGTCGACAACGGCCTGTCGCTGATGACGATGCCGGCGGATCTCGACGCGGCCTTCCGCAAGTTCATCCCGCCCTTCGGCGCCGCCGGCAACCCGGTCGACATCACCGGCGGCGAGCCGCCGACCACCTACCGCAACACGGTGAAGCTGGGGCTGGAGGACGATCGCATCCATGCGCTGATCCTCGGCTACTGGCACACCATCATCACGCCGCCGATGGTGTTCGCGAAGGTGATCACCGAGGTGGTGGACGAGATGCGGGCCAAGGGCATCAACAAGCCGATCGTGGCATCGCTGGCCGGCGACGTGCAGGTCGAGGAGGCGGCGCAGTACCTCTACGACCACGGCATCGTCGCCTACCCGTACTCGACCGAGACGCCGGTCGCGGTGCTGGGCGCCAAATACCGCTGGGCCCGCGCCGCCGGGCTGCTGTGAACCAGGCATAGGAGCAGGGAAGGGGCGGTTCCGGGCATCGGCACCGCTCCCCCTCACCCCAAATCGCGAGGGCGATTTCGACCTCTCCCCAAGGAGAGGTGACCTTCCACTCTCCTTGGGGAGAGGGAGGGCCCCGGCCCGCTTGGGCCGGGAGGGTGAGGGGGAAGGATGCCGATCGTCGGGACCGCCCTCGACCCGGCCTTCAGGAAGGGCAGGGA
>NZ_VCCH02000187.1 GCF_005938675.2 Mycobacterium sp. KBS0706
CGGCTCGGTCTCCCAGCGCCCGCCGATGTGGTTGGCGAAGGTCTCGATGTCGTCGCGCTGCATCATTCCGTTCCTTCCGCCGGGTGCCACCAGCGCCCGTTGACCAGGACGCCCTCGGCGAAGATCCGCCGGCCGGCGGTGACGACCTCGCCGCGCACATCCTCCAGCGGGAAGGCGCCATCCTTCAGCGACAGGATGCTGGCATCGCCGACGCTGCCAGGCTTGAAGGTGCCCAGCTCGGGCCGGTTCAGCGCCTTGGCGGCGTTGACGGTCGATGCCGCGATCACCTCGTCGAGCGGCATGCCGAGCTCCAGGAACTTCGACAGCGTCGTCACCTGGTCATAGGCCGGGCCGTTGATGCATAGCGCGTGGACGTCGGAGGAGATGGTGTCCGGCTTGAAGCCCTGGGCCAGCATCGCCCGCGCCGTCTTCCAGCCGAACGACCCCTTGCCGTGGCCGATGTCGAACAGCACGCCGCGCTCGCGTGCCGCCACCACCTCGGGCTTGATCCGGCCGTCGCGGGTGACCGGCGAATTCGGGAAGGGCCGGAAGCAATGGGTCAGCACGTCGCCCGGCCGCAGCCGGTCCACCACCGCCTCGTAGGAGGGCGGCGGCTCGTCGATATGCACCATCAGCGGCAGCCCGGTCTCGTCGGCCACCTGCAGCGCGACGTCGAGCGGGGCGATGCCGGCCGGGCCGCTGGCGATGCGGCCGATCCGCACCTTGATGCCGATGATCACGTCGCGGTTGGCCTCGGCGACCTCCACGGCATCCCGCGCGGCCATCAGCCGGATGTCATGGCTTTCGCCGACCATGACCCGTTCCGAGAAGGCGAAGATGCCGGCGAAGGAGACGTGGAGGTAGACCAGGATGCGGATCTGGCTCGGCTCGATCACATGCTTGCGGAAGCCCGGGAAGTTGCCGGGCCCGGCGCTGCCGGTGTCGACGCAGGTGGTGACCGCGCTCATCCGCGCGAACTCCTCCGCGTCGATGCCGAGTGAGGTGCCGCCCCAATAGACATGGGTGTGCAGGTCGATCAGCCCCGGCGTCACGATCAGGCCGGAGACATCGCGGACGGCGCCGCCGCCGGGGTCCAGGCCGGCCCCGACCGCCGCCACCTTGCCGCCGGCGAAGGCGACGTCGGCGACGCGGTCGATGCCCTGCGACGGGTCGATCACCCGACCGTTCCTGAGCACGAGATCGAAGGCCATGGGAGCAACGCTTCCTTGCGGTGGAATCAGACCCGGGCGCCGCTGGCGCGGTCGAACAGGTGGATGCTGCGGTCGGCGGCGGTCAGGGTCAGGCTGGCGCCGGGGCGCAAGGCCCCGGGGTCGCCGCAGGTGGCCTTGACCATGCGGTCGCCGATCAGCACGTCGAGGAAATGGATCGGCCCGGCCGGCTCGATCAGCGCCAGCTCCCCGGTCAGCGACAGCGACCCGTCCTCCGGCCCGGCCGACGGCGTCAGGTCGTGCGGGCGGATGCCGACCACGCGGCTGTCATCCTGGCCGCCGGAGACGGCGGAACCGGGCAGGAAGTTCATCTGCGGGCTGCCGATGAAGCCGGCGACGAACTGGTTGGCGGGCTCGCGATACACCGCCATCGGGTCGGCGAATTGCTGCAGCACGCCGTCATGCATCACGGCGATCCGGTCCGACAGGACCATCGCCTCCTCCTGGTCATGGGTGACGAAGATGGTGGTCACCGCCAATTCGCGCTGCAGCCGCTTGATCTCGGTGCGCATCCGCACCCGCAGGCTGGCGTCGAGGTTGGACAAGGGCTCGTCCATCAGCAGCGCCGCCGGGTTGCGGACGATGGCGCGGCCGACCGCGACGCGCTGGCGCTGGCCGCCGGACAGCTCCGCCGGCGACCGGTCCAGCAATTCCTCCAGCCCCAGCAGCTCCGCCGCCCAGGCGACCTGGCGCCTGATGTCCTCCGTCGATACTCGCTGCTGGCGCAGCGGGAAGGCCATGTTGTCCCGCACCGCCATGTGCGGGTAGAGCGCGTAGTCCTGGAACACCAGGGCGATGTTGCGGTCGCGCGGCGCCAGGCCGCTGATGTCGCGCCCGTCGAACAGGATGCTGCCGGTCGAGATCTCCTCCAGCCCGGCGATGCAGTAGAGCAGCGTGCTCTTGCCGCAGCCGGACGGGCCGAGGAAGGAGATGAACTCGCCATCGGCGATGTCGAGGTCGAGCCCCTTCAGCACCCGGTGCTGGGCGTAGCTCTTGGACACGGCGCGGATGTTGATCGAGGTCATGCGGCCTCCCGGCTCAGCCCTTGACGGCGCCGGAGAGCGCGCCCTGGACGAGGTAGCGTTGGAACAGGAAGGCGACGAGCACCGGCGGCGCGATCGACAGCACGCTGGCGGCGAACATCGGCCCGTATTCGTAGAAGCGCGCCTGGCTGAGGAAGCCGGACAGCACCACCGGGATGGTCTGCGCGTTCGGCGTCGAAGTCAGGATCAGGGCGAACAGGAACTCGTTCCAGCTGACCAGGAAGCAGAAGATCGCGGCGGCGATGATGCCCGGCCGGGCCACCGGCAGCAGGATCTTCCACAGCATCTTCAGCCGCGAGCAGCCGTCGATCAGCGCCGCCCGGTCCAGGCTGGCCGGGATGCCCTCGAAATAGCTCTTCATCATCCAGGCGCTGAGCGGCAGCAGGATGCTGCTGTAGGCGATCACCAGCCCGGTGCGGGTGTCGATCAGCCCCAGCGTGCGGAAGATGACGAAGAAGGGCAGCACCAGGGTCAGCGCCGGGGTCATCCGGGTCAGCAGCAGGCCCCACAGGCTGATCCGGAAGAAGCGGGCCTTGCCGTGCCGGGCGAAGGCGTAGCCGGCCAGCGTGCCGAGGGCGACGCTGATCGTCACCACCACCACGCCAACGATGAAGCTGTTCAGCAGCGACAGCGGCACCCGCTTGGCCTGGACGCTGGTCTCGTTGCCGCTGGCCAGCTCCGGCGCCAGCACCGCGGTGAAGTTCTGCAGCGTGAAGCCGCTGGGCACCACGGTGGGCGGCGTCCGGATCAGGTCCGAGGCCGGGGTGATGCTCATCAGCACCAGGGCGATCACCGGCAGCGCCGACCACAGGAAGATCAGCAGCGCGGCGAGCGCGAAGCCGAAGCGGGACAGCACCGCCTCGACCCGCCGGGGCAGCCGCATCCGCGGCCGGTAAGGCGGCAGCGTCACCATGGCGTGCCGCCGGCCGGCGCCGACCCGGGCGCTGTCGGGGAGGACGCCGCCGGAGGCCGCGGCCGCCCGGCGTTGCCGCGGCCCGAGCACCATGAAGTACAGGATCGCCAGGACGAAGCTGAGGATGGTGAGGCCGTAGAGGATCGCCGCCCCTTCGCCGAACTTCAGGAACTGGAAGGAATAGAGGTAGCCGAGCCAGGCGAAGACCGTGGTGGCGGCGCCCGGCCCGCCGCGGGTCATGATCCAGAGGATGTCGAAGGCCATCAGCGAGTTGATCGTGGCGATGATGGCGATGAACAGCAGGTTGGGCTTCAGCCAGGGCAGCGTGATGGCGAAGAAGCGGGCGACCGGCCCGGCGCCGTCCAGCATCGCCGCCCGGTGCAGGTTCCCCGGCATCGACTGCAGCCCGGCCAGCAGCAGCAGAGCCGTCAGCGGCGCCTGGTTCCAGACCTGGGTCAGGGCGACCAGATTGAGCGCGCGGAAGCCGTCGCCGAGCCAGGGCGTGGCCAGGAAGCCGAGGCCGAGATCGTTGAGCAGCCCGTTCAGCGCGCCGTAGTCGCCGGCATAAACGAAGGACCAGAGAACGCCGACCGACACCGGCGCCATCGCCCAGGGCACCAGCATGACGCTGCGCAGGAAGCCGCGGCCGGCGAAGCGCTCGTTCAGGACCAGCGCCATGGCCATGCCGATCAGGGTGGTGCCGATCACCGAGAAGGCGGCGAAATAGGCGGTGCGGCCCAGCGCCGCCCAGAACTCGGCATTGCCGAGCATGCCGGCATAATTGTCGAGCCCGACGAAGATCCAGCGCTTGGTGATCGGGTTGGTGCGGTGGAGGCTGAGATACAGGCTGTAGGCCAGCGGCAGGCCGACGACGGCGATCACGATCGCCAGCGTCGGCGCCACCGCGCCATAGGCAAAGCCCGGGATCCGGCCGATGCGGCGGCGCGGACGGGAAATGGCAGGTGCTTGCGGAATGGTGATCGACACCGGGCCGCCCCTCCGACGAATGGCTCGCGAAGGACGATCGCGGCGTGGCCGCGATCGCCGTTCCTGCTGGCTACTGGTACTGCTGCTTCAGCTCGGCCACCTTCTTGCCGAGCTCGTCGACGATCTGGTCGGTCGACATGCTGCCGCGGATGTATTCCTGCACCCGCTGCATCATGAACAGGTCCCATTCCGGGAACCAGATCTGCTTGGCGACGTCGCGGGAGGTGGCGAGCTCGAGTTGCTTGTTGGTGACGGCGAGGTCGCGCCATTTGCCGAAGCTGGCGACGACTTCGGGATCGGCCATCACCTCCTTGTAGCCGGAGCCGAGGCCGAATTCGAGTGCCCAGCGCTTGATCACATGATACTGGCCGTCCTTGGACTTGCCGCCGAAGAAGCGCAGCAGGTTCCAGGTGCGGTCGACGTCGGTCGGCTGCGCCCCCATCATGTAGACGGCGGTCCAGGCGAAGGTCGACTTGGTCTTGCCCGGCATCAGGGCGTTCTTGACCTTGCCGGCGGCCTTGGAGAGCTTGGGATCGTTGGCGACCTTCTGGTCGTAGTCGTGCAGCACCATGAAGGTGTGGCGGCCGGTGGCGTAGCTGGGCACGCCCTCATTGGGCAGCGTCATGATGTCGGCCGCGACCAGCTGCTCCTTGTACAGGGCCTGGTGCGTCTCCAGCACCTTGCGCAGGGCGGCATCGTCGACGAAGTCGTTCTTGTCGTCGAAGACCGGCGCGCCTTCGGCATACCAGCAGGAGAAGATGCTCCAGGACAGCTCCGGCCACTTCTGACCCCAGGCACTGTTGTAGGGCGCGTCCGAGACGCCGTCCTTCTTCAGCTTGCGGCAGGCCTCGAGCAGCGAATCCCAGCTGTCCGGCACCTGGAGGCCGGCCTTCTGCAGATGCTCCTCATTGTAGATGAAGGCGTTGTGGCCGGCGTAATAGGGCAGCCCCGCCAGCTTGCCATTCGGCAGCGACATCGACTTGACGCTGACCGGGAACATGCCGGCTTTCATCTCGTCGACCCCGTCCAGCCCCTCGAGGTCTCGGGTCCACTCCGCCGTGCACCAGCGGGCGATGTGGTCTTCCTCGGCATACAGCATGTCGATGCGCTGGCCGCCGGTCAGCTTGGTCTCGACCACCGGGTGGTAGTCGCCGGTCACCAGCTCGTAATTGACGTTCTCGTCATACAGCTTCTTGAAGGTGTTGACGTTCTCTTCGACGATCTGCGGCTGGAACTGCCAGCCGATGAAGCCCAGCGGCGTGGCCGGCGCGGCGCGGGCCGATCGGCCGCCGAGGCCTGTGACGGCGGCCCCTGCCCCCAGGGCGGCGCCCTGCAGCACGCGCCTGCGGGACAGCAGATAACGACCCAACAGATCCTTATCCATTCGCCTCTCCTGTGATTTTTGGGGCTTGCTTCCAACCGGCATGGTGATCGCCGGGACGGGCTCGCTTCATCGGTATGTTTGTTATAGTTCCAAACAAACTTGCCGTCAACGCGGGAGGCATGCCAAAGCTTGGCTTCAGACAGTGGCGCGGGAGCAGGTCCGATGAGCAGCGACAAGGCGATCCGTTGGGGCGTTGTCGGCGCCGGGGACATTGCGCGCCGCTTCGGGCAAGGCCTGGCGCATGTCGCCGACGCGCAGATGGCGGCTGTCTGGTCGCGCCGCGCATCGACCGCCGATGCCCTGGCGCAGCAATTCGGGGCGCAGAGCTGCTCCAGCCTCGACGCCCTGCTGTCGAGCGACATCGATGCCGTCTACATCGCCACGCTGCACGACAGCCACGCCGAGTATGCGATCGCCGCCCTCGCCGCCGGCAAGCCTGTGCTGTGCGAGAAGCCGGCGACGATCAACGCGGCGCAGCTGGAACGCGTGCTCGATGTGGCGCGCGACCGGAAGCGGCTGTTCATGGAGGCGATGAAGCCGCCCTTCTACCCGCTGTACCGGAAGCTGCGCGAGCATCTGGAGCACGATCCGATCGGCCACATCGGGCTCGTGCGCGCCGGCTGTTCCAGGGCGGACGTGTCCGCGGACCATCCGACATTCTCGTTCGAGCACATGTGCGGCGCGCTGCTCAGCCTCGGCATCTACGAGGCGTTCCTGGCCGTCGACTGGCTCGGCGCGCCGCTGGACGTGCAGACGATCGGCCGCCTGGGATCAACAGGCGTTGATACATTCGCGAGCCTCAATTGCCGCCACGACAGGGGAATCGCGCAGCTGTTCTGCGGCCTGGACCTGCACGGCCGCGGCGATGCCCTGCTGGCGGCGCCGCTCGGTCACGTGACGATTCACGAAAACTGGTGGAACCCGATCCGTGCCACGATCCGCTACGCGGATGGCCGCGTCGTCGAGCTCGACCAGCCTTTCGAAGGCGGCGGCCTCAACTACGAGACGGCGCATTTCTGCGACTTGGTCCGCGCGGGCGCGCTGGAAAGCCCGGTCATGACGCATGCCAAGTCGCGGCAGATGATCGCGATGATGGATTCGGCGCGCGCGACGCTCGGCCTCAAATTCGACGGCGAATA
>NZ_VCCH02000188.1 GCF_005938675.2 Mycobacterium sp. KBS0706
AAGCCTCCGGGAAGCTCCATCTCCTTTTCCAAAAGGTCTCTTACGGCTTCCGAAGATCCCAGCATCGGCCCCAATCGGGCCTTTGCGCCCATATGAATCGCCATGGCTTCACCCGAGAGCACAACATCGGAGCGTCTGGCCGAACTTGTCCGTCTTCAGGCGGAGAGGGCCCGCGCCAACGGCCACAAGCCGGGCCAGATGGTCGAGGGCGCGGAGATTATCGTGATCCGGCGGAATCCCGAGAGCGGCCGGAGGGAGTACGGCCTCCTCAAATGGGGTTTTGTGCCCCAGGTCGCATTCTGTCCGTTCCTTCGGTGCCCTGCTCGAACCATTGATGAACGGAACTCGGGACCGCAGGTTGCTGAACGATTTGCGCCGGGATCCGAACGCCGCCATGGCAATCGTCGCCATGGGCGAATTTGGCCGTCGCTGGGTGGTGGTCATGCGACGGCATTCGGTAGAGCGATGCTGTTTTGGCATACGCCGGCGCGCCCTGCCACGGGAGAACTCCCGATGGCTGGGATTTTGATAAAATTAACCGCGCTCCTCCGCTGCAATGAATAAAATAATATCGACGCAACCTGGGATGAACTGCAGTATTATGGTTGGGAACGATGCCATTTGTCTGATGTGAAATGATTCCTTGACTGATAAAACAAGAGTGGTTAGAGGGTTTGCATTCGCCATTCGGGACGTTTGGAATCGATGTGTCAAATAATCCTAGCCGACTACTGATGCATGCGCCACGACGTGGCCCGCGAAGCTGACGTGATTCCGTTTATTCGACAATGATGCTAGCAGGAGGTCATCCATGAGCAAGCCTGAGCCAAACGAAGGTTACGGATTCGGCGCATCCGTGCCGTTTCCCGCACTAGCGCCATTTGGCGCACCGATCGCCAAGACTTTCGCCCGAGCCGGCGAGGCCTACGCGAAGGCGTGGTTGGAATGGCAGGAGGAGCTGGTCGGCTTTGTCAGCACGCGGCTGCGCGAGGATCTGGACCTTCGCAAATCGATCGTCGGACAGCCGAACCTGTCCGAAGCGATCAAGCTTCAGCAGGATTGGGCGATCGCCGCGGTGCGCGACTATCTCGACGAAGCCAGCAAGCTCGGCGAGATCGTAAGCCGGTTTGTCCGCGATGAGGCATCGTCCTGGTCCGAGACGGCGCAGTCGCTTCTGGGGCAGAGCGCACCGCAGGGGAGCGCCAAGTCCCCGCGCGCAAGTGTCGCCGCGGAGTAGGCAGGTGGCGTGGACGAAGGAGGGCGCCTTGGCGACGACCCAGAGCATCACCTCGATGCCGTTGGATCGGCTGAATGGCCTGCTTGCCTGCTGGGGCGCGCCGGATGTGATGGCGGGCACCGTCATCGAGACGCGGGTGAAGCGCTTTCGGGCCGCCGCGGCCGATCTGCAGAAAAGCTACGGCGACGTCTGCGACGGCCAGACGGACGTGCTGATCGCGACCAATGCCCATTCGCTTCAGGATGCCTGTCGCTCACGCCACCCACGGGACGTCACCGCCGAGACAGCCATCCTTGCGGTCGTCTTGGACGCAATCCAGCTACAGGCTCAGATCTGGACGGGCCTCACGTACAAGATCCTAGAGCGCTGCGCCGCGCTGGTGAGCGAACCGGCCGACGAGCGTCATGCACCCGCTAGAGAAGAGCGTGAGACCACGCCGCCTCTAGGGTGGCTGCCCGCCCAGGATGTGGGCGGCCAGACCGCCCCCCTTTCTCTGGTCCAGCCCGAACAGAGCGAACGCAGGGTCTCGCGCCGGTCGTCGACGCGTCGCACCGGCGGTCGGATTGCCGCCGCCTCACAGGCCCTCGATCCCGCACCCGACGTCGATCGGGCAACGGGCTGCGCGGAAGCCGCGGCCACCGTGCTCAGCGCGGATGGGGCTGCAAACGCGTCCGGTCCCGACCGGGAGGCAATGCCCGCCCTCGGCATCGGGGCCGAGCCGGCGAACCTGAGTCAGCCGCGCCCGGCGGACTCGACCCGGCCGGGTCCGCAAATGTGGGCGATCTCGGCGATCCAGGCCCGGTAGAAGCCGCGGATCTCGAGGCCGATGAGCCAGCCGCCGCGACCATGGCTTGATGGCCCGGTCGACGCAACGCGCTGGCAAACCCAGAATTCAGCAAACGCCATCGTCGGTCGTCCACCTCAGCGGCGACCACTTGAATCGGCCGACCAGGGTGCCCGACGATCTGCCCTCCGCTCACATTCACGGTGAGCTCGCCTCGGGTGATCGCGTCGCCGGCCTGGTCGTGCGGATACCAGCCATCGCGATGGTCTACAGCGATGGGTTGGGCACGGCGAAAGCCAAACACTCCTCTTTGCAATGGAGACGCATCATGTCCAGGGTCACGGATGTTCTTGTTGCCTTTGATACGGGGACCATTCTTCAGAAGTACGTGAATCCGAGCAAGAATCCAGACAGCCCCACTCTCATCGACTTCCACCATGTCTACATGATCACCAATCAGGAGAATGTGATCAGCGGGCAGGCGGGCGGCGAGCTCGACCTGAAGGCCCAGGTCGGGGACTTGATCCGTTGGCGCGAGACGAGCCTGTCCCTCGGATTCGAGAAGTCGGTGATCTTCTACCGCTTCATCGGAAACGTCGGGAACGAGCTGATCTCCACGCCAACCCCGCGGAAGGCGGAGGCTTCGATCGCTCAGCCCAACACCAGCAATCCGTCCGTGCCGACGTGCCTGAAGATAGCCAACTACTATTGGTCCTCGGAAACCTTGGCCATCGGCCGCGTTACCTACCATTTCAACTTCATGATCGTCGATCGCAATTGCAACGCGATGGGATATTTCTCGTGGGATCCATTCATCACCATCCACAATTGAGGCGGATGGCCATCGTGGCGTGATTCCCGAGCCTCCTTGCTCCCACGTATCGGGATCAGGGAGGCTTGCGGGCCTCGGCAACGGCCGTGACCAACCACCGTCGATACCCATCGCGGGTGCGGAGCACGCGGTGCTGACGGGCGCCGACCTCGCCGTCATTCCTGGCCGGATCGGACAGCCGCTTCTCCGCGTCGATCCAGAGACCGGGCGGCACCCCGCAGGGCCTCCCGTCACAAGAGAGACTAATCGACCGATCCGTCGCCAGCGCCACCCTGTTCGACTGACCTTGAGGATTTTGGTTGTCGAGCGTCCCACGGTCAGGAAGGGAAGCAGCAATGCCCAAAGAAAGATCCACCGCCAAGACAGAGCACTCCGAGTCCCGCGTTGCTGTTCTCGTCATCGTTGACGCGGAGACGCTGCTGTCACGGTATCCGCACGCCAGCCTCTCGTCCGATACGCCCACACTCGTCGATGGCGCGCATCTCTACGTTCTGGCGGCGCGCGATGGCGGGCCGCTCGGGAGGAATGACAGCCACCTCGATCTGGCCGTGAAGCCTGGAGTCCATCTCCGGATCCGCGGAAATGCCTTGGCCTTGAGAGGGGAGCACATCGTCCTGTTTCACCGGATGGCGCAGGACAACGCTGATGTCCTCTCTCCCTTTGAGCTTGTCCTGCGTGAGGCTTTGACCGTCCCGACGGCGAACGCCGACAGTCTGCTGGAACCGGGCAGCCAAGGCATCAACGACCATTTCTGGCGGAGCCAAGTGCTGGCACATGGCGAGGCGGCTTGCGATCTGGATTTCATAGTTTTGGACAAGGATTGCGCGATACTCGGATATTTCCGATGGCGTCTCCAGATCAGCATCTCGGGCCTCGGACAGACACCGTAGTCGAGCCGCATCAGCTCGATAGTGACGCGGCCATTCAATTCCGATTTGACCGGTTCTAGGAGTGACGTTGCTGGCGTCTCAAGAAGACAAGCGATGCAAAGGCGCTGACGATTTGCGAGAAACTGATAACGGACTATCGCGATTATTAATAATAAAGTTGAATGGTGCACAAATCCGCAGCGGCACAGTATTTGATGGTTGCGCTATCTTAGTAATTGGAGCACAATCAACCTGCGAATAGTCGCGTTCAAATTTTGCTTCAAATATGAGAGGAACGAACAATGTCTGCAACCTACACCGAGACACTTGCCTTGCTGAGCGCGGGGCAGACCGTGACCTTCAGCGCCTTCACCCAGTCGAGCAACAGCTACACCTTCACCCTGACCGACCAGGTCGGGACGGTCTACCTCACTAAGGAGGTCGGCGGCGTCAACTGGACCCCGACAGCCGGGGCTGTGGCGATCCCATCCTCCGCTGCCTGGCCGGTCTACCTCACCATCACCGGTGCCGGCGGCAACGTCCTGAGCGTGCTGTCGGATTTCGCCACGGCGGCCTCCTCCAGCGCCACCTACATCGCCAGCTACCTCGTAGCGGTGGATGACGGCGGCACCAGCGCCGACAAAGACTTCAATGACCTGGTGCTGACGCTGAACATCTATCGATCCGTCGGGTGACGCTCGCGTCTAACTGAGGTGTGGCCGGCCCAATGCACCGCGTCGGACGCAAGACGACGCCTGAAGAAGGCTGGCCGGCCCCACCTCTTCGCAGGTCTTCCTCGACCTGGAAGACCAAATCAGCGAATCCTGTTGCGCCAACGTCTCGAGCGCCGGCCTCTCAGGTTGATCGCGTCGAGCCTCGCGAATCCGGGAATTCGCGGTCGTACCCTGCCGGACCGACTGCCTCAATGGTAATGAGCGCGTCCGGTTGGATATAAATACTGTCGTATGACGGAGTATCCCGCCGCGTCGGCTGGTTTGGCCTTGTTCGGACTTTTGATGTTGTGATCGACCGACTTAGGAAGATCGCCATGACAATTCGATCCGTGTCAACCGCGGATCTCTCGTGGCAGTCATCCTCTCCTCCCATTGCAAACGAGAAATACGATGAAAGCCGCTGAAATCATGAAGCCGCATCCTCCGGCCGTGTGGTCCGACCTGCCGATCGTGGCGGCGGCGCAGATCATGCTCGGATGCGCGGTGAATACTCTCGCGGTTGTTGATCCTGCCGGCAAGATGGTCGGCATGATCACCGCCGATGACCTGATAGGACGGGACGGAACGCCCCTCAATGACGGGTCCGATATCCTTACCAGGCCCGCCCGGCTGGCCACCATCGATAATCGTCGCGTTGGCGATGTGATGACCCGAGACTTCGCCTCTGTCCGCGAGGATGCTGAGGAGGAGATTTCCTGCCTGATGCGGAATCGGCGGCTCGAGGGCATAGCCGTACTGGGGAGGCTGTTGGGTTTTGCGAACCGCACGGATCTCCGTCTGCGCCGGCTGACAAGCCGCGTCAAGGCGCGCGCCGAGAAGCGTGATGACGACGAGGCTGTCCGCGAGCGAATCTTTGCCGAGATCTCATGCCATCTCTGGGCTCGGATCGAGGGTGTCTACGTTGATGTCGAGAATGGCGTTGCCCGGATCAGCGGTATCGTCACCGACGAAGCCGTGCGAGATGAACTGCGCATTGTCGAGAGCGTGTCCGGGGTCACGCGCTTTGTCGACAGTCTGCTCCTCTCCGATCCGGCCACTGGCGACTTATTGCCATAACCGGGGGTAACCGGGTGATCGCAGATCCGCCACATACGTTCGGACACGGCGGTTCCGCCGCGACAGCGGGAAAGTCGAAGCTCGGCCGCACCGACGAGAGAATCAACGCGACTGTCCGTCGTCAGGCCGCCATAGCGAGCATGCCTCAGCTCGGGTGCCAATCTGGCACCGCAAAGCCGGCGTCTTATCGGCAGACTCTACAGGCGTACGGGTGGGGCTGGCGGCCTTCATGGCCTGACCCCCGTCGCAATGTTCCCAGCAGCCGGACATGGCTCCGGAGCCTGGGAGGCCATCCAGGCCGCCCCGTGCGTTCCAGGGGCAGAGGTAGATCATGGCGTCCGCAACACCACCGCACAATGGTGGCGCGGAACGCGAGCGCGGTCAGCGGGCCGACACCCGGCGCCGTCATCAACTGGCGGCAGACCGGTTCGTCGCGCACGATGGCAAGGATCCGCTTGGTCAGCTGGGCCAGCTCGCGGACCATCGTCGCGATGATCGCCAGCAGCGACGTCACCAGAGGCTTCAGCACCGGATCTTCACCGGCGAGGTCACGCACCCGGGCGGCGAAGTCCTTCCGGCTCGGGGTGCCGAGCTTCAGCCCCGCCTCACGCAACAGCGCCCGGACGCCGTTCTCCATGTCGCGCATCTTGTTCAGCACCGTCCGCCGCGCCACCAGCAGCGCCCGCCACGACCGGCTCTGAGCGCTCTTCACGTGCACCACGCGATACCAGCCGGTCCGCATCATCTGTGCCAGACCGCGGGCATCGTTGCGGTCGGTCTTGTTCGGCATGGTCTTCATCACCGCCCGGGCCTGCCGTGTCTCGATGCACAGCGCCGGCAATCCTGCCTCGGTCATCCCCTCGTGCAGCCAGGCCGACAGCGAGCACGCCTCCAGGCCGATCCGCTCCAGCGGCAGGTCCAGCTGGTTGAAGAAGGCGATCAGAGCCGTCGGCTCACTCGCCACCCGCGTTTCCCGGACGATCCGTCCGCCCTCGTCGACCACGCACACCGCGGTCTCTTCCAGCGACACGTCCAAGCCGGCATAATACTTCATGGCTGCTCCCTCGATGCTTGTGGCCGATCCGCTCGGACCACGTTCCATCATCCTGAGTGGAGCAGCCACCCCTCGGCTCATACCAAGGGCCCTGGAGATAGACTCTGTGGGATTCC
>NZ_VCCH02000189.1 GCF_005938675.2 Mycobacterium sp. KBS0706
ACGGCCGGATCCCGGCGCGGCCGGGCCGGGCGGCCACGCCATAACACCGTTCGGCTGCGAGCCCGGCCGGCTAAAATCGCCCGCGGTCATTCCCATGTCGGCGGGGCCGACCTAGATTCATCAGCTACACATGGTACGGAGCCTGAGCCGTGGGGACCCCCTGCGCGCCATTCTTCGCGCGGTGGGGATGAAAAGCGGCAGCAGATGGTCGGGTTCCCGGCCGCCGGCCGGGCTTGAACGGGCGCGCTTGACGGCCGACGACGGCAGCCAGCCCGATCACCAGGCGACGATCAGCGTGGCGAACAGGACACCGGCAACGATCGCGACGATCCAGGCCGGCGCGCGGGGATTGGTCGCCGTCCAGTATCGCCAACCGCCCAGCAGCCGGTCGAGCGGGTGTGGCGCAGGCGGCTTCCCCGCGTCTCGCGGCGGGGCCCTGGCCCGTGGTTCTTCCGCGGGACCGGCGGTCGCGGGCAATTCCGGGGAGGGTCCTGCCGGCACCGTGCCATCTCGCAGCAGGGCCGTTGCCAGCTCGTCCGGATCCACGGTGACGACCTGGACCAGCTCGCCGCTCCCGGGCCGGCCGGGCAGGCGGATCATCGTCGCGACCCGCTGGTAGACGAGAGGCGACGAACCGTCGAGCTGTTCTTCGTCCGTCTCCACCGTGTAGGTTCCGGGCGGCTGTGGCCCGTCGATGCCGCTCAGGGTGAACGGCCGGACGAAAGTCACGGTTCTGCTGCTGGTCCGCATGGTCATTCGCGGCTCCCTCATCCTCGCCCAGGCCTGCGGCTAGGCGAAGGACCGGGCTGCGGCGTAAATGACGATCAGCACCACGAGGCCGATCGGAATCACGATGGGCGGGACGAACCAGGCTTTCATTGCGACACCGTCGCGAGGTTCGGCGTCCCTGCCTCGGTCTCCTCCGCTTCGATCTTCGGCTTCCAGCGCGATGCCCGGCGATGCGCCTGCGCGACCTGCGTCGCGGTCAGCTGCGCGGCGGCGCGCTCGTAGCCCGATCGGGCATCCTGGCCTCGCGCGCCGGGCTGCCCTGCCGCCGCCAGGAGAAACCAGGCGCACGCCTTGACGGCATCCCTCGAAGCGTCCGGGCCTTCGACATAGATCTCGGCCAGCCGGCTTTGCGCCCGCGGCAGCCCTTGCTGGGCCGAGCGCGACAGCCACCGGATGGCTTCGATCCGCCGGTTCTCGCCGGCATAGTCGTTCTCACCGCTGCGATTGCCGTAGACGATACCCAGATTGAACTGCGCCACGGCATCGCCGAGCTCGGCGTCCCGCTCCAGCCGCTTCATGCTGTCGATCTTCAATGATGGTCTCCTTGAGCCGGCGTGTCGTGCGCCGCCGCCGTGGTGACCGGACGCCTGAAGAGGGAACGGACGATCCAGGTTCCGGTCGTGTCGCATTTCGGGCGGGAATCAATGCGGTACGGCACCTCATATGATGTCGACCGACAGGTAATGCGACAAAAAAAGCAGCGGTCTGGATGGGAATTATTGTTCCACATCCCGCTCATGCCTGCATGTGTCTGAAATATATCACCTATTCAAAAGTGATTCCGGCGATTTATTTTTTTGCGGATTGGCCGCCGTATTTTCTAGGGATCTCGACGGGTATGGTCCATGATTACGAGATCAATTCCGGATATAGAATTTCGGTTTTGCGCCCTATTGGGCGCAGCAGAGATCCGGATTCTCTCATCTGAATGCGAATTCGGGCGCCCCGCGAATGTCGAGGGCCGGCCGGGCTAACGCTTGCGAAACGAGGAATTCATGGCAACGGGAACCGTCAAATGGTTCGACGCCCAGCGGGGCTTCGGCTTCATCGCGCAGGATGACGGCGGCAAGGACGCCTTCGTCCACATCACTGCCGTCGAGCGCTCCGGCCTCGGCCAGCTGAACCAGGGCCAGAAGCTGGGCTTCGATCTCGTCACCGATCAGAGGAGCGGGAAGCCATCCGCGGACAATCTCAAAGCCGTGGATTGATCGCGTCGGCGCGATCGCCGGTGCATTTCCTTCACCACGGACCGCACGCCACCACATCGGGTGCAGAGGAGATTTCATGGCCAAAGGGCAGAAACGCAGCAATCGCGAAATCCGGAAACCCAAGCAGGCGGCAAAGCCGGTGGTTCACGGCGCGACCATGAACCTGCTGAGCCGGGCGGCGGCCCCGGGCGCCGGCCAAAGCAAGAAGAAGGGCTGAGCCTGGCGCGTCGATCGATCTTTTCCGGCCCCCTGCCGTCGCCGCGCTGCGACGGGCAGGCGGCCGTTCCGATGGAGGTGTTGCCGTGACCCAGCCGATCCGTGTGGCCTTCATCGGCAACTCGCTCCCGCGCCGCTGCGGAATAGCGACCTTCACCACCGATCTGCAGCAGGCGGTCGCGGTGTCGGAGGCGGTGGCGGACACCTGCATCGCGGCGATGACCGATCATGGCCAGGCCTATGACTACCCGGCTGCCGTCCGCATCGAGATCGCCGATGGCCGGATCGAGGACTATGTCCGGGCGGCCGAGATCCTCAATGCCGGCGAGTTCGACGTCGTCTCGCTGCAGCACGAATTCGGCATCTTCGGCGGCGAAGCCGGCGGCCATGTCATGGCTCTGCTGTCGCGCCTGACCATGCCGGTCGTGACCACGCTCCACACGGTCCTGGCCGACCCGACGGCGGCGCAGCGGGACGCGCTGAGCCGGATCATCGGGGCATCGGCGCGGGTCGTCGTCATGGCCCGGAAGGGTCGCGACCTGCTGCGGACTGTCTATGGCGTGCCGGCGGACAAGATCGACGTCATCCTGCACGGCATTCCCGACGTCGCCTTCACCGAGCCCACCGCGGCGAAGATCAAGCTCGGCTTCGCCGGACGGCCGGTCGTCTTGACCTTCGGCCTCTTGTCCCCCAACAAGGGCATCGAGGTCATGATCGACGCCATGCCGGAAATCCTGCGGAGCCGGCCCGACACGATGTATGTCGTGCTCGGCGCGACGCACCCCAACCTGGTCCGCGACCAGGGCGAGGCCTACCGTGAAAGCCTGGCGGCCCGGGCGCGGGATCGCGGGGTGGAAGGGCATGTCGTGCTGCTCGACCAGTTCGTCGATCTGGCCACGCTGCTAGAATTCATCTCGATGTGCGACGTCTACGTCACCCCCTATCTCGACGAGGCGCAGATGACGTCGGGGACCCTGGCCTACAGCTTCGGCCTCGGCAAGGCGGTGGTCTCGACACCCTATTGGCACGCCCGGGAACTGCTGGCCGACGGGCGCGGCATCCTGGTCCCATCCGGCGATGCCGCGGCCACAGGTGCCGCGGTCGCAGGGCTGCTGACCGACGACATCCGGCGCGAGGCGATGCGCCGTCGGGCCTATGCGAGCAGCCGGTCGATGACCTGGGCACGCACCGCGGAGCAATACCGGGACGTCTTCGAGCGTGCGCGGCGTGGGCATCGGTTCCGGGTGGTCGAGCGGCCCGACGCGCGCGCGCCGATGAACCCCAGCTTTGCACCGCCGTCGACACAGCTCGGCCATCTCCTGACGATGTGCGACGACACCGGGCTGTTCCAGCACGCGGCGCATTCGGTGCCCGACCGGTCCCATGGCTATTGCGTCGACGACAATGCCCGCGCATTGCTGGTGGCCTGTGCCCTCAATCAGCCCCCAGAGGCCCGTCTTCCCGAGATCCTGACGGCCCGGCTTGCCGCCTTCGTCCAGCATGCCTGGAATCCCGGCACGCGACGATTCCGCAACTTCATGGGCTTCGACCGGCGCTGGCTCGAGGAGAGCGGTTCGGAGGACAGCCACGGCCGGACGCTTTGGGCCCTTGGCGAATGTGCCCGTAGCGATGCCAGCGTATCGCGGCGGCGCTGGGCCGCCGCGCTGTTCGCCGAGGCGCTGCCGACCGTCGAGGCCTTCGGCTCGCCCCGCGCCTGGGCTTTCACCCTGCTCGGACTCGACGCCTATTGCGCCGTGACGGCCGAGGATACCCTTGCCGAACGCGTCCGGCACGGCCTGGCCGCAAGGCTGATGTCGATCCTCGCCGTTGTCGAGACCCGGGACTGGATCTGGTTCGAGGACGGCCTAGCCTACGACAACGCCAGGCTGCCGCAGGCCCTGATCGTCACCGGAATGGCGGTCCGGTCGGCGGAGTTCGTCGATGCGGGCTTGCGGACCCTGCACTGGCTGATGGCGCTGCAGACGACGCCGGAAGGCGTGTTCCGGCCGGTCGGGTCGAGCAGCTTCGGCGACAAACGGATGACGCCGCAGCCCTTCGATCAGCAGCCCCTGGAGGTCACGGCGACCGTTTCCGCCTGCCTGGCGGCATGGCGTGCGGAGGGGGCACCGGAGTGGAAGGCCGACGCGACTCGAGCCTTCGCCTGGTTCTTCGGTGACAACGACCTGTCCCTGCCCCTGGTCGATCCCGAGACCGGCGGCTGCCGCGACGGCCTGCATCCCGACCGTGTGAACGAGAATCAGGGCGGCGAATCGGTCGTCTCCTATCTTCTCAGCCAGCTCGAAATGCGCCAGATCGCGCATGCCGTGGATGGCAGGGCGAAATTCGTGCCGCGCCTGGCCGAGACCTGAGCGCGTGACCTTCCCTTGGCCTGCCCGAGGACGCCTTGTCGCAAATCACCTTCCTGAACCGGCAGGCGCTCCACCTGCGCCCGGATCCCGCCCGGGTGGTCGTGCGCCCGTTCAAGCCGGCGACCGAGCCACGGAACCTGAATCCCACCGACAAGACCCGTGCGAACCACATCGTCGACCGGGTGCTGGCGCTGGAGCCCGAGGCGGCCGCCGGCCAGCTGGCCGAAGTGCTCGCGAATTTCGAGGGCCGCCACCGCCGCCTGCTGGAGCGGTTCGAGGCCCGGGCGGACGACATGGAGGACGCTTTCGCGGCCCATGTCCGGTTCACCAGGACGCAGCGCCAACTGGTCGGTGCCTATTTCCTGCTCGAATATGCCTTCGAGGCGGCGGCGCTGTTCAACCCCAGCATCGTGCCTCATCCCGACCAGTCCGGTGCGCCGGAGGGCGGGCGCCGTTTCATCCTCAGCCTTCGCGCCGTTGGCGAAGGGCATATCTCGTCGCTGACGTTCCGGTCGGGCTCGATCACGGCCGACGGCAGCCTGACCGTCGATCCGTCCGCCCGGCTCGCTTCCATCCCCGGGGAGGAGCGGCGGACGCCCGGCCCACACGGCGACGAGGTCGAACTGGTCTTTGCGCCGGACGAGGACATCAGCGAGCGGGTGATCTTTCCCGTCACCGCCTCCCAGGCGCACGGCATCGAGGATGCCCGCTTCGTCGAATTCGACGAGGGCGGCCCGAAGATCTTCCGCGCCACCTACACCGCCTATAGCGGCCAGGCGATCCGGTCCGAGATGCTCGAAACCTCCGACTTCGTCTCCTTCCGGATGTTCCCGCTGCGCGGGGACGCCGCCGGCAACAAGGGCATGGCACTGTTTCCCCGCAAGCTCGACGGCTGCTACGCCATGATCGGCAGGCAGGACAACGAGAGCCTCTACCTGATCCAGTCCGACGACCTGCGCGTCTGGGACGGCGGCCAGCCGATCCTGAAGCCCCGGTTCCCGTGGGAGTTCGTGCAGATCGGCAATTGCGGATCGCCGATCGAGCTCGACCAGGGCTGGCTGCTGCTGACCCATGGCGTGGGGCCGGTCCGGCGATATTCGATCGGGGCCGTTCTCCTCGACAAGGACGACCCCTCCAGGATCCTCGCCCGGTCGCGCGAGCCGCTGGTCCGGCCCGAGCCGTCGGAACGCGAAGGCTATGTGCCCAACGTCGTCTACACCTGCGGGGCGATGCGGCACGGCGACCAGATCATCCTGCCCTACGCGGTCTCCGACACTTTCTCGACCCTCGCGACGATCGAGATCGCAGCGCTGCTGCGGGCGATGGAGGGCTGACGGTCGTTCCAGCCGCCACCGGCCGCGCCGGACAGACACGGAGACGCATGATGCAGATGGAGATCAGGCCGACGATATCGGTGTGGGACGAGGATCGATGGCATCGCGTCGACACCGGCGCCAAGCTGCTCGACCTGCTGGGGGTCCTGGCCCGCGAGCTGCCGGAGCCCGGTTTCGTCATGCCGCATGACGGGGCCGGAATCGACCCGGCGACGATCGCGCATCGCCGGTTTCAGGAGCTGGTGCGGCTGGTCGAGCGGGAGCGCGAATCCGGAGCGGAACGGCTCAGCCGGGCCGCGGCGACCTCCGCCGGGGATCTGATCAGCGCCTACCGCCGGGTGTTCATCGGCATCCTGCCCTGACGCCGTTTCGATGCCGTCGCCCGTGACCGGCGCTGCCGCCGGTCACGGATGAGACAGATCAGAAGCCCATCCCTCCGGCATCCGGCGCCGACGGGCCGGCGGCCGTCTCCGGCAGCGCGGCCACCATTGCCTCGGTCGTGATCAGGAGGCCGGCGATCGAGGCGGCGTTCTGCAGCGCGATCCGCACCACCTTGGCCGGGTCGAGGATGCCGGCCTTGACCATGGCCGTGAACTCGCCCTTCTGGGCGTCGTAGCCCCAA
>NZ_VCCH02000019.1 GCF_005938675.2 Mycobacterium sp. KBS0706
GTCGGAGGATGGCGAGGACGATTCGCCCGAGGACAAGCCCAAGCCCCGCCCGGCCACCCGCGGCCGGCGCAAGCCCAAGCCCCCTGACACGGGGTGAACCGCCGGCGCACTCACCCCATCCACCACTTTCAACCTTCACGCGAACGCAACCTTCCACACTCCCCCTGCGGGGAGTGGGGGAGGGGCCTGCCCGCGTCCGCGCCCGCTGTCCTATAAAAACCCTGTCATCCCCGCGAAAGCGGGGATCTCGTTACGCTCGACCGGAGAGAGAGATTTCCGCTCTCGCGGAAATGACGGACAGGAGAGGGACGCCGTCACCGCCCCAGCAGGGCCGCGGCGCAGGCGTCGAGGATGGCGTCGGCGTCCAGGCCGTATTTCCGGTACAGCTGCGGGATGGTGCCGGACTGGCCGAAATGCTCGACGCCGAGCGGCTTGACCCGGTGGCCGTGCACGCCGCCGAGCCAGGACAGCGTCGCCGGATGCCCGTCCAGCACCGTGACCAGCGCCGCGTCCGGCGCCAGCGGCGCCAGCAGCCGGCGGGCGAGGCAGGGCTCGACCGCATGGCCGGCACGCACCGCCGCCAGCTCGGCATGCCAGCCGGCATTGAGCCGGTCGGCCGAGGTCACGGCCAAGAGGCCGGCGCCGGGGATGTCCTCCAGCAGCTGGTCGAAGGCGGCGATCGCCTCCGGCGCCACCGCGCCGGTGTAGACGATGGCCAGCGACGCGCCCGGCGCCGGCTCGCGCAGCCAGTAGCCGCCGGCGATGATCGCCTGGCGCAGGTCCTCGGTCATCTCCCGCTTGGGCTGCTCCAGCGGCCGGGTCGACAGGCGGAGATAGACCGACCCGCCGTCATGGTCGCGCACCCAGTCGCCGCCCGCCGGATCCGAGCCGTCCCGCTGCATGTAGTCGAAGCCCCAGGCCATCACCGCCGCCAGCTCGTCGACATAGGCCGGCTCGAAGCTGGCCAGGCCGTCCTGGGCCATGCCGATCAGGGGCGAGCTGATCGACTGGTGCGCCCCGCCCTCCGGCGCCAGGGTCAGGCCGGACGGCGTCGCCACCAGCATGAAGCGGGCATCCTGGTAGCAGGCATAGTTCAGCGCATCGAGGCCGCGGGCGATGAACGGGTCGTACAGGGTGCCGACCGGCAGCAGCCTTTCGCCGAACAGCGAGTGGGTCAGGCCCAGCGCGGCGAGGTTGATGAACAGGTTGTTCTCGGCGATGCCGAGCTCGACATGCTGGCCGTCCGGCGACATGCCCCAGCGCTGGGCCGAGACCACCTTCTGCTCCTTGAACACGTCGGCGCGGACATGCCGGTCGAAGATGCCGCGGCGGTTCACCCAGCCGCCGAGATTGGTCGAGACGGTGACGTCGGGCGAGGTGGTGACCACGCGCTCGGCCAGCATGTCCTCGCGCTTGGCCAGCTCGCCCATGATCCGGCCGAAGCCCTCCTGGGTCGACATGGTCTCGGCCAAGGCGACGTCCAGCGCGGCGGGCACCGGGATATGGGCGGCGGTGTAGCGCCGGCGCCCTTCGGCGGCGAAGGGCACGTCGGCCAGGAGGGCGCGCAGCGCGTCGGCCAGGTCGTCGATGCCGGCGAAGGGCTCCCACTCCCGGCCCTCGGGCACGCCCTGGCTGGCCTGGAAGGCGGCCATCTGCTCCGGGTTCATCAGCCCGGCATGGTTGTCCTTGTGGCCGGCGAAGGGCAGGCCGAAGCCCTTGATGGTGTAGGCGATGAACACCGTCGGCACGTCGTCGGCGATGCCGCGGAACGCCGCCAGCACCGTCTCCAGGTCGTGGCCGGCCAGGTTGGTCATGAGATCGGCCAGCGCCGCATCGTCATGGTCGGCCAGCAGCTCGGGGATCCCGGCCTCGCCACCGATATCGGCCAGCAGCTGGCGCCGCCAGGACGCCCCGCCCTGATAGACCAGCGCCGAGTAGAGCGGGTTCGGGCATTCGTCGATCCAGCGCCGCAGCGCGGCGCCGCCGGGCCGCTGGAACGCAGCCTCCAGCAGCCCGCCATATTTCAGCGTCACCACCCGCCAGCCCATGTTCTCGAACAGCTTGTCGATGCGGGCGAACAGCCGCTCGGTGACGATCGAATCCAGGCTCTGGCGGTTGTAGTCGATCACCCACCAGACGTTGCGGACGTCGTGCTTCCAGCCCTCCAGCAGGGCCTCGTAGATGTTGCCCTCGTCCAGCTCGGCGTCGCCCATCAGCGCCACCATGCGGCCGCCGGCCCTGGCCTCGCCGCCCCAGCCCTTGAGTGCGACATAGTCCTGGGCGATCGAGGCGAACAGCGTCATGGCGACGCCGAGCCCGACCGAGCCGGTCGAGAAGTCGACGTCGTCGGCGTCCTTGGTCCGCGACGGGTAGGACTGGGCCCCGCCGAGCGAGCGGAAATTCTCCAGGTTCTCGCGGGTCTGCTGGCCCAGCAGGTACTGGATGGCGTGGAACACCGGGCTGGCATGGGGCTTCACCGCCACCCGGTCGCGCGGCCGCAGCACGTCGAGATACAGCGCGGTCATCACCGTGACCAGCGAGGCGGAGGAGGCCTGGTGGCCGCCGACCTTCAGCCCGTCCGGGCTGGGCCGCAGGTGGTTGGCGTTGTGGATCGTCCAGGCGGAGAGCCAGAGGATCTTCTTCTCCAGCGCCTTGAGCAGGCGCAGCCGATCCGCTGCCGTCGCGCCGTCCGCCTCGATGCGCGTGTCACGCACCCTGCGACCAACCGTCCCCATCGCCCGACACCCTCGCCCTGCTGCGGATTGGACCCTACCTTAAGGAGCACGTCAGTGAACCGGACGCAACGGCGGCGCGCTCCCACCGGAACGACGCCGCCCGACGGAATCCCGCCGCCCTGCCGTGCAGGGGCCGGAGGGGTCGTTCGAGAGCGGAGACGGAGAACCATGTCTCTCGTCGAGGCGGCGATTGCCGTGAATCGCTTCGGTTTCGGCGCCCGGCCGGGACAGCTGGACACCCTCGCCGACAACCCCTGGGACTGGCTCAGGGCGCAGATCCGCCAGCCGGCGGCGCCCGCCGGCGACCTGCCGCTGACCAGGGCCGGGCTGGACATCCTGATCGCGGTGCAGAAGGCGCCGGACGAGGAGAGCCGCAAGCCGCACCAGGAGGAGGCCCGGGCGCTGCGCGACCGCGACCGTGTGGCGCATGTCCAGTCGGCGGTGGCCAGCGACACGCCGTTCCGCGAGCGGCTGGTCAAGTTCTGGACCAACCACTTCACCGTCTCCTACGCCCAGAGCTATGTCGTGCCGTTCGGCGGCGCCTATGAGAACGAGGCGATCCGCCCTTACGCCACCGGCCGGTTCCGCGACCTGCTGGGGGCGGTGGTGAAGCACCCGGCGATGCTGTTCTATCTCGACAATGCCCGCTCGGTCGGGCCGAACTCGAAGGGCGGCAAGCAGGCCGGGCTGGGCCTGAACGAGAATCTGGGGCGGGAGCTGATGGAGCTGCACACGCTGGGCGTCGACGGCGGCTACACCCAGGCCGATGTGCGGGCCCTGGCGATGATCCTGACCGGCTGGACGCCCGGCCGCGCCAAGGACCCGCCCGGCACCGTCTTCGCCTTCCGACCGGGCGGTCACGAGCCCGGGCCGAAGACCTTCCTGGGCCGGACCTACCGCGACTCCGGCCAGGCCGAGGGCGAGGTGGCGCTGGACGTCCTGGCGGCGCATCCGTCGACCGCCCGGCACATCGCCACCCGGCTGGTCCGCCACTTCATCGCCGACGATCCGCCGAAACCCGCGGTCGACCGGCTGGCGAAGACCTTCCTGGACACCGGCGGCGACCTGGCCGCGGTGTCCGAGGCGCTGATCGACAGCCCCGAGGCCTGGTGGCCGGTGCGGCGGAAGTTCAAGTCGCCGCTGGACTTTGTGGTTTCGACTGCGCGCGGCTTCGATCTCGGCGACGTCGGGCCGGCCGCGGTGAACTGGACCCGCCGGCTGGGGCAGCAGATCTACAACGCGCCGTCGCCGCAGGGCTGGCCGGACCGCGAATCGGACTGGCTGGCGCCGGAGCTGGTGATGGAGCGGATGGAATGGAGCTATCAGGTGATCCCGCGCCTCGTCGCCGACCAGTCGCCCCTGCCCTTCGTCGAGGCGCTGCTGGGCCCGACCCTGTCGGAGCAGACCAAGGGCGTGCTGCGCGGCGCGCCGAGCCAGCGCGAGGGCATGGCCCTGGCGCTGCTGAGCCCGGAATTCCAGAGGAGGTGAGAGGATGGATCTGACCCGACGCCATCTTCTCGGCGGCTTCGCGGCCACGGCCGCGGCGACGGTGCTGCCGGCCCGGCTGCTGCTGGCCAAGGCGCCGATCGAGCAGCGTTTCGTGCTGATCATCCTGCGCGGCGCGCTGGACGGCCTGGCCGCGATGCCGCCCTATGCCGATCCGGACCTAGCCGAGCTGCGCGGCGCCCTGGTGCCGCCCGCCCCCGGCCAGGACGGCGGCATGGTCGACCTGGACGGGCGCTTCGCCCTGCATCCCGGCCTGGCGCCCCTGAAGGACTGGTATGCCGAAGGCAGCTTCCTGCCGCTGCACGCCGTGGCCTCGCCCTATCGCGACCGGTCGCATTTCGACGGCCAGGATCTGCTGGAGACCGGCGCCGCCCGGCTGGACGGCACCCGCGACGGCTGGCTGAACCGCACGCTGGGCCTGATCGGCGCCACCGACCGCCGCTTCGGCATCGCCTTCGCCGAGGAGATCCCGCTGGTGCTGCGCGGCACCACGCCGGTGACCTCCTGGCTGCCGGACAAGCCGGCCGGCCTGCCGCCGGGCTTCCCCGACCTGGTCGCCCGGCTGTACGACCAGGACCCGGCGCTGCACGCGGCCTATGCCTCCGGCCTCGACACCACCGCCTTCGGCCGGCAGATCCAGGGCATGGTGCAGACCGCGTCCGCCTCAGGCCCCGCCATGCCCGCCCAAGGCGCGATGGCGGCTCCCGCGGCCGGGGCCGACCTGCAGCTCGCCGAGGCCGCCGGCCGGTTCCTGGCCGATCCCACCGGCTCGCGCATCGCCGTGATGGAGCTGTATGGCTGGGACACCCATGTGCAGCAGGTCAAGCGGCTGGACCGGCTGCTCGCCAGCTACGCCGCGACGCTGCAGGCGCTGCGCGCCGGGCTGGGCGAGGCCTGGAAGCAGACCGCGATCCTGACGGTGACGGAGTTCGGCCGCACCGCCGCGGCCAACGGCTCCGGCGGCACCGACCACGGCACCGGCTCGGTCGCCTTCCTGGCCGGCGGCGCGGTGCATGGCGGAAGGGTGCTGGCCGACTGGCCGGGACTGTCCGGCGACAGGCTGTACCTGGGCCGCGACCTGGCCCCGACCACGGATCTGCGCGCCGTGGTCAAGGGCGTGTTCCGCGACCATCTCGGCCTGCCGCAGGACGCGCTGGACCGCGTCATCTTCCCCGGCAGCGCCGACGCGGCGCCGATGCGAGAGCTGGTCCGGAGGGCGTGAGCCGCCGTCAGGCGGCCACGTCGGGCACGGCTTCCGCCTCGATCTCGACCCGCGGCTGCGCCAGCATCTGCTGCACCATGGTGTGCACATGGAAGTGCATGGCGCATTTGATCGCATATTGCTGCAGCACGGACGGGCTGCGCCGGCGCCAGAGGACGCGCAGCATGCGGCGGCGATACTCCCGGCGCAGCTCCGGATCGGGGACGCCCCGAATCAGCATGGTGAGGATGGCGACGGCCTCGAGCAGCAGCCGGGCGTTAGTCCTCAGCCACAGCTTCGGCCGGCGGGAACGGGCCCGGGCCTTGACCCGCCCGGGCGTCATCCCCAGGCCGAGATAGAGCGAATCGACCCGGTCGAAATAGGCCGCGGGGGCGTAGAGCTCCTGCATCAGCGCGACATAGCCCTGGCGCAGCGCGTCTCGGCTGAAGCCGCGCGGCAGGATGTTGGTGCCGAGCTCCCCCATCCCCTCGAAATTGGCCGACAGGTCGAGCCGTCCCTCCGCCTCGAGCCGCTTGTAGAGCGGCGTCCGGGGGATCGCGACCAGCATGTTGACCATGGCGTGGACGATCCGGGCGTCCTGCACGAAGCGGCGCTGGGCGGCGAAGATGCCCGGGTCGTCGTGGTCGAAGCCGACGATCAGGCCGCACCAGACCTCGATCCCGGCGTCCTGGATGCGATGCACCTTCTCCAGCATCGTGCCCCCGCGATCCCGCAGGTTCTGGATCTTCCTGGTCTCGCGCAGCGCCTCCTCGTTGACGGTCTCGATGCCGACGAACACCTGGGTAATATTGGCGTCCGCCATCAGCTGCATCAGCTCCGGGTCCTCGGCGAGGTCGATCGACGCCTCGGTCGAGAAGGTCATCGGATAGAGATTGGCCTGCTGCCAGGCGATCAGGTCGCGCAGCAGCGCCTTCACCGCCTTCTTGTTGCCGATCAGGTTGTCATCGACGATGAAGGCGGTGAGCTTGCCGGCGGCCCGCAGGCCCTCCAGCTCGGCGATCACCTGCGCCGAAGTCTTGATCCGCGGCCGGCGGCCGAAGGTGACGATGATGTCGCAGAATTCGCAGGCGAAGGGACAGCCGCGCGAAAACTGCACGCTGCCCAGGGCGTATTTTTTCATCGGCAGCAGGTCCAGGCGCGGCGCCGGCACCGTCGCCATGTCGGTCCGCTCGGCCTGCTCGTAGCGCCGCTGGTGGCGGCCCTCTGCCCATTCGGCGAGAAAGCGCGGCCAGGTTTCCTCGGCCTCGCCGACGAAGGTCACATCGGCGAGATCTTTGAAATCATCCTCCTGCACGGTCGCCCAGGCGCCGCCGACCACGGTGAAGACGCCGCGCCGCTTCAGCTCCGCCAGGATCGACCGCATGCGCAGCCGCTGCACGTTCATGCCGGTCAGGCCGACGATGTCCGCCCTGGCGCAGCGGTCGAAATCGATCTCCTCGACATTCTCGTCGATGATGGTGATCCGGTGCCCGGACGGCGTCAGCGCCGCGAGCAGCGGCAGGCTCGCCGGCGGCAGCAGGGCCTTGGCGTCGAGAAAACGAATGGCGTGCTCGAGACCCCAATACGAGGTCTCGAAGCGCGGGTTGATCAGCACGATGTCGGCCACGAGCCGCCTCCGCATGTCGTCTGCGTTCAGGCGTCTCCTCCCTGCCCTGATTTCACCTTAAAATCTTTCGCAGGGATAGCGTTTCGTTGCGTGCGGGTTGAGAATCTTTCCGGCCCGGCCGGAGAGAACTCTCACGCCGCCAGCGCCGGCCGACCGTAGTTCTTGGCATAGGCGTTCTCGACGCCGGGCAGGATCTCCAGGATCTGGAACCAGCGATCCCAGAACGGAGTCTCGCGCAGCGCCTCGATCACCAGCTCATAGGCCTGGGTGTCGGCGACGTCCCACACCCAGATATCGGTCGCCCGGGCGGTGTAGAACTCGACGTCGTAGAAGCGGAACCGCACCTGCGGGCTGTGCCGGCGCAGGATCGGCTCGACATGCTCGCGCATCAGGCGGAAGCGCTCGTCGACTTCGATGCCCAGCCATTCCGGCGTGGTCTTGACCAGCATGAAGACGGTCATCACGACCTCGGGCATCACGGCCGGGGCCTCGGCGGCGGTGGTTTCGGTGGACATGGTTGAAAGTCCCGTTTGCGTTGTGGATCGAACGGGGCGAAGAATGCGAGCAATCGCTCACATCGCAAACTCGCGTTCCGCCATGGCCTCCACCGACCGGATCGAGCCCAGGAAACGCCCGGGGCAGGCGCGCTCGACCGAGACCGTGGCGGTGATCCTGGAGGCGGCGGCTCGCATTCTCGAGGAGCGGGGACTGGGCGGCTACACCACCAATGCGGTGGCGGCGCGGGCAGGGGTCAGCATCGGGTCGCTGTACCAGTACTTCCCCGGCAAGGACGCGCTGACCGCGGCGCTGATCGAGCGCGAGACCGCGGTGCTGCTGTCGGACATCGCCGCGGCGCGGGAGGAACCGGACGGTCGGGCGGCGCTGACCCGGATGATCGCGGCGGGGGTGGCGCACCAGATGCGCCGGCCGGCACTGGCGCGCCTGTTGGATTTCGAGGAGCGGCGCCTGCCGATGCAGGCCAGCAACGGCCGGGTCGCCGACCGGATCTGCGCCGCGCTCGCCCAGGTTCTCGGATCTCGGCCGGACGCGGTCACCGCGGTGCCCGACGTGCTGGCCATCATCCGCGGCATGGTCGACGACGCCGGCGAGCGCGGCGAGACCGACCCGCGACCGCTGGAGCGGCGGGTGGCCCGCGCCGTCTTCGGCTATCTCGGCTGGCCGGGGTAGCCGACCTGCTATTCGTCGAGCTTGGCCAGCCCCAGCGTGGCCAAGAGGACGCTGCCGTCATTGGTCAGCACCCAGTTGCCCTGCCGCTCTTCGATCAGGCCGCGGGCCTGCAGGCCGAGGCGCAGATGATCGGCGACGGCCTCATGGCGATGGATGCGCCCCAGGGCATCGCGCTCATCGGCCGAAAGGTCCTCGGGTCGAAGCTGCGGCATGGTCCCCTCCTCAGATCACGGCGCGGCGGCAAGCCGCCGCGCCTGGATGCATCCCCGCGGTCAGGCGGCTCCCTTGCGGACGCCGCGATTGACCGCGCTGGCCACCGCCTTGAGTGAGGCCATGACGATGTTGCTGTCGATGCCGACGCCGAACAGCGTCTTGCCGCCGATCCGCGCCTCGACATAGGTCGCGGCGGCGGAATCGGAGCCGCTGCGCAGCGCGTGCTCGCGGTAGTCGGCGATGTCGACATCGACCCCGGTCTCGCGGCGGAGCGCGTCGATGAAGGCGTTGAGCGGCCCGTTGCCCTCGCCGCGGATGGTCTTCTCGACCCCGTCGATCTTGACCTGCGCCTCGATGTGGCGCTCGCCGCGGCCAGTCGGCAGCGTGGTGTGGCCGGTCACCTCGACCCGGCCAGGGGTCAGGTACTCCTGCTCGAACTCGTGCCAGATCACCTTGGACGAGATCTCCTTGCCGGTCTCGTCGGCCAGCTTCTGGATCACCTGGCTGAACTCCACCTGCAGCTTGCGCGGCAGGTCGAGGCCATGGTCGGTCAGCAGCAGATAGGCGACGCCGCCCTTGCCGGACTGGCTGTTGACCCGGATCACCGCCTCGTAGCTGCAGCCGATGTCCTGCGGGTCGATCGGCAGGTACGGCACCTCCCACAGCCCGCTGTTGCTCTTCTCCATGGCCGCGAAGCCCTTCTTGATCGCGTCCTGGTGCGAGCCGGAGAAGGCAGTGAACACCAGCTCGCCGCCATAGGGGTGGCGCGGATGCACCGGCAGCTGGTTGCAATATTCGACGGTGCGGACGATCTCGCCGACATCGTGCAGGTCGAGCCCGGGGTCGACGCCCTGGGTGAACATGTTCAGGCCCAGCGTGACGATGTCGACATTGCCGGTGCGCTCGCCGTTGCCGAACAGGGTGCCCTCGACCCGGTCGGCGCCGGCCATCAGCGCCAGCTCGGTCGCGGCGATGCCGGTGCCGCGGTCGTTGTGCGGATGCACCGACAGCACGAAGCTGTCGCGCCGGGCGAAGTTGCGGTGGCACCATTCGATCTGGTCGGCATAGACGTTCGGCGTCGCCATCTCCACCGTCGCCGGCAGGTTCAGGATCGCCTTCCGATCGGGCGTCGGCTGCCAGGCGTCGAGCACGGCGCCACAGATGTCGCGGGCATAGTCCAGCTCGGTGCCGGTGAAGCTCTCCGGCGAGTACTGAAACACGATCTCGGTCTCCGGCACCGTCGGTACCAGCTCCTTGATCAGCTTCGTCCCCCGCACCGCGATCTCGGTGATGCCGTCGCGGTCCAGGCCGAACACCACCCGGCGCTGCAGCGTCGAGGTCGAGTTGTAGAGATGGACGATCGCCCGCTTCGCCCCGCGAATGGCATCAAAAGTGCGGCGGATCAGCTCCTCGCGCGACTGGGTCAGCACCTGGATGGTGACGCCATCGGGGATCAAGTTGTTGTCGATCAGCTGGCGGACGAAGTCGAAATCGGTCTGCGAGGCGGCAGGGAAGCCGACTTCGATCTCCTTGAAGCCCATGCCGACCAGCAGGTCCCACATGCGCTGCTTGCGGTCGGTCCCCATCGGCTCGATCAGGGCCTGGTTGCCGTCGCGGAGGTCGACCGAGCACCAGATCGGGGCACGGTCGATGACGCGGTTCGGCCAGTGCCGGTCGGTCAGCGCCACGGTCTGCACCGGACGGTACTTGTCGATCGGCATTCCGGATTTGGGTTGCATCACGGACATCGGATTTCTCTCTCGCACCGGCCGGCCTCGGCCGGACCAAAAGGATAGGGCGAAATGACGACGGGCGCATGACATGGACGCGCCAAGGGGCCGCGGGGCGCGCGATGCGCCGCTCAGCGGCCGGTGATAAGTCGCAGCAGGTCCCGGTTGGGGCGGGCGAAAACCTGTCGGGGCGATCGTTCTGCGGGCATGGTGAGGATCCGGAAAGGGGTCGCAACGGCTTCGGCTTCGACGCCCCTCGGGGCGCCGATCAGATAAGTCGAAGCGTGCTTAGCCGGATCATCATGCTCCCACCTAAGGGGCGTCGGGCCGCTCTGTCAACTGAATCCGCTGGTCGGTGACGCGGTCGAAGAAGCCGGTGATGGCCGGCCCGGTGCCGTCCGGCCAGCCATGCGAATAGGGCCGCTTGCGGTCGAAGGTCGACGGCAGGTCGCAGAACACCACCGGGTCGGCGATGTCGCCCTTGCCCCAGCGCTTGCAACGGAAGGCGGCGCTGGCATCGACCGGGGTGGCGGCCAGCCGGTTCTGGGCGATGCGCTTGTCGCGCTCGGCGATGCCCTGGCTGTAGGGCACCATATTGTCCTTCGGATTGTGCAGCAGGATCGCCGCCACCTGGCCCTGACAGGGCCGCACGCTGCCGATGCCGCCGGCCACCACGGCGGTGGCACGGAACACCCCGGCGCGGCCGCAGGACAGGTCGTTGACGAAGCTGCCGCCCATCGAATGGCCGGCGGCGAAGATCTGAGTCTGATCGACGCACAGCGTCGCCTTCAGCCGCGCCAGCAGGGTGTCGACATAGGCCATGTCGCGGTCGGCCTTGCCGCCCCAGCCGCCCTGCGCCTGCGGATAGACCACGATCGCCGGCCTCGCCGCCGGGCCTTCCAGCTCGAAATAGGTGCGCACCTTCTCGGCCGTGCCGGTGCGGCCGTGGAAGGCCAGGATCAGCCGGGTCGGCACCGATTTGTCGTAGCCGTTCGGCAGGTCGACGATGTAGCGCCAGGATGCGCCCTGGAACTTCAGCGTCTGCCTTCCTTCGGCGGCGGGAAGGCTGCAGCCGCTGGTCGGAAGCGGCTGCAGCTGGGCCAGGTTGGCGCCCGGCGTCGCGGGGCGGGAGCCGTTGCCCGGCGCCACGCAGGCGGCGACGACGAGAAGACAGGCGAAGGCGGCCAGCCGGCCGGCGCGAAGAAGCGAAGTCATCGTGGTCATTTCTCGCGGAGGCGCGGCATCAGCTCGACGAAATTGCAGGGCCGGAACCGGTTGTCGAGCTGGTCCTTCAGGATCAGGTCCCAGGCATCGCGGCAGGCGGAGGGTGAGCCCGGCAGCGCGAACAGATAGGTGCCGCCGGCCACGCCCGCGGTCGCCCGGCTCTGGATCGTCGAGGTGCCGATCTTGTCGTAGGACAGCCAGCGGAACAGCTCGCCGAAGCCGGGGATGTGCTTCTCATAGACCGCGTGGAACGCCTCCGGCGTGACATCGCGGCCGGTGACGCCGGTGCCGCCGGTGGCGATCACCGTGTCGATCTCGGGATCGGCGATCCAGGCCTTCAGCTGCGCCTCGATCGCCGCCCGGTCGTCCTTGACGATGCGCCGGTCGCGCACCGCATGGCCGGCCGCGGCGATGCGCTCGGCCAGCGTGTCGCCGGACTTGTCGTCGGCGGCACTGCGCGTGTCGGACACGGTCAGCAGCGCGATGTTGACGGCGATGAACGGACGTGACTCGTCGATCCGGCCCGGCATGCGTCCCCCCAATGCGGTGGTCGAACGAAGCGGCCAAGCTAGCCGACGGAATGCGCCGGGAAAAGTGAAACGGTGATCAGCCGGCGGACGCGACGCCGCAGCCCAGCTCCTTCATCCGGTGCTTCAGCACCAGCAGGTCGCGCCAGACGTCGCGCTTCATGCCCGGCTGCCGCAGGATGAAGGCCGGGTGGTAGATCGGCATGGTCGGCACCGGCGCGGCCAGGTCCGGGAAGGACCGGTCGTACCAGCGGCCATGGATCCGGGTGATGCCTTCCCGAGTCGCCAGCAGCGCCGCGGCCGAGGTGCCGCCGGCGCAGAGCAGGATCTTCGGCTGCATCAGCGCGATGTGGCGCTCGATGAAGGGCAGCGAGATCGCGATCTCCGCCGCGTTCGGCTGGCGGTTGCCGGGCGGGCGCCAGTTGACGATGTTGGAGATGTAGACCGTGGTGCGGTCGAGCCCGATCGCCGCCAGCATGCGGTCCAGCAGCTTGCCGGACTGGCCGACGAAGGGCTTGCCCAGCCGGTCCTCCTCCGCCCCCGGCGCCTCGCCGACGATCATGATGTCGGACTCGGGGTTGCCGTCGGCAAACACCATCTGGGTGGCGGTAGCCTTCAGCCCGCAGCCGTCGAAGGCGGTCAGCGCGGCCGCCAGCTCCTCCAGCGTGTTGCACCCGGCGGCGACGCGGCGGGCGTCGCCGGTGGCGGCGTCGCTGCCCGGCAGCACCGCGGCGGGGCCGGCCGTGCGGACCGCCGGGGCCGGGGCGGGCTGGACCGGCTGCGGCGCCGGGGCCGCCAGTTGGACCGGTGCCGCCGGCATCGCGGCCGTGCGAGGCCGGCCTAGCGCGCCCGGATCGTCGCCGATCGCCTCGTCGACGCCGGCGTCCTGGTACCATCTCAGCAGGGCGATGATCTCGGCGGGCTGCACGGCTGATTCGCTGATCCTGTCCATGCGCTAGAAGCCGCCGCACCATCCGGCCTGTCAACACCTGCCGCAGCGTCGGCGAGGTCTGGCGCGTCGCAACCGGAGCCAAAGCCGGCGCGACATGATCGGCCATTCGATTCCCGGGATGCATTTCTGTAGCATGCCGCCAACCAAACGACAGGAACGCGCGATGGAACGCGAATCGATGGAATACGACGTCGTGATCGTGGGCGCGGGGCCGGCGGGCCTCGCGGCGGCGATCCGGCTGAAGCAGAAGGCGGCGGAGACGGGGCGCGAGGTCAGCGTCTGCGTGCTGGAGAAGGGGTCGGAGGTCGGCGCCCACATCCTGTCGGGCGCGGTGCTGGACCCGCGGGCCTTGAACGAGCTGATCCCCGACTGGAAGGACAAGGGCGCGCCGCTGGACACCGCGGTAACGCAGGATGAGTTCCACTACTTCACGGGCGTCAGCAGCTTCCGCCTGCCGAACTTCGGCCTGCCGAAGGAGCTGCACAACCACGGCAACTACATCGTCAGCATGGGGCTGGTGACGCGCTGGCTGGCGCAGCAGGCCGAGGCGCTGGGGGTCGAGATCTATCCCGGTTTCGCCGCGGCCGAGGTGCTGTACCACGAGGACGGGTCGGTCAAGGGCGTGGCCACCGGCGACATGGGCATCGGCAAGGACGGCGAGCACACCGGCAACTACACCCCGGGCATGGAGCTGCACGCCAAATACACGCTGATCGGCGAGGGCGTGCGCGGGTCGCTGGCCAAGATCCTGATGGAGCGCTTCACCCTGCGCGCCGATTGTGACCCGCAGACCTTCGGCCTGGGGGTCAAGGAGCTGTGGGAGGTGAAGCCGGAGCACCACCGGCGCGGCCTGGTGCAGCACGGCTTCGGCTGGCCGCTGGACAACGAGACCTATGGCGGCAGCTGGATGTACCATTTCGGCGAGAACCTGGTCTCGATCGGCTACGTCGTCGCGCTCGACTACAAGAACCCGTACCTGTCGCCGTTCGAGGAGTTCCAGCGCTTCAAGACCCACCCGCTGGTCCGCCCGGTGCTGGAGGGCGGCAAGCGCCTGGCCTATGGCGGCCGCGCCATCAACGAGGGCGGTCTGCAGTCGATCCCGAAGCTGACCTTCCCGGGCGGCTGCCTGATCGGCTGCTCCGCCGGCTTCGTCAACGTGCCGCGGATCAAGGGCAACCACACCGCGATGAAGAGCGGCATGGTCTGCGCCGAGGCGGTGTTCGACGCGCTGGCAGAGGGCCGCGAGGGCCATGACGAGGTGACGGCCTATCCGGAGCGGCTGAAGGCCAGCTGGGTCTGGCAGGAGCTGACGGTGGTGCGCAACTGCCGCCCGGCCTTCCGCTGGGGCACGATCCTGGGCACGCTGTATTCCGGCATCGAGCTGTGGACCCGCGGCAAGCTGCCCTGGACCCTGCGCCACAAGCATGCCGACAACGAAACGCTGCGCCCGGCCGCGCAGTCGAAGAAGATCGACTATCCCAAGCCGGACGGGGTGATCACCTTCGACCGCCTCTCCTCGGTGTATCTGTCGAACACCAACCACGAGGAGAATCAGCCGTCGCATCTGAAGCTGAAGGACCCGTCGGTCCCGATCGCCTACACCCTGCGGGTGTTCGACGAGCCGGCGCAGCGCTATTGCCCGGCCGGGGTGTATGAGGTGGTGCGCAACGAGGACGGCAGCGACCCGCGCTTCGTGATCAACGCGCAGAACTGCGTGCACTGCAAGACCTGCGACATCAAGGATCCGAAGCAGAACATCGTCTGGACCGTCCCCGAGGGCGGCGGCGGTCCGAACTACCAGATGATGTGAGATGCGGATCGATCCCCGACGCCGGGGTGTTGTTCCCGGGAGCCGCACAGATTACTGTGCGAAGGGGATCATTGCAGGACCAGAATGACGGACGCCGAGACCACCGCCCCTGTCGACCGGCTGATCGAGGCCGGGCTGCGGCCCACCCGTCAGCGGGTGGCGCTGGCCCGGCTGCTGTTCGACGGCGGCGACCGTCACGTCACCGCCGAGGCGCTGCATGGCGAGGCGACGGCGGCCGGCCAGGCTATGGCGCTGGCGACCGTCTACAACACCCTGCACCAGTTCACCGAGGCCGGGCTGCTGCGCGAGGTGGTGATCGAGGCCGGGCGGTCCTATTTCGACACCAACATCCGCGACCACCATCACTTCTACCACGAGTCGACCGGCGTGCTGCGCGACGTCCATGGCGAGGCGGTGGTGGTCTCGGCCCTGCCCGAGGCGCCAGCCGGCACCCGCATCGCCCGGGTGGACGTGGTGATCCGCCTCACGGACGACGCCTGACGGCGCCATGACCGCCGCGCCACGCATCGACGGGCTGCTCGAGACCTCGCTCTATGTCGCCGACCTGGACCGGTCCGCCGCCTTCTACGAGCAGGTGCTGGGCCTGGGCGTGATGCTGCGCAGCCCGCGCCTGGTGGCGCTGGACGCCGGCCGCCAGGGCGTGCTGCTGCTGTTCCTGGCCGGCGCCACCTCGGAAGATGTGGTCGACTCCTCCGGAACCATCCCGGGGCATGAGGGCACGGGGCGGCTGCACATGGCCTTCGCCGTGCCGGCCGGGGATCTCGAGGCCTGGCGCGCCCGGCTGGCCGAGGCCGGCGTGGCCCTGACCGGCGAGATGGCCTGGCCGCGCGGCGGCGCCAGCCTGTACTTCTCAGACCCGGACGGCCACGTCATCGAGCTGGCCACGCCGGGCCTGTGGCCGAATCGCTGACGGTCACGCCGGCGCCGCCCGGCGAGACCGGCGGAACCGCGCCGCGACCCCGGCGACGAGGATGGCAATGCCGCCCAGCGCCAGCCCGACCAGCACGTCCCCGACCGTGTGGCCGCCCAGGGTCATCATGACGCCGGCGACGGCCAGGATCAGCACGGCCGCTGCTGCGAGGCGCCGGCGCGACCAGCGCGGCCAGACCAGCGTCGCCATCGTCGTCACCGTGACCACGACCAGGGCCGAATGGCCGCTGGGCAGCACCAGGCCGATGTCGCCGAATCGCTCCGGATGCCGTTCGACCACCGCCCGCGCGGCCTGGACCAGGGCGATCGCGACGGCCAGCGCGGTCAGGCTGAACACGGCCAGCCGCCAGCGGCCGCGGGCAAGGGCCACGGCCGCGACGATCACCTGCAGCGGCACCACGACGTACCACCAGCCCAGCAGGCCGATCGACAACAGCAGAACCATCGGTTTCATGCCGCCATGATCCCATGCCCGGCGCAGCGGATGAAAGGGGGCATGGCAGGCGGGCCGTTTCGAGCTATCTGAATACTCACATGCTCCCGCATGGCTTCGTCCAGAAGAAGGCGTTTCCGATTCGCTGGCCGAACGTTTAGTAAGAGACGCCCTGGGACCAATGAACCGCCCGCATGTCCGCCAGCTTTTCCGTCGTCGCCGTCCTGCTGAAGCTCCTGGTCACCACCGCCGGACCCGAGCTGCATCTGCCTGACGCCGGCCAGCTCGCCGCCTATCAGCCGCCCGAGACCACCCGCATCTACGCCGCCGACGGGTCGCTGCTGCGGGAATACTATGTCGAGAATCGGGTGGTGGTGCCGCTGTCGGCCCTGCCGCCCTACATGGTGCAGGCCTTCATCTCGGCAGAGGACCAGAACTTCCGGCGCCATCACGGCGTCGACCCGTCCGGCCTGGCCCGCGCCATGGTCGCCAACATCAAGAATCTGCGGCACGGCCGGCGGCTCGAAGGCGGCTCGACCATCACCCAGCAGGTGGCGAAGAACCTGCTGCTGACCAACGAGGTCAGCGCCCTGCGCAAGATCCGCGAGCTGGTCCTCGCCTTCGAGATCGAGCACGACTTCTCCAAGGACCAGATCCTGGAGATGTACCTCAACGAGATCTATCTCGGCCGCGGCGCCTATGGCGTCGGCGCGGCCTCGGCCCGCTATTTCGGCAAGCCGCCGGCCGAGCTGTCGCTGTCCGAGGCGGCGTTCCTGGCGGCGCTGCCGAAGGCGCCGAACAACTACAACCCGGTCACCCGGCCCGAGGCCGCGCGCACCCGCCGCGACTACGTGCTCGACCGCATGGCCCAGGACGGCGCCATCACCCCCGAGCAGGCGGCCGTCGCCAAGGCCGAGCCGCTGGCGGTGCGCGCCCAGGCGCCGCTGGAGACCGTCTACGCCCCCTATTTCGCCGAGGAGGTCCGCCGCTCGCTGCGCAAATCCTTCGGCAACGACCAGCTCTATCGCGGCGGGCTGGCGGTGCGCACCACGCTCGACCCGCGGTTGCAGCTCTTCGCCGACCGCTCGTTGCGCGCCGGCCTCGAGCGCTTCGACCGCAACCGCGGCTGGCGCGGGCCGATCACCAACATCTCGGCGATGCTGGACCTGCCGGCTTCGGCTGAGGCAGTGGCGCAGGCCGAGGCCGCCCAGGCGCCGGCCCAGCCGGCCGCCCAGTCCCCGGCGCAGCAGGGCCGGCTGCTCGGCGCGCTGTCGGCGATGGGCGTGCGCCTGCCGGAGCAGCAGCAGGCCGCCCCGGCGGTCGCCCCGACCGCCGCGCCGAAGGATGAGCGGCCGGTGTGGCAGCGCTTCCTGACCGGCATCGACCGGCCGGCCCAGATCGACGGCTGGACCCTGGCCGTGGTGCTGGAGGTCGACCGCCAGGCCGCCACCATCGGTCTCGATGACGGCAGCCAGGGCCGCATCGATCGCGCCGACATGACCTGGGCACGCCGGGTCGTCAACGGCCGGGTCGGAAGGCAGGTCGGCGGCGCCGACGACGTGCTGGCCAAGGGCGACGTGATCTGGGTGCAGCCGGCGGCCAAGACCTCGGAGCCGCAGATCGCCGCCTATTCGCTGCGCCAGGTGCCGGAGGTGTCGGGCGCGCTGGTCGCCGTCGACCCGTTCACCGGCAAGGTGCTGGCGATGTCGGGCGGCTTCGACTTCTCGCTCAGCGAGTTCAACCGCGCCACCCAGGCGCAGCGCCAGCCGGGCTCGGCCTTCAAGCCTTTCGTCTACCTGTCGGCGCTGCAGCACGGCTACACCCCGTCCAGCCTGATCTACGACACGCCGATCTCGGTCGATCAGGGCCAGGGCGGCGGTCGCTACCGCCCGCGCAACTACGGCGGCGGCTTCATCGGCCTGGCCACGCTGCGCTCCGGCGTCGAGCGGTCGCGCAACGTCATGACCGTGCGCCTGCTGGTCGAGATGGGGCTGCAGCCGGTCAAGGACACGGCGGAGACCTTCGGCATCTACCAGAACATGCCGCTGTATCCGGCGATGGGCCTGGGCGCCGGCGAGACCACGCCGCTGAAGCTGACCACGGCCTACGCCACCATCGCCAATGGCGGCTACCAGATCAGCCCCTATCTGATCGAGCGGGTGCAGGACCGCGACGGCCGCAGCCTGCGGCAGCAGGGCGTCGTCGGACCGGACCGGGCCGACTGCATCCCCTGCGCCGCCCCCGCCTGGTCCGGCCAGCCGGCGCCCCAGCGGCCACGCGGGCAGGAGCTGGACGACCCGATCGCCAACTACCAGATGATCTCGATCCTGCAGGGCGTCACCCAGCGCGGCACCGCCGCCCGCCTCGCGGGGCTGGGCCTGCCGCTGGCCGGCAAGACCGGCACCACCAATGATTCGAACGACGTCTGGTTCGTCGGCTTCTCGCCGCGGCTGGCCGTCGGCATCTTCGTCGGCTACGACAAGCCGCGCAGCCTGGGCGCCGGCGCTACCGGCGGGTCGATCGCGGTGCCGATCTTCAGCGACTTCATCAAGGACGCGCTGGCCGGGGAAGACCCCGGCGCCTTCGCCGTGCCGCCAGGGGTCAGCTTCGCCTATGTCGACCGCCGCAGCGGCTATTCGGCGGAGCCGGGCGGGTCGGATGTGATCATGGAGGCGTTCCGCCCCGGCACCGAGCCCGGCCCGGCGCCGGTCGCCGACACCTTCGGCGAGACCAGCCAGGATGCGCTGACCGGCACCGGCGGATTGTACTAGGCGTCAGGCTGCGTCCGACAGCGCGGCCGGTTTCGGGCCGCCGGTGGCCCAGTCCAGCAACTCGACGGTGTGCACCACCGGCAGGGCGGTGCCGAGACCGATCTGGGTGATGCAGCCGATATTGCCGGCGGCGACGATCGTCGCCCCGGTGCTTTCCACCGCCCGCACCTTGCGCGCCCGCAGCTCGTCCGCGATCTCCGGCTGCAGCAGGTTGTAGGTGCCGGCCGAGCCGCAGCAGAGATGCCCGTCCGGCACCTCGCGCAGCTCGAACCCCGCCGCGGCCAGCAGGCGGCGCGGCGGTGCCGTGATGCGCTGGCCATGCTGCATCGAGCAGGCGGAGTGATAGGCCACCGCCTGGCCGGTCGGCCGCGCCGGCGGGTTCAGCCCGACCTCGTCCATCAGCTCGGTGATGTCCTTGGCCAGCGCCGAGATCTCTGCGGCACGCTCCGCCCAGGCCGGGTCGGCGCGGAACATGTGGCCGTAATCCTTCACCGTGGTGCCGCAGCCCGAGGTGTTGACGACGATGGCGTCGAGGCCGCCCTCCGCCACGACCCGGCCCCAGGCCTCGATATTCGTCCGGGACGAGGCCAGCGCCGCCTCCTCCCGCCCCATATGGTGGGTCAGCGACCCGCAGCAGCCGGCGCCTGGCGCCACCACCACCTCGACCCCGTGGCGGGTCAGCAGGCGAACCGTCGATTCGTTGATCGCCGGGTCCAGCACCGTCTGGGCGCAGCCCGAGAGCAGCGCCACCCGCCGCTTGCGCGGCCCCTCGGCGGCGAAGACCTGCGGCCGGTCGACCGGGCTGGGCGGCGGCAGCCGGCGCGGCGCCAGGGCCAGCATGGCGCGCAGGCGCTTGGGCAGGAGGCCCGCCACCGGCCGGGCCGCGATCGCCCCCATCAGCGCCAGGCGGAACAGCCGCGGCCGCGGCAGCACCGCCGCCAGCAGCGCCCGGATCGCCCGGTCCTGCAGCGGCCGGCGATAGGTCTTCTCCACCACCGCGCGGCCATGGTCGACCAGATGCATGTAATGCACGCCGGACGGGCAGGTGGTCATGCAGGACAGGCAGGACAGGCAGCGGTCGAGATGCTTGGCGACGCTGGCCGGTGCCGGGCCGCCGCCCTCCAGCATTGACTTGATCTGGTAGATGCGGCCGCGCGGGCTGTCGAGCTCGTCGCCCAGCACCGTGTAGGTCGGGCAGGTGGCGAGGCAGAAGCCGCAATGCACGCAGCTGCGCAGGATCTGCTCCGACACCGCATTGTCGGGATCGGCCAACTGCGCCAGCGAGAAATGAGTCTGCACCCGCACTCTCCCGTCGTTGCGCCCGACACTAGCCCGCGGCCCGGCGCCAAGGGAACCCGGCCGATGCGGCCGGCAGCGTTGTCAACCGGCATAGGGGTTAGTACGCTGGCCGCAAACACCGGGGAGGCCGAGATGACGATGGTTCGGAGACGCCGCGCCCTGCTCGTGGCCCTGCTGGGCCTGTCCGGCACGGCATGGGCCGGAGGGCCGGTGGTTCAGGACATCGCGTTGGGCCAGACGCCGCAGGACGCGGCCGCTTTCACAGGGCAGGCCGTGACCTTCGCCGCGCCGGGCGAAACGCCCTGGACCGGCCTGGTCGCCGCGGCGCGGCCGGGCGACGGCACGCTGCTGCTGCAGTTCACCCCGCCGGCCCAGGGCAACCGGCTGTATTCGGTGGCCGAGACCGTGCGCTTCGACGCCGGCGGACCGCGCAGCGCCGCGGACGCGCTGGCGCCACTGAAGGCCCGGTTCGGCGAGCCGGCGGCGGTGTTCGACCAGACGGGCAAACAGGTCGCGGTGTGGCGCTTCGTCGGCGGCAAGCCGGCGGCGGCGAGCGTCGACGTCGCCTCGGACTGCTCGCCCTATGCCGCCGCCACGGTGGCGGGGCTGCGGCCGATCGGCTGGCCCGGGGCCTGCGGCGAACTGGTGTTCGCGACGGTGGAGCTGGCGGCCGACGGAGTCCCGACGGCGCTGCGGGTCACGCATGCCGACAGCGATGCGGCACAGGCGCTGCAGCCGCACCGCGGCGAGCCCTACGCGCATCTGGCGAAGTCGATCCGATAACGAGAAACGGTGCGGCCTGTGGCCGGGCCTTGGGCCGCACCGATGTCAGGCCGCCCGGCGGCCGGCGACGATCCGATAGATGATCAGAAGCACGATCGCGCCGATGACGGCGAGGACGAATTGTCCGAAGCCGGTCTCGGGCACGATCCCGAGCTGGCGGCCCAGCCAGCCGCCGACGAAGGAGCCGGCAATACCCAGGAGGATCGTGATGATGAAGCCGCCGGGGTCCCGGCCCGGCATCAGGAACTTCGCGACCAGGCCGACCACGAAGCCGATGATCAGCATCCACAGGAATTCCATAGAACGTCCCCTGTTCAAGAGCTGCGCGTGTTCATAACGCGTGATCGTGCCCGAGGTTTCCGATCCTGTCTCAAATGATCATCCGCCCCGGCGACAGAATCCCCTTCGGATCGAAGGCCTCGCGAACCCGGTGGCTGAGTACCTCCAGCGCCGACGGCTGCGGCTCGAACACCGGCAGCGCCGCACGCAGCCCGGCCGGCGCCCGAATCAGCGTCGCATGTCCGCCGCCAGAAGCCGCGACCGCGGCCCGGATTGCGGCGGCCCCGGCATCGCCGTCCGGCGGCACGGCGATCCAGACCAGTCCCCCGCCCCAGTCGAAGTAATGCGCCCCGCCGGCGGCGGCGGCGATTCGCGGCCCCATGGTCGGCGCCACCGACACCCGCCACACGGCGCGCCCATCACTGTCCAAGGCGTCTCCGGCGAAGGAGGCGACATCGCGGATCCGGCGCCAGAGGTCGACCGATTCGCCGGGGTCGAGCACGGCGATCGGCCCGGCGTCACCGAGCAGCTGTGACAGCGCCGCGACCCGGCTGTCGACCGAAGGGCCGAAGCCCTCGATCCGCACCAGGCTGCGCGCGGCATCGCCGAGGATGCCGGCCGGCAGATGGGCGGCGCCCGAGACCTCGTAGGGGCTGGTCAGCGCCCGGGTCAGCACGGCGACGCCGGCCGTGTCGTCCAGCCCGGCCACGGCGAGGGTGCGCACCGTCTCCGGCGCCGGCAGTACCTTGACCGTGATCCGGGTCATGGCGGCCAGCGTGCCGAAGGCGCCGGTCAGCAGCTTCGGCAGGTCGTAGCCGGTGACGTTCTTGACCACCCGGCCGCCCGACTTGAAGGACTGGCCGTGGCCGGACACCGCCTCGATCCCCAGCACATGGTCCCGCGCGGCCCCGGCCTTCAGCCGCCGCGGCCCCGCCAGGTTGCAGCCGACGGCACCGCCCAGCGTGCCCGCATCGGCCGGGCCGCCATAGAGCGGGCCGAGATCCGGCGGCTCGAAGGCCAGGGCCTGGCCGCGGGCGGCCAGCGCCGCCTCGATCTCGGCCATTCCCGTTCCGGGACGGGCGGTCAGCACCAGCTCTTCCGGCTCGTAGACCTCGATCCCGGCGAGGCCGGAGAGGTCGAGCGCATGCGCCGCCTGCACCGGCCGGCCGAAGCCGCGCTTGCTGCCGCGGCCGACCAGCTCCAGCGGCACATCGCCGGCCAGCGCCCAGCGGACGATCTCGAGCACCTGGTCGTCGGTATCGGGTTTCAGGGTCTCGGTCATCGGTTCAGAAGCGGGGCAGGTCGGGGAAGCGCGTGGCGCCGTGGTGGATGTGCACCCGGCCGAGCTCGGCGCAGCGGTGCAGGGTCGGGAACACCTTGCCGGGGTTCAGGAGCCCGTCCGGGTCGAAGGCACATTTCAGCCGCTGCTGCTGCGCCAGGTCCTCCGGCCCGAACTGCACCTCCATCAGGTCGCGCTTCTCGACCCCGACGCCATGCTCGCCGGTCAGCACGCCGCCGACCTCGACGCACAGCCGCAGGATGTCCGACCCGAACTCCTCGGCCTTCTCCAGCTCGCCCGGGACATTGGCGTCGTACAGGATCAGCGGGTGCAAATTGCCGTCGCCGGCATGGAAGACATTGGCGACGCGCAGCCCGTGGCGGCGCGACATCTCCTGCATCCGGGCCAGCACCTCGGGCAGGCGCTTCCGCGGGATAGTGCCGTCCATGCAGTAATAGTCGGGGCTGATCCGGCCGACCGCCGGGAAGGCGGCCTTGCGCCCGGCCCAGAAGCGCAGCCGCTCTTCCTCGCTGGCGCTGACCACGCAGACGCTTGCGCCGCAGTCGCGGCCGATCGCTTCGACCCGGCCGATCAGGTGGTCGACCTCGGCCTCCGGCCCGTCCAGCTCGCAGATCAGCAGCGCCTCGACATCCAGCGGGTAGCCGGCCTTGACGAAGGCCTCGGCGGCATGGATGGCGGGCTTGTCCATCATCTCCAGCCCGCCCGGGATGATGCCGGCGCCGATGATGCGGGCGACGCAGTCGCCGCCGGCCTCCGACGACGGGAAGCCCATCAGCACTGCGCGCTGGGTCGCCGGGCGGCGCAGCAGCCGTACCGTCACCTCGGTGACCACCGCCAGCAGCCCTTCCGAGCCGGTGAGCACGCCGAGCAGGTCGTAGCCCGGCGAATCGAGATGCTTGCCGCCGAGGCGCAGCACGGTGCCGTCGATCAGCACCACCTCCAGCCCCAGCACATTGTTGGTGGTCAGCCCGTATTTCAGGCAGTGCACCCCGCCGGAATTCTCGGCGACATTGCCGCCGATCGAGCAGGCGATCTGGCTGGACGGGTCGGGCGCGTAATAGAAGCCGGCATGGGCGACGGCGTTGGTGATGCCGAGATTGGTGACCCCCGGCTGCACCCGGGCGCAGCGGTTGTCGAAGTCGATCTCGAGCACCTTGTTGAACTTGCCGAGGCCGAGCAGCACGCCGTCCTCGAGCGGCAGGGCGCCGCCGGACAGCGAGGTGCCGGACCCGCGCGGCACCACCTTCACCCCCAGCTCGTGGCATTTGCGCAGCACCGCCGAGACCTGCGCGGTGGTCGAGGGCAGCACCACGATCATCGGCAGGGTGCGGTAGGCGGTCAGCCCGTCCGATTCGTAGGCCCGGCGCTCGCTCTCCGCCGTGATCACGCCCTCGCCCGGCACGATGGCGCGCAGCGCCGCGGCGATCTCCTCGCGGCGCGCCAGGATGGCGGCATCGGGGGCTGGCATCTTCATCGGCGGGACCTCCGCCGCGGACGATAGGAAGGCCGGACCGATCCGGCAAGCTCGGCTACCAAGTCCAAAGGCCGCAAAATCAAAAGGCCGCGTCCGGGGACGCGGCCTTCGACCGATTCAAGGAGCGGCTGAAATCAGCCCTGGCGCGCCTTGAAGCGCGGATTCTCCTTGTTGATGACATAGACACGGCCCTTGCGGCGGACGACACGGCAAGCGCGGTGGCGGGTCTTCAGGGTCTTCAGCGAGTTCGCGACTTTCATAATCCATATCCCATGCGGCAGCGCCGGCGCCGCCGGGAGCAGGAGCTCGCGGGCCGGAATTAGAGGCGCGGACCATAGTGGCGGCCCCGCATCCTGTCAACCACGCGCGTATCGATTTCAGGCGTAACCCTGCGGCACGCGGCAGCGAACGGAGCCGCGGAGCGCGAACGGGCTGGAGATTGCAACAATTCCTCCAGCATACTCGCGCCCATCATCGCCGGACCGGCACCCACCCCAGGGGGAGGCACCATGCGTTCGTTGAAGTTCGCCGTCATCACCGCCGCCATCGTCAGTTGCGGCGCCGCCATCGCCTGGGCCGCCACGCCCGAGGAGGTCGTGACCCAGCGCGAGGATGCGATGAAGACCTTCGGCGCCAGCGCCAAGACCCTGACCGGCTTCGTGCGCGACAACCAGGGCACGATCGACGACGTCAAGGCGGCGACCGGCAAGATGGCGGGCGTCAGCGCCAACCTGCTGACCCTGTTCCCGGAAGGCACCGCGGTCGGCGTCGGCAAGAGCGCGGCCAAGCCGGAAATCTGGACCAACTGGGCCGATTTCCAGGCCAAAGTGAAGGGCGCCCAGGACGCCATCGCGGCGCTGGACACCGCCGCGCAGGAAGGCAACGCCGCCAAGGTGAAGGCCGCCTTCCCCGCTGTCGGCCAAGCCTGCGGCGCGTGCCATGAGACCTATCGGGTGAAGAAGAGCTGACGGTCACACACCGCACACGACCCGAGGCCTCCGGCCTCGGGTTTTCTCTGCCTAACCCAAAGCCTGAGCGATGGCCCGGAAGCCGGCCAGCAGCCGGTGGTCGAGCGCGTCGTCGACCGCCGCGGGTTGCGACGACATCTTGGCGATGACCAGCTCCGCCGCGCGATCGACATAGATCCACTGGCCGTGGATGCCGATGCCGCAGACCACGTCCCGGCCGGGCCCCGGCACGTACCATTGGCTGCGATAGCGCCCCTGCGGCGCCAGCTGCGCCAGGTCGCCCTGCGCCCAGGCCCGGGCGTCGCCATTGTCGAGGATGTCGTCGACCCAGGCCTGCGGCACCACCTGGATCCCGCCGACGCGGCCGTCCCGCCGCATCAGCTCGCCGATTCGGGCGAGGTCGCGCAAGGTCATGCTGATGCCGCCGGCGGTGCGCGGCGCGCCCAGCCGGTCGAGCGTGATCGACGCATCCGCCTCCGTCCACATCGGCCGCCACAGCAGCTCGGACATCAGCGCGCCGAAGCGCATGCCGGAGGCGCGCTCACAGATCCAGCCCAGCATGTCGGAGTTGGGCGAGACATAGTGGAAGGTCTCGCCGTGCCGGCTGCCGTCGGGCCGCAGGGCGGCAATGAAGCCGCGCAGGTCGTTGTCCCGGGCCACCTCGCTGGGCGGGTTCCAGCCCATGGCGACGCGGTAGCGGGCGACGTCGCCGGCGGGATCGACATAATCCTCGGCGAAGCGGATGCCGACCGTCATGTCCAGCACATGCCGCACCGTGGCGCCGTCATAGGCCGACCCCGCCGCCTCCCGCACATAGGCGGTCACCGGCGCCTCGGGGTCGAGCTGGCCGCGGCCGACCAGGATGCCGGCGATCAGGCCGGTGATCGACTTGCTGATCGAGAAAACGATGTGCTGGGCCTTCGGGTCCAGCCCATGGGCGTAATGCTCGGCCACCACCGCACCGCGATGCAGCACCAGGAGGCCATCGGTGTCGCTTTCGGCCATCAGCCGGGCGACCGACCCGCCCTGCTCCGGCATCGCGACCCGGTCCAGGTCCAGCGCCGGCCCGGGCCTCAGGCAGGCGGCGAATTCGCCGCGCGGGATCTCGGCCACCGGCACCAGCCGGCGGACATTGCGGAAGCCCCAGCGGCTGTAGGGCGCCTGGCGCCAGTTGGCGAGCGTCGCCTCCGGCGCCGGCTCGTTGGTCTGCAGCTCGATCACCATCGCCGTCCCTGTTTCTTCGCCCCGAGGGGCCGCCGCCTTCGGGCGGCAGCCCACTCTAGACGAAGTCGGCGCCGGTCCGCACGCCCCCTACAGCACGAAGTCCGCTGCGGTCAGCGCGTGGTCGGAGACGACGTTGATGGCGAAGTCCGGCGTCTTGTCGCCGTTGCTGTCGGCATAGACCACCTGGATCGACCCGCTGGTGACGACGCGCAGCTCTCCCGCATGGCCGGTGAAGCCGCCGGTGCCGAAGCTGAAGGCGATGCCGATGCCGGACAGGTCGATCTTATCGCCGGTCGAGAAATCGGCGATGGTGTCCTTGCCGAGGCCCGAGACCGTGCTGTCGGAAAGGGCATTGTAGACGAAGCGGTCATCGCCGACGCCGCCCTTCAGCACATCGCCGTTGCCGCCGCCGACGAGCACGTCGCCGCCCCCCATGCCCCACAGGGTGTTGGCAGCGGCATCGCCGGTCAGCGTGTCGGCCTGGACCGAGCCCAGCACCTGCTCGATGCCGCTGAGCGTATCGCCCGCGGCGTCGCCGCCCGATCCCGACCCGGCGGCCAGGTTGACCGACACCCCGGCGGCCGAGCCGGCATAGCTGGCGGTGTCGATGCCGGCTCCGCCGGTCAGCGCGTCGGCCCCCGCCGCGCCTTCGAGCGTGTCGTTGCCGTCGCCGCCGGAGAGCGCGTCGTCGCCGGTGCCGCCGTAGAGATTGTCGGTCCCGGCCTCGCCGAAGACCTGATCGTTCTCGCTGCCGGCATCGACCGAATCATTGTCGTTACCGCCATGGATGATGTCGATCCCGGCGCCCCCGACCAGCCGGTCCGCGCCGTCGCCGCCGGAGAGCGCGTCGTTGCCGGCCTCGCCCGAGAGCGAATCGTCGCCGCCATTGCCGGTGAGCGTGTCGTGACCGAGCCCGCCGGCGAGAACGTTGCGCACGGCGTTGCCGGTGAGCTGATCGTCGAGGCCGGACCCGTACAGGTTCTCGATGTTGGTCAGCTTGTCGCCCTGGGCGTCGCCGCCCGAGGCGGTGCCGGCCAGCAGGTCGATCACGACCGCCGCAGCCGAGCCTTGATAGGTGGCGCTGTCGATGCCGGCCCCGCCGTCGAGCTGGTCGCCCGCGGCGCCGCCGTCGAGGCGGTCGTCGCCGAGGCCGCCGAGCAGCACGTCGGCGCCGCCCAGGCCGCGGACTGTGTCGTTGCCATCGCCGGCGGTGACCACGTTGCGGTCGTCGCTGCCGACGATCAGCAGGTCGGACAGCACGCCGATCAGCATCAGATGCGCCGGCAGGCCGACCGGCCCGCCCGGGAAGCCGAGGTCGATCTCCTCGATGCCGCTCAGCGTATCGCCCTGCAGCACCAGCAGCGTGTCCGCGCCCGGCACCGGGCTGAAGGTAATGATGTCGTAACCGTCGCCGCCGTCGATCACCTCGCCGATGACGTACTCCGCCCCGTCCATGTAGCCGATCACATCGTTGCCGGCGCCGCCTTCCAGCCGGTCGGCATCGCCGCCGCCAAAGAGCGTGTCGTCACCCGCGCCGCCCTGCAGCAGGTCGGGCCCGTCGCCGCAGCCGCAACCGAGGGAGCCCGGCTCGTAGTCCCCGGCGATGAAGTCGTTGCCGTCGCCGCCGATCAGCGTGTCGGCGCCTTCATACCCGACCATCAGGTCGTCCCCGGCGAGCCCGGACAGCAGGTTGTCGGCGGTATCGCCGTAGAGGGTGTCGTCGCCGGCGCTGCCGGTGACGTTCTCGATCTCCGCCAGGGTGTCGCCCTCGGCGTCCCCGCCGCTGCCGGTGCCGAATTGGAGATCGACGGTCACCGATTTGACGCTGTTGCTGTAGTCGGCCGTGTCGATGCCGTCGCCGCCGGTCAGCACATCGGGCCCGAGGCCACCGGTCAGCAAATCGTCCCCGGTGCCACCGTTCAGCTGGTCGGCGCCGTCGCCGCCATCGACGACATCATGGCCGGCGCCGGCCAGGACGAAGTCGTCCCCGCCCACCCCGCTCAGCGTGTCGTCGCCCGACAGGTCGAGCTGCACGCCGTTGGCGCCGGGCGGCACCACGACGGAATCGCCGAGGCCGTAGATGTAGTCGGGGTCGGCAGTGCCGGTATAGGTGGTCACGTTATGGCTCTCCGATGAATGCTGGGTGACGCGCTTGCGCGCAGCGGGGACGGCCTCGGCCGTGCTCGCTGCCCGGGCGGCATCTCGCGGTTGAAGGGTCGGAGGCGCCGTCGAAACGAAATGGACGGACGCCGCTCAATACAAACCAAATGTTCCTAAAATTAGCGAAGCCGGGACACTATATGTGATTCCCCGGACCGAAACCATCGTTCCGGTGGGCCGTCACGGCCCGGATAGCGGCTTCAGGCTCTTGAGATAGGTGGCGATCGCCTGGCGGTCTTCCGGGGTCAGCCGGCTGGTGTCGTTCTTGATCACCTCGACCATGGCGCCGCCGGCGAAATCGCCGTCCGGGGTGGCGCCGGTCTCCAGGTAATAGGTGATGTCCCTGTCGCTCCATTCCCCGATGCCGTGCTGCGGGTCCGGGGTGATGTTCGGGATCTTGCCCTGCCCTTCCGGCGCCTGGGGATTGCCCGCGAAGGGGCTGTACCAGTTCAGCCCGCCGAGCATGTCGCGCGGCGTGTGGCATTCGCCGCAATGGCCGAGCACGCGGACCAGATAGGCGCCGCGATACCAGTCGGCGGACTGGCCGGCCGCCACCAGGAACGGCCCCTCGCTGAAGTTCAGCAGGCGCCAGCCCGGCAGCAGCGAGCGCCAGGAATAGGGCCAGGACAGCTCATGCGGCTTGTTCGGCTGCTGCACCGGCGGGACGCTGCGCAGATAGGCCCAGAGGTCGGCGAGGTCGCGGTCGGTGATGCCGGTATAGGAGGTGTAGGGGAAAGCCGGATAGAAATCCTCGCCCGCCGGCGACACGCCCTCGCGCAGGGCCCGGCGGAAATCCTCCTCGCTCCACTTGCCGATGCCGGTCTCGGGGTCCGGGGTGATGTTCGGCGTGTAGAAGGTGCCGAAGGCGGTCTTCAGGGGCCGGCCGCCGGCCAGAGGCTTGGCCGCGTCACCGGCCGCGGTATGGCAGGCGGCGCAGCCTCCCGCGGCGAAGACATAGGCGCCGCGCACCACCGGGTCAGGAGAAGCTGGGTCGGGTGAGGCCGGATCGGAAGACGCCGCAGCGGGCGCAGGGGGATCGGCGGTCTGGGCCGCTGCGGCCGATCCGAGGGCGAGCAACAGGCCCAAGGCCGTGAGAACCGGGAACGGACGCATGCTGGCCTCCGGAACGCGAACAGGCGACTGAAGCCCCATATAACCCGATCCTTCGCTCCAGCCTGTCATTCCGGGATCATGCGACCCTTTCGCCCGCACGCCAGACGGCGCGGATCACCGGCACCCCGTCGACCAGCCGGACCCGCAGCAGGTCGGCGCGCAGTCCCGGCTCGATCCGGCCGCGATCCTCCAGGCCAGCGGCGCGGGCCGGGTTGATCGTCACTGTCGCCAGCGCCTGCGGCAGGCCGATGCCGGCCTCGCCTTCGGCCAGGGTGAAGGCGCCGTGCAGCAGGCTGACCGGGACGTAGTCGGAGGACAGGATGTCGACCAGGCCCTCGCGCGCCAGCTCGCCGGCCGAGACATTGCCGGAATGGGAGCCGCCGCGGACCAGGTTGGGTGCGCCCATCAGGATCTGCAGCCCGTGCTCGCGCGCGGCGCGGGCAGCGGTCAGGGTGGTCGGGAACTCCGACACCACCATGCCCAGCGCCGCCGCCTCCTCGACATGGGCGACGGTCTCGTCGTCATGGCTCGCAATCGGCAGGCCGCGGCCGCGGCCGATCGCGGCCAGGGCGTCGCGGTTGGTCACGCCATGGGTGCGCGAGGCGGCGATCCGCTCCGCCGTCTGGGCGTCGATCTGCTCGTCGGTCATGCCGAGCATGCCCTTGTAGATCTCGCGGTACTTGGCGAGGTCGGAGAACTGGCGATGGCCGGGCGCGTGGTCCATCACCGACATGAACTGTACCAGCGGGTCGTCGCGGAACGGCTCGAACAGCTCGAGCACATGCGCTTCGGTGACCTCGCAGCGCAGATGCAGGAAATGCTCCGCCCGCAGCATGCCGCCGGCCTGGGCCTTGCGGATGCCGTCGACCATCGGCCGCAGCGTCTCCAACCGGTCCTCGCCGTTGCGGCCGCCGACCAGGGCCAGGGCATCGAACACCGTGGTGATGCCGGCCGCCGCGACCTGGGCGTCATGCGCCATCACCGCGGTCACCGCCGGCCAGCGCACGCCGGGCCGCGGCGTGTAGTGGCGCTCGAGATGGTCGGTGTGCAGCTCGACCAGGCCGGGCAGCAGGTAATCGCCCTCGAAATCGATCGCGCCGGACGGGCAGGCCGCATCCCGGTCCAGATCGGTGATCTGCCCGCCGCCGACGGCGACGCTGCCGGTCAGCACGGCCTCCGCGGTCACGATCCGCGCATGGGCGACGATCAGATCCCCCGCCATACCCAATCCTTCTCCATCCAATTCCGCACGATCGGCCCGGCGGGTGATCCCCCGCGGCTTATATGGGCGCGAGAACCCGCATCGCAACGCCGGCCCTCGCGCGGCGCCCTTATGCCCCGAGCTTTGCGACCCTTTGATGACTCGCCGATGACAGCGGCGATTTGGCGTCCGGCCAGGTCACACGCTCGACCCCGGCGAAGCGGCGGATGCGGTCGAGCTGGGTCTCCAGCCGGCGCAGCCGCGCCTTGCTGGACCGCACCTTCGGCTCCCACCACAGTCCGGCGACGGCGAGGTCGCCGCTGTCGCGCCGGGCCCGCATGTCGATCCGGCCGACCAGGCGGTCGCCTTCCAGGATCGGGAAGACATAATAGCCCCACCGACGCTTCGCCTCGGGCACGAAGGCCTCGAAGCGGTAGTCGAAGCCGAACAGCCGCTCCAGCCGCTGGCGGTTGCGGATCACCGGGTCGAAGGGCGACAGCACCCGCAGCACGTCCGGCGCCGGCGCCGCAGAGGCCAGCCGGTCCTCGATGTCGGCGAAGGCGAAGGCCGCGGTGGTCTTGCCGTCCGCGCCCTGGACATGCGCGACGCACAATTCGCCGCGCCGGGTCGACCGGTCGCACCACTGCTCGGCCTCGCGGAGGCTGATCAGGTCCCAGAAGCCGGCGATCTCGGCGGGCCGGGCGGCGCCCAGCCGCTCCAGCGCCGAGCGGCAGGCCCAGTCGACCACCGCCTCGGGATCGGGCGCCGGTCCGCGATGCGGCTTCGGGATCACCCGCTCGGTCAGGTCGTAGACCTTCTGGAAATTCTCGCGCCGCGCCACCGCCAGCACCCCGGTGCGCCACAGGAACTCCAGCGCCATCTTCGACGGCGTCCAGTCCCACCAGCCGCCGGAAGGTCGCTGCCGCTCCTCCTCGAAGCTGCGGGTCAGGAGCGGACCTTCCGCCGCCACCCGGTCGCGCACCTGCTGCAGCACCTTCGGGAAGTCCGGCCCGGCCTCGGTCCACCAGCGGCTGGTGGCGGCGCGCGCTTGGACATCGGCGAAGCGGCGCGACCAGTAGGGGAAGAAGCGGGTCGGGATCAGCGAGGCGTCGTGGGTCCAGCCCTCGAACAGGCCGCGGGTCTTCTCCACCAGCCGCGGCAGCTGGGTCTGGGCGTAGCCGTGGCGGCGGGCGAACAGGATCATGTGATGCGCCCGCTCGACCGTGTTGATGCTGTCGACCTGGACGAAGCCGATGCGGTCCACCAGCGCCTGGCAGCCTTCCGCCGTCAGCCGGCCGAGCGGCGGGTCGGACAGGGCGTGCAGATCCAGGAACAGGCGCCGGGCGTCGGCGTTGGCGATGGTGAAGGGGGCGGAGTCGACCATGAACGATACGAGAACATAGCTGCCCGCGACTGGGCAAGAGGAAAGCCCTTCGCCCACCGCCATCCGCGGCTATAGTCGGATGGAAACGACCGAGGTTCCGTATCGTGACAGCCACCCTCATCGCCCCGGAACCGCCGCGCCAGGACGCGGTGCTGGACCTGATCCGCCAATCGGATGCCCTGATGGCGAGCCTGTACCCCGCCGAGAGCAACCACATGCTCGACATCGCCTCGCTGGAGCAACCGGAGATGCGCTTCTTCGTGGCCCGGCGCGATGGCCGGGTGGTCGGCTGCGGCGCGCTGCGGATCGGCAGCGCCGGCCAGGCCGAGCTGAAGCGGATGTTCGTCGACCCGGCGACCCGGGGCCTGAAGGTCGGCCGCGACCTGCTGGCCCGGATCGAGGACGAGGCCCGCGGCCTCGGCGTCCGGCTGATCCAGCTGGAGACCGGCATCCACCAGCCGGAGGCGATCGGCCTGTATCGCCGCTTCGGCTATCGCGACTGCGGCCCGTTCGGCAGCTACGGGCCCGACCCGCTGAGCCTGTTCATGGAGAAGACGCTGGACTGACGCCCGGCGGGACCGGGCGCCAGCCCAGCCTCAGCTCACTCCGCCGGGGCTGCCGGAGGGGTCGAGACCGCGCTGATCGAGGCTTCCGGCTCGGCCAGGAAACGGCCCACAAGACCGCCGATGAAGCCGCCGATGATCGGTGCGACCCAGAACAACCAGAGCTGGTGCAGCGCCAAGCCTTGGGCGATCACCGCCACGCCGGTGCTGCGCGCCGGGTTGACCGAGGTGTTGGTGACCGGGATCGAGATCAGGTGGATCAGCGTCAGCGCCAGGCCGATCGCGATCGGCGCGAAGGGCGCGGTCGCCGGGCTGCTGACGACACCGACGATGACGACGAGGAAGACCGCGGTCAGCACGATCTCGCAGACCAGGGCCGCCGTCAGGCCGTAGCCATCAGGCGATCCGGCGCCGTAGCCGTTCAGGGCGAAGCCCTTGGTGATGTCGAAGGCGGGATTGCCGGAGGCGATGACGAAGATCACCCAGGCCGCGACGATCGCGCCGGCCACCTGGGCCACGAGATAGGGCACGACGTTGCCCGAACTGGTCTTGCCCGCGGCCCACAATCCGACCGTGACCGCAGGATTGAAGTGACCACCGGAAATCCGGCCGAGGGCATAGGCGCCGGTCAGGACGGTGAGGCCGAAGGCCGCGGCGACACCGCCGAATCCGACATGCGATCCGGCCAGGACCGCAGTGCCGCAGCCGCCGAGAACGAGCCAGAACGTCCCCAACGCCTCGGCAAGGACTCGCTTGAGCATAGAGATTCCCTCCGTTCGATCTCCCACCGCCGCTGGTGGCGAGGAGATTCAAAACGTCAATATATAATATTATGTAATCATGCGCAATAAAATGACTTTGAGCCGATATTGAGCTTTCTCTCTCAAGGTTGATTGAAATTGCCGGCAAACGGATATGAGCGTGTCCAACCAGACAATCCCAGAGACAGAGTGTTTGTCGGCCAATCGGTCGCAGTCTCGCCAGTTCTGAGGCTTGATTGGCAGAATGCAGTCGGCAATCTGCATCGACGTCTCCATGTCATCTCGGCTTCTCAATTTCATCAGGAATCGGTCGAATTCAGTTGTTGACCAGAACGCGCCTAAGAAACTATGCGATCTGACTGCAACAAGGTTCGGCGGATCTGGGACCGAAATCGAACCAAGCTGAAATCTCTACACACCCACGACTTGCTGGACGAAAATTGCACCCTGCTGCCACCGAACCGCCATAAACGTTACGGAACATTTGCCTTCGGCCGGGGTTGCTGTGAGTATTCTGGGGGAGAATCCGGAATTCAATCCTGGCCCTGGCCGGAGAATCGCGCGCGGCCCTCGCCCGGCCGACGCCGAACAGGCCAGAGCCTGCCTATCGTGGCGCCCAGTGTGGGGAGGTGTCGATGTCGCTGACGGTCACCTATAAGGACAACAAGTTCTCGCTGGTGGGAAAGGACGGGAAGACCCATGAGGTGTCCCCGGCCCAGCAGCAGCAATGGCAGCAGACGCTGAACGGCCTGGCCACGCAGCATGGCTTGAAGGACGCCCAGGATCTGCTCAAGAACGGCACCGTCCAGGTGCCCGAAGCCGGCGATTCGCAGTGGCGCATGGGCACGGAGGCCGGCATCGCGCCCAAGGACATCAATTCGAGCGTCGTCGCGCTGAACGAGCACATCGGCAATCCGGATCTGATCCAGACCTATCATGACGGGGATCTGAAGCCCGACTTCGTCATGCTGCCGGTTCCGCCGGAAGGCACGGACGCCAAGCCGGGCGACCCGGCCGCCGCTGCCAAGCCCGACACCTCGTCGCCCGAGAAGTTCGCAGCCAGCCTGCAGGCCGCGCCGGATCAGGAGACGCGCAACCGGTGGATCAACGACTACGTCAACGGCGCCAAGGATCCGCTCGCTGCCGTGTCGAACCTGCTGCCACAGAATTTCGACACGAAGGACAACGGTCCCTGCCGGCAGCAGATCATCAACGCCTATGTCAACAGGGTCGCCGGCGGCAACAAGGACCAGCAGACGAACGCCCTCAAGATCCTGGCCGAGAAGACCTGGACGGACAGCAGCAAAAAGAACATCGATGGGGACATCGATTACGACATCTGGGCAGTGGCGAAGCACCTCAAGATCCCGCGCGACCAGCTTCCCATCAACGAGTCCGTGCCGATGGATGTCCGGACCTATATCAAGTGAGGCCAGGACTATAGAGAAACGGGCCCGGCCGAACGGATCGGCCGGGCCCCAGCGGGGTCTTCTGAAGGGTCGGCTTCGTGGGGATGGGCCGGACGGTGCGCCCGCGCCGTCCGGCCCGCTCGCGGATCAGAGAACCCTAGCGGGCGCCCTCATGCGCGATGGTATAGCGCTGATGCGCGTTGCTGGTGGTGGCCGAGGCCAGCTGCCGCCAGGCGTGCAGCGCCTCGTCGTAATTCTCGAACGGGCCCTGCAGGCTCTCGGTGCCGTCGATCAGCCGGTCGAAGCGGGTGTCGGCATATTCGCCGCCGATGATCCAGAAGCGGTGCGTCATGGTCGTGTCCTCCTAAGGGCGCGGATGGTCAGTGGAACTGGGCGGCTTCGGTCGATTCGCGGAGCGCGGTGGTCGAGGCCTTGCCGCCGGAGATGGCGAGGCTGACGGCGTCGAAATAGCCGGTGCCGACCTCGCGCTGGTGCTTGGTCGCGGTGTAGCCATTCGCCTCGGCCGCGAACTCCGCCTGCTGCAGCTCGGAATAGGCCGCCATCTGCCGGTCCTTGTAGCCGCGCGCCAGCTCGAAGGTGGCGAAGTTCAGGCTGTGGAAGCCGGCCAGGGTGATGAACTGGAACTTGTAGCCCATGGCCCCGAGCTCGCGCTGGAACTTGGCGATGGTGGCGTCGTCGAGATTGGCCTTCCAGTTGAAGCTGGGCGAGCAGTTGTAGGACAAAAGCTTGCCCGGGAACTGCCGGTGGATGCCCTCGGCGAAGCGCTTGGCCTGGCCGAGATCCGGCTTCGACGTCTCCATCCACAAGAGATCGGCATAGGGCGCGAAGGCCAGGCCGCGGGCGATGCAGTACTCCATCCGGTTCTCCGGCTTGATCGGATGGAAGCCTTCCTCGGTGCGGGTCGTCCGGTCGATGAAGGGATGGTCGCGCTCGTCGATGTCGCTGGTGATCAGCTTGGCGCTCTCGGCGTCGGTGCGGGCCAGCAGCACGGTCGGCACGTCCATCACATCGGCGGCGAGGCGGGCGGCGTTGAGGGTGCGGATGAAGCTGCGCATCGGCACCAACACCTTGCCGCCGAGATGGCCGCACTTCTTCTCCGACGCCAGCTGGTCCTCGAAATGCACGCCGGCGGCGCCGGCCTCGATCATCGCCTTCATCAGCTCGAAGGCGTTCAGCGGGCCGCCGAAGCCGGCCTCGGCATCGGCCACGATCGGTGCGAACCAGTGGCGCTTGACGCCGCCCTCGGCATGCTCGATCTGGTCGGCGCGCTGCAGCGTGCGGTTGATCTTCTTCACCGCCTCCGGCACCGAATCCGCCGGGTAGAGGCTCTGGTCCGGATACATCTGGCCGGCGGTGTTGGCGTCGGCCGCGACCTGCCAGCCGGACAGGTAGATCGCCTCCAGCCCGGCGCGGACCTGCTGCATCGCCTGGGTGCCGTTGGTGGCGCCCAGCGAATTGACGAAGTCGCGCTTGTGCATCAGCTCCCACAGCCGCTCGGCGCCGAGCCGGGCCAGCGTGTGCTCGATCCGCACCGACCCGCGCAGCCGGTCGACATCCGCCGGGGCGTAGTCCCGGACGATGCCGTCGAACCGGCCGGCCTGGGTTCGGATCGGGGTCGGAGAGTCGAGGGGAGCCATATCTGTAAATCCTTTTCATTCCGGTCCGGACGGCGCGCGATGCTGCGCTGCGGTGATGGGAGTGATGTTGGGTGCGGCCCGACGCAGCGTCAACGTGGCGTTGAGCGTGAAAAGGAAAGGTTGTAAAGTTTGTTGATAACAGTTTTGTAAATCGGAGAAGATGGATGGCGGCGCGCAAGGCGATGCTGGGGCACAAGATCCGGCGGCTGCGGCGCGACCGCGAGGTCAACCAGGCGCAGCTGGCCGAGCGGCTCGGCATCTCTGCCTCCTATCTCAACCTGATCGAGAGCAACCAGCGGCCGGTGACGGTCGAGATCCTGCTGAAGCTGGGCCAGATCTTCGACCTCGACCTCGCCAGCTTCGCCGAGGATGAGGGCGAGCGGCTGGTCGGCGGCCTGTCCGAAGTGTTCGGCGACCCGCTGTTCGCCACGCCGCGGCCAGGCACCGCCGGGCTGAAGCGGCAGGACATCATCGACCTGGCGGCCCAGGCCCCGGCGGCGGCCGAGGCGGTGCTGGCCCTGTACCAGGCCTTTCGCGAGGGGCGCGAGACGCTGCGCCTGCTGGCCGAGAAGCAGTCCGCGCCGGACATCGCCGAGGGCGCTTCGCCGCTGGACGAGGTGCGCGACTGGGTGCAGGCGCATGGCCACCATTTCCCGGAGCTGGAGACGGCGGCGGAGGAGGTCTGGCAGGCCGGCGCGATCGAGCCCGGCGCCCTGTTCCCGGGGCTGATCCGCTACCTGGACGAAGAGCTGACGCTGCGGGTCAAGGTGATGCCGGTCGAGGTGATGGGGCCGGTGCGCCGGCGCTACGACCGGCACGGCCGCCGCATCCTGCTGTCCGAGATGCTGCCTTTGCCCAGCCGCAGCTTCCACCTGGCGGTGCAGATCGCGCTGATCAAGTACCGGGCGCTGCTGGACGAGATGGTGGCGCCGGTCGGCTTCTCCGGCCCCGAGGCGTCGCGCCTCGGCCGCATCGTCCTGGCCAACTACCTGGCCGGGGCGGTGATGATGCCCTATGACCGGTTCTGGCGGGCGGCGACGGCGCTGCGCTACGACATCGAGGTGCTGCAAAGCCGCTTCGAGGCGTCGTTCGAGCAGGTCTCGGTCCGCCTGACCACGCTGCAGCGCCAGGGCGCCAAGGGCGTGCCCTTCTTCCTGATCCGCAGCGACAAGGCCGGCAACGTGTCGAAGCGCCTGGGCGCCACCAACTCCGCCTTCGCCCGCATGGGCGGCGCCTGCCCGTTATGGATCCTGCCCGACGCCTTCCGCTCGCCCGGTCGGGTCCAGATCCAGGTGGCGGAGCTGCCGGACGGCAGCCGCTGGTTCACCATCGCCCGCACCGTGTCCAAGCCCGGCGCGGGCTTCCGCGCCCAGGGGCAGAGCTTCGCCCTGGCGCTGGGCTGTGAGATCGCCCATGCGGCGCAGCTGGTCTATGCCGACGGCATCGACCTCGCCTCCGACGAGGCGGCGGCGCCGATCGGACTGCATTGCCGGCTGTGCGAGCGGCCGGATTGCGACCAGCGCGCCTTCCCGCCGCTGAACCATGTGCTGTCGGTGGACGAGAATCTGCGCGGCGCCACGCCCTATCAGTTCACCCCGGCCGCCTGAAACCTTGCCGGCCGTCAAGAAAGCGGCTTGCGAATATTGGGATATCGCGATCAAACTGCCGGGCGAATGTCTCAATCCCGGAGGGGACGACCCATGGCGCACAAGTTCGAAATCTACAAGGACAAGGCCGGCGAGTTCCGGGTGCGGTTCAAGTACAACTCCGAGACGATCTTCTCGACCGAGGGCTATTCCAGCAAGGCCTCGGCCAAGAACGCGATCGAGTCGATCAAGAAGAACGGCCCGGAGGCGCCGACCGAGGATACCACCACCGGCTGACCGCGGCGACCGGGCGGGGCGGTCCACGCCCCGCCCGGTGCGGCCCCGACGTCAGCTCCAGGGCGTCCCCGCCGGCTGCCGCACCGCGGTGTTCAGCCGGTTCCAGACATTCTCCAGCGCGATCTGCAGGATCAGTGCGGACAGCGCTTTTTCGTCATAGTGCCGGGCAGCCTCGGCCCAGACATCGTCGGGAACGCCGTTGCCCCGCTCGCTGACCCGCGTCACCGCCTCGGCCAACGCCAGGGCGGCTCGCTCGGCGTCGCTGAAATGCGGCATGTCGCGCCAGGCGGTGACGGCGTAGAGCCGCGGATCGGCCTTGTCCTTCTTCATGGTGAAGGCGGCCTCGACGCAGACGCTGCAGCCGTTGATCTGGCTGGTGCGCAGATTGACCAGGTCGATCGTCGCCGGCGGCAGGCCGGCCTGCTCCACCGCCTTCCACAAGGCTGTCAGCGCCTGCAGGGCTTCGGGCAGGACCAGCGCCGGGTTCTTCATTCGGGCCTGCATCATCCGTCTCCTTGGTTGCATGTCTCGACCGCGCCGGCCCGGCCTGTCACATCGGCGCGGGCTGCGGTCGTCATGGTCCTGACGGATCCGGCAGCGGAGAGTGTGACCGATGGACGAGACGAAATTTCTGGCGCGGCAGTTCGAGGCCAACCGGGCCCATCTGCGCGCGGTCGCCTACCGCATGCTGGGGTCGCTCAGCGAGGCCGAGGACGCGGTGCAGGAGAGCTGGTTGAAGCTGAGCCACGCCGAGCTCGAAGATGTAGCCAATCTCGGCGGCTGGCTGACCACGGTGGTGGCGCGGGTGTGCCTGGACCATCTGCGCCGCCGCCGATCCCGGCGCGAGGAGCCGCTGGAGACGGACGGGCCCGAGCCGCTTTCCGGGCCGGAGGCTGATCCCGAGCACGAGGCGGCGATGGCCGATTCGGTCGGCCTGGCCCTGCTGGTGGTGCTGCAGACCCTGGCCCCGGCCGAACGCGTCGCCTTCGTGCTGCACGACATGTTCGACCTGCCTTTCGACGAGATCGCGCCGGTCCTCGGCCGCACCCCGGCCACGACCCGGCAGCTGGCCAGCCGGGCGCGGCGCAGGGTGCAGGGCGCGCCACGGACACCCGACGCGGACCTCGCGCGCCGGCGCCAGGTCGTCGATGCCTTCCTGGCGGCCTCGCGTGGCGGCCGGTTCGAGGATCTCCTGGCGGTGCTCGACCCCGGCATCGTGGTCCGCCCCGACGCCGCCGCGGTGCGGGCGGGCGGGCCAGGCGAGATCCGCGGCGCCGATGCCGTCGCCCGCTTCTTCCTGGGCCGCGCCACCGGTGCCAGGCCGGCGCTGATCGAAGGTGCGGTGGGCGCGGTCGTGGCCCCGCAGGGTCGGCTGTTCCTGGCGCTCCGCTTCACCATCGAGGAAGACCGAATCACCGCGATCGAGGCGATCGCCGACCCGGAGCGGCTGCTTCGGCTGGACCTCGCGGTGCTCTAGGAACCGCGACCTGCTTCGCTCTAGACTGCGGCGTCCCAGCCGCAGGAGCGCCGCATGCCCGACCTCACCCGCCGCACCACCCTGAAGGCGGGCGTCGCCGCCGCCGCGATCGGCCTGGCCCCCGCCGCGCTGCGGGCCGCGACGTCAAAGCTGACGTTGCGGATCCTGGAGACGACGGACCTGCATGTCGCCGTCTTCCCCTATGACTACTACCGCGACAAGGGCGACGACACGATGGGCCTGGCCCGCACCGCCGCGGTGCTGGCCGCCGCCCGGGCCGAGGCCGGCAATGTCCTGCTGTTCGACAATGGCGACGTGATCCAGGGCAACCCGATGGGCGACTACATGGCCTATCAGCGCGGCCTGGACGGCGGCGCGGTGCACCCGATCGTCAAGGCCATGAACCTGCTGGCCTATGACTGCGGCACCATGGGCAACCATGAGTTCAATTACGGCCTCGACTATCTCGGCAAGGCGATGATGCAGGGGGCGAACTTCCCGCTGGTCTGCGCCAACCTGCTGAAGACCGACGGCAGCCCCTATCTGCCGCCCTACAAGATCCTGGAACGCAGCCTGAAGGACGACACCGGCGCCGCCGTGCCGGTGAAGATCGGCGTCATCGGCTTCGTGCCGCCGCAGATCATGCAGTGGGACCAGAGCCATCTCGCCGGCCATGTCACCACCACCGACATCGTCGACGCGGCGAAGCAGTACGTGCCGGAGCTGCGCCAGGCGGGCGCCGAGCTGGTGGTGGCGCTGTGCCATTCCGGCATCGCCGGCGGCCCGCGCGAGGGCGGCGAGGAGAATGCGGCCCTGTTCCTGGCCGAGGTGCCGGGCATCGACGTGATCCTGACCGGCCATCAGCACCTGGTCTTCCCCGGCCCGGACTTCGCCGATATCGACGGCGTCGACGCCGAGCGCGGCACGCTGCACGGCATCCCGGCGGTGATGGCCGGGTTCTGGGGCAGCCATCTCGGCATCATCGACCTGGAGCTGGAGCGCGACGGTGCCGCCTGGAAGGTCGCCGCCTTCAAATCCGAGGCCCGGCCGATCTACCAGCGCAAGGACCGCAAGGTGACGCCGCTGGTCGAATCGCGGCCGGAGATCCTCGCCGCGGCGCAGCCGGAGCACGACGCCACCCTGGCCTATGTGCGCCAGCCGGTGGGCGAGATCTCGGCCCCGATCACCAGCTACTTCGCCCTGGTGGCGGACGACCCGTCGGTCCAGATCGTCAGCCAGGCCCAGCTCTGGTATGTCGCGCCGCTCCTGGCCGGCACCCCGGCGGCGGGTCTGCCGCTGCTCTCCGCCGCCGCGCCGTTCAAGGCCGGCGGGCGCGGCGGGCCGGACTACTACACCAGCGTCCCGGCCGGGCCGATCGCGATCAAGAACGTCGCCGATCTGTATCTCTATCCGAACACGGTGCGGGCAGTGCGCGTCTCCGGCGCCGTCGTGCGGGAATGGCTGGAGCGGTCGGCCGGCATCTTCAACCGGATCGACCCGGCGACAACCGGGGAGCAGCCGCTGATCGACCCCGGCTTCCCATCCTACAATTTCGACGTGATCGACGGCGTCACCTACCGCATCGACCTGACGAAGCCCTCGCGCTACGACGGCGACGGCAAGCTGGTGGCGCCGGACGCGCACCGCATCGTCGATCTTCAGTTCCAGGGCAAGCCGATCGACGAGAAGCAGGACTTCGTGGTCGTCACCAACAACTACCGCGCCGGGGGTGGCGGCAGCTTTCCCGGGCTCGACGGCGAGAACATCGTGCTCGAGGCGCCGGACACCAACCGCGACGTGCTGGTGCGTTTCATCCACGAGCAGGGCCGGATCAACCCGACCGCCGACGGCAACTGGAGCTTCGCGCCGCTGCCGAAGACCGTGGTCGTCACCTTCCCCGGCGCCCCGGCCGCCGCCCAGGCGGTGCCGCCCGGCCTGACCATCGAGCCCGCCGGCGACGCCGGCGACGGATTTGCGAAGTACCGGCTGGTGTTTAACGGGTAGGGGCTTCAAGAAGTTTCCCAACAGGGAGTTCCATTTTTACTGTCATTGCCGGGCTTGACCCGGCAATCCAGAAGATGTCGACGCTCTCTGGATGCCCGGGTCAAGCCCGGGCATGACAGATTTTGGTTCGGTTATTGCTCAAAGTGGTTGGGTGCGCTTCAAAGTCAGAAGCGCTCGGATCGCCGCCTCGCCCTCGTCGAGGTCCAAGCAGTGCCACCAGACGACTTGCTGTCAGCCGTTGGCGTTCTGGAAAGGGCCCAAGATGAAGATAGTCCTGGCCGCGACCGAGAACCGGCTCGCCGACGCCTGGGAGAAGGCCTTCGCCGGTCTCGGCGACGTCAGCGTCCATCGCGGCTCGATCTTCGATGTCGCCTGCGACGCCGTGGTCAGCCCGGCGAACAGCTACGGTTTCATGGATGGCGGCATCGACGCGCTGTATCTCGACCGGTTCGGGGTCGAGGTCCAGACCCGGCTCCGCCGCCTGATCCTGGACCGGCATCATGGCGAACTGCTGGTCGACGGCGCCGAGGCGGTCGAGACCGGCGACCCGGCGCAGCCGTACCTGATCGCCGCGCCGACCATGCGGGTGCCGATGGTGCTGGGGCCGGAGACGATCAATCCCTATCTCGCGACCCGCGCCGTGCTGCTGCTGGCGAGGCACGGCACCTTGCCCATCGGGGAACGCCTGTCGGACCGCCTGCGCGCCATCGCCTTCCCCGGCATGGGAACCGGCGTCGGCCGCGTCCCGGCCGAGATCTGCGCCCGGCAGATGCGGGCGGCGGTCGACGAGGTCCTCCTCGACGGCTTTCGGATGCCGAAGAGCTGGGCGGAGGCCAGCGAGCGCCATCAGCTTCTGTACACCGACCGCCCGACCCGGCTGCAGTACTGACCGCCGGACAGGAGTCCCTCAGACCACAGGTCGATCACGAACCGGATTGCGGCCGCGGCGTGTCAGGATCCGGTCCGGTTCCGACTACGCCGGAATCCGGCCTTGAGGCATAGATCTGCCGAAAGGACGTAGGTGGGGGGAGGTCCGCCCCGGCCGCCCGGATTCGCCGGCTCGAAAATACTCTCGCAATCGATATAGCCGGACGCCAGGGCCCTTCCGTGCAGGGGGCCGCCGATCATCCAGGCGGCGGCTACGGCGATGAGAAACCAGGCCGCGGCCAGGATCGCCATGATCCGCCACCATTGGTTTTCCTTCAGTCCGAACACCGGCCGCCGCCGTGGGCGCCGTCGTCCAATATTGACGATCACGGCGATGACATGGGTCACAGGAAACAAGGCGGGCAGCGACAGAATGACGATGCCGGCAGCCGGCATGATCTTCACGATGTCGGCGTGCACCGCCAATCCGGCATCGGCTTTCTGCAGGTCGAAGACGACCCAGCCGAGGCTGAGGAAGCCGAAAGCGTCGTACAGCACCAGTGCGGGGATACCCCACCATGGCGCCTTGGTTCCAGGATACGTGTGCCAGGACACAAGGCGCGCAAGAATGCCGTCGCCGTTCGTCATAACGCCCTCAACCCGGCGACCGCGGGGTGTCGAAATCCGGCTCGATCCGGCTGCGCTTGAATCCGGCCTGGCGGCAGAGATCAGCGGACAGTGCATAGGTCGCCCTAACCCGTTGGCGATCCTCCCGGTCGAACAGGCTCCCGCATTCGATGTAGCCGGCAGCCGCCGCTCGTTCGCGGAGGGGAACACCGATCGTCCAGTTGGCAATCAACGAGAGCAAGATCAAAGCAACGAAAATGACTCCCAAAACCGACCACCATTGCTTCTCTCTCAACCCAAGAGCCGGCTTTCGGCGGCGTTTCGTCCAGTGGGCAAGCAGAGTGACGATATGCATCATCGGCAGGAATATGCCGGACAATGAGAAGAAGGCTGCTGGCAACGCAATCTTCACCACGTCGGTATGCGCCGCCAGTTGAGCGGCGACTTTTTGGGGTTCGATGATAATCCAGGTGAATACGAAAAGACCCAATGCATCATAGAACAGCCATGCAGGGACCACCCACCAACGGGGCCTTATGCCTGGCCGGACGTGCAGAGCTGCGAAGCGTGCCAGGAGACCACTATCCGTCACTATCGTGGCCCAATCAGGCCGCGCCACGGACCGTATCTCAACCCCGGATTGGAGTGGTCAAATTGTCCCAAAATGCGCTGACTGCGAGCTTTCCGCGCCTCCTCTTCAGCCAAGTGTTGAGCGGCTCGGTCGAGCGCCATGGAAACAAATGCCGAAATGGCGGGTTTGACGCCCAACAAGTGCAGCACGACATTGACAGCCATTCCGACAACAATAACGCCGCCGACAGCCATCCAAGCGGGAGCAGTTGTCAAAGCCGTGAGGGACACAATGCCGAAGGTGACTGCACTCGCCAGGGCCGAGACCATGATGCCGGATAGGATCTCGCCGAAGGTCTGGCTGAGCGTCTGCTCATCCATCACGTAACGCATGATCTCCAGCGGCACCAGGGCGACGATGGTGATGATGACGCTCACCGCCGCCCCTGTTGCCTGTGCTGCCGGGGTCAGGCCATACGCGATCACCTTCGGATTCGTCGGCAGGTATCGGCTGGCGCTGAGTACCTTGCGCAGCCCCGCATAACCCCGCAGGATCACGTAGGTCCGGCCGTTGATCTCCTTCGTGAAGTACCCCCCTTTCAGCCCCAGTTCCCGCAACAGCTCAGCACCCGACCTGGTGTCTCGCAGCAGGGGAATGATCCCCGGCACGTCGAGCGCCCCCCACGTACCGGCCTCCAGGAACTTGTCGGTATCGAGCAGCGTCCGGGCGAGATCCTCGACGCTGATGACGACCGCTTCTTCCTCTTTCCGTGTGGTCGTGCGGATCCAGTAGGGGTTCGGCGTTCCAGGTCCCATCGGTCGCTCCTGTCGATATGCCGATCGACCGTACACGGTCCGGCGCGGCGATGGGAGGCCAGTCCTGCCGAGACGACCCGCCGTCAGTCCGCGTGCACCTGCACCGCCGGCGCGGCGCCGCCGCCCTTGGGCTTGCGCAGCAGGAACAGGAGCGGGATGGCGGCGATCGCCAGCACCATCAGCAGCTTGAAGTCGTCGATATAGGCGATCAGCGAGGACTGTTGGTTGACCAGCTGGTCGATCATGGCCCGGCCGGTCGCCGTGCCAGGCGCCATCATGTCCGGCAGCTGCTGCACCGCCGGGCTGAAGGCGTTGACATGCTCGCCCAGCAGCTGGTGGTTGGTCTGGATGTTGCGGGTCAGCAGCGCGGTGACGACCGAGATGCCGATCGAGCTACCGAGGTTGCGCGACACGCTGTAGATGCCGGCGCCTTCGTCCAGAAACAGCCGCGGCAAGGTCGAGAAGGCCATCGTCGACAGTGGCACGAAGACCAGGCCCAGCCCGGCGCCCTGCACCAGCCCGTCGATCATGAACTCGGTCGAGGAGATGTCGAGGTTGTAGCCGCTCATCCGCCACAGCGAGCCGATGATCATGCCCAGGCCCAGCAGCAGCAGGAGGCGGGTGTCGACCTTCCCGATCAGCCGGCCGACCACCAGCATCGCAGCCATGGTGCCGATGCCGCGCGGGCCCATCACCAGCCCGGCCGTGACCACCGGATAGCCCAGCATGGTCTGCAGGAACGGCGTCGCCAGGGCCATGATCGAATAGTAGATCGACCCGACGATCGCCATCACCACCATGGCCACCACGAAGTTGCGGTCGGTGAACAGCGCCGGCCGGACGAAGGGCGCCTCCGCCGTCAGCAGATGGACGACGAAGAGGTAGAAGCCGAGCGCCGCCAGCACCAGCTCGATGATGATCTCGAGCGAATTGAACCAGTCCTGGTCCTGGCCGCGGTCGAGCATCATCTGCAGCGCGCCGATGCCGAGGCTGAGGAAGGCGAAGCCGAGCCAGTCGAAGCGCTTGGCCGCCTGCTTGCCGGTGTCCGACATGAAGATCATCACCCCGGCCAGCGCCAGGGCGCCGATCGGCACGTTGATGTAGAACACCCAGCGCCAGGAATAATGGTCGGTCAGCCAGCCGCCGAGCACAGGGCCCAGGATCGGCCCGACCATGACGCCGACGCCCCAGATCGCCATGGCCTGGCCGCGCCGCTCCGGCGGGTTGATGTCAATCACCGTGGCCTGGGACAGCGGCACAAGGGGCGCGCCGAACACGCCCTGCAGCAGCCGGAAGCCGACGATCTCGGTGACGTTCTGGGCCAGGCCGCACAGCACCGAGGCCACGACGAAGCCGATCACCGAGACGATGAAGAGGTTCTTGCGGCCGATGCGGCTGACCAGGGCGCCGGTGAGCGGCGTCATGATCGCCGCGGCGACGATGTAGGAGGTCAGGACCCAGTTGATCTGGTCCTGGTTGGCGCCGAGATTGCCCTGCATGTAGGGCAGGGCGATGTTGGCGATGGTAGTGTCCAGCGCCTGCATGATGGTGGCCAGCATCACGCAGACTGTGATCATCCCGCGATGGGGGATGGTTTCGCCCGGGGCCGCCATCTCATTGCGCTCCGAACGCCGTGCCTCCGAGGAAAGGCAGGCCGCGGGCATGGCCGGTGTCGATCGCGACCTCGGCGCTCATGCCCGCGCGCAGCTGCGGCTTGCCGGCGGTGTCGACGAGGACGCGGACCGGGATGCGCTGGGTGACCTTGACCCAGTTGCCGCTGGAGTTCTGCGGCGGCAGCAGCGAGAACTCGGCGCCGCTGGCCGGGCTGAGGCTGGCGACGCGGCCAGCCCAGGTGACACCCGGATAGGTGTCGACCGTCACCGCCACCGGCTGGCCGACCTTGACGTTGGTCAGGTCGGTCTCGTTCAGGTTGGCGTCGATCCACAGCTTGTCGGAGCGCACCACGGCCAGCACCGGCGTCCCGGCCGCGACCATGGCCCCGGGCAGCACCGCATCGGCCTTGGCGGCGATGCCGTCGAAAGGCGCCTTGACCTGGGTGTGGTCGAGGTCCAGCTGGGCCTGGTCCCGGTCCGCCACGGCCTGGGCGTAGGGCGGGTACTTCTCCAGCGGCAGCGTCTCGTCGCCGCCCAGCTTGGCCAGGGTGACGTCGATCTGGCTCTGCGCCACCTGGACGAAGATCGACGCCGCGGTGAACAGGATGCTGGCCTGGTCGAGCGCCGATTGCGAGGCGTTGTCGCTCTTGGCCAGGGCGGAGGTGCGGTCGAGCTCCCGCTTCTCATAGGCCGCGCCGGCGGCGGAGACCTGCATCAGCGACCGCGCCTGGCCCAGGCTGGCCTTGATGCCCTGGTAGTCGTAGGTGGCGCTGCGCATCGCAGCCTCCGCGCGCTCCAGCGCATAGCGCGGCGCCCGGTCGTCGATGTGGAACAGCACCTGCCCGGCCTTGACCGGCTGGTTGGTCGCCACGTCGATGCTGACCAGCCGGCCCGAGATCTCGGGCGCGACCGACACGGTGTCGGCATGGACATAGGCGTTGTCGGTGCCGGCGTAGCGGCCGCCCATGGCGTAGAGCACCAGCCCGACCGCCGCGACCACCAGCGGTACCCCGGCCAGCAGCACCAGGCGCAGGCCGCGCCGGCGGGGCCTGGCGGGCGGCGCGATCGGCGCCGGGGTGCCGCTGGCCTGCTGCGGCGAAGGCTTCAAGACCGTGTCGTTGCTTCCGTCCGGCATCTCAGCACCGCCTGGCGGCATCGGCCGCCGGTTCATCGGGATCACAGGTCAGCTTGGTCTTGAGGATCTGCAGGTCGCCGATCAGCCGGGCCATGACCTCGGCCGGAAGCCGGGCGCTGTAGTCGTCCTGCCACTGCGCGATCAGGGCCTCGAGCTGGTCGACGATCGGCCGGGCGGGCGGCAACAGATGCAGCGAATGGGCGCGCCGGTCGGTCGGGTCCCGCCGGCGCTCGACCCAGCCCCGGGTCTCCATCCGGTCGATCAGGCCGGTGACGGTCATCTTCTCGACATCGAGCAGTTCCGCCAAGCGCGCCTGGGCGATGCCGGGATTGCGGTCGAGCATGATCAGCACCCGATACTGCGGCCGGGTCAGGTCGATCCCTGCGGCGCGCACCCGCTCGTCGAAGCGGCGGCGCAGCAGCTGATCGAGATCCTTGATCAGGGTGTAGAGGCTGACGAGAGGCTTGATCTCGCTCATGGGGCTAAGCGACCTGACTGTAAGGTGACTTACTATATGGAAGCTGACCGATTCCGGCAAAGCCGGAAACCATGGGCTGGGCGCAGGGCAGGCCGGCGGGAATCGCGGGACAGGACCGTAATCCTGCCGCGTGCGGAGTCGGCGATATTCGTTGCGAATTATTATCAATTGCGCCTATTCAGACGCCTCTTGGCCTCCTGGACGGACACGCTCGCCGCCCTCTTCACCGCGCATCGGGCGCGGCTGGAAGCCGTCGTCACCCGCCGGTCGGGCGACCGCGGCGCGGCGCCGGACCTGGTGCAGGAGGCCTTCGCCCGGATGCTGAGGTCGGACAGCGCCGGCTCGGCCGAGGCCGACACCCGCATCCTCTACGCCGTCGCCCGCAACGCGGCGATCGACCACCGGCTGACCCAGACCCGACGCGCCCGGGCACTCGAGTCGGTGTTGCCGGAGCAGCTGTCGGCCCCGGCGCCGGGGGCCGAGCAGGATCTGGCCGGCCGCGACGCGCTGCGGGCCCTGGACGCGGCGCTGGAGGAGTTGAGCGACCGCAGCAAGGAGATCTTCATCCTCTGCCGGGTCCAGGGCGTGCCGCAGGCCGAGGCGGCGCGGCGGCTGGGCATCTCGCTCAGCGCCGTGGAGAAGCACCTGGTCCGGGCGCTGCGGCACTGCCAGTCCCGGCTGGCCGCGCATCGGGCGGAGGATCCGCGATGATCCGGGGTGCGGGTTTCGCCGTCCGGAACGTCTATCTGGGTGAGGGCGGGATCAACCGGCGGAGCGAGCCGAGGGCCGGGCAACGGCGATGAGCGAACCGATGACCGAGGCGCAGCGCGACGCGGCGGCGACCTGGCTGGTGCGCCGCCAGGACGGCCCACTGCCGCCCGCCGACGAGGCGGCGTTCCGGTCCTGGATCGCGGCCGATCCACGCCATGCCGAAGCCCTCGGCGAGGCCGAGGTGCTGTGGCAGCAGCTGGAGGAGCCGGGCCGCCGGCTAGCGGACCGCTTCGCGGCCGACGTCCGGCGGCAGAAGCAACGGAGCTGGCTGGCCACCCTGCTGCGCCCACTCGTGGCCCTGCCCGCCCTGGGCGCGGCCGCCTGCGCCGCCCTCGCCCTCTGGGTGTTCGCACCCTCCGCCGTCGCCGATCTCGGTGCCGATGCGGTGACGGCACGCGGCGAGATCCGCGACCTGGCGCTGCCGGACGGGTCGGTGCTGCACCTGGCGGCGGACAGCGCGGTGGGGCTGGAGTTCGGCGAAGGCCTGCGGCAGGTCGAGCTGCGCCGCGGCGAGGCCTTCTTCGAGGTCCGGCCCGGCCTGCCGGCACCCTTCACCGTTTCGGCCGGCGATGCCCGGATCCGGGTGGTCGGCACCCGCTTCAATGTCGGCCGCTTCGGCGACGACGCCGAGGTGACGGTGACGGAGGGCGTGGTCGAGGTGACGGCGGGGCCGGCCTCGGTGCGGCTGACGGCGGGGCAGCAGGTCTCGGCCGAGAACGGCACCCTCTCCGCCATCGGCACGGTCGACCCGGCCGACGCAGCGGCCTGGATGCAGGGCCGGCTGGTGTTCCACCTGCGGCCGCTGGACCGCGTGGTCGCAGCGCTGCAGCGCCAGGCCCCCGGCCACATCTTGCTGTCCGGCGACCGGCTGGCTGGGATGCGCGTTTCCGGCACCTTCCCGGCCGGCGACCCCGATGGTGCTCTGGCGGCGCTGTCCAGCTCACTCGGCCTCGGCCTGACCGAGGTCACCCCCTGGGTGCGGATCCTGCGCCGCGACGACACCGGATCGTGATTTTCTCGTCCGACATGTGCGGGTTCACCGGCGCCATTCGTTTTGCCGGATGAGAGTGCGCCGCACTCTCATTTGCGGAGGGGTGGATTCGGCGATGGGGACCGGGGGAAAGCGCGGCCGCGCGATGCGGTGGCTGCTGGGGTCGACGATGCTGGCGGCGGCGCAGGGAGTGGCCTGGGCAGCGGCCGATCGACCGGCCGTGCAGCTGGCGCAGGCGGCCGACGAGGTGCATCAGTTCAGCGTCCCGGCCAAGCCGCTGGGCCAGGCGATCACCGATGTCGGCGCCGTCGGCGGCTGGAGCATCGTGTTCGCCGACGACCGGTCCTACGACATCACCACCGCCCCCTTGTCCGGTCGCTTCACCACCGAGCAGGCGCTGCGTCGGCTTCTCAACGGCACCGGCTTCGCCCTGCGGGTCACGGGCGACCGCAGCGCCACCATCGTGCCGCTGGCGCCAGCCGGCCAGTCCGGCGACGGCGGCCTCGCCCTCGATCCGATCATCGTGCAGGGCGCTGGCGCCGGGCCCTGGGGGCCGGTGCAGGGCTACGTCGCCGAGGACAGCACCGCCGGCAGCAAGACCGACACGCCGCTGATCGAGACGCCGCAATCGATCTCGGTCATCACCCGCGATGAGATGACGGCGCAGGGGGTGGAGAGCCTGGCCCAGGCGCTGCGCTACACCCCCGGCGTGGCCGGCGAGCTGTACGGCAACGACGTCCGCAGCTTCGGCCTGCAGATGCGCGGCTTCACCGTCGGCAACGACGCCTTCTACCTGAACGGGTTGCGCATGCGCGGCAGCGACTACGGCCTGTTCAACGCGCTCGACCCCTATGGCGCCGAGCGGATCGAGGTGCTGCGCGGCCCGACCTCCGTCCTGTACGGGCAGAACAGTCCGGGCGGCCTGATCAACTATGTCAGCAAGCGGCCGGGCGAGGACCCGTTCCGCGAGATCGAGTTCGGCGCCGGCAGCTTCGGTCGTTACCAGGGCCAGTTCGACCTGAACGGGGCGCTGACCGAGGACGGCACCTGGCTGGGCCGCGCCACCGGGCTGGTGCGGGAGGGCGGCACCCAGACCGACTTCGTCGACGACGACCGCATCTTCATCGCCCCTGCCCTGACCTTCCGGCCGAACGACGACACCAGCCTGACCCTGCTGGGGCATTACCAGCGCGACCGCACCGAATGGGGCATGCAGTACCTGCCGGCCTCCGGCACCGTGTTCCGCAGTCCCTTCGGCCGGATGCCGGCCAGCCGCTTCGTCGGCGAGCCGGGCTTCGACGACTACAACACCACGACAGCCTCGGCCGGATGGCTGTTCGAGCACCGCTTCGACGACACCTGGACCGTCCGCCAGAACGCCCGCTACAGCTACCTCGACCACGACGAGAAGGGCGTGTTCGGCGGCGGGCTGCAGGAGGACGGCCGCACCTATGACCGCTACGCCGATGCCGGCGGCGCCCGGTTCGACGGCTTCGCCGTCGACAACCAGGTCCAGGCCAAATTCGACACCGGCGCGGTCGGCCACACCGTGCTGGCCGGCCTCGATTATCAGAGCGCCAGCTACAACGACTACGCCTCCAGCGGCGAGGTCGACCCGATCGACATCTTCGATCCGAAATACGGGGCGCCGATCGGGCCGCTGACGCCCTACACCGACAAGGATGTCAGCGTCGGGCAAACCGGTGTCTACCTGCAGGACCAGATCGCCTGGCAGAACTGGCGGCTGATCCTGGGCGGCCGGCACGATTGGACCTATACGGATTCGGTCGAGCGCCTGACCGATGAGCGGAACTACCAGGAGGACAGCGCCTTCACCTGGCGCGCCGGGCTGGTCTATCTCTCCGATATCGGCCTGGCGCCCTATTTCAGCTATTCCGAATCCTTCCAGCCCAGCATCGGCATCGGCAGCGACGGCCAGGTGTTCAAGCCGGAGACCGGCCGGCAATACGAGATCGGCCTGAAATACCAGCCGCCCGGCGCCAACGCCTTCATCACCGTGTCGGCCTATGAGCTGACCAAGCAGAACCTGGTCCGCTATGTCGGCCTCGACACCATCCAGACCGGCGAGGTGCGGGTGCGCGGGGTCGAGCTGGAGGCGGTGGCCAGCTTCGATTTCGGCCTCGACGTCACCGCCGCCTACACCTACACCGACGCCGAGATCACCGACGACGGCGAGGGCAACAAGGGCAACACGCCGTTCGGCGTGCCGCAGCACCGCGCCTCGGTCTGGGCCGACTACACCATCCATGGCGGCAGCTGGAACGGCATCGGCTTCGGCGGCGGCATCCGCTATATCGGCGGCAGCGAGGGCGACGACGCCAACACCTTCGACGTGCCGGACGCCACCCTGTTCGACGCCGCGATCCATTACGACTGGCGCGAGCTGCGCTTCCAGGTCAATGCCAGCAACCTGTTCGACCGCACCTATGTCGCCTCCTGCTACGATGCCGGCTTCGGCTGCTTCTACGGCGAAGGCCGCAAGGTGGTCGGCACGGTCCGCTACCGCTGGTAGCGATGCCGACCCGGCGCGCCCTGCTGGCCACGGCCGCGGGCCTGGCGCTGCGCCCGGCCCGCGCGGCGGCGCCGATGCGGCTGGCCTGCCTGGAATGGACCTCGGCCGAGATGCTGCTGTCGCTCGGCGTCGCGCCGATGGCGGTCTGCGACACCAAGGGCTATCGCGACTGGGTGCTGGCGCCGGAGCCGCCGGCCGGCACCATCGACCTCGGCTCCCGCGGCGAGCCGAATCTGGAGCTGCTGCAGGCGCTGAAGCCGGAGCTGATCCTGGCGGTGTTCGACAGCGGCTTCGAGCGGGCCGACTTCGCCCCCTATGCGCCGCTGTTCGACGTGCCGTTCCACAGCGGCGCCCCCTATCAGGGCGCGCAGGAGGAGACGCGGCGGCTGGGCGAGCGCATCGGCCGCGCCGGCGAGGCCGACGCGCTGATCGCGCGGACCGAGGCCGAGATCGCCGCCGCCCGCGCCAGGCTGCGACATGACCCGGACGTGCCGGTCTGCCCCTTCTCCTTCTTCGACGACCGGCATCTGCGGATCTATGGCGGCGGGCTGCTGCAGGACGTGCTGGTCCGGCTGGGCCTACGCAACGCCTGGGCCGGCCCGGTCAACGACTGGGGCATCGCCACCGTCGGGCTGGAGCAGCTGGCGACGATCGGCGAGGCCCGGCTGGTGTGCCTGGAGCCGATCCCCCCGCATGCCCGCCGGCTGATGGCCGAAAGCACGCTGTGGGCCCATCTGCCGGCGGTCCGGCGCGGCCCGATGGCGGTGATCCCGACCGTCTGGCCGTTCGGCGGCCTGGCCGCGGCCTCCCGCTTCGCCGGGCTGCTGGCCGAGCGGCTGGCATGACCGCCGTGGCGCTCCCGGCACCGGCGCGGCGCGGCTGGCCGGTGGCCCTGCTGGTGATCGCCGCCGTGGCCCTGACGGTGTGGAGCGCGACGGCGCTGCTGCCGCCCGGGCTGTGGCTGGCGGCGTCGTGGTCGCCCGACCTGACCGATCCCGGCCAGCTGCTGTTCCGCCATGCCTTCCTGCCGCGGCTCGCCGTCTCCTGGCTGGCCGGGGCGGCGCTGGGCCTGGCCGGCACGATCTTCCAGCAGGTGCTGCGCAACCCGCTGGCCGAACCGACCACGCTCGCACCTCGGCCGGCGCCGGGCTGGCGCTGGCCGCCGCCGGCCTGTACGCCCCGGCGCTACTGGCGCATGGCCGCGAGGGCGTGGCCCTGGCCGGCGCCGCCCTGGCCACCCTCGCCGTGTTCGGCCTGGCCGGGCGCCGCCTGGCGCCGATGACGCTGATCCTGGCCGGGCTGGTGGTCAGCCTGACCTGCGGGTCGGCCGGCGCCCTGCTGGTCCTGCTGCACCGCGAGTACATGACCGAGCTGTTCATGTGGCAGAGCGGGTCGCTGGTCCAGACCGGCGACGCCACGGCGCTGGCGCTGCTGCCGCGGCTGGCGGCGGCGGCGGTGCTGGCGGCACTGCTGGCCCGGCCGCTGGCGCTGCTGGAGCTGGAGGATGCCGGCGCCGCCGGGCTGGGCCTGTCGCCGGCCCGCACCCGCCTGGCCGGGCTGGCGGTCGCGGTGGGGCTGAGCGCCGCGGTGGTCACGGCGGTCGGGGTGATCGGCTTCGTCGGCCTGGCCGCCCCGGCGATGGCGCGGCTGTGCGGTGCCCGCACCCTGCGGCAGCGGCTGGCCGCGGCGCCGCTGGCCGGGGCGCTGCTGCTGTGGCTGGCCGACCAGCTTGCGCAGCATGCCCCTTTCGCCGACGAGATCCCGGCCGGAACGGTCACGGCGCTGCTCGGCGCGCCGCTGCTGCTGGCGCTGCTGCCGCGGCTGCGCCTGGCCGGGAGCACCGCCCCGACCGCCCCGTCGCGCGACCGGACCGGCCGCCCTGCCTTGTGGCTGGGTCTCGGGCTGGCGCTGCTGGTGATCGCCACGGCGGCGGCGCTGCTGTTCGGGCGCGACGCCGACGGATGGGGGTGGGCCGCCGACGTGCCCGCCCTGCTGCCGCTGCGGGCACCCCGCGCGGCCACCGCGCTCTTCGCCGGGGCGGTGCTGGGCATGGCCGGCACGCTGCTGCAGCGCATGACCGGCAATCCGATGGCGGCGCCGGAGATGCTGGGCATCTCGGCCGGCGCCTCGACCGGCGTGGTCCTGCTGCTGCTGGCGGTGCCCGGCTTCGACCGCTTCGCCACCCTGGCCGCCGCCGCGGTCGGGGCGCTGGCGACGCTGGCGGTGCTGCTGCTGATCGCCCGCCGCCCGTCGGCCGCGCCGGAGCGGCTGCTGCTGGCCGGGGTGGCGCTGGCGACCATGTTCTCCGGCCTCGCCGCGGTGGTGCTGGCCGGCGACGACCCGCGGGTCGACCGGCTGCTGGCCTGGATGTCCGGCTCGACCTACCACGCCGGCCTGCCCGAGACCGCGGTCGCCGCCATGGCCGCCGTGGCGATGCTGGCCCTGGCGCCGCTGACCGCGCGCTGGCTGGAGATCCTGCCGCTGGGCGCTACCCCAGCCCGCGCTTTGGGGCTGGACCCGGCCCGGGCCCGGCTGGCGCTGCTGCCGCTGGTGGCGGTGCCAGTGGCGGCGGCAACCCTGGCGATCGGCCCCTTGAGCTTCGTCGGGCTGATGGCGCCGCACATGGCGCGGCTGGCCGGCTTCCGCCGGGCCTTGCCGCAGCTGCTGGCCTCGGCCCTGGCCGGCGCCCTGATCCTGCTGCTCGCCGACTGGCTGGGCCGCACCCTGATCTTCCCCTGGCAGGTCCCGGCCGGGCTGCTGGCCGCCTTCATCGGCGGGCCATACCTGCTGTGGCTGCTGCGGCGCGGAGCCTAGCGCAGCCACACCCGCGCCGTGGCCGTCGCTCCGGTGGCGTCGATCACGGTGATCTGGGCGGCGCCCGGGCCGGGCGGGGTCCAGTCGGCATCGCGCTTCAGCGGCGAGGACGGGATCGGCCTGCCGTCGACCATCCACAGGAACGGCCGGCGCCCGCCGATGGCGACCAGGGACAGCGAGGCGAAGCGGTCGCCGTCGCGCGGCCGTTCCACCGCCGCGCCGTCGGCCGGGAAGGCGATCGACAGCGGCTCGATTCCGGCCAGCGACGGCAGCGGCGCCAGCGTGACCGGGCCGGCGGCCAGACGCTTCAGCCGCGGCGGCAGGTCTTCCGCCCGCACCACCGGGGTGCCGGACGGCGCCGGGCCGACCACGTCGCGGGCCGGCGGCGGCAGCAGGGCGAAGGCGCGGAACAGCAGTGGCGCGGCGGTGTTGCGGCCGAAGCGGTCGGGGCTGGGCGACCCGTCAGGCCGGCCGACCCAGATGCCGATCGTGTGCTCGGCGTCGAAGCCGATCGCCCAGGCGTCGCGGAAGCCGTAGGAGGTGCCGGTCTTGAAGGCGATGCGGCGGCCGTCGCGCATCAGCCCTGGATCGGCCATGGCCACCGGCGGCGGGGCCGAAGCGAGAATGTCGGTGACGTACCAGGCCGCGGAGGGGTCGAGGATATGCGGCCCGTCATTGCCGGAGGGCGGGGCGTCGGCGCGCCAGACCAAATCGGGCAGGACGCCGCCACGGGCGATGCCGGCATAGAGGCGGACGAGGTCGAGCAGCGTGGTGCCGCCGCCGCCCAGCGCCACGGCCAGGCTGGGCAGCACCGTCGGGTCGTCGAAGCGCAGCGGCGCGCCGGCCTGGCGCAGCCGGGCGGCGAAACGGGCCGGGCCGACATGGTCCAGCATCTGCACCGCCGGGATGTTCAGCGACCGCTGCAGCGCCTCGCGCACCGAAACCTCGCCGGAATAGCCGGGGTCGAAATTGGTCGGGGCGTAGTCGCCGAAGCGCATCGGCAGGTCCAGCACCACCGTCTCCGGCAGGATGATGCGGTCCTCGAACCCCATGCCGTAGATGAAGGGCTTCAGCGCCGAGCCGGGCGAGCGCACGGCGCGGGCGAGGTCCATCTGGCCGTCGCGCCGCTCCTCGAAGAAGGTGCCAGAGCCGAGATAGCCGACCACCCGCCCGGTCGCGTTCTCGACCACCACCGCGGCCAGGTTGCTGCTGGCGTCGAGGCCGCGCAGCGACCGGTCGGCCAGCTCCTCCAGCCCCGCCTGCAGCCGGCCGTCGATGGTGCTGCGCAGCACCTCCTGGCCACGATTCTCGGCCAGCAGCCGCTCCGCCAGATGCGGCGCCCGGAACGGCAGCGGCTGGCGCATGGCAGGGGTCGGCTGCTCGGTCGCCTCGCGCGCCGCCTCCGGGTCCAGCGCCCCGGCCGCGGCGACGCGCAGCAGCACCCGGTCGCGGGCGTGGCGGGCCGCCTGCGGGAAGCGGTCGGGCCGCAGCCGGGTGGGCGATTGCGGCAGCGCCACCAGCAGCGCCGCCTCGCCCGGCGTCAGCAGCTTCGGCTCCTTGCCGAAATAGGCCAGCGAGGCGGCGCGCACGCCTTCGAGATTGCCGCCGAACGGTGCGAGGGTCAGGTAGATGCCGAGGATCTCGTCCTTCGAGTAATGCGCCTCGAGCTGGAGCGCCCGCGCCATCTCGATCAGCTTGGAGCCGAGGGTGCGCGGCCGCGGCTCCAACAGCCGCACCGCCTGCATCGTCAGGGTCGAGGCGCCGGAGACGACGCCGCCGTGCCGGACCATCTGGCCGAAGGCGCGGGCGGTCGACAGCGGGTCGACGCCGAGATGCTCGCGGAAGCGCTTGTCCTCATAGGCCTGCAGCAAGGCGAGGTAGAGCGGCGACACGTCCGCAACCGTCGCCCGCAGCCGCCAGGTGCCGTCGCGGGCGGTGAAGGCGCGCAGCAGTTGCCCATCCTTGTCGAGCACGATGGCGGAGCGGTCGAGATAGCGGTCGAGCGCCGGCGGGTAGCGCGCATCGAGCCACAGCGCGGCGCCGACGACTAGCGCGGCGAGGGCGATGCCTGCCCCCGCCCCGATCGCGATCCGCCGCCAGAGTGCCCGTGCCGTCGTCATCTCGACATTCTAGCGCAGCCGGTGGCGGATTGATGGCTGAAGAGAAGCGGATCCTTTGGTCCATCCGAGCGATTCCGCTGGATTCCGGCTCCGACGTCGCGTTCTCTCTATCCGGAGATTCTGCAGTGGGGGTTCAGGGCGCTCGACCGGCAGGCTGATGTCTCGAGCCGGCGCTCCACGGCATCCCACCCTATCCCGACTTCATGCCGATCCGTGACGGCGTCACGGGCCGCGAATCTGTGCGGAGATCATTCGAGATGGCGGATTTTACCGGAACAGCAGGCGCCGATTTCTACCCCGGTACGGCCGACGCGGACACCGTCAGCGGCCTGGGCGGCAACGATGTGCTCGAAGGCGCCGGCGGCAACGACACGATCAACGGCGACGACGGGGACGACCAACTCACCGGAGCTGCCGGAGACGACATCCTCCACGGCGGCGCCGATCAGGACATTCTCGGCGGCGGGGACGGCAGCGACAGCCTCAACGGCGATGACGGCAACGACACCCTCGTCGGCGCCGCGGGGGCCGATGTGCTCAATGGCGGCAGCGGCAACGACTTCGTCGACTACTTCAGCTCGCCGGCGGCCGTGACCATCGACCTCGAGTCCGGTGGTGCCGGGATCGGCGGCGATGCCGCCGGGGATACGTATTCGGGTATCGAATATCTGAACGGCAGCAACTTCGACGACATGCTTCGGGGCGATTCGGGCAGCAACCAGCTCTGGGGCTGGGACGGCGACGACGTGCTGTCGGCCGCCGGCGGCGACGACCTCGTCAACGCCGGTGCGGGCGCGGACCTGCTCCGCGGCGATGACGGCAATGACGTCCTGAACGGGGGAGACGGCAATGACCGGCTCGTCGGCGGCGCCGGAGCCGACGCGCTCGGCGGCGGGGTCGGCATCGATACCGCCGACTACAGCGGCTCCTCGGCGGCCGTGACGGTCAATCTCGCAGCCGGCACCGGGGTCGGCGGAGATGCCGAGGGCGACACGCTGCAGTTGATCGAGAACCTCGTCGGCTCCGCCTTCGCCGACCGCCTCACCGGCAGCGCGGCCGCCAATGTGCTCGACGGCGGCGCCGGCGACGACACGCTCCGCAGCGGCGCGGGCGCGGACCAGCTGATCGGCGACGACGGCAATGACATCATCGAGGCCGGGGCCGGGGCCGACAGCATCAACGGCGGGGCCGGCATTGACACGGCGAACTATGCCGGTTCTGCCCAGGGTGTGGCCGCCCACCTCCAGGCCAGCCTCGGCCGCGACGGCGATGCCGAGGGCGACACGCTGACCGGCATCGAGCAAGTCGTGGGCTCCGCCTTTGCCGACAACCTGACCGGCAACTCCGGGAACAACACCTTCTGGGGCGGGGACGGGAACGACCGGCTCGTCGGCGGCATCGGCGCCGATGTGCTGAAGGGCGGGGCCGGAGACGACCGCTTCGTCTATACCTGGATCGGCGAAAGCACCGTCGCGGCATCCGGCAAGGACTTGATCGCGGATTTCTCGGCTGGCGACAAGATCGACCTGTCGCCGATCGACATCGACGGCGATCCGGACAACGGCGACAGCGCCTTCACCTTCGGCACCGGCGGCTTCACCGGCACCGCGGGCGAGGTGCGGGTGGTGAATTTCGGCGACGGCCGCCAGGGCGTCTATCTCGACGCCAACGGCGACAAGCAGCCGGATTCGATCATCACCATCTATGCCGACCACGCCCTCGCGGCGGCGGATTTCGTGCTGTAGCCCCGGCCTACTGCTCCGGGATCACCAGCGGGCCGCAATTGTCGTCGGCGACGAAGACGGCGAGGATCTGCGCCGGCTCGGCGGCGCTGGCGTTCTCGGCGAAGAGGTGCAGCGCCCCCGGCGGCTCGAACCAGGTGGCGCCGGGGCCGTAGAGCTGGGGCGGGCTGCCGGCGAGCTGCGAGCGCACCGCGCCCCTGATCACGAAGGCTGTGACCGAGCCGGGATGGCGGTGCGCCGGGGTGTAGGCGCCAGGCGGGAAGTCGACCGTGACGGTGGTGATCGACTTGCCGGGCACGTTCGGCAGCGCCTCGCAGGACAGTGGCTTGACCACCGTCGCCGGCCGGGCGCCCGGCACCGCGCCGGGCTCGGCCTGGGCGTGGAGATGAGCCGGCATCGCGGGAGCCGTAGCGGGGACATCGGCTGGCCGGATCCCCCACAGCGCCGCGAGCGCCGCCGCGCCGCCGGCCACCAGCAGCACCAGCCGCATCGGCTGCGGGCCGGGATGCAAAGCGGACATCGTCTTCCTCCCTTCAGCCCGGCAGCCGGAACCCGGCATCCCAGCCGAGCTCGCGCACCGCCTTCTCGACCAAGGCCGGGCCGCCCGGCTCGGCGATGTTGAAGATGCCGCGGCGGCCGCGGTCGACCCCCAGCAACGCTGCCTGCGCCGCGGCGTCGACATGCACCGCGCCCGGCCCCGGCGGCGCGTCGATGCCGGTGCCGGGACCGTAGAATTGGCCATAGCGCAGCACGATGCCCTCGAATGGCGGGGTGTGCAGCACCTGCGCCTCCAGCGCCGCCACGCCGTCGATGCTGGCCCGCCGCGGGTTGTCGGGCGACCGGTCGAGCGGATGGTCCTCGGCATAGGGTGGCGTGCCCGGCGCGTAGACCCAGGCGATGCTCTGGGCGATCAGCCGGCGGATTCCCGCCTCCCGCGCCGCCGCGACGAGGTTGCGCGTGCCCTCGCTGCGGATCCGGGCGTTGCGCGGCGCCGCCTCGGCCATGCGCGCCGGGTCGAGGCCGGGCGGCAGGTCGGTCAGCTGGTGGATCACGATGTCCGGCCGCGCCGGCGCGACGGCGCGAGTGAGGGCTGTGGCGTCGAACACGTCGACCACCACCGGCTCGGCGCCGAGGCGGGCCAGCATCTCGACCTTGGCCGGGTCGCGCGTGGTGCCGAAGACGTGGTGCCCGGCCTGGCTCAGCAGCGGCACCAGGCGGCGGCCGACGGCGCCGCCGGCACCGGCGAGAAAGATCCTGAACGGCATCGAGTCCTCCTGTCGTCTAAGCCAGCTTCAGGCCGAAGCGCAGCGCGGTCGCGAGCAGGCCGCAGCGGTAGTAGAAGCGGTGGCCCAGCACATTGGTCAGCGGGGTGTCGAGCACCAGCCGGGCGCAGCCGAAGGCCCGCCCCTCCTCCGCCAGCCAGTCCATCAGCCGGGCGCCGTGGCCACCGCTGCGCTCGGCCTCGTCGGTGACCAGGTCGTCGACATAGAGATGCGGGCCGTAGACCAGGTTCTCCTGCACCCGGAAGCCGGCCAGCGCGACCGGCCTGGCGCCGCGCCACAGCGCGACCAGCCGGTATCCGGCGGCGGCCTGGAAGCGCCAGCGCGCCACCAGCTCGGCCTCCGACTCCAGATGCGGCCGCAGCTGCCGCATCAGCTTCCAGCAAGCGGTGACGGCGGGCTCGTCCTCGACGAGGCGGAGTTCGACGGTTTCGGCATCGGGAGCGGCCGACATGGCGATGGCCCTTTCGGGGGAGTCGGGATAGTATCAGAGCACGAACAACATATGAGAGCTCTGATACAATGGTCAAGCACGGCGAGGGCCCGGCGATTCCGCATCCGGGCGAGGGCAAGCGGGGCGAGGCGGGGTATTTCGGCTATCTGCTGCGCCAGGCCAGCGGCACCTACCGGCTGCGGATGGAACGCGCGCTGGCCGACCTGGAGGTGACGCCGCCGCAATTCACCATCATGACCATGGTCGCGGCCTATCCCGGCCTGTCCGGCGCCGACCTGGCGCGGTTGACCCTGCTGACGCCGCAGACGGTCAGCGTCATCGTCGCCAATCTGGAACGCGCCGGGTCGGTGGCGCGGCGGCCGCATCCGGTGCATGGCCGCATTCTGACCCTGGAGATCACCGAGAGTGGCAAGGCGCTGCTTGGCCGCTGCCGCGAGCGGGTGCAGGTGCTGGAACGGGCGCTGGCCGCCGGGCTGTCGCCGCAGGAGGAGGCGGTGATTCGCCGCTGGCTCGTGGCCGTGGCGGCGGAGGGCGGCGAGGCCGCGGGCGAGACGGACTAAGTCGCCGACGGATGCAGCAGGGGCCGGTAGCCGGCAGCGAGGACGGCGACGCTGGGCAGCGGCGTCAGCAGGCCGACCGGGCCGGAGGGCCGCGCCCGGCCCTCGCTATAGCCTGAGGGCGACCACCGGCGGAGACCGTCGCCCAACACCAGCCAGGCGCCTCCGGGATCGTCGGGCAGCGCCACCATGGCTCCGTCCGGCAGATTCGCCGCCGGGTGCGGCACCACGCGCTGGCGGCGGGTGGCGGGGTCGATCCGGGCGGGATGCAGCACCCGGTCCATGGCGTCGGCCAGCGGCGGCGTCGCCAGCCCCGCGGCCCGGGCCCAGGCGGCGCGCCAGGCGTTGTAGGCCTCGCGCCGGCATTCGGCGCAGGGCCGGTGCCCGGCGGCGATCGCCACCGCCTCGTCCAGGAAGAACAGATGGGTCCAGCGGTTCGGCTGCATCACCGGCCGCCACCAGCCCTTGAATTCCAGCCGGCAGCAGATCCAGCGCGTGGTCGACCACGGCCGGCGGATGCGGCCCTCGGCATCGTGGATCACGCCGCGATTGCCCAGCATCGTGCCGCGGGCGGGGTCGGCGACGATCTCGCCGAAGGGCGTGACGCGGTTGCGATGGGCCATGCGGCATCATCGCATGGCCGCGATGCCCTGCCATCGGCTTGCGACTATACCGACCGGTCGGTATAGTAACTTTCATGAGCACGCCAGACACCAAGATCCGGATTCTGACCGCCGCCGAGCAGGTGGTGCTGGAGCGTGGCGTCCCGGCCCTGACGCTGGATGCCGTCGCCGAGGCCGCCGGCCTGAGCAAGGGCGGGCTGATCTATCACTTCGAGAGCAAGGAGGCGCTGATCCGCGCCATGATCGCGCGGATCGGCACCTGCATGCAGGAGCGGATGGACAGGCTGACCGCAGCGGACGGAAAGCCGGGCACATGGACCCGCGCCTATCTGGGCGCCGCGTTTCCGCCGGCCGGTACCCCGGACGACCAGGATGCGATGCGGGAGGCGGCGCTGATCGCCGCCCTGGGCTACGACCCGGCGCTGCTGGCGCCCTATGCCGCGCAATATTCTGAATGGGTGGCGCAGCAGCGGTCGGACGGGATCGACCCGGTCCTGGCCGCCATCGTCCGGCTGGCGGCGGACGGGCTGTGGCTGAACGAGGTGTTCGGCATCCGCGCCGTCGACCCGGGGGACCGGGCGGCGGTGCTGCAGCGCCTGGACGCGATGACGCGCGGCGCCTGACTTTCAATCCTGAGGAGTTTCCACCATGGCTTGGGTGATCCTGATCATCGCCGGGCTGTTCGAGATCGGCTGGGCGATCGGCCTGAAATACACCGAGGGCTTCAGCCGGCTGTGGCTCAGCCTGGGCACCGCGGCGGCGATGATCGTCAGCCTGGTGCTGCTGGGCCTGGCGCTGAAGGACCTGCCGATCGGCACCGCCTATGCGGTCTGGACCGGCGTCGGCGCGGTCGGCACCGCGATCCTCGGCATCTACCTGTTCGGCGAATCGGCCGATTTCGCCCGGCTGGCCTGCATCGGCCTGATCGTCGCCGGGATCATCGGGCTGAAGCTGGTCACCCCGCACTGAGGGCCGCCCGATGACCTGGATCCTGCTGTTCGCCGCGATCGGCTTCGAGGTCGCCGGCACGCTCTGCATGAAGCTGTCGGACGGGTTCCGCAACCTGCTGCCTTCGGCGCTGATCTTCGTGTTCTACGCCGCCGCGTTCGGCTGCCTGACCCTGACCCTGAAGCGGATGGATCTCAGCCTGGCCTATGCGATCTGGGCCGGGGTCGGCACCGCCCTGACCGTGGCGATCGGCGTGCTGTGGTTCCAGGAGGCGATGACCACGCTGAAGCTGGCCTCGGTCGCCCTGGTGATCGCCGGCGTCGTCGGCATGAACCTCGGCGGAGCGCATTGACGAAGGGCTGGAATTCCTGACCCAGCTGGGCTCAACTGGCGCCGTTTCAGCAAGCCATGCCAGGGTCGCCCGCATGCAGGAGATATCCATCGCCGGCCGCCGGATCGGCCCCGACCACCCGCCCTATGTGATCTGCGAGCTGTCGGGCAACCACAATGGCGAGCTGGCCCGGGCGCTCAGGATGATCGAGGCGGCCAAGGCCACCGGCGCCGACGCGGTGAAGCTGCAGACCTACACCGCCGACACCATCACCCTGGACCATGACGGCGACCAGTTCCGGATCAAGGGCGGGCTGTGGGACGGGCAGCGGTTGTACGACCTGTACCAGGAGGCCTCGACCCCCTGGGACTGGCACGAGGCGCTGTTCGCCAAGGGGCGCGAGCTGGGCATCACCGTCTTCTCCAGCCCCTTCGACAAGACCGCGGTCGACCTGCTGGAGGGCTTGGGCGCCCCGGCCTACAAGGTCGCGTCCTTCGAGGTCGTGGACCTGCCGCTGGTCGAGTACATTGCCAGCAAGAAGAAGCCGATGATCATCTCCACCGGCCTCGCCAATCTCGGCGAGATCCAGGAGGTGATCACCACCGCGCGCAAGAGCGGCGCCGACGGGCTGGTGGTGCTGCACTGCATCAGCGCCTATCCGGCGCCGATGGAGGATGCCAATCTGCGCACCATCCCGAACCTGGCCGAGACCTTCGGGGTGATCAGCGGCCTGTCCGACCACACCATGGGCACCGCCGCCGCGGTCGCCGCGGTGGCGCTGGGCGGATCGGTGATCGAGAAACACTTCACGTTGGCCCGCGCCGATGGCGGCCCGGACTCGGCCTTCTCGCTGGAGCCGGCCGAGTTCACCCGGCTGGTCGAAGACTGCAAGGGCGCCTGGGCGGCGCTGGGTCGCATCCGCTACGACCTCAAGGGCTCCGAGGCCGGCAATATCGTCTATCGCCGCTCGCTGTACGTCACCCGCGACGTCAAGGCCGGCGAGACGCTGAGCGAGGCCAATGTTCGCTCGATCCGCCCGGGCTACGGCCTGGCGCCGAAGCACCTGCCGGAGGTGCTGGGCCGCCGCGCCGCCCGCGACCTCGCCCGCGGCGAGCCCTTCGCCTGGTCGATGGTGGAATAGGGCGCGCATGTCCGTCGTCGCGGTGCTCGATGTCGGCAAGACCAATCTGAAGCTGCTCGCGGCCACGCCGGAGGGCGCGGTGCTGGAGGCGGTACGCACCCGCAACCTGTCGCGGCCCGGCCCGCCCTACCTGCATGTCGACCTGGCGGCGATCGAGCGCTGGCTGCTGGGCGCGCTGGCCGACCTGGCCCGCCGCCACCGCCTGGCCGCCTTCGTCGCCACCGGCTACGGCACCAGCGGCATGCTGGTCGACGATGACGGGCCGGTGCTGCCGATGATGGATTACGAGGCCGCGGCGCCGGGCTGGCTGGACCAGGCCTATGCCGCCGAGGGGCCGGACTTCGCCGAGACCGGCTGCCTGGTCGACCCCGGCGCGCATCGCCTGGCCAAGCAGATGCTGTGGCTGGAGCGCGACTTCCCCGACGGTTTCGCCCGCGCCCGCTGGCTCTTGACCCTGCCGCAGTATTTCGCCTGGCGGCTGGGCGGCGTGCCGGCCAGCGAGATCACCACCCTGGCGGCCCAGACCCATCTGTGGAACCCGGCGGCGGGCGAGTTCACCGGCATCGTCGAGCGCCGCGGCTGGAAGCGGCTGATCCCGCCGCGCCGCAACGCCTGGGACGTGCTGGGCACGATCCGGCCCGCCTTCGCCGCCGCGCACGGCCTGCCGACCGACCTGGCCCTGCTGTGCGGCGTGCATGACAGCAACGCCAACTACCACCGCTTCCTGGCCGCCGGGCTGGGCGACGTGCCGCTGCTGTCGACCGGCACCTGGATCATCGGCTTCCGGCCGGGACTGCCGCTGGACCGGCTGGACCAACGCCGCGGCATGGTCGCCAATGTCGATGTCGACGGCCGGCCGATCGGCTGCACCCTGCATATGGGCGGCCGGGAGTGGGAACGGATCGCCGGCCCGGATCCCGCCGAAGCGACGGCGGCCGACCTCGCCGCCCTGGTCGCGTCCGGCACCATGGCGCTGCCGGGCTTCGCCGAGGGCGACGGGCTGTTCCCCGGCCGGGCCGGGCGCGGCGAGATCATCGGCCCGGCGCCGGCGACCCCCGCCGGCCGCGCCGCGCTGGCCACGCTCTACACCGCGCTGAGCTGCAGCACGGCGCTGGACCTGCTTGAGGCGCGCGGCCGGGTGATCGTCGATGGCGGCGTCGCCGCCAACCCGATCTTCGCGCCGCTGCTGGCCGCGCTGCGGCCGGGCGACCGGGTCGAGACCTCGGCGGAATCGGATGGCAGCGCCATCGGCGCGGCGCTGCTGTGGGCCCGCCACCTGGGCCACGCCGCCGCCCGGGTGCCGCTGCGTCTGGCCGCGCCGCTGGCCCTGCCCGGCCTCGCCGCCTATGCCGGACGATGGAGGCTGCTCGCTGGCGCGCCGGGCGTCGCGGCGCTATAGATCGGACGTATCCGCCGCCCACCAAACACCCAGCCGAGGAAACCCCGATGTCCGCCCTCACCCATCTCGCCCTGCGGCAAGGCATCATCGACACCTGCCGCGAGATGAACTCCAGCGGGCTGAACCAGGGCACCTCCGGCAATGTCTCGCACCGGATCGAAGGCGGCATGCTGGTCACCCCGACCAGCCTGCCCTACGCCCAGATGCAGCCCGAGGACATCGTCGAGATGGCCTTCGACGCCAGCTATGACGGCCGCCGCATGCCGTCCTCGGAGTGGCGCTTCCATCGCGACATCCTCAAGAACCGCACCGACGTCAACGTCGTGCTGCACACCCATTCGGTGTTCTCGACCACGCTGGCGGTGCATGAGAAGGGCATCCCCTGCTTCCACTACATGGTCGCGGTGGCCGGCGGCATCGACATCCGCTGCTCGCCCTATGCCTGCTTCGGCACGCAGGAGCTGTCGGACCATGCCCTGAAGGCGCTGGAGGGCCGCACCGCCTGCCTGCTCGGCCATCACGGCCTGATCGTGCTGGCCGAGAGCTTCGCCCAGGCGCTGTGGCGGGCGACCGAGGTCGAGGTGCTGGCGAAGATGTATGTCCACGCTTTGGCGATCGGCGAGCCGCCACGCCTGAGCGAGGCCGAGATGGCCCAGGTGATCGAGCAGATGCGGCGCATGAGCTACGGCCAGGCGCCGGATCTCGACAATGTCGGCGACACGCCGCGCCCGCGCAGCAGCGCCGCCTGAAGGACCTGTTCATCCGGATGAGAGCAGCCCTCGTCGCGCTGGGCCTGGCCGCGCTCTGCCCGGCGCTCGCCGCGGCCGAGGCGCCGTCGCTCGACGCCCAGGTGATCGCGGCGCGGACCGGCCCGCAGAACGAGGTCGCCCTGGTGCTGATGGTGACCGCGGACGGGCTGGACCCGAGCGCCCTGCCGGCCGATGCGGAGGGCTGCGACGGCCGCGGCTATGCCCGGACGGACGACCCGCAGCAGACCGGCTGCTACAGGATCGCGGCGACCGAGAACGGCAAGCCCGTCGGCGGCCTGTCCTACGACCTGATGCTCAACCGCGGCGCCACGACCACCCTGGCGCTGCGCTACCGCACGCCGGTCGAGGGCCGCTTCGCCCGGACGCTGCGGATCGACATCTCCTTCAAGCTGGGGGACGAGGTGGTGCGCAACCGCCCGGCGGAGATCGCCATGGAGGGCATCCCCGGCGACGGCTTCGCCGACCCGGACAACCCCTGGGCGCCGCTCTACGCCTTCCAGGACCGGCGGCTGAACGCGATCTATGACGGCGTGATCTCGAGCCCGAAGGTCGCCGACGACGCCGAGTTGCGCGAGCTGATCGTCCAGGCCGAGCGGGACTGGATCGCGCTCAAGGAAGCGGATTGCGCGGCACCCCTGTCCCCGACGCCGGAAGAGGCGGACCAGTGCCGGACGCTGCACACGGTGGTGCGGATCGACCAGCTGGCGGCGCTGAAGCGCAGCCTGGCCGAGGCCAGGCCATGAGGCGGATCGCGGCCCTGCTGGCGGTGCTGCTGCTTCCCGCCCTGCCGGCGCGGGCGGAGCAGGCGCTGACGCTGGAGGTCCTGTCGGCGAAGCTGGCGCCGGACCGGACCGATGTGCTGCTGCGCCTGGTCGACGACAGCGGCATCGGCGTGCTGCGCCCCGAGGGGCAATGCGACAGCGGCCAGCCCGGGATCGGCGAGGCCGCAAGCGGCTGCTATGCCGTGACCATCGCCGAGAACAGCGCGCCGGTCGCGCGCTATTCCTACCGCATCCTGGAGACCCGCGGCACCGACAGCTTCCTGCTGCTGACCTGGCCGTCGGCCGCCGCGGGCGAACGGCGGGTCAGCCTGCGGATCGATTATAACGGCTTCTACAACCGCGACCCCGAGACGGTGCTGCCGCTGTCCGACGCCGACAACGGCGCGCTGGACCCGGACGACCCGTTCGAGACCCTGCACCGGATCTATGCCGGCAAGCTGAAGGCCTTCGCCGCCGAGCTGGCGGACAACCCGCCGGTCGACGATGCCTTCGCCGCCGAGTGGCGCAAGGCCTTCCTGCCGGCGCAGCGGAGCTGGACGCAGTTCGCCGAGAGCGACTGCGTGGTCGCCGCGCGCCTGTCGGGCGAGCCCGGGCGCAGCCGCTGCCTGGCCGAGCGCGCGATGGACCGGATCGACTAGCTGGAGGGCAGCTACGCGCCGCAGTGACGGTGTGTCGAACGCACTGGTTCTTGCCGCATTCAAGGAACATTGTCCGGCCCCGGACCCTTATTTCGATCCCGCATCCGCGATCGCGAGACTGGAGAAAAGTCATGCGTTCCATCCGTTTGCCCCTGGCCGTCGCCGCCGCCCTTCTGCTGGCCGGCCCGGCTTCCGCCCAGGACATGCAGGACCTGCTGGGCCAGGCCGGCAAGGCCCTCGACCAGGCCGGCCGCCGCGTGCAGCAGGGCTATGAGGACACCGCCAAGGCGATTGACGAAGCCATCGCCAACCCGCAGGACCCGACCCATGGCTCGCTGGCGACCCGGCTGATCCGGTCCGACGTGCTCGATTCGGCGCAGCGCCCGATCGCCGAGGTCGCCGATTTCGTGATCGCGCCGAACGGCCAGGTGCTGCTGGCGATCATCCGCATCGGCGGCACGCTGGGCGTCGGCGGCCGGCTGGTCGCGGCCGATTACGGCCAGCTCGAGCCGGTGCTGGTGAAGGGCCGCCCGGCCTTCGTCTACAGGGGCGACCTCGGCGCCCTGCCGGACTATAAGGTCGCCACCGGCGGCTAGTCCGGCTCTGGCGTTGAAAACCCCCTCCCCCTATCCCCCTCCCGCGAGGGGAGGGGGGACTCAAAAGAGCCGTCCGGCACCCGCATCATTACGACTGTGGCAATTTTGCGATTCCCTAAAGGGATCGGGCCGCCTAGCTTGCGCGTCATCCTTCCGGATGCCGGAGACGTAGCCCGGGGTCTGGCGGGGACGATCGGAACGCCCATCGCCCCGGCCCGGCCGGCGGCCGCGGGCTTGCCTTTTGCAGTAGAGAGCGCGGGCATGGAACGATGCTGGACGTCCTGCTGATCCCGGTCCTGGTCCTGGCGGTGCTCGGGTGCCTCTACCTGGGCGCCGCGATCCTGCTGACCGGCCGCCACGCCAGACGGCGGGTGCCGGAGCCCGGCGCCTTCCCCTCGATCACCGTGATCAAGCCGCTGCACGGCCTCGAGCCGGGGCTGTTCGAGAACCTGGCCTCGTTCTGCGCCCAGGACTATCCCGGCCCGGTGCAGATCGTGCTCGGCGTCGCCGACCCGCGCGACCCGGCCCTCGCCGTGGTCGAAGAGCTGCGCCGCGCCTTCCCGCAGGCGGCGCTGGAGCTGGTGGTCGATGCGCGCCGGCACGGCAGCAACCGCAAGGTCTCCAACCTGATCAACATGGCGGAGCGGATTCGCCATGACGTGGTGGTGTTCTCCGACAGCGACGTGCGGGTGCCGGCCGACCATCTGCGCCAGATGGTGGCGGAGCTGCAGGCGCCCGGAATCGGCTGCGTCACCTGCCTGTATCACGGCGTGCCGACCGGCGGCACATGGTCGCGGCTGATCGGCCTGGGCATGGACACGCATTTCACCCCCAGCGTGATCGTCGGGCTGGGCCTGCGCCTGGCGCGGCCCTGCATCGGCACCACCATCGTCATGGACCGCGACATGCTGGCCGAGATCGGCGGCCTCACCGCCTTCGCCGACCTGCTGGCCGAGGACCATGCCATCGGCGCCGCGGTGTGGGCCACGGGCCGCAAGGTCGCGGTGTCGACCCAGCTGATCGGCCATCTCTGCAGCGAGGCCTCGGCCGCCACGATGTGGGCGCATGAGCTGCGCTGGGCCCGCACCATCAAGAGCATCGACCCGCTCGGCTATGCCGGCTCGCTGATCACCCATCCGCTGCCGCTGGCGCTGATCGCCTGGGCGCTGGGCGGCGGCTGGCCCGCTTTGGCCACGGCCGGGCTGGCAGCCATGCTGCGGATCGCGCTGTGCATCCGCTTCGAACGCGCCTACTCTCTGCCGCCGCGGCCCTATTGGCTGATTCCGGCGCGCGACCTGCTGGCCTTCGCGGTTTTCGTCGTGAGCTATCTCGGCTCCGGCGTGAACTGGCGGGGCCATTTGTATCAACTCGTTCCAGACGGCACCTTGGTGACGGATCGGAGGCCTCCCTCCCCATGACGATGAAGACATTGTTTCTGCAGGCGCCGTCCTTCGACGGCTTCGACGGCGGTGCCGGCTCGCGCTACCAGGCCAAGCGCGAGATCAAGTCCTTCTGGTACCCGACCTGGCTGGCCCAGCCGGCGGCGCTGGTCGAGGGCTCGAAGCTGATCGACGGCCCGCCGTCGCGCACCAGCCCGGCCGCGGTCGCCGCGCAGGCCAAGGATTACGACCTCGCCGTCCTGCACACCTCGACCCCGTCCTTCGCCTCCGACGTCAAGATGATCGAGGCGCTGAAGGCGGTGAACCCGAACCTCAAGGCCGGGCTGGTCGGCGCCAAGGTGGCGGTCGACCCGAATGGCAGCATGGCCGGGTCGCCGCTGATCGACTTCGTCGCCCGCAACGAGTTCGACTTCACCATCAAGGAAGTGGCCGACGGCCGCGACCTGTCCAAGATCGACGGCCTGACATACCGCAATTCCGAGGGCGTGGTGGTCCACAACCCCGAGCGCGCGACGCTCGAGAACATGGATGCGCTGCCCTTCGTCAGCCCGGTCTATCACCGCGACCTGGTGATCGAGGACTATTTCATCGGCTATCTGAAGCACCCGTATCTGTCGATCTACACCGGCCGCGGCTGCAAGTCGCGCTGCACCTTCTGCCTGTGGCCGCAGACCGTGGGCGGGCACCGCTACCGCACCCGCAGCGTCGGCCATGTGATCGACGAGATCCGCTGGGCGAAGCAGACGATGCCGCAGATCCGCGAGTTCTTCTTCGACGACGACACCTTCACCGACGACGCGCCGCGGGCCGAGGCGATCGCCCGCGAGCTGGGCAAGCTCGGCGTCACCTGGTCGTGCAACGCCAAGGCCAATGTGCCGCGCGAGACCCTGAAGGTGATGCGCGACAACGGCCTGCGCCTCCTCCTCGTCGGCTATGAATCCGGCAACCAGCAGATCCTGTTCAACATCAAGAAGGGCATGCGGATCGAGGTCGCGGAGAAGTTCACCAAGGACTGCCACGAGCTCGGCATCCAGATCCACGGCACCTTCATCCTGGGCCTGCCGGGTGAGACCAAGGAGACGATCCAGGAGACCATCCGCTTCGCCACCAAGATCAACCCGCACACCATCCAGGTGTCGCTGGCGGCGCCCTATCCGGGCACCTTCCTGTACAATCAGGCGGTGGAGAACGGCTGGCTGGACGAGGCCAATGCCGAGCTGGTGGACGAGCGCGGCGTGCAGATCGCGCCGCTGCATTACCCGCATCTGAGCCATGGCGAGATCTTCCATTCGGTGGAGGATTTCTACCGGCGCTTCTACTTCCGCGCCCCGAAGATCGCCTCGATCGTCGGCGAGATGGTGCGCAGCCCGGAGATGATGAAGCGCCGCCTGCGCGAGGGCGTGGAGTTCTTCCGGTTCCTGAAGGAGCGGAAGGCGGCCTGAGAGACAATTGCCTCTCCCGTTTACGGGAGAGGTCGGGCTCGCGCAGCGAGACCGGGTGAGGGCTGGTTCCGGCCTCGACGAACTCCCCTCACCCGGAGGCGCAAGCGCCTCCGACCTCTCCCGCAAGCGGGAGAGGCAAAACACTCGGTTCTCTTGGGAATAATGGGCATTTCGCACGACGAACTGCGCCCTCACCCGGTGTCCGGCGGCTTGGGCTTGCGGCGGCCGGCCGGGCCGGGCTTGGGAGGATCCGCAGGCGGGTCGTCCTCGCCATCCTCCGACGGCAGGAAGCCGAGATCCTCCAGGGCCTCATCGGCCCTCTCGAGCCAGCGCTCGACCTGCACCGGATAGCCCCAGCGCCGGCACAACGCCGCCACTGCGACCTCAGCCCAGCTGGCCTCGACCAGCTCCGCCACCTCCGGCCGTTCCATCCGCTCGTCGATCTCGGAGGCGCGGCGATCGACTTCGTCGCCGTCCTTGGACACCTCGTGCACCGCCGCCATCATCGCCAGCTTCACCCGCAGCGCGTGCCAGTCCTCCTGCGCCGCCTCCCGCTGCGCCGTGGCCTTGCGCTTCTGCTTGGCCTGCTGGGACAGCTTGCTCTTGAGCAGCAGGGTCAGCCGCACGGCGCGCGAGACGGTGGCGATTCGCTGGGTGTAGTCGACCCCGGGCTGCGGCGCCTGCAGCGCCTCCTGCTGCGTCGCCCGGGCGATCGACATCTGGATCTCGACCAGCTCCGACAGCACGCACAGATCCCCCTCCTCCGCGGGGGAGGATGCTGGGCCGGGATCGGTCTGCGCCTTGTTCATGGAACATATGATGAACACGATCGCGAAATAATACAATTGCACAAAGTGTTTACTGGCTCGGCCGCAATGCCGGAGCGGCGACAGGCCGGATCGTTGCGCCCCTGCGGGCCCGCATGGATGCCCGCCGTTACAGTGAGAAGTCGCCGGCGACGAGGCCGATGGCGCCGGTGAGCTGGATGTGGAAGTCGGAGACGCCGTCGCCGTTGACGTCGCCGGCGATGGTGGTGACGCCGGGGCTGGTGACGGCATAGCGCAGCTGGCCGGCATGGTGGGTGAAGCCGCCGGTGCCGATGAAGGTGAAGGCCTGGTTGCCGGCAACACCGGTGTCGGCGTCGATCGCCGACAGGTCGACCCGGTCGCCCTGGTCGTGGCTGAAATCGGTGATCCGGTCTGCCGCGCCGACCGTGCTGTGCGAGGCGGCGGAGAAGACGAAGCGGTCGGCGCCGCCGCCGCCGCGCAGCACATCCTGCCCGGCCCAGCCGTTCAGCCCATTGGCTGCGGCGTTGCCGGTGATCTGGTCTGCGCCGGTCGAGCCGGTGACGTTCTCGATGCCGAAGAAAGTGTCGCCCTTGGCGTCGCCGCCAGTGCCGGTGCCGATCGAGAGGTTGACCGTCACGCCGACGGCGCCGGCGTAGTAGCTGGCGGTATCGCTGCCGGCGCCGCCGTCCAGCCGGTCGGCGCCCGCCCCGCCGCGGAGCACATCGTCGCCGCCCCAGCCGGCCAAGGTGTTGGCCCCGGCATTCCCGCTGAGGCTGTCATTGCCGAGGTTGCTGCCGGTGAGGTTCTCGATCGATACCAGGGTGTCGCCCTGAGCGTCGCCGCCGGACCCGGTGCCGGTCGCGAGATCGACCGTCACCCCAGCCGCGCTGGCATAGTAGGTGGCAATGTCCGAGCCGGCGCCGCCGTCGAGCTTGTCGGCGCCGGCCCCGCCGCGGAGCACATCGTCACCGCCCCAGCCGGCCAGGACATTGGCGCCGGCGGTCCCGATCAGCGTGTCGTTCCCCTGATTGCTGCCGGTGAGGTTCTCGATGCCGATCAGGACGTCGCCCTGGGCATCGCCACCGGATCCGGTGCCGGCGGCCAGGTCGACCGTCACCCCGGCCGCGCTGGTGTAGTAGGTGGCGGTGTCGGTGCCGGCGCCCCCGTCGAGCCGGTCCGCGCCGGCCCCGCCGCGGAGCAGGTCGTTGCCGCCCCAGCCGGCCAGGACATTGGCGCCGGCATTCCCGATCAGCGTATCGTTGCCTTGACCGCCGGTGAGATTCTCGATGCCGACCAGGGTGTCGCCCGCGGCGTCGCCGGCCGTGCCGGCGCCGGCCGCGAGGTCGACGACCACGCCGGCGGCACTGTCATAATAGCTGGCGCTGTCGGTGCCGGCGCCACCGTCCAGCTGGTCCGCACCGGCGCCGCCGCGGAGCGTATCGTCGCCGCCGTTGCCGCGCAGGGTGTCGCTGCCGGCGAGGCCATAGAGGGCGTTGCTGCCGTCATTGCCGATCAGGGTGTCCAGGTCGAGGTTGGTGCCGACCAGGTTCTCGAACGACAGCAGCTGTATACTGCCGTCACCGCCGGCGACGCTGTTCTCCAGGTCGAGATACACGTTCTGGGTGTACAGGTGGAAGTCGGCCGTGTCGGTGCCGGCACCGCCATCCAGAACCATCGCCGTGTAATCGTAGAGGACGTCGTCGCCGGCACCGCCGTAGAGGTAGTCGATACCGTTGCCGCCTTCGATCCAGTCACTGCCATCGCCGCCATAGAGGTGGTCGATACCGTTGCCGCCTTCGATCCTGTCATTGCCGTCGTCGCCGCGGAGCGTGTCGTCGGCATCGCCGCCCGAGAGCCTGTCGTCGCCGGCACCGCCGTCGAGCTGGTCGTTGCCGTACCGACCGAACAGCAGGTTGCGGGAGTCGTTTCCGGTGATGATGTCGGAGCTGCCCGTTCCGCGAACATTCTCGATGCTGGTCAGCCGGAGATAACCGTCGACCATGCCGGTGACCAGATCGATCACAAGACCGTCACCGTTGGTCGTGCTGAACTCGTAGGTCGCCGTATCGCTTCCTTCGCCCCCATCCAGGTAGTCTGTATAACCCGGCCCCCCATACTCATTGACCTTGTCAATCAGCGTGTCGTCGCCGTTGCCGCCGAACAGGGTGTCGCGATCGTATTCGGAATAGATCGAGGAGAGGACGAGGCCGCCATTGAGCGTGTCATTGCCATCGCCGCCATTCAGCACGTCCTCACCCATGCCGCCGGTCAGGCTGTTGGCGCCGGCGTCCCCTGTCAGCATGTCGGCAAGGTCGGTCCCGCTGACGTTCTCGATGCCGCTCAGCGTTCCCCCGCCATTGACCGTGCCGGCGGCCAGATCGACGGTGCCCACACGGCTCAAGGTGTCAATGCCCGCTCCACCCTCGACCACGCCGACGGGAACGCTGGACCCGCCGATATAAATAAAGCTGTCGTTGCCGTCACCGCCGATCAGATGGTCGGCGTCGCTTCCCCAATGAATTTCATCGTTGCCGCTGCCGCCATCGACGTACCAGCCCCACAGGAGATCATTTCCGGCGCCGCCATCGGCGAACCGGCCTGCCACGCTGTCATTCCCGTCGCCGCCACGAACCGTATCGTCACCGAGGCCGCCGCTCAGGACATCGTCCCCGGCGCCGCCATCGAGCGTATCGTCACCGCTGCCGCCATCCAGGTCATCGCTACCGGCCAGGCCCGAAAGGGTGTCGTTGCCGTCGAAGCCGTAGATCTGGTCGTCGCTGCTCCCTCCGGTGAGAGTGTCGTTCCCCGGGGTTCCGTTGATGACGGTCATGGCGGTTCTTCTCCCTTTGACACTCGTCTTGATCGCGATGTCGGCGCGGATCGGAGGCCGATGGCGCGTAAATGGTTGATTCAAATGGAAGCGAATGATGGGATCAATTTGATCCAAATCGCCAGTTGCATACCAGGGAATTGTGTCGTCCGACCTAAGCAACGAATGTGCGCACAGCGGCCGAAAGCCGAAGCGCCGTCGCCGCTTTTGATGCTCTGCAATCCGAGGGCGCAGCGACGTCGCACCAATGCCAAGGTTGGCCTTTCGCTCATTCCGGTTCGGTCAGGCCGAATGACAGGCGCCGGAATCGGCCCTCTTTCCCTGGCGCCGAAGGTGGATTCTGAAGCGACCCGAACCAAAGCGGCCATGTCCGCTTCGGGGACGCCAGGAGGGCCGGCAATCGCCGCAAAGAGCCGCATGCGGACAATCGTCTCGATCCTATGTTCGCTTTTTGTTCTTGACATGGCGGCCTGTCACGCCGCATGATTCAGGCACAGTCAGACAGTTGTGCCCGTCCGGCCCTGCCGCGGCGGGCTTTTTCATGGGAGGCGGGGATGCGGAAGGGTGTGACGAGGGCCAAGCCGAGCTGGACCGGCCTCGCCGGACGGCTTCGCGGCGATGCCAGGGCGGCGGCGGACTGTGCCCGCCGGCGTCGCGGCAACGCCGGGATGCGGGGCATGCCGCCCTGGATCCTGATCCCGTGCCTGGCGGCGGTGGCCGGGCGGCGGCGACGGGGCGAGTCCCTGCCGGAGACGGTGCGCCGGCTGGCCGACACGACCGAGATCTGCCTGGCCCCCGGCGCCGCCACCGAGTGCGTCGCCGCCGACCTGGCACGGCTGGGCCAGGTGTATCGCGACTTCCGGTGCCGCCCGGAGGACGGCGAGGCCGCGATCACCCTGCCCCCGTCCGACCTGGCGCCGGTGTTCGACCCGCTGCTGCAGCCGTCGCGCTACAAGGGCGCCTATGGCGGCCGCGGCTCGGGCAAGTCGCACGCCTTCGCCGAGCTGCTGGTGCGGCGCTGCGTCGAGGCGGCGCCGCTGCGGGCGGTGTGCATCCGCGAGGTGCAGCGCTCGCTCGACCAGTCGGTGAAGCGGCTGATCGAGGACAAGATCCAGGCGCTGGGCCTGGGCCGCCATTTTCGGGTGCAGGCCGACCGCATCCTCGGGCCCGGCGGCGGCCGCATCATCTTCCAGGGCATGCAGAACCACACGGCCGAGAGCATCAAGTCGCTGGAGGGCTACGACATCGCCTGGGTCGAGGAGGCGCAGGCGCTGTCGATCTGCAGCCTGGACCTGCTGCGCCCGACCATCCGCAAGCCGGGGTCGGAGCTGTGGTTCACCTGGAACCCGCCCCAGGCGAGCGACCCGGTCGACGCGATGTTCCGCGCCGGCCCGCCGCCGCCCGATGCCGCGCTGGTGCGGGTGAACTGGTCCGACAACCCGCATTTCCCGGCGGTGCTGCAGGCGGAGATGGAATGGGACCGGGGGCGCGACCCGGACAAGCACCAGCATGTCTGGCTGGGCGGCTATCAGACCTTCAGCGAGGCCAGGGTGTTCAGGAACTGGAAGGTGGAGGGATTCGAGACGCCGGCCGATGCGCGCTTCCTATACGGCGCCGACTGGGGCTTCGCCCGCGACCCGACGGTGCTGGTGCGCTGCTTCGTGCAGGGGCGGACGCTGTTCGTCGATCACGAGGCGTACCGGGTGGGCTGCGAGATCGACCGCACGCCGGACCTGTTCGACGCCATCCCGGGGTCGCGGCGGGGACCGATCATCGCCGACAGCTCCCGGCCGGAGACGATCAGCTACATGCAGCGCAACGGCTTCGGCAGCATCACCGGGTCGACCAAGGGGGCGGGATCGGTGAAGGAGGGGGTCGAGTTCCTGAAGGCGCACGACATCCGGGTGCATCCGCGCTGCCGGTACCTGATCGACGAGCTGGCGCTGTACAGCTATCGCACCCATCCGAAGACCGGCGAGATCCAGTCCGAGCTGGAGGACCGCGAGAACCACGCGGTCGACGCCCTGCGCTATGCCGTCGAGGGGCTGCGGCGGGGCGGCTATGACAGCTCGATGAAGTGGGTGTGACGGGCATCGCCGCCGGCTGCAGCGACGACGGGATCGTGCGGGTGGGAGACCTGGGCTTGCCAGCTACCCTGTCTCACGTCAGGGGTGCACTCCAACCGAGCTATCGCCAAACCTGTAAGTGCACAGTCACCGAATTCAATTTTGAGATTGCAAACGACCTGACCGAGAAAGTGCCTGATGTTAGCTCCGAGTGTATCTTAGGCAGAAGCCGTGCGGCCACGGAGGGGTGCCGGGAACGACCCGGCCATCACAATTTCGCAATCTGCAGTTCAGGTAAAATCGGCAGAAAAATCTGCCAAAACCTCTCCCAAAATTGACTAACATCCCATATATTTTTTGTCATTTGATGTGTTGACTTCAATCCTATTGGCGCACACTACTATATAGAAAGCTCCGTTCGAGAGAGAATTTCCAGAAAATGGCACCGATCTTCGGCGCTGGATTCTGGTGAGTTTCAACACTATTGGAAACGCGACGAGAGAGCCGCCGGTCCCAGCATATGGAAGCGGCCCCGTAGGGATCCTGTGCGTCCGGCGATCCGGGACATCGCCATTGCCGCCAACGCCTTCCGCCCGGTGACCGATACCGGCGTCACCGTGCCAGGACGCCGACCCGGCCGAAGACGGCCGGACCATCCATGGCGTGCCCGGGGGCACGGCGCAAACCCTTCCGGCCGAGCCGCGACCGCGGCTCGGCAACCGCGGACCGTGGGAGCATGCGCGCAGGTCGCAGCCATGTCCGGCACGGCTCCTGCGACTCGGCCGAGGGACGTGCGGCACGGGGTTCGAGAGACCCCGCGCCTCGCGGAGAGCCATCGTTCATCAGCGAAGAGGAGAGAGAGACATGACCGACGCTGCCAAGAAGGTCGATCTGGTGGTCCTGATCGACACCAGCGCCTCGATGAAGGACGAGGCCGAGGCGCTGAGCAAGGGCATGGTCACCGCGATCGAGGACGCCAAGAAGGCCTGCCCGTCCGACCTGCGGGTGCAGTTCCTCGGCATCGAGGGCACCTTCGCCACCACCGAATTCACCAAGACCGCCCGCCAATACCTGACCGGCATCGGCACCGACGCCGCCCAGCTGGCCGCACGGGCGCATGGCGGGGCGAAGGATTCCAGCGCCCAGGAGCAGATCGCCCAGACCGTGGTCGATGTCAGCCGTCATTTCGACTGGCGGGACGGGGCCGAGCGCGCCGTGTTCGTGCTCGGCGACGAGAGCCTGGACGGCGGCGGCCTGACCATCGGCGCCAAGGCGGTCAAGCTGACCGACCGGGCGATCGCGGCCGCGGTCGACAACGCGGTCAAGATCCACGCCTACCAGACCACGCTGCCGGCCGAGCCGACCCCGGAGCAGGCGGCGGCCCTGACCGCGGAGTACAAGCGCCTGGCCCTGCGGACCGGCGGCCAATACTACATCAACACCCAGGGCCTGGCCGATTTCAGCAAGGTGCTGCAGGACGCCATCTGCGCCAGCCAAGTGCCGGTCGAGGAGAGCATCAAGGACAAGGAGAAGGAGGCCGACGAGATCGAGGGCGGCCAGGCCGGGGGCGATGCGCCGGCTGCCCGGCCGGCGGCGTGGAAAGGTCAGCTCCCGGCCACGAACGAGGCCGGGATCAAGACCGGCATCACGGTGAAGAAGGGCGACCGCCTCACCATCCTCGCCTCCGGCTGGGCCAAGGTCGGGCCCGACTGGCCGTGGCACGGGCCGCAGGGCGACAAGAACCACCCGTACCAGACGCAGATGGAGAGCAAGTACCTGCTTCCCATCACCGTGGGCGCCCTGCTGATCCAGATCGGCTCCAGCCTGTCCTACATCGGCACCGGCGCCCTCGACTGGGAGGCCCCGGCCGACGGCGAGGTCGTCTTCCGCTACAACGACATCGGCGGTGCGGGCGAGTTCGCCAACAACGACGGCGCCTTCGACATCACCATGCGCCGCGAGAGCGCCTGATCTGATCCGGGACGCCGGCCTTCCCGAAGCGGGGAACGGCCGGCGCCTCCATCCATCCTGAAGTGCCCCCCTTGGTGAGACACGATAGATAGAGACAGGTCAGGTTCTGGCGATGATCGCCGTGGCCACGCGCGACGAGCTGCGGCGCAAGGGCGACCAGACGGGCCTCTCCAGGCTGCGGGACGGGGTGAACGGCATGGCGCAGAAAATGGGCGTGAATCTCCGTGCCATCAGAATGACGCCGCAGGGCTTCGTGGCGCTCTGACGCCGGGTGCGCCATAGGACGACATGGGCGATCTCTGCATTCAGCAGACCGACAAGCCTGAATTCGGTGTCATCGCGAAATAGCCACAACAGGCGGCCAGGCTTTACGCAGTCAGAAAGACGCATGGGACCGCCACGATGTTCTGGAAACCATCTCTCGTTTTGGGAACCGCCCTCTTGATCGCCACTTGTCCGGCAAGCGCGCAGCAGAGCGCGGAGTTCGACGCGTGCATGGCCCAGGCCGACGGCGTTTCCTCGAACATGTTGGACTGCGGCAAAGCCGAAATCGGCAAGTGGGACCCGCGGCTGAATTCCGCCTATCAGACGCTTCTGCACCGATCCAAGGGCAAGGAACGAGCGCAACTGCAGCAAGAGCAGAGGACATGGCTCAAACATCACTTGAATGAGACCCACCGTCTGGCTGTCGACCCGAACAATGGGTCCGTCGCATTCCTCGACTCGCAGTCTTTTGAATTGGATGACTTGGTCAAGCGAACGCTGGCGCTTGAAAAGCGCGTCGCGACCCTGAGTCCGCCCGGCGGCGCCGATGCGCGATAAGACAGGTATGGTCGGAGACGACGTCGATCGGACTTCACCCCTGGACTGAGACAGAAGCATCAGGACGACCTGGGCGATCGACCGAAGCGTCTCACCGGCGCGCCAGTGACAGATCCGTCGTCACCCTGGGCACGCCGTGCTCCCCGCCATCCGTCACCAGGATCCGGAGCCGGTCCGGGCCCAGGCTGACGATCCGCATATCGGCCGTCATGTGGCCGTTGACCGGCTGGGGCCAATCGATCAGGACATCGATCGCCGGGCCGTCCAATCGGCCGGTCAGCCGCGCCGGCCCGACCTTCGAACCGGTATAGGTCCCGGTCATCCGGCCGGATCGGGGATCGAGGGAGAGGTCGGCGCCGACCGACCGCGAGAAGATCAGATAGGCCCAGCAGGTTCCGTCGAGCGCGAGCTGGTTCGGACGCCGCTGCTGCACCTTGAAGTCGCAACTCACCTCTCGGGGCGTGGCGTCGGGCCCGTCCGCGACCACGCCCTCGGCATCGAAGGAGCCGGTGTACCGGTCGAGAGGCGCGGCGGCCGCCGACACCGTGAGCATCGCAGCGACGCCCCCGGCCATGCATGAGAGCTTAGGACGAGGCATTTCTCTTCACCCCCGCAGGGCGCGGTACGCCGGGCCACCTCATCGCATCGGCCGGCGGCAAGCAACATACAATGCCCCAAGGCTGAGCCGGCACGAGGCGAGCCGATCACATGGCGATCAATCCGGGCGGCCGGAACCCTCGCCGTTGCGGTTCGATCCATCCCTGTCGGCGTCCGCCCTCGACCTCTCCAGAGACCCGGGGGGTAGATCCGTCAGCGACGTCAGCCAGGCGCCGAGGGCGATGGTCTCGTCGAGATCGGCCGATGCTGCAGCGGCGTTGGCCGGCGGCTGCGCGGATCGAGCCGGCGTTTCGATATCCCGGGCGGGCCGGGCGAGCGGCGGCGGCGCCGGCCGATCAGGCTGAACCGGTTTGCGGATTGCGGGATCGCGGATGCCGCCTCGCAGATCCGCAGCTTCGCGCCCTGCGGCAACGGCGCCGGGCCGGAACAGCGGATGCGGGGCGAGCATTTCGGTGATGGACGGACCGGAGCTGGGCACGTTTCCGAGCCTCGGCACCGTATTGCCGATCCGGGTCGCCGGCCAGGAGGCCGACAGCATCCATGGCTGCTTCGCCAGGTCTTCCTGAGCCAGGGCGTCCCGGATCGCGTCGATGCTGTGCGTGGGTTCGCCGGCATCGTGCCGCAGCTCCCGCACCTCGCCGATGCAGCCCTTGCCGTATGTGCCGACGAAATCGCCCCTGACGTTCAGGCACAGGCCGACCGGCGCGCCGTTCCGCCGGGCCCTGAGCGAGCGCGCCATCTGCCGCGGCTTGAAGAGGTTGAAGGCCGACGCCTTGAGATGCGCCTCCATCCCGGGGCCGTTGAGCGAGACGAACGGGCGGCCGGACCAGGCGCCGACCACCTGCGCCAAGGCGCCGCCGAGGGAATGACCCACGATCGACACCGGCTTGCCGCCGCAATTCTGCTCGGCCCACCGCACCAGCTTCTTGGCCGAGCCCGCCATGTTGGGGATGACGAGGACCGCAATGCGGGCATTGGCCGAGTTCTGGGAGATCGGGGCGCTCATCGGCCCGCCCTTGGTTCCGGAAAAGGCGACGATCACCTCCTCGTCGCCTTCGAACACCGATCCCTGGAAGCCGTTGCCATACCACGTCGCCGTCTCGGTTTTCCGGACGCGCCAACGGCTGGACACATGGCCCTCGGGATCGGCCTGGTACGCCGCATCGGCGAGATCGAGATAGTCGCGGATCGTTGCCATTGGACCGGATGATGTCTGCGATGGGTGATGATCCAGACCTGCGACCGGACTGTTGCTGCAATGTGTCCGTCCCGGTCCGGATGGTGACAGCTGCAACAAAGCGGCAGGGTCGGCGGCCGCGGTCCGGCCTTGCCGCGGCCCGACCAAAACCATTTTCCCGGGGTATCGATGCGGTGCCCGGGGGGATGCGGCGATGATCCCGACACCGGAGCAGAGGAAGGGGCATGCGATGCGTTCGACCCGTTTCGTCATCACCCTGCTGGCCTTGCTCGCGCCCGGCAGCGCGCTGGCGATGACGACCTATGTCTACTGCATCAACGACCGGATCGAGGTCGACCCGCGCGACCCGCGGGAGATGCGCTCCGACCGCGGCGATTCGGAGATCTGCATCATCGGGCCGAGCTTCGACTTCGGACCGGATGCGACGCGCTGGGTCGAGGCCAATCTGCGCGCCGGCGTCGGCGGGGCCTGCACCTGCAAGTAGGTATGGCTCCAAGTCAGAAGACTCGCTGGCGGCTCCCCCTCGCCGAGGTCGACCACGGCGAGTCCTCCCTGGCGCAACGATCGAAGGGCAGCGGGCGCGGAAGCGGTAGCCGCGGGCGAGTGCCGAGGGCTGGGCGGGTCGCCCTCCCAGGGGTCCACTCCAAAAGTGGGCGAAAGCCCACTAAAAGTGCACCGTTACCGTAATTCTAAATGACGATGATTCACCTAAAATAATATTCGGGATTAATCTTCGAGATTGTGATAATATTTGAGATGCGAAATGGCATTTTATCACAATATAGGACAAACAAATCAGTAATGGATGCGGAGGTTGTGATTGATTTCCGCGGCGGTTATTGAGGAGCGGCCGAAAGGAAGCTTCCAGTAGCAGAATGCGGAGGATGGTAGGGAGGCTCCCTTGGCAGCCGAGATTGAAGCGGCCGAGCTTTCGTCCTTTGAAATAGCGCCTGATGGCTCCCGCTGTACAATGCATGTCGTGGATACATGCGGACAGCCTGCCAGTCTCAATCTACCCTCGCATTGCCTGACACGGCTGATCATGAGCTTGCCACGGATGGCCACCGCGGCCCTGCAGGCGCGGCATCATGACGCTTCGTTGCGCATCGTCTATCCTGTGGACCGAATGCGGCTCGAACAGGGATCCACCGAAGGAACTCTGATCCTCACGCTGGCAACGCCGGACGGATTCGAGGTGTCCTTCAGCCTTCAGGCCAGCGACCTCCAGCATATACAGCAGTCCGCCGTCCCGTCGGAGCTTGCTTGCGGGCGACTGCGCCTCGTCAAAAACTGAGGTCGCAGATGTCAAGCCGCGTGGGTGCCGGCATCTTTCGAGGATGCCGAACTCTGCTCTCGATGCGTCATCCCGAATGCGGGCTCCTCGGGCAGCGCGCCTGCATCCGGCACATGATGGCCTTGACGCCGCTCCGCTCCAGGCGCGCCGCACCGATCGCCCTGGCGTGGCTTGCCGTCAGCGTGATCGCTTTCGCGGACGCCCGGTCGGAACCGTCCAACGACGCGGCCGTGACGGTCAGGGGCGAGATCACTTGCGCGCGCCGGTTCCTCAGTCTGGGTCGTCAGGCTTCCTTCGATGTGCTGCCCGGTGGAGTGCGCACACCATCTCTACCGATCCGGAAATCGATCGTCCTGGGCACCCGGAGCAGTGGCGATGCTCTGCACGAGGCCCTCGCCGCCGCGCGATGTGGTGTCGGGACTCTGGCAAGTGCAGCGCTCGACCAGCCGACGTTTCCCGTAAGTCAGCATGAAACGAAGATCGATCTCGTTGTTCTCTCCTCGACCGAACTCGGGATCGGGACGGATGGAGCGCCTCTCCAAGAGATCTACCGACGGGCTCTGCAGCTCGGTTATGCGCTTTGCCCAGCGGAGGTCGGACCGCAACTGCGGCTCCAGTATCCAAATCAGCCGATCGGCGAGTTTCTGCGCATTGCGATGGACCCCATTGCGACGCGACACGGGGAGTTGGCGGTCTTTATCGTGGGGAATGGCGGCGCTGGCCTCATCCTGATCGGAAGCAGTGCGAGGTCCGATGTCATCATGCCCTCGACCGTCCGGTTCGTATTCGTTCATCGCCGTTAGGTCCGGCCAGGCCCCTGCCGGCGGAGCGGAGCCTGAAGAGCCATACGCGGTGCACTCGACCTGCCGCCGCCTCTCTTCTCAACACATCAGAACGATGGACTGGGGTCGTCCCCAACCGGAGCGGTATGATGCCCTCCGGCCGGGTCGGGCAGCCCGGCTGCCGGCCGGATTGCGTATGCCGCCGTCCAGACCCGACGGGATGGCGTCGTTTGCGCGTTCGGCCAGGCCCAGAGAAGGCCCGCAACCATCAGGGAGACGACCCATGCCTTTCTCCATCCCGGCCGCCGCAACCCGCATCGCCCTCGCGGCTGTCGTGGCCGCTTCCGTCTTCGGGACCAGCGCGGCCATGGCGCAGCAGCCGAGCCCGGCGCAGGAACGCGAGGCGATGCAGGCCTGCCGCGCCGACTATGAGGCCCTGTGCAAAGGGGTCGAGCCGGGCGGCGGCCGCATCCTCGCCTGCTTGCAGCAGCACGCCGACAAGGTGTCGCCGGGCTGCAAGCAGGCCCTGATGTCGCTCAAGCCGAAATAGCCTGCACCGCCCGGCTGCGCGCAGCCACCGCTGAGCGTTCTGCCGCGCATGGCTGGCGGGGCCGCTCCCGCCAGATCCATTTCCGATGCCGCGGCGAAGTATTACAATGCTGGCGGCCGGCCTCTTGCGAGTGGCGAGGGGCGGATTGCTTCGGCCTAGCCCGATATGCGGGCCATTGGGAAGATAGATTTCGGATTTGATGGATCTCTTATTGGGGGAGAGATGGCACAAATATTGGAGGCCAAGGGGAGAGGGCGCCGCGGCCGCTGGCTGGCCGTGCTTCCGTGCATCATCGGCCTGGCGGGCTGCAACGAGCAGAACGCCTATGTCCCGCCGCCGCCGCCCAAGGTGACGGTGGCGCAGCCGGTGAAGCAGCCGGTGGTCAGCTATCTCGAGCTGACCGGCTCCACCGAGGCCTACAACGCCGTCGATCTCGAGGCCCGGGTGCAGGGCTATCTGGTGTCGATCGACTACAAGGACGGGGCGCAGGTGAAGCAGGGCACGCCCCTGTTCCACATCCAGCGCGACACCTATGAGGCCCAGCTGGAGCAGGCCAAGGCCGACCTGCTGCAGCAGCAGGCCGCCCAGGCCAACGCCCAGTCCGAATACCAGCGGCAATCGACGCTGGGGAAGGACCAGTTCGCGTCGCAGGCCCATGTCGAGGATGCCAAGACCGATCTCGACAAGGCCAACGCCGCGGTGATGCAGGCGCAGGCCAATGTCGAGCTGTCGACCATCACCCTCGGCTACACCGAGGTCGCGGCCCCGTTCGACGGCATCGTCACCGACCACCTCGTCGATGTCGGGGCGCTGGTCGGCTATAGCGGCCCGACCAAGCTGGCCAGCATCGTGCAGATGGACCCGATCCACGTCTATTTCACGGTCAGCGAGCAGCAGGTGCTGCAGGTCAAGCAGGGGGCGGCCGCCCAGGGCCGCAAGGTCAGGGACATCCACGACGTTCCGGTCGAGATCGGGCTGCAGACCGAGACCGGCTATCCGCACAAGGGGACGATCGACTACATCGCGCCGCAGATCGACCCCAGGACCGGCACCCTGACCGTGCGCGGGGTCTTCGACAACAAGGACACGGCGCTGCTGCCCGGCCTGTTCGCCCGGGTCCGCGTGCCGGTCGGCCACCAGGATGCCGGGCTGTATGTCGACGAGACCGCGATCGGCACCAGCCAGCTCGGCAGCTATGTGCTGGTGCTGGGCCAGGACGATGTGGTGGAGCAGCGCCAGGTGACGCTGGGGCCTGCCCAGGGGCCCTTGCGCGTGGTGCGGGACGGGATCGGGCCGGACGACTGGGTGGTGATCGGGGGCATCCAGAAGGCGGTCCCCGGCAACAAGGTCACGCCCGACAAGGCCGCCATGGCGGGCCAGGCGGCCGGCCAGGCCGCCGCCAAGCCGTAGCCGCGCGCCACCCGATCCTCCGAGGAGCCTCATGGTCTCGCGCTTCTTCATCGAGCGGCCGGTTCTCGCCAATGTGCTGGCGCTCGTCATCGTCCTGATCGGCGCCATCGCGCTGCTGCGGCTGCCGGTGTCGCAGTATCCGAATGTCGTGCCGCCGACGGTGCAGGTGACCACGACCTATCCCGGCGCCAGCGCCCGGACGGTGATGGACACGGTCGCCCTGCCGGTCGAGCAGCAGGTCAACGGCGTCCAGGGCATGCTGTACATGCAGTCGACCAGCGCCAGCGACGGCACCTACGTCCTGACGGTCACCTTCGACATCGGCACCGATCCCGATCTCGCCCAGGTGCTGGTGCAGAACCGGGTGGCGATCGCCCTGTCCTCCCTGCCGCAGGCGGTCCAGGTGCAGGGCGTCAACGTGCAGAAGAAGTCGACCGCCATCCTGCAGTTCATCACCCTGTCGTCGCCCGACAACCGCTATGACGGGCTGTTCCTGTCGAATTACGGCGTCATCGCCCTGCAGAAGGAGCTGGCGCGGCTGCCCGGCATCGGCAACGTCACCGTCTACGGCGCCGGCCCCTATGCCATGCGGGTCTGGCTGGATCCGGACAAGCTGCAGGCCTACGGCCTGGTGCCGTCCGACGTGGTCAGCGCGATCCAGCAGGAGAGCCAGGAGGTCACCGCCGGCATGGTCGGCATGCCGCCGGCCCCGGACGGGCTGAACTTCCAGTACACGGTCAACGTCACCGGGCGCCTGAACGACGCGGCGGATTTCGAGGACATCATCGTCAAGGCCGACAACCGCGACGGCGGCCGCCTGGTCCGCATCCGCGACATCGGCCGGGTCGAGCTGGGGTCGCAGAGCTACAGCCACGCCGCCACCCTGAACGGCCACCCGGCCGCCGCCATCGGCATCTTCCTGCTGCCCGACGCCAACGCCCTGGCCGTGGCCGGGGAGGTGCAGGCGAAGATGCAGGAGCTGGCGAAGGCATTTCCGCCGGGCCTGGTCTACGACATCCCGTTCGACACCACGAGATTCGTCAGCGCCTCGATCCACGAGGTCTACCTGACCCTGATCGAGGCGGCGGTGCTGGTGCTGATCGTGATCCTGCTGTTCCTGCAGGACTGGCGGGCGATGCTGGTGCCGGCGACCACCGTGCCGGTTACCATCATCGGCGCCTTCGCGGCCATGGCGGCGCTGGGCTTCAGCGTCAACACCGCGACCCTGTTCGCCATCGTGCTGGCGATCGGCATCGTCGTCGACGATGCCATCGTCATCGTCGAGGGCGTGTCGCGCCACATGGCGGCGGGGCTGAGCGGCCGCGAGGCCGCGGTGAAGGCGATGGGCGAGCTGTTCGGCCCGATCATCGGCATCACCCTGGTGCTGATGTCGGTGTTCCTGCCGGCCGCCTTCCTGCCCGGGCTGACCGGCCAGATGTACCAGCAATTCGCCCTGGTGATCGCCGCCACCGCGATCATCAGCGCCGTCAACGCCGCCACGCTGAAGCCGACGCAATGCGCGCTGTGGCTGAAGCCGCCGACGCCGCCGGAGCGGCGCAACCTGGTCTATCGCGGCTTCAACCGCGGCTATGATGCGGCCGAGCGCTGGTATGCGCGTCTGATTCGCCGGATGGTCGCGCGCAGCCCGGTGATGGTGGCGGTCGCCATCGGCCTGATCGGCCTGGCGTTCTGGGGCCTGTCGCGGGTGCCGACGGCGTTCCTGCCGATCGAGGACCAGGGCTATGCCGTGATCAGCGTGCAGCTGCCGGAGGGGGCGTCGCTGCAGCGGACCGACCGTGCTGTGGCCGAGGTCACCAGGATCGCGCTGGCGACGCCGGGGGTCGCCAATGTCGTCGGCGTCAGCGGCATCTCGGTGCTCGACAACAACGCCACGCTGTTCAACGCCGGCATGGCCTATGTGATCTTCAAGGACTGGTCGGAGCGCGGTCCGGACGAGACCCTGCGGGCGCTCTACCAGAAGCTCACCGCAGCGCTGGCCGGGCTGCAGGACGGCACCGCCTTCGTGATCGTGCCGCCGCCGATCCAGGGCATCGGCAATTCCGGCGGCTTCACCCAGGAGCTGCTGGTGCAGGACGGCAGCGCCGATTTCGCGCAGCTGCAGAGCGTGGCGCGCGAGGTGGTCGCCAAGGCGTCCACCCAGTCGGCGCTGCAGCGGGTGAATACCACCTTCAGCGCCGGCACGCCGCAGATCTTCCTCGCCGTCGACCGGACCAAGGCCGAGACGCTGGGGGTGACGGTCGGCCAGGTGTTCGCGGCGCTGCAGGGCTATCTGGGGTCGACCTACGTCACCCAGTTCAACAGGTTCAACAACGTGTTCCAGGTCTACGCCCAGGCCGAGGCGCAGCACCGGCTGGCGCCGCAGGACATCCTGCGGCTGAAGATCAAGACCCCGGCCGGCGAGATGGTGCCGCTGGGCAGCCTGATGATGGTCGAGACGGTGCAGGGCCCGCCCTTGATCAGCCTGTACAACCTGTACCCGTCGGTGACCCTGGTCGGCGGCCCGGCGCAGGGCTTCAGCTCGGGCCAGGCGATGGCGATCATGGACCAGATCGCGGCCCAGACGCTGCCGCCCGGCTACGGCTCGGCCTGGACGGCGATGTCGTACCAGGAAGACATCGTCGGCAACCAGATCTACCTGATCTTCGGCCTGGCGCTGATCCTGGTCTATTTCGTGCTGGCCGGCCAGTATGAGAGCTGGATCCAGCCGCTGTCGGTGATCCTGGCGGTGCCGCTGGCGCTGCTCGGCACCGTCGCGGCGCTGAACCTGCTCGGCGTCGCCAACAACCTCTACACCCAGATCGGCGTCATCCTGCTGATCTCGCTGGCGGCCAAGAACGCGATCCTGATCGTCGAATATGCGCGGGAGAAGCGGGCCGAAGGCATGCCGATCGCGGAGGCGGCGGTGGAGGCGGCGCGGCTGCGCTTCCGGCCGATCCTGATGACCTCCTTCGCCTTCATCCTCGGCGTGCTGCCTTTGGTCTTCGCCACCGGCGCCGGCGCCAATGCGCGGGCCTCGATCGGCATCGCCGTGGTCAGCGGCATGCTGGCCTCGACCGGGCTCGCGGTGCTGTTCGTGCCGTCGTTCTTCACGCTGCTGCAACGGCTGGCGGAGCGTAGGGCGTCATCCGGCGAGGCGGCGCGCGACGGGGCGCCGGCGCGACACGGTGCGCCATCGCCTTAATCCTGCCCCTCCGACCCCCAATATGAACCGGGAGCTCCTGTCCCGAACCCATGGGGGTCCGACGGCCCGTGCCGACCGCCGAATCCGCTTCATTTCAGCCGCTCCCCTCCCCAGCGCCCGAACCCCCGCGCCTGGTCGGGGTCGAGATCGAGTTCATGGGTCCGTCCGCCCGCCGGGCGGCGCGGGCCCTGGCCGCAGGCGTCGGCGGCGAGGTGGTCGCGGAGGATGCCCATGCCTTCGCGGTGCGGGGCAGCGCCCTGGGCGACCTGGCGGTGGAGCTGGACCTGCGCTACGCCCATCCGCAGCGGCACGGCATGACCCTGCCGGTGCGGATCGGGCCGAAGGCCGCCGCCGGGCTGGGATGGCTGGTGTCCGGCGCGGTGCCGCGCGAGCTGATCGTGCCGCCGCTGCCGGTCGACCGGCTGGGCGAGGTCGACCGCATCCTCGGCCTGCTGCGCGCCGCCGGGGCCCATGGACGCGGCGCCACCCTGTTCGGGTCGCTGGGCCTGCATTTCAACATCGACGCGCCGGCCGCGGACCTGCCCCGGATCACTGCGGTGATGCTGGCCTTCGGGCTGATGGAAGCACGGCTGCGGCGCGAGATCGCGCAGGGTCAGCGACGCCTGGAGCGGCACCTGCCGCCGCCCTATCCGCCGGACTTCCTGCACCGGATCGCGGCGCCCGGCTACCGGCCCGGCCAGGCCGGGCTGATCGACGACTACCTGGCCGCCAACCCGACCCGCGACCGCGGCCTGGACCTGCTGCCGCTGCTGCTGGGCCTGGACCCGGCGCGGGTGCGGGCCAAGCTGCCTTATGAGAAGATCGCCGCCCGCCCGGTGTTCCACTACCGGCTGCCCCAGGCCCATCCCGGCGCCGCCGGCTGGAGCATCGCGCCGGACTGGAACCGCTGGGTGGCGATCGAGCGGCTGGCGGCCGATGGCGAGCGCCTGGCCGCCGCGGCGCGTGCGTATCGCAGCGAGGGCAACGCCTGGGCTGACGGGAGCGGGCCGCTGGTGGACGCCGCCTTGCCCGGCTGAGGGGTCGCCGGCCGGCCGCGGCCCGGCGTGTCAGGAGCCAGTCGCGGTTGAGTGCTTTGCCAACCTGATGAGCTTATCGGATCTCCGTCCTCACGAAGGAGGTCGACGCACTTCGCAGAGAACCGAACCGCAGGATGCGACGACCATGCGGATGATTGCGCAAAACCGGGCTCCATGGTAATAATTAACTGGTTATTCGTCTCAATTCCTCTGTTTGTTTTCACCACGTCGCTGTTTGCCAGATATCCATTTCTCTCAGGAAAGGTCTCGCCGACCGGCTGTGCATCCCAACGAAACAGCCAGGCCGAGATGGGCCGGCGCAGCGCCGGCGACATCGTCCGATCCCAGATCTGGTCGCCGGCAGGCAGCGGTGCATCGATAGGGGGTGCAAGTGTCGATCGTCACCGGGCCGCCGGCCTCCGCCATCCGCAACCAGCCGATCACTCAGGAACTGCGCGACCTTTTGGACGCCGCCGCGCTGGCGGTCGGGGTGGACGCGATCTTCGTCGTCTCCGGCGGCCAGCCCGCCATCGGCGAAGGAACGCGCCGCACGGGCTCCACACGCCACGATCACGGACGGGCAGCCGACATCAAGCTGTTCGTCGGCGGTGTCGTACAGACATTCACCGATGCGTCGGGCGGCCCCGTGGTGGCGGACTTCGTGACCGCCGCCGCGGCGCGTGGCGCCATCGGCATCGGCGCGGGCGTCACGTATATGGGAAACGATACCATTCATGTCGGCTTCGGCACCTCCGTCAGCGACCACACGAAGCTGACCTGGGGCGCCGGCGGCCGGTCGGCCAACGCGCCGCAATGGCTGCGGCGGGCGGCGCAGGCGGGCTGGGCCGCCGCGCCCGCCGGCCATCCCGTCGCGCCGGTCGTAGGGGGCGTTCGCGCGATGGGACGCTACGAGGTCATCGCGCGCGGCGGCCTGAACCTGCGTGGCGGCCCGGGGACCGGCTTCCCTTCCACCCGGACATTGCCGCAGGGAACCACACTCCATGTCGTGGCGGTCGACCCGACCCAGCCGGCCTGGGTGCGGGTCGATCTGGAAGGCGACGGCCTGCTCGACGGGTATGTCTTCTCGGCCTACCTCGCCCCCATCGCCGCGCCCGGCGGCAGCGAGGCCGCCGAAGAGCCCGGCGACGACGGCATCGGCTAGGCCGGCCCTGACGGAACAGCGTCCATCCAGGAGACGATCATGCCGACGGCGGACGATATCCGATGGTTCAAGCAGCAGTTCCGGACCCAGATCGAAGGCGTGCTGGCAGGCACACCGTTCGATCTGGACATGATCGTCGCGATCGCATGCCAGGAGACGGGCTCGATCTGGTCGGTCCTGCGCAAGGTGCCGCTGCCGCTCGACCAGATCCTCGCGCTCTGCGTGGGCGATACGATCGACTACCAGGGGCCGGGCAAAGGACGGCAGGCCTTTCCGCGCAACAAGGCCGCCCTGGTCGCGGAGACCGACGGGCAGCAGATGTTCGACATTGCGCGCAAGGCGCTCGAGGACATGGCCGTCCATGTCCCCGGCTACAGCGGCGTCGTCCAGAACCCCGATAAATTCTGCCATGGCTTCGGGGTATTCCAGAGAGACCTGCAGTTCTTTCGCCAGGACCCGGGCTACTTCCTGAACCAGAACTATCAGGTGTTCTCGCATACGCTCGACCATTGCCTGCTCGAGTTGCGCAGAGGCCTCAAGACCCGAGGTTACGAAGCCAAGACCAGCCTCACCGATTTCGAGTTCGCCACCGTCGCCATCGCCTACAACAGGGGCAGCTACAATACGAAGAAGGGCCTGAAGCAGGGCTATTTCGACGGCAGTAAATATTATGGCGAGTGGATATTCGACTATGTCCAGCTGTCGCGGACCGTCGATGGGGCGGCAGCCGCCGGTGCCGGGCCCGGCCGCTACGCCGTCGTCGCCCGCGACGGGCTGAGACTGCGCGGCGGGCCCGGCACCGACTTCCCCTACAGCCGGACCTTGCCGTTGGGGACGGAGCTGACCGTGGTCTCGGTCGACCCCGGGAACCCCGACTGGGTCCGTGTCGATCTCGAAGGCGACGGCCTCCTCGACGGCTATGTCTTTGCCGCCTTCCTGGCGGCGGCGACCGGGCCGCACGGAGGAGAAGACGTGCCCGAGCCGGAATGAACGTCATCCGCAGGGTCCTGGCGACCCCTGTCGGTACCTGCTGCCGCCCGGCCGCAATGCCTCGGCCGGACAACGGACTTATCCATGGCATCTGTGAGGAGGGCTGAAGCGATGCGGTCGTCTGGGCTGAAACGACGTGTGGCGGTCGGCCTGGTGCCGGCCGCCGCGATCGCGATCCATCTGGCTCTGGCTGCGGGAGCACCCTCGATGGCCCATGCCGACGAGCCCCTGAAGGTGTCGGGCAAGCTTGTCGGCAAGGTCAAGGACGGCGAGCTCAAGAAATCGAAAGATGTCAGCGGCATCGCCTGTGCGGGCGATCCCGGCATGTACCCGCGCATCTGCCTCCTGGTCGACGACGAGACCCAGGGCGCACAGGTGGTGATCCTGCACAAGGATCATCTCGTTGCCGGCGATTTCATTCCGCTCATCACGGACAGCTTCAAGGACGAGAAGGACGGCTTCAAGGACAAGCCGCTCGAATTGGATGCAGAGGGTGTCGCCTACGCCGACAGCTATTTCTATGTCATCGGCTCCTATGGCAGACCTCGCCATGCCGATGTGCCCGACGAGGCGAAGAGCAATGCCAAGGCTGCGGCGACCCGCCATGTCTTTCGTATCAAGATCGATCCGTCGACCGTGAGCCTGGACACCGGCAAGATCGGCACGGTCCTAAAGGACGACGACGGAGGCAGACTTGCGCACCTGATGTCAGCGCCTTCGACGCCGCTGACCCCCTTCTACGACAAGCCCCTCGACGCCAATGGCCTGACGATCGAGGGCGTCGCTGTCCAGGACGGCGTGCTCTATGCAGGATTGCGCGGTCCCGTGCTCGACGATGGCAACGCCATCATTGTTTCGGCGCCCATCAACGCTCTCTTTGATGGTGCCGAGGGCCAGTTCACCCCCGACCCCGTGATGCTGGGAAAGGACAACCTCGGGAATCCCCGGGGGATCCGTGATCTCGTCGCGTTCGACGACAGCTTCCTCATCATCGCGGGGCCGGTGCAGGACCCGGACGAGGACCGCGGCATCAAGCCCGGCGACTACGCCATCTATCTCAAGAAAAGCTCAGGTCCGAACATGAGCGGCTCCGAGCCGAAGAAGCTGCTGGATCTGGAGGTATATGGGACAGAGACGAAGCCGGAAGCCTTGCTCGTCATGGAACAGACTGGCCAGGGCTTGATGGGCCTCGTCCTCTTTGATGGGCCCAAGGAGGGCGAACCGCGACTCGTCGAGTTCGGATCGCCGTAGTCGCATCCGGCTCTACCCCTTCATCCCCGCCCGGCGCGCCTCGATCGCGTCCCACAGCAGGGCCTCGATCTTCACCCCGTCCAGGCGGCCGTCGCGCAGGGACAGCGCCCGCGGCAGGTGGTGCCACAGGCGGTAGCCGCGGCCTGGACCTGCTGCCGCTGGGCCTGACCCGGCGCGGGTGCGGGCCAAGCTGCCCTATGAGAAGATCGCCGCCCGCCCGGTGTTCCACTACCGGCTGCCCCAGGCCCATTCCGGCGCCGCCGGCTGGAGCATCGCGCCGGACTGGAACCGCTGGGTGGCGGTGGAGCGGCTGGCGGCCGATGGCGAGAGGCTGGCCGAAGCGGCCAAGGCCTGGCGCGCCGGCGGATCAGGCTGAACCGGCCCTACTCCGCCGCCCGGGCCAAAGGCGGCCAGACGTCCCAGATCTCCTCGGCATAGTCCTGCACCGTGCGGTCGGAGGAGAACCAGCCGACATGCGCCGTGTTCTCGATCGCCATGCGGGTCCAGGTCGTGCGGTCGCGGTACAGCGCGGCGGCGCGGGCCTGGGCGTCCCAATAGGCGGCGAAATCGGCGGCCACCAGGAACCAGTCGCTGTGCCGCAGCGCGTCGGTGAGCGGCCGGAACCGGCCCGGATCGTCGGGCGAGAAGGTGCCGTCCTCGATCGCCGCCACGGCGCGGGCAAGGCGCGGGTCGGCGGCGATCACCGCCGCCGGGTCGTAGCCCTGAGCCCGCTTCGCCGCCACCTCGGCCGCGGTCAGGCCGAAGATCAGGATGTTGTCCTCGCCCACACGCTCGGCGATCTCGACATTGGCGCCGTCCAGCGTGCCGATGGTGATCGCGCCATTCAGCGCGAACTTCATGTTGCCGGTGCCCGACGCCTCCATGCCGGCGGTCGAGATCTGCTCCGACAGGTCGGCGGCGGGAATGATGCGCTCCGCCAGCGTGACGTTGTAGTTCGGCAGGAACACCATCTTCAGCTGATCGCGGATCTCGGCATCGGTGTTGATCACCTTGGCGACGTCATTGGCCAGCTTGATGATCAGCTTGGCCGTGGCGTAGCCGGGGGCAGCCTTGCCGGCGAAGATCTTGACCCGCGGCGTCCAGGCCGCGTCCGGCGTGTCGCGCATCTCCTGCCACAGCGCCACGGCGTGCAGAATGTTCAGCAGCTGGCGCTTGTATTCGTGGATGCGCTTGACCTGGACGTCGAACAGCGCGTCGCCGGAGACGCGGAGGTCGGCGATCTCGCCGATGTGATGCGCCAGCAGGGCCTTGTTGCGGCGCTTCACCGCCCAGAACGCCTCGCGGAAGGCGCTGTCCCCGGTCTTGCCGGCCAGCGCCGACAGCCGCTCCAGGTCGTCCTCCCAGCCGGTGCCGATCATGTTGTGGATCAGCTGCGCCAGGTTCGGGTTGGCCTGCACCAGCCAGCGCCGCGGGGTGATGCCGTTGGTCTTGTTGGTGATCCGGTCCGGGAACTCCTCGTTGAGGTCGCGGAACACGGTCTCGCGCATCAGCTGGGTGTGCAGCGCCGAGACGCCGTTGACCCGGTGGCTGCCGAGGAAGGCCAGCGGCCCCATCCGCACCCGCCGGTCCCAGCCTTCCTGGATCAGCGACAGGGTGGATAGGCGGCTGGGGTCCTTCGCCACCACGCGCGAGGATTTCAGGAACCGGTCGTTGATCTCGTAGATGATCTGCAGGTGGCGCGGCAGCACCCGCTCCAAGAGTGCCACCGGCCAGGTCTCCAGCGCCTCCGGCATCAGCGTGTGGTTGGTGTAGCTGATGCAACCGGTGGTGATCTTCCAGGCACGGTCCCAGTCCAGCCGGTGCCGGTCGATCAGCAGGCGCATCAGCTCCGGCACCGCGATCGCCGGATGGGTGTCGTTCAGCTGCATCGCCGCCTTGGCCGGCAGGTCGTCATAGCCGTCGTGATGCATCCGGTGCCGGCGCAGCACGTCCTGCAGCGAGGCCGAGGTGAAGAAGTATTCCTGCTTGAGCCGCAGCTCCTGCCCCGCCGGGGTGTTGTCGTTCGGGTACAGCACGCGCGACAAGGTCTCGGACAGGATCTTGTCCTCGACCGCCTTCATATAGTCGCCGGAGTTGAAGGGGGCGAGATCGAACTCCCGCACCGGCTTGGCCGACCACAGCCGCAGCGTGTTGACCGTGACGCCGCCCCAGCCCACCACCGGCGTGTCGTAGGCGACGGCGAGCACCCGCTGGCTGCCCTTCCAGATCGGCTTCGGCCGGCCGTCCGGCCCGGGCTCGCCCGGCTCGATCTTGCCGTAGAAGTCGATCGGGAACGCGACCTCCGGCCGCTCGAACTCCCAGGGATTGCCGAATTTCAGCCAGTCCTCGGGGTATTCGACCTGCCAGCCGCGGTCGAACTGCTGCTCGAACAAGCCGTATTCGTAGCGGATGCCGTAGCCGGTGCCGCCGATGCCGAGCGTGGCCATGCTGTCGAGGAAGCAGGCGGCGAGGCGGCCGAGGCCGCCATTGCCCAGCGCCGCGTCCGGCTCGACCTCCAGCACGGTGCCGAGGTCGACGCCGAAATCGGCCAGCGCGTCGCGGCAGGTGTCATAGACGCCGAGATTGGTCAGCGCATTGGCCATCAGCCGGCCGATCAGGAACTCGAGGCTGAGATAGTAGACCCGCTTGCCGTCGGTCGCTTCCTCGCGGTGCTGCGAGGCCATCCAGCGGTCGACCAGGCGGTCGCGAACGGCCAGCGCCGTGGCGGCGAACCAATCGTGCCGGGTGGCGCGATGGATCTCGCGCCCAACGGCGTAGACCAGCCATTCCAGGATGTCGCGCTTCAACGACTCCCGGTCGAGCCCACGTGGTTCGATTGCGATCGGGGTGGCTGGCAGCTCCATCGCTGTCCCCCATGCTGCACTGCGATATAGACCGTCCGTTACACCACGGATCGGTCCTGCGATCAATCATATGACAAAAAAGACCCGGCGGAGGTTCCCGCCGGGTCGACAATGTCCATGGCGGGTGGTGTCCGCCACTGGCCTTTGGTGTTAGAGACCGCTTGGAAACGCTACTGGTGCGGCCGTCTGGAGGCGATTTCTCCGCTTCCGGTGCTCACGGACTCAAACGTCCGCTGCGCGCCGGGTCTCGAAACCACCACCAGCCGACTCACACCAGCGCATTTCCAAACGGTCTCTTACTTGGCGCCGACCTTGGCCAGCTCGCCCGGGGTGGCCTCGGCGTAGCTGCCGGCGTTCCAGATGTAGAAGACGTAGTCGGTCGTCTTGCGGTCGCCCTTCGCGTCGAAGGCCAGGGGCCCCATCACGGTCTTGTAGGCGCTGCCGTCATGCAGCGCCTCGGCCACCTTCGGACCGTCGAAGCTCTTGGCCTTGGTCGCCGCCTCGGCCCAGGCCTGGACCGCGGCGTAGCTGTACAGGGTGTAGCCTTCGGGGTCGTAGTTCTCGGCCTTGAACTTGGCCACGACATCCTTGGCGGCGTCGCTGTTGCGCTGGTCGGCGCCGAAGGTCATCAGCACGCCCTTGCCGGCGTCGCCGGTGATGCCCCAGAACTCCTGGGTGACGATGCCGTCGCCGGAGATGAACTGGGCGTTCATCCCCTGCTCGCGCGCCTGGCGCAGGATCAGCCCGGCCTCATTGTGCAGGCCGCCGAAATAGATCACGTCGATGCCGGCCTGCTTCATCTTCGAGACGACGGCGGAGAAGTCGCGCTCGCCGACGGTGATGCCCTCATACATCTTCTCGGTCACGCCGGCCTTGTTCATCGCCGCCTTGGTGGCGTCGGCCAGGCCCTTGCCGTAGGTGGTCTGGTCGTGGATGACGGCGACGTTGCGGCCCTTGAACTTCTCGGCGATGAAGGCGCCGGCCACATCGCCCTGCTGGTCGTCGCGGCCGCAGGTGCGGAAGGTGGTCTTCTGCCCCTGCTCGGTCAGCTGCGGGTTGGTCGAGGCCGGGGTGATCTGGACGACGCCCTCCTCGGCATAGATCGCCGAGGCCGGAATCGAGACCGAGGAGTTGAAGTGGCCGATCACCGCCACCACGCCCTGGCCGACCAGCTCGTTCGCCGCGGCCACGCCCTGGCGCGGGTCGGAGGCGTCGTCGCCGTAGACCACGGAGATCTTCTCGCCATTGACGCCGCCGGCGTCGTTCAGCGCCTTCACCGCCGCGTCGGTGCCGCGCTTCATCTGCTCGCCGAAGGACGCGTTCGGGCCGGTCAGCGGCGCGCCCAGGCCGATCTTCACATCGGCCCAGGCCGGGGCCGACGCCATCGCGGCCAGGGCTACGCCGGCCAGGAGCACTCGGTTGAATCTCGTCATCAAAATCGCTCTCCCCAGTTCATCGCCGGGCGGGACGGCCCCGCCGGCTCTCCTTGCTTTCCGCCGGCCCGAGGGGACCGGCGTCTTACCGTGCGGCCGGCCGCCGGTCGCGCCAGCCGAACAGGCCGGCGCGCTCGTACAGCCACGGATACTGCCGCACCATCTTCGCCGCCCGCGTCATCCGGAAGGCGACCGTGGCGCACAGGCCGATCCAGACAAGATCGATGACGAAGCCGGTCGGCGACAAGAGCGTACCGCCGAACAGCGCGTAGTGCAGGAATCTGGTCGCACAGGCCAGCAGCACCACGAAGGGCACCACCTTGCGCATCGGTGCCCAGCCCTGGGCCTGGCCCTGGCCGGTCAGGAGGCCGGCGCCGCCGCCCAGGATCAGGCTGACGAAGATGAAATCGCCGATCGAGGTTCCGAGGATCTGTTCCATCGCCCGCCCCTCAATGCCCGCCTTCGAGATAGGCGGCCCGGACCTCCGGATTCGCCAGCAGGTCCCGGCCGCTGCCGCTCATCGTCACCCGGCCGTTGACCAGGACGTAGCCGCGATGCGCCAGCTTCAGCGCATGGAAGGCGTTCTGCTCGACCAGGAACACGGTCATCCGCTGCTCCCGGTTGATCATCTTGATCGCCTCGAAGATCTGCTTCACCACCAGCGGCGCCAGGCCGAGCGACGGCTCGTCCAGCAGCAGCAGGCGCGGCCGGCTCATCAGCGCCCGGCCGATCGCCAGCATCTGCTGCTCGCCGCCCGACAGGGTGCCGCCGCGCTGGGCCTGCCGCTCCTTCAGCCGCGGGAACAGGGTGAAGATCTGCTCGATATCGCGTCCGAACCCCGCCGGATCGGCGGTCAGCGCCCCCATCTGCAGGTTCTCCATCACCGTCATCCGCGGGAAGATGCGGCGGCCTTCCGGCGAGATGGCGACGCCGCGGCGCACGATCTCGAAGGTCGGCTGGCGGGTGATCTCCTTGCCGTCGAACAGCACCGCCCCCTTGCGCGCCTGCGGGTTGCCGCAGATCGTCATCAGGAGGGTCGACTTGCCGGCGCCGTTGGCGCCGATCAGGGTGACGATCTCGCCTTCCTTGACCTCGACATCGACACCGCGCAGCGCCTCGATGGCGCCGTAGAAGGTGTGCACGCCCTGCAGCGACAGCATCACGGCCGGGCCTCCCCGGTCACGGCGGCGACATCGGCGGCGATCTCCGGCGGCAGATCGTCCGCCTCGGGCTCGCCGAGATAGGCGCGGATCACCGCCTCGTCGGCGCGGATCTCCGCCGGCGTGCCGTCGGCGATCTTCTTGCCGTGGTCGAGCACCACGATGTGGTCGGAAATCTGCATGACGACGCTCATGTCGTGCTCGATCAGGAGGACGCTGGTCTTGTGCTCGTCGCGGATGGCGCGCAGCAGCTGGTTCAGCTCCTGCGATTCGCGGGGGTTGAGGCCGGCGGCCGGCTCGTCCAGGCACAGGATCACCGGGTCGATGCACATCGCCCGCGCGATCTCCAGCCGGCGCTGGCCGCCATAGGGCAGGCTGCCGGCGGAATCATCGGCCTGGGCGGTCAGCCCGACGCGGTCGAGCCAGAACTTCGCCTTCTCCACCGCCTCGCGCTCCGCCCGCCGATAGCCGGGCAGGCCGAGCAGCCCGGCGATCGAGAAGCCGGACGCCTTCATCAGCTTGTTGTGCTGGGCCACCATCAGGTTCTCCAGCACGCTCATGCCGGCGAACAGCCGGATGTTCTGGAAGGTGCGGGCGACCTTCGCATGCTGAGCGATGCGGTAGCCCGGGATCTGCTCCAGCAGGAACTCGCCGGTGTTCGTCCGCAGCGTCATCCGGCCAGCGGTCGGCTTGTAGAAGCCGGTGATGCAGTTGAACAGCGTGGTCTTGCCGGCGCCGTTCGGGCCGATCACCGCGGTGATGTCGCCGGCCCGGATGTCGAAGGAGACGTCGTCGATGGCGACGAGGCCGCCGAAGCGCATCGAGACATGCTCGATGGTCAGAAGGGCGGTCAAGACGAGGCTCCCTTCTTGCCGTGCAGCAGGATGGTCGGGTCGCGATGGGCCAGGAGGCCGCGCGGGCGCCACACCATGATGCCGACCATGCACAGGCCGAACACCAGCATGCGGTACAGGTCGAGGCCGCGGAACGCCTCCGGCAGGCCGATGATCAGGCAGGCGGCGACGACGATGCCGAGCTGGCTGCCCATGCCGCCGAGCACCACGATCGCCAGCACGATCGCCGATTCGATGAAGGAGAAGCTCTCCGGGCTGATGAAGCCCTGATAGGTGGCGAAGAAGCTGCCGGCGAAGCCGCCGCACATCGCCGAGGTGGCGAAGGCCGCCAGCTTCAGGTTGGTGCGGTTGATGCCGAGCGACTGGCAGGCGATGTCGTCCTCGCGGATCGCCTCCCAGCCGCGGCCGACCGGCAGCCGGCGCAGCCGCACGCTGATGAAGTTGACCAGGAGCGCCAGGGCCAGGATCAGCAGGTAGAGAAAGATGATCCGGTGCGTCGGGTCGTAATCCAGGCCGAACAGCTGGTGGAAGGCGGTGGTGCCCTCGGGCGGGCTGCGGTCGAACGGGAAGCCGAAGAAGCTGGGCCGCGGGATGTTGTTGATGCCGTTCGGCCCGCCGGTCACCGGCGCCCAGTTGATCAGGATGATGCGGATGATCTCGCCGAAGCCGAGGGTGACGATGGCGAAATAGTCGCCGCGCAGCCGCAGCACCGGATAGCCCAGGATCAGGCCGGCGCTTGCGGCGAGGAGGCCGGCCAGCGGCAGGCACAGCCAGAAGCTGAAGCCGAAGGTGGTGGCCAGCAGCGCGTAGGAATAGGCGCCGACGGCGTAGAAGGCGACGTAGCCGAGGTCGAGCAGGCCGGCGAGGCCGACGATGATGTTCAGCCCCCAGCCGAGCATGATGTAGATCAGCACGATGGTGGCGACGCCAAGCGTGCTGCGGCTGGCGAGGTCGGTGAAGGGGAAGATCACCGCCAGCAGCACCAGGATCGGCCCGACATAGACGCTGAGGCGCTGCACCCGGGCGCCGATCCGGTCCATCGCCCGGTCGCGCTCCTGCCGCGACAGGCTGGCGCGGCTGCGGCGCTGCACCAGGATCGACTGGATCAGCAGCCACAGCGCGCCGAGCGCCCCGACCAGCAGCAGCGGCACCGAGTGCAGGTCCTGCACCGGCAGCGGCGGCAACGCGTCGGAGATCATCGGCCGCAGATATTCGTAGATCGGCGGCAGGGCGAAGACGACGAGGAACAGCAGGCTGGCCCAGAACACCGGCCGCGGCACACCCTCGCGGTTCAGGATGATGCCGATGCGGCCGAGGAAGACCAGCGCGACTGCGATGGCGACCGCAGTGAAGTCGGTCTGGTAGCCGAGCGCGCCGCTCTGCTCCACCGTGCGGATGCCGACCAGGGGGGCGGTGAGGACCAGGGCGATAAGGGCGGTGACCCCCGCCTCCTTCGCCATGGCCACGAGGTCGAGGCGGCGCAGGCCGGCCGCGTCGGAATGCGCGATCGTGGCCATCGCCTCAGACCTTCTCGATGTCGGGGCGGCCGAGCAGGCCGGACGGGCGGAAGATCAGCACCAGCACCAGGATGGTGAAGGCGGCGACATCCTTGTATTCCGACGAGAAGTAGCCGGACCAGAAGGCCTCGATCAGCCCGATCAGGATGCCGCCCAGCATCGCCCCGGGCAGCGAGCCGATGCCGCCCAGCACCGCCGCGGTGAAGGCTTTGATGCCGGCCAGGAAGCCGATGTAGAAGTCGATCACGCCGTAATAGAGGGTGACCATCACGCCGGCCACGGCGGCCAGCGCCGCGCCGATGACGAAGGTCATCGAGATGGTGCGGCCGACATCGACGCCGATCAGCGCCGCCATGGTGCGGTCCTGGGCGCAGGCGCGCTGCTGCCGGCCGAGCGAGGTGCGGTTGATCACCCAGGTCAGGCCGATCATCAGGGCGAGGGTGAGCACCACGATGATGATCTGCAGATATGACAGGCTGACGTCGAAGCCGCCGCCGGAGGTCAGCTGGAAGCCGCCCGGGATCTGCGGCGGCACCGGCTTGCGCCGGGCGCCCTGCAGCAGCTGGACGTAGTTCTGCAGGAAGATCGACATGCCGATCGCGGAGATCAGCGGCGCCAGCCGGGTCGAGCCGCGCAGGGGCCGGTAGGCCAGCCGCTCGATCGTCCAGCCATAGGCCGCGGTCACCACCACGCTGACGATCAGCACGATCGCCAACGCCAGGGCCACCGACACGCCGGGCACGCCGAAGGCGCCGAGCACGACGAACCCGATCACCGCGATGAACGCGCCGATCATATAGATCTCGCCATGGGCGAAATTGATCATGCCGATGATGCCGTACACCATCGTGTAGCCGATCGCGATCAGACCGTAGATCGCGCCCAGCGTCAGCCCATTGATGAGCTGCTGCAGGAAATATTCCATGCTCGCGCCGAATTGCCTCCACAGACCATCCGCAGATGGTCAAACCTCATCTGTTCGCTCGCCGTTTAAACCGAGGGCGTTTCTCTGTTCAAGCTCCGCGTCATCGTCGGATTGGCGCGACTATGGCGAAGAAAATGGACCGTTACAATCTCAATGAATCATAAGACGTTTCGGGGGGTTAGGCCATAGATCAGAAGCCGTAGCGGTCGAGAATCCGGCGGATCGGCTCGGCATAGGCCGGGTCCCAGTACCGGACATGGACCAGCAGCGGATACAGGAGATAGATCGGCCGGCGGTCGTTCCAGAAGCCGGGATCGAGCGGCGCCAGCTCGGCATAGCGGCGGAAAAAAATGTCGTCGAAGGTGCCGAACAAGGTCGGGTAGGTCAGCTCCATCTCCGGATGGCCGCAGGAAATGGCGGGATCGATGAACGCGGCGATTCGGCCGCCCCGGTGCAGCAGGTTGCCGGTCCAGATGTCGCCATGCAGCAGCGCCGGATGCCGCGGCTCCGACAGCAGATCGTCGAGCCGCGCCGCCAGCGCCTCCAGCCGGCGCAGCAGGACGGCGTCGACCGTGCCCTCGGCGTGGCTGGCGCGGGCCATGTGCAGCAGGCGGTGGTCGCGGAAGAACGGCACCCAGCGGTCGGCCGGCGGGTTGGGCTGCGGCAGCTTGCCGATGGTGGTGTCGCGGCCGTAGCCGAAGCGCGGCCAGGCCGGTGCGTGCAGCGCCGCCAGCAGCTCGGCGGCATGCAGCTGCGCCGGCTCCGCCGGCGGGCCGGGCTCGTGGTCGACATGCTCCAGCAGCAGCAGGTCCTCGGCAGCGTGCAGCACGGCCGGCAGTGGCAGGGCGGAGTGCCGGGCCAGCTCGCCCAGCATCCAGGCTTCGAGCAGCAGCGGACCCGCCCCGGCCTTGGCCACCACCCTTCCGCCATCGGCGAGGTCGACCCGCAGCACCGCGACGGTCGACCCGCCCGGCAGCGGTTCGGCCGCCACCGGCCGCACGCCGAGCACCGCGGCGATGCGGTCGGCGAGCACGGGGTCGAGGGCGGTCAGGAGCGGCCTCCGGAAGAAAACACCACGCGTTTCGCGGCTCCCATGATGAAATGGGCCGAAGACCTGCCCGTCATCCGGAGCATCATGCTCGCACCGCCCCTTGTCTACGACACCTGTGCCCTGCTGTTCGAGCGAGGTCCTGGCGCGGCCGGCCAGGCGGAGGAGGAGGCCCGGCGGCTGCTGGCAGCCTTCGGGGTGACGCCTGACGGCAGCGACGAGGATGGCCGGACCGCCCGGCTGTTCCGGCTGGCCGCGACGCTCGAGGCCAGCTTCGTCGTGCCGGCGATGGACTATCCCGGCCTGACCGTCCTCGGCGCCCGGCTGCCGCGGCCCGGCGGCGATGGCGGCGCGGCGATTGCCGTGGACGGCGTGATCGGATGCGACCCGAGCCCGTGGCGGGCCTTCCAGAAATGCATCGGCGAAGCCGCGGAGACCCTGGCCCTGGCCGCGCCCGAGACCGGCGACGCCGCCCGGGACGGCGCGGCCGGGACCATCGCCGCCCGCTTCGCCGGCCAGGTCGGGGCGCGGACCGGCCTGGCATCGGCCGCCGCGCTCGACGCCGCCCCGGTCATGGCGGGCGTGGAGCCGGCGACCGGCCGCCCCGTGCTGGTGCCGCGGCCGCTGGTCTTCGGGCCGTCGGGCGGGAAACGGGCGGCCGTCCCGGTCAGCGAGGGCTGCGCCGCCGGCCCGACGCTTGATGACGCCGCCCGCTCCGCCCTGTTCGAGCTGGTCGAGCGGCATGTGGTCGCACAATGGTGGTATGGCGGCCGGCCCGCCCTCCGGCTGCCGCCGGCGCTGATGGCCGCCGCGCTCGACCGGCTGCGTCCGGGGTCCGACACGCCCTGGCCGCGCCAGGGGTTCGCGCTGCAGCTCGACGCCGACGGCCTGCCGCTCGCCGTTGTCGCCGCGGCCTCCATCAGCCCCGTCCACGGCCTGGTCGCCCTGGGCTTCGCCGCCCGTCCCGGCCGCGCCGCCGCGCTGGACGCGGCCGTCCTGGAGATGGTCCAGTCCGAGATCGCCAACGACCTGCTGTTCCTGCGGCTGCGCCGGGCCGGGCCGGCAGCGGACCCGGCGGACCAGGAGCGGCTGGCGGCGAAGCGCGCGCTCCGGCCCGAGGCGCTGCTGGCCACGGTGCACGGCGAGGTGGCGGATGACGACGTCGACAGGCCGGACTCCCTGCCCGGTTTGCTGGCCGCCCTGGCCCGCCGAGACATCGCGATTTTCCGGGTCGATCTGACCGGGAGGGCTGGGATTCCCGTCGTGAAGCTGCTATCGCCGGAGCTGCAACCCTCCTCGCCTGCCGCGGTGACGGAGGGGCTTCGCAAGACGGCCTCACACTTCGGGCGCCCACTGAATAGTTTGATCGAATGCCCGGCAATATTTAATAGTTCGTGAGCCCAGTCCGCTGCGGTTTCAACTGGTTGGGGGAAAGGGAGACCGCGGATGGCGGTTCCGGCAGTACGGAGCGTGAGGCCTCCGGATCGGGAAGACGTACCCGCGCCGGAGGCTGGCGGTATCGAGCGTCTGCGGTTGTCGCTGGGCAATGGCTTCGATCTCCGTCTCGGCAACGGGGAACGGATCGAGCTCGGCAGCCGCAAGGCCCAGGCGATCTTCGCCTTCATCGCGCTGAGCGGCACGGCGGTCGAGAGCCGTGAACGCGTCGCCGGGGTGTTCTGGAGCGAAAGCGACGGCGATCATGCCCGCGGCTCGCTGCGGCAATGCCTGAAGCAGCTGCGCGACAATCTCGACGCCGTCCGCCCGGGCATCGTCGAAATCGGGCGCCAGGACATCCTCGTCCGGCGCGAATCCGTCGAGATCGACCTCGAGCTGGTCGCCGCCGACCTGGCGCGGGGCGTGCTGTCGTCGATCCTGGCGCTCGGACTGGCCAATCCGGACCGGATCATGGCCGGGTTCGAGGATCTCGACCGGGAGTTCGCCTCCTGGCTCACCGTCTGCCGGCAGCAATGGCGAAAGACCTTCATCGGCGGCATCGAGCGGATCCTGCGCGATCCGGCCTCGGGCGAGAAGATCGCCGCCGAGGCCGCCCACGCGCTGCTCGACATCGACCCGACGCATGAGGAGGCCTATCGCATCCTGATCCTGCAGCAGGCGCTGCGCGGCAACATCGCGGCGGCGCTGAAGCTGTACGCGACGCTGTGGGACCTGCTGCAGAACGATTACGACATGGAGCCGTCGGACGAGACGCAGCGCCTGATCGTCGACATCAAGAAGGGCTCGCTCGACAGCACCGCCCAGCCGCCTTCGGCGCCGGCCGAGGAGCAGTCCCGGCTGCCGATCATCGAAGTGGACCGCCTGAACCCCGGGATCCCCGAGGGCATCGACGACTACGTCGTCCACGGCTTCCGCAGCGAGCTGATCGCCAATCTGGTGCGGTTCCGGGAATGGATCGTGGTCGAGCCGCCGGATTCGGCTCCGGCGGCCGGAGCCCCGCCGCAGGCCGACTACCGCCTGTCCACCGATTTCCGGCACAAGGACGACGACCTGCTGATCGTCGTCTCGCTGACCGAGCTGACCCGCAAGCGGTCGCTGTGGTCGGAGACCTTCTCGCTGGCGCTGCAGTCCTGGATGGACCAGCAGCGCCAGATCGCCCGCCGCGTGTCGGCGACGCTCGACATCCATATCTCGGCGAACGCCCTGTCGCGGCAGATCGGCGACCGCGATTTCGCGCATGGCCCCTACATCCGCTGGCTGCGCGCCCAGTATCTGCTGAACTTCTGGGAGCCGCAGGCGGAGTTCGAGGCCGAGGCGCTGTTCAAGGACGTGATCCGGGACTGGCCCAGCTTCGCCCCGGCCTATAGCGGCCTCGCCAACATCTACAATTCCCGGCACATCATCCTGCCGGGGGTGCGCCGCGACCGCGCCATGGCCGAGGAGGCGCTGTCGCTGGCGCGGCGGGCGGCGGAGCTGGACCCGCTGGATGCGCGCGGGCACCTGACCCTCGCCTGGTCCTACATGATGACGACCCGCTATCCGCAGGCGGACCTGCATCTGGAGCTGGCGCGCGACCTGAACCCGAGCAACCCGTCGGTGCTGATGTCGGCGGCGCAGGGCTTCGCCTTCGTCGACCGGACCGACGTCGCGCTCGATCTCGTGGCCAACGCCTTCGAGCTCAACCCGATGGTCCCGCCCCATCACTGGGCCTATCTGGCGGGCATCCGCTTCCTGCACGGCGACGTCGAGGGCTGCATCGAGGCCGCCGACCGCGCCGGCCAGTCGATCTTCAACATCCCGGCCTGGAAGGCCGCCGCCCTCAGCCTCGTCGGCGACAACCGGCGGGCGCAGGAGGAGGCGCGCCTCTTCCTGCGCAACGCCCGCGACGCCTGGCACGCCAAGTTCGAATGCACCGACGCCGCCATCGTCGAGTGGTTCCTAAGCAGCTTCCCGATCCGCAACGTCGCCCGCTGGCGCGAGCTGCGGGAAGGCCTGATCCAGGCCGGCCTTCCCGCCACCGATGTCGGCGAGGAGCAGCTGTACTGGCCTCACCGGCACTGACCGAAGCTGTAGTCGCCGACGCGGAAGTAGAACATGTCGAGGGCGTCGAGCGCGTTCGGGTCGCGCCGCACCTGCAGGGCGTACTCGTCCGGCAGCGGATACGGGCCGGGATACTTCGAGTACTCCTCGATCCGCTGCCGCATCAGGTCGGCCGGCGGCAGCACGACGTACAGCGCCTCGTCGCGGCTGACGACCCGGATCTCCTTTCCGGAGGCGGCGAAGTTCTCCAGGGTGATGCCATGATCCTTCAGCAGCTGCAGCGCCTCCGCCGTCGTCTTCGGCCTCTCGATCTCGCCGATCGCCATGCCGATGATCAGCCGGCCCGCGGCCTCGCGGTCGTACATGGTCATCTCGACCGGCACAGGTTTCGGTGCGTGCTTCGGATCGTGCTTGTTATGGTCCGTCATCGCTTGCTCCTCCTTGTTCGCAAGGCGCTGTTGCCTTGCCGTATGGCGACGGCCGACCGGCCGGCGCTTTAATCCTCCGCCCCCGCGCCCCGAAGGGCGACGGAGGCGGAGGCCCCCACCACCTCCGTGCCGGCGCCGTCAGACGCTGGCTTGTGTGATCGGCCGCGACGGCGCCGCCGGCGGCGGCGGCGATTCGACGAAGCCGATGATGTCGCGCATGCTGTCCGGAATGGCGCCGCCCTTGAACAGGACGCGGCTCCAGCGCCGGATCACGCCGGCCTCGACGGTCGTCGACTCGGCCATGGATGCGGCCAGGACGACCTGGGCCACGATCGCCGATCCCAGCGGCCCGAGGCGCCGGCCCTGGTGGCGCACCTCCGCCTCGCGCAGGATGTAGTAGAACAGCGGCGTATCCTCGGCCAGGGCCTCGATCACCCCGTCCGGCGCGCCGGCAAGGGGATTGGGCTGGGTGCGCGCATTCATGCCGGCGAGGCCGCCATGGCCGTCGCCCAGCAGCTCCTTCCGCGTCAGCTTCGGGATGCCCAGCCGGTCGGCGAGATGCTGCGCGCTCGGCAGGCTGGACAGATAGGCCCGCGCCAGGTCGCGGAACGGCAGCCCGCCATAGTTCTCGTAGATCGGGTCGGCGCCGACCATGCGGCGCATGTCGTCATGCGCCATGGCCGACATCGTGTAGAACTGGGAGGTGACCCAGGGGCCGATCAGGTGCGACTGGTTCTCGTCGGCGCCCGCCTTCTCCGGGAAGAACAGATCCCATTCCAGGATCCAGTCGTTCGGGATCGGGCTGCCCGGGACGCCGCCATCCCCGACCAGCATGCCGCGGCGGAAGGTCATCAGCCCCTTGAGGCTGGTCTCGGTCAGCGCCAGGGCCCGGTTCAGCGTGTAGGACGGCCGCACCATGGCGTGGCCGAAGCGGAAGGCGGCCATGATGAACTCGGCCGGCAGCGGCGTGTCCGCATCGGCGGCCAGGCGCCGGCCGAAGCCGCCGAGGTCCTGCAGGCCCTCGCGCGGGGCATAGTCGCGCCAGACCCCGGGGTCGAGCAGATGGCCGAGATAGTCGTTGCGCACCACCGACCGGTAGGTCGCGATCACCAGCGCGCGGGCGATCTCGAAGACCTCGTAGTCCGACGGCCGGTGCGGCGACGCCAGGATGGCGTCGACGATGCGGTTGTGGAAGCGATGGAACAGGACCGTGATCTGCGACAGGATCAGGTTGTTGTCGTTGCGGATGTCGCCGATCAGCGGTTCGACCGGGCATTGCCGCGGCACGTCCGGCGCGTTTGGAGGCAGGGGGCGGAGGTCGGTCGCGTTCGAGACCGCGTCGAGGCAGGCGATCATCGCCAGGTCGCAGGGCTGCGGCGCCTTGGCCGTCACCGGATCGCCGGGCACCTCCGGCGCCTCCTTGTCCCAGGTCCGGCCGCCGGTATAGCCGA
>NZ_VCCH02000190.1 GCF_005938675.2 Mycobacterium sp. KBS0706
CCCTCGCGGGAGGGGGTTAGGGGGAGGGGGGACCAGGAACTATCAGGGAGCGGCCGCGCGTTACCCCGTCGCCAGGCCGCGCAGATTGCGGTTGGCGACGGCCAGCATCGACAGGTCGACCTGGTCCAGCGCCTTGAGCTCCGACACCAGCTGGTCGATCCGGTCGACCGGGGCGCGGCGGTGGCCGACCCAGGCCTCCACGACATCGGCCCCGGCCGCGCCCGCCGGCGCGTCCTGCAGGGCGCGGACCGCCAGGTCGGCCTGCAGCGTGTACAGGTCGTCGACGATCGCCCCCACCGCCTGCTTCTGCCAGTGGTTGCTGGCCGGCATCCGGCTGGCGCCGTCGCGCAGCCAGGCCAGGCCCAGCCGGCGGCCGGCCTCGAAATAGACCGATGCCACCTCGGTGACGCCGCGCCCGGCCTGGTCGGCGATGCGGATGATGTCCAGCCCCGCCGCCCACAGGTTCAGCCGGGCGACGCGGCGGGCCAGATCCTCCGGGAAGCCGGCGTCGACGAAGCGCTGGGCGCGGGTGTCGATCACGGCGCGGGCGTCGTCGAAGATCGCCGTGTCCAGCTGGCTCTCCAGCTCGGTCAGGCCGGGCTTGAGATGCGCCACGTCCTGGCTGATGTCGAGGCCGCGGCCCTGCTGGCGCAGGATCCAGGCGACGCAGCGCTCGATCAGCCGCCGTGTCGCCAGCATGGCGCGGATCTGGGCCTGGGCCTCGGCCTTGTTGTCCAGCGCCTCGACCGCCGCCCAGATCTCGCGCAAGCTGAAGCTGTCGCGCACGATCAGATAGGCGCGGGCGATGTCGGCCACGCCCAGGCCGGTCTTGTCCGCCAGCTCCGACACGAAGGTGGCGCCAACCCGGTTCACCATGCTGTTGGTGACGTGGGTGGCCACGATCTCGCGCCGCAGCCGGTGGTGCGGGATGGCGTCCCGGAAGCGCTCGCGCAGCACCGTCGGGAAGTACAGCACGAGGTCATCGACCAGCGCCGGATCGTCCGGCAGGTCGCTGGCTAGCAGCGCGTCGTAGATGTTGATCTTGGCATAGGCCAGGATCACCGCCTGTTCCGGCCGGGTCAGCCCTTCGCGGTTGCCGGAGCGCTGGGTCAGCTCCTCGTCGGTCGGCAGCATCTCGATCACGCGGTCGAGCTTGCCCGCCTTCTCCAGCCCGCGCATGAAGCGGGCCTGCTGGTCCAGCACCTCGAAGCCCTCGCCGACCGCGAGCGACAGCGCCTGGCTCTGCAGGTAGTTGTCGCGCAGGACCAGGTGGCCGACCTCCTCGGTCATGCTGCCCAGCACCGTGTTGCGCTGCTTCAGCGTCAGGTCGCCGGCCTGGACCACCGCTCCCAGCAGGATCTTGATGTTGACCTCGTGGTCCGAGGTGTCGACGCCGGCCGAGTTGTCGATGAAGTCGGTGTTCATCTTGCCGCCCGTGCCGCCGGCACCGATGCGGGCGTATTCGATGCGACCGAACTGGGTGACGCCGAGATTGGCGCCCTCGCCGATCACCTTGGCGCGGACGTCGCGGCCGTTGATGCGCAGCGCGTCGTTGGCCTTGTCGCCGACATCGGCGTGGCTCTCGCGGCTGCTCTTCACATAGGTGCCGATGCCGCCGAACCACAGCAGGTCGACCTGGGCTTTCAGCATCGTCTGCATCAGCTCGTTCGGCGTCACCGTCTCGCGCTCGATGCCGAAGCGGGCGCGGATCTCGGGCGACAGCTTGATCGACTTCGCCTTCCGGTCGAACACGGCGCCGCCGGGCGACAGCAGCGACGCATCGTACTGGTCCCAGGATCCGCGGGCCAGGTCGAACAGCCGCTTGCGCTCGGCGAAGCTCGTGGCCGCGTCCGGGTCCGGGTCGACGAAGATGTGCAGGTGGTTGAAGGCGCCGAACAGGCGGGTGTGCTCGGACAGGATCATGCCGTTGCCGAACACGTCGCCCGACATGTCGCCGACGCCGACGCAGGTGAAGTCCTGGGACTGGATGTCGGTGCCCAGCTCGCGGAAGTGCCGCTTCACCGATTCCCAGGCGCCGCGGGCAGTGATGCCCATCTTCTTGTGGTCGTAGCCGGCCGAGCCGCCGGAGGCGAAGGCGTCGTCCAGCCAGAAGCCGTAATCCTGGCTGACGCCGTTGGCGATGTCGGAGAAGGTGGCCGTGCCCTTGTCGGCCGCGACCACGAGGTAGGGATCGTCCTCGTCATGCCGGACGACGCGCTCCGGATGCCGGGTCTCGCCGCCGACGATGGTGTCGGTGATGTCGAGCATCCCGCGCATCAGGATCTTGTAGCATTCGACGCCTTCGGCCTGGAACGCCTCGCGCCCCGCCGCGGCGGCCGGCGGCCGCTTCAGCACGAAGCCGCCCTTCGAGCCGACCGGCACGATGACGGTGTTCTTCACCATCTGCGCCTTCATCAGCCCGAGGATCTCGGTGCGGAAATCCTCGCGCCGGTCGGACCAGCGGATGCCGCCGCGGGCGACCTTGCCGCCGCGCAGATGCACGCCTTCCATGCGCGGGCTGTAGACGAAGATCTCGCGCCACGGCCGCGGCAGCGGCAGCTCCTCGACCGACGGGCTCTCCAGCTTCAGCGACAGGTAGGATTTCGGCCCGCCCTGGTCGTCGGTCTGGAAGTAGTTGGTGCGCAGGGTCGACCGCACCAGGTTCAGGTAGCGGCGGAGGATGCGGTCCTCGTCCAGGTTGGTGACCGCGTCGAGCGCATGCTCGATCTCGACCAGCATGCCGCGGATCGCCACCTCGCGGTCGCCGGTCAGCTCCGGGTCGAAGCGGGTGGCGAACAGGCGGACGATGGCGCGGGTGGTCTCCGGATGGGCGACCAGCGTGTCCTCGATCGTCTCCTGGCTGAAGGCGAAGCGGGCCTGGCGCAGGAACTTGGCATAGGCGCGCAGCAGCGTCACCGAGCGCCAGTCGAGCCCGCCGGCCAGCACCAGCCGGTTCAGCCGGTCATCCTCCATGTCGCCGGTCCAGATCCGCTCGAAGGCGGTCTGGAACACGGCCTTGAGGCGGTTCAGCTCGATCGCGTCGCCGCTGCGGCTGCGCATCTCGAAATCATGGATCCAGACCGGCGGCTGGCCCGCCAGCGCGACCTCGGTCGGAACCTCCGACACCACCTTGAAGCCGAGATGCTCCAGCATCGGCAGCACGTCGGACAGCGGCACCGGCGTGCCGCGGTGGTACAGCTTGAAGCGCAGCTCGTTCGGCGCCGCCTCGAGCGGGCGGAACAGGTGCAGCCCGATCTCGCCGGCCTCGTCGATCTCCTCGATCCGCTCGATGTCGACGATCGCCGCCGCCGGCGTGGTCTCCTCGCGGTAGCCGGCCGGGAAGGCCTCGGCATAGCGGCGCAGCAGGATCAGCCCCTGCTCCTCGCCCTTCTTCTCGACCAGCGCCGATTGCAGCAGGTCGGACCAGCTGCGCCCGGCCTCGACCAGCCGCTCCTCGATCACGTCGACCGGCTCGTCCGTGCCGGCGCCGGGCTCGGTCTTGATCAGGAAGTGGACGCGGGCATGCGCCCCTTCGGTCATCTGGGTGCTGAAGGCCGTGACCGGCCCGCCATACGCCTTCTCCAGGATCTTCTGGATGCGGTGGCGCAGGTCGGTGTTGTAGCGGTCGCGCGGCACGTAGACGAGGCAGGAGACGAAGCGCCCGAACGGGTCGCGGCGCACGAACAGCGCCGTGCGCTGCCGCTCCTGCAGATGCAGGATGCCCATGCCGATGTCGAGCAGTTGCTCGTCGGAGATCTGGAACAGCTCGTCGCGCGGATAGGTGTCGAGGATGTGGCCCAGCGCCTTGCCGTCATGGCTGCGCGGGTCCATCCCGGCGCGCGCCAGGGTGCGGCTGACCTTGGCCCTGAGATAGGGGATGTCGCGAGCGCTGCGGCTGTAGGCGACCGAGGTGAACAGGCCGACGAACATGTGGTCGCCCACCACCTCGCCGGCCTCGTCGAAGATCTTGACGGTGAAGACGTCGAGATGCACCGGCCGGTGCACCGTCGCCTTCAGGCTGGCCTTGGTGACGGTCAGCGGCGCGGTGCTGCGCAGCATCGACTGCGCCTCTTCCGACATCCGGTCGTAGCGGCGGGCGCCGTCGAACACCGAGACCTCGGGCTGGCGCAGGATGCCCAGGCCGCTGCCCGGCACGATCGCGATCTCCAGCCCGTCGTCGGTGCGGGCGAAATCGTAGCGGCGGTAGCCCAGGAAGGTGAAATGGTCGTCCTCGAGCCATTCCAGGAAGGCGGTGATCTCGCGCGTCTCGCCCGGGTCGACCGGCAGCGCCTTGTGGTCGAGTTCCTCGAGCACGGTGCGGATCCGCTGCCGCATCTGGCTCCAGTCCTCGACCGCGGCGCGGACATCGGCCAGCACGCCGCGCAGCGTCGCCGCGATCCGGTCGAGCGTCGCCTGGTCGGTGCGCTCGTCGACCTGGACATGCATGAAGCTCTCGGCCGGCGCGCCTTCGGGCGCCGCGGCCGGGTCCTGCACGTCGGTCAGCCGGCCCTGGGCGTCACGGGTGACGGCGACGATCGGGTGGACCACCAGATGCACGGTCAGGCCGAGCTCGGACAGCGCCGCGGTCACCGAATCGACCAGGAACGGCATGTCGTCGTTGATGATCTCGACCACGGTGTGCGGGCTGCGCCAGCCGTAATCGTCATAGACCGGGTTGAAGATCCGGATCTTGACCTCGCCCTTGCGGCGCTCGCCGCCGAACTGCAGCAGGCCGAGGGCGACGCTGTAGAGGGTGTCCGTGCCCTCGCGCAGCACGTCGTGCGGCGGCACGTTGCGGAAATACAGGCGGGTGAACCGCTCGGCCATTCCTCCCTTCGCCGGGTCGAGCCGCTGCTTGGCCAGGGCCACGACACCATCGACGATTTCGGCCTTGTGCTGATCGGCCTTTGACATCCTGCAGACTCCCGAGAGCGTGCGACCCGAACGGTTGGGGCCGCATCAGGGCCTCAAGGGCATACAATCAACCCGGCTAAAAGGAAACCGCCGAACCGTGACGGTTCGGCGGCGTTCTCGGTAATTTTTGTCAGACAAAACCGGCGGTTAGGGCATTCGCGCTCACAAAGTCTCCGCAATCCGGTCGGAAATAACCCACCTTCGGTCCGGAACGTTCGCTTCGAACGTCTTCTGGACGGCGGCCCCGCTTCGCCTGTATGGAAGACCTGTATTGGAAGAAATGTTTCCGCCGCCAAAACGAGAAAGAGAGCGCGTGTTGTCGACCCGTCATCGCCCCTCGCCGACCCTCTTCATCGCGCTCGCCGCGGCCGCCCTGCTCAGCGCCTGCCAGACCTCCGGGCGGCAGGAGCAGATTCCGCCCTATGATTTCCCGAAGGTGTCGACCGCGTGGCATGACGACGTCAGGGTCGTCTACACCGGCACACTCCAGGTCGGCCGGCCCTGCAGCGTGCTGCGCCGCGACGACGGCAGCGAGGTGTCGATCCAGGGCAAGCCGGTCCCGGTCCGCATCGGCGACCGCATCACCGTCTCCGGCCCGACCGCGAAATGGTCGCTGTGCCAGACGCTGGAGACGATCCGCGCCGACCAGCTCGACGTCATGACCAGCGCCTATCTGCCGGCCGCCGGCGGCACGGCCGTGACCGTGGCCCCCGGCGCCGTGGTGGTGCAGCCGATGCCGTAATCGCCGCCGGCCGGGCTGGCAGCACAGGATTTTCCAGGCATACTCCCGCCCGGACTCGGGGAGGGGAGGCCCGGATGCTCTACGCCATTCTTTGTTACAACTCGGAAGAGGTCATCGGCGCCTGGACGCAGGCGGAGGATGACGCGGTCATGGCCCGGCTCGAAATCGTCCACAAGCGGCTGGCCGCGGACGGCAAGCTGGGCCCCGCCGCGCGGCTGGCCTTCACCAGCGCCGCGACCACGCTGATGAAGGGCCACCAGCCGCCCCTGGTGATCGACGGCCCCTATGCCGAGACCAAGGAGCAGATGCTCGGCTTCTACGTGGTTGACTGCGAATCGCAGGACGAGGCGGTCGCCATCGCCCAGGAGCTGGAGCAGGCGAATCCCGGCATCGGCGGCTACGAGATCCGGCCGGTCCGGCTGTTCCTGCCCGACAGCCGCACAGGCACCTCCGTCGCCTGACCGGCGGCAGGCTCTTTCCCATCCAAGAACCGACTCGGCTTGACTCTCGGGCGCCGTGGTGGATTCATATTGGAACAAATACGGAACATCATGACCCGCCATGTCCGCCCTCGCCGCCCTGCGCGAGCGCCTGAACCGATACGGATCCGCCGTCGAGGATCCGGGTGTCCTGCCGCTCGCGCTGCCCTCG
>NZ_VCCH02000191.1 GCF_005938675.2 Mycobacterium sp. KBS0706
CCGGGTCGCCCGCGGCGACCGCGCCGTCACCATCGACGGCATGGCGATCCCCGTGCCCGAGATCCGCGAGGATCTGGCCGAGGGTGAGCTGGTGCTGGGGCTGCGGCCCGAGCATGTCCGGCTGGACGAAGCCGGCCCGCTCAAGGGCACCGTGTTCGGCACCGAATATCTCGGCACCACCCAGATCGTCGCCATCGACACGCCGCGCGGCCCGATCAAGGCGCGGCTGCCGGCCGCGATGCCGATCCGCGCCGGCGAGACGGTGCGGATGAGCCTGGCGGCGGAGCGGCTGTCGCTGTTCGACGGCGCCACCGGCCGCGCGATCCTCACCACTTATGATGGGGAGGGCCGGGCCCATGGCTGAGCTGGCGCTGCAGGGCGTGACCAAGCGCTTCGGCGAGCTGGTGGCGGTCGACGGCCTGGACCTGACCGTCGGCGACGGCGAGTTCGTGGTGCTGCTGGGCCCGACCGGCGCCGGCAAGACCACCACGCTGCGCCTGATCGCCGGGCTGGAGCAGGCGGATGCCGGCCGGATCCTGATCGGCGGCATGGATGTCGGCACCCAGCCCCCGGCCGCACGCGACATCACCTTCGTGTTCCAGCAATACTCGCTGTACCCGCATCTGACGGTCTACGACAACCTCGCCTTCCCGCTGCGCTCGCCGACCCGGCGGGTGCCGGAGCGCGAGATCCGCCAGCGGGTCGAGGCGGTGGCGGAGCTGCTGCGGATCGCGCCCAAGCTCGGCAACAAGGCGACAAGGCTGTCCGGCGGCGAGATGCAGCGCGTGGCCATCGGCCGGGCCCTGGTGCGCGACCCGCAGGCCTTCCTGATGGACGAGCCGCTGTCCTCGCTCGACGCCAAGCTGCGCGCCGATCTGCGGCTGGAGCTGAAGCACATCCAGCGCGACCTGGGCGCCACCATCCTCTACGTCACCCACGACCAGATCGAGGCCATGACCATGGCCAGCCGGATCGGCGTGATCGACCGCGGTCGCCTGGTGCAGATCGGCACCCCGCGCGAGATCTATGGCGACCCGGTCAGCGCCCATGTCGCGTCCCGGCTGGGCCAGCCCGGGATCAACCTGATCCCGCACGACCTGATGCCCTGCCCCGGCCTGCCCGCTTCGGCCCGGCTGATCGGCGCCCGCACCGAGCATCTGCGCGTCCATCGCGGGCCGCCGAACGGCCATGCCCGGGCCCGGGTCGACTGGATCGAGCATCTCGGCGACCAGATCTACCTGCATCTGCTGATCGGCGAGCGGCGGCTGGTGTCGCTGGTCGAGGCCGACACGGCGCTGCGCCCCGGCGACGAGGTCGGGCTGGAGCTCGCCGCCCCCCTGTTCTTCGATGCGGACGGCAACCGCATCCGCACGGCATGAGAGGCAGCATGGACGTCCCGGCCGATCTCCTGAAGGCGACGATCCGCGCGGTGGCGGAGCGGATCGTGGCGCATGCCGAGGAGCTGACCACCCTCGACCAGGCGATCGGCGACGGCGACCACGGCATCAACCTGCGCCGCGGTTTCGGCGCGGTGCTGGCCGAGCTCGACGCCACCGCGGCCAAGCCGCTGCCCGAGGCGCTGCGCGCAGTCGGCACCACGCTGGTGATGAAGGTCGGCGGCGCCTCCGGGCCGCTCTACGGCACCCTCTTCCTGGCCCTCGGCAAGGAGCTGCCGGCGGCCCCGACCCGCGCCGACGCCGCCCGGGCGCTGGCGGCCGCGATCGCCGCGGTGCAGGCCCGCGGCAAGTCGGAGCCCGGGCAGAAGACCATGCTGGACGTGCTGGCCCCGGTGCAGCGGGCGCTGGCCGGGGCCGACGGGCCGCTCGGCCCCGCCCTGCGCCGTGCCGCAGACCAGGCGGCGGAGGCGACGGTGCCGATGCAGGCGACGCGCGGCCGCGCCTCCTTCCTCGGGCCGCGCAGCATCGGCCACATGGATCCCGGCGCGCGCTCCAGCGCGCTGATCGTCGCCGCCGTCACCGAGGCCTTGGAGGGCGCAGCATGAGCAATGTCGGCATCGTCATCGTGTCGCACTCGCCGGACGTGGCGAAGGGCACCGCCGACATGGTACGGCAGATGGTCGGCCCCGAGGTCCCGCTGGCCTGGTGCGGCGGCAACCCCGATGGCGGGCTCGGCACCGATGTCGGGGCGATCCTGACGGCGATCGACCAGGCCTGGTCCGACGCCGGCGTGGCTATCCTGGTCGATCTCGGCGGCGCCGAGACCAACAGCGAGATGGCGGTCGAGATGCTGCCGGAGGCGCGGCGGACTCGCGTCGCGATCTGCAACGCGCCGATCGTCGAGGGCGCGGTGATCGCGGCCACCGAGGCGTCCGGCGGGTCGCTGCTGGACGAGGTCCGGCGCATGGCGGAGGAGCTGTCGCCGCAATGAGACGCGGAGCGCGAGCGGGCAGGCGATGACGGACCCGAACGCATCCGGGACGGTGCTGCTGACCCATGAGGTCGGGCTGCATGCGCGCCCTTCGGTGAAGCTGACCAAGCTGGCCAAGGCCTTCAAGGCGCGGGTCGAGCTGGCGGCGTCCGCGGCCGGCCCGTGGATCGACGCCAAGAGCATCGTCAAGGTGATGGCGACCAAGGCGCCGAAGGACACGGTGCTGCATTTCCGCGCCGCCGGCCCCGACGCGGCCGAGGCGGTCGCGGCGCTGATCGGCCTGGTCGAGCGCGATTTCGATGAGGCGGTGCCCAATGCCGCTTCAGTCTGACCTCGCTGGCCGCCCCGCCGCCCCGGGCCTTGCGATCGGACCCGTCGTCCGGCTGGCCGCCCCGACGGCGGCGCGGCGGTCGAGCGATGATCCGATGCAAGAAACGGATGACCTGTTCACGGCGATCGAGGCCGCCGTCGCCGATCTGGCGACGCTGGCCGAAACCGCCGGGGACGAGGGTGCCGCGATCCTGGAGTTCCAGGTGGCGATGCTGGAGGACGAGACGCTGCGCGAGCCCGCCCTCGCCTTGATCGCCGCAGGCGTCGCCGCCGACACGGCCTGGCGGGAGGCGGTCGAAGCGCAGCTCTCCGAGTACGAGACCGCGGGCGAGGAATACTTCCAGGCCCGCACTGCTGATCTGATCGACCTTCGAGACCGGGTGCTGGGCCATCTCGCCGGCACGGCCGGCGAGGCGCCGCCGCCGTCCGGCGCGGTGCTGGTGGCGGAGGACCTGACGCCGTCGCGGTTCCTCGCCACCGACTGGACCGGTGGCGGCGCCATCGCCCTCGCCGGCGGCAGCCCGACCAGCCATGTGGCGATGCTGGCGCGGTCCCGCGGCGTGCCGATGGTGGTCGGGCTCGGCATGGCGGTGCTCGACGGCGGGACAGAGGCGATCGTGGACGGCGCGGCCGGCACCGTGTGGCTCGACCCCTCGCCTGCGGCGCGAACCGAATTCCGCCGGCGCCAGGCCGCGGCCGAGGCTGCGGAGCGCGCGGCGGAGGCGACGGTCGGGCGGCCGGCCGTCACCGGCGACGGCGTCCCGGTCGCGGTGCTGATCAACCTCGCCGACCCGGCCGAGCTCGACCGGATCGATCCGGCGATCTGCGACGGCGTCGGCCTGGTGCGCACCGAATTCCTGTTCCATGGCGGCGGGCTGCCGGACGAGGCGCGGCAGGTCGCCGCCTACAGCCGGATCGTCGCCTGGGCGCAGGAACGGCCGGTGACGATCCGCACCCTCGACGCCGGCGGCGACAAGCCGATCCCCGGCCTGACGGTCGATGGCGAGAGCAACCCCTTCCTCGGCACCCGTGGCATCCGGCTGTCGCTGGCCCGGCCCGGGCCGTTCCGGATCCAGCTGCGCGCCCTGGCGCGGGCCGCGATGCATGGCCCGCTCAAGATCATGATCCCGATGGTGACCGTGCCGGCCGAGATGGACGCCGTGCGCCGGATGCTCGACGAGGCCGTGGCCGAGTTGGCCGCTTCCGGCATCCCGGCCCGGCGCCCGCCGCTCGGCATGATGGTCGAGGTGCCGGCCGCGGCGCTGGCGGTCGACCGCTTCGCCGCCGATTTCCTGTCGATCGGCAGCAACGACCTGACCCAATACGTCACCGCGGCCGCCCGTGACACCGGCGCGGTGGCGGATCTCGCCGACCCCGGCAATCCCGCGGTGCTGCGGCTGATCGCGGAGGTCGCCGCGGCCGGGGCGCGGCGGGGAATCGAGGTCAGCCTGTGCGGCGACATGGCCGGCGACCCCGCCTTCGTGCCGGCCCTGCTGCAGGCCGGGCTGCGCAGCCTGTCGGTGGCGCCGGCCGCCATCGCCCGCACCAAGGCGGCGATCGCGGCCGCCGATCTCCGGGCATGAGCAGCATGGACACCCTGCCCCAGGATCCGGTCGCCGCCTACAAGACCATCCTCAAGGAGGTGCTGGACAACCGGCCGTCCGGCACGCGCTCGCGCCTGGCCGCGGCGCTGGGCAAGAACCGCAGCTTCGTCACCCAGATCACCGGCCCGGCCTATCCGGTTCCGATCCCGGCCAGCCATATCGACGTCATCCTCGACATCTGCCATTTCCCGCCGGAAACGCGGCGACGGTTCCTCGAGGCCTATGAGCGGGCGCATCCGCACCGGCTGAAATCCGGCCGCGAGCACCGTCGCGTGCGCGCTCACACCATCTACCTGCCGGATCTCGGCAGCGACCGGAAGAACCGCGAGCTCGAGGCCCTGGTCGACACGATGGTCCACAACGTGACCCGCCTGATCGAGGACAGCTGATCGCGGTAAGCTCAAGGGAGGGAAGGACGCACCGATGAAGAAGCTGATCAATTCGGTCGAGACGGTGCTGACGGAAAGCCTGCAGGGGTTTGCCGCCGCGCATGCCGACATCGTCGCTTTGGACGGGGAGTGCCGCTTCATCCGCCGGGCCAGCCCCGCGCCGGGCAAGGTGGCGCTGATCTCGGGCGGCGGCAGCGGGCACGAGCCGTTGCATGCCGGCTTCGTCGGCCGCGGCATGCTGGACGCGGCCTGCCCCGGCCAGATCTTCACCTCGCCGACGCCGGACCAGATGGTGGCCGCCGCGGCCGCCGTCGATGGCGGCGCCGGGCTGCTGCTGATCGTCAAGAACTACGAGGGCGACGTCATGAATTTCGAGATGGCGGCCGAGATGATCGGCGGCCCGGTCATGACGGTGCTGACCGACGATGATGTCGCGGTCGAGGCCTCGTCCTTCTCGACCGGGCGGCGCGGCGTGGCCGGCACCCTGGTGGTCGAGAAGATCGTCGGCGCCGCCGCCGAGGAAGGCCGCGATCTCGCCGCACTGAAGGCGCTGGGCGACCGGGTCAACCGCCGGACCCGCTCGATGGGCGTGGCGCTGACCAGCTGCACCGTTCCCGCCGCCGGCCGACCGACCTTCGCGATCGGCGAGGACGAGATCGAGATGGGCGTGGGCATCCATGGCGAGCCAGGGCGCCGGCGCGTCGCCCTGGCCCCGGCCGACGCCATCGTGGCGGATCTGGTCGACGCCATCCTGCACGACCTCGGGGACCTGGCCGGCCAGGACGTGCTGCTGTTCGTCAACGGCTTCGGCGGCACCCCGGCGGCGGAGCTCTATCTCGTCTACCACGCCGCCACCCGGCTGCTGGCGCAGCACGGCATCCGCATCGCCCGGTCGCTGGTCGGCAGCTATGTCACCTCGCTCGACATGGCCGGCTGCTCGGTCACCGTGTCACGGCTCGACGACGAACTCGTCCGGCTCTGGGATGCCCCGGTCCACACCGCGGCGCTCCGGTGGGCCGCCTGATACTCGTTGCCTCGGCAGTTCCGAGTACCCGAATATTGGTACGAAGCTGCCGGAGCGAATTTCTTGGGGCCGGTATCGACGTCACCGTTTTCGCCGGCGCAATGCGGGTTCCCTGGCAGGCTGCTGGCGGCGACCGCGGGGGTCCGGGCCGTCTCCGGCGAACCGTCGCAATCATTGCGATCCTCCCCGGACCAGCCGATGTCGATCCAAGTCGGAACCCAGGCGTGTTCCTGGTCTCCGCGTCGCAACTGGTTGCGGGTGATTTGGACCTGCGGGCGTAAATGGTTGATTTTGCTGAGCTCGCCATCGAGGCCCCAAAGCAAAACCCCAGCAACTCGTTGAGTTGCTGGGGTTTTGTGATCGATCGT
>NZ_VCCH02000192.1 GCF_005938675.2 Mycobacterium sp. KBS0706
TCTCGGCTCAAGGGAGGTCCCCGAGGGAATACGGTGACTGGGCCGGGTCTCGACCCGCATCGTCAACGAGGTCCGCGGCGTCAACCGCGTCGTCTATGACATCACCTCGAAGCCGCCGGGAACGATCGAGTGGGAGTTGTCGCCAGAGCCTCCGCAACGCTGCGCGGCTGAAAATTCGCCGCGCGCTGTCGGATCGTGTCGATCCGGTTCGTCCTAGGGCCAGGATCGCCCCGAGGAGGATGCGGTGAGAGACCTGATCCTGAAGATGTCGATCTCGATCGACGGCTTCGTCAGCGACCTGGAGGGCCGGAACACCTGGATGTTCGGCGCCGACCAGGAGGCGAAGGCCTGGTCCGTCGAATATCTCTGGACTGCCGGCCTGCACATCATGGGCAGCCGCAGCTTCCAGGACATGGCTGCCTGGTGGCCGACCTCCACCGACCAGTTCGCGGCGCCGATGAACCGGATCCCCAAGGCCGTCTTCTCGCGGCAGGGACCGGCGATCCCGACGAAAGCGAGCCCATCGGCGACGCTGCAGCCCGGCGGAGAAAGCTGGGCGGAGGCCCGTGTGGCGAGCGGCGACCTGGCGGCGGACATCGCGGCGCTGAAGGCCCAAGGGGGCAGGCCGATCATCGCCCATGGCGGCGTGCGCTTCGCCCGCAGCCTCGTCGCCCGGGGGCTGGTCGACCAGTTCGTCCTGCTGGTGGCGCCCGTGGCGCTGGGCAAAGGCCTGCCGCTGTTCTCCGAACTCGCCGCGCCGGCGCCTCTAAGGCTGGTCAGCTCGACGGCCTTTCCGGGGGGCGCGGTGGCGCAGATCTATCGGCCGGCGTGACCCCGTCGCCGAGCGATTGAATTGGCCATGCCAACGAAGGATCGCGAGAGATGATCACCGTCTTTGGTGAAGGCAGAGGATTCCGGGTCGTCTGGCTGCTCGAGGAGATGGGGCTCGCCTACCGGCTGAGGCCGGTGGACCTGCTGGCCGGCGTCGAGGACGACGCGGAGTTCCTGGCCATAAACCCCGCCGGCTTCATCCCGGCGATCCAGGACGGCGACGTCACCATGGTCGAGTCGATCGCGATCATGGAGTATCTGATGGCCCGCCACGGACCGACGCCGCTCGCGCCCGGCCCGCAGCATCCCGCCTTCCCCGCGTACCAGCAGTTCCTTCACCTCGGCGAAGCCGGCCTCGCGGCGTCCATGTACTTCGTCGTGGTCAGCCGCAATCTCGCGCCGGAGGCCGAGCGGCGGAACTGGGGTGCCGGCAAGGCGCTGGAGGTGTTCGAGAGCCGGCTGGGGCTGGTAACGCGGCAGCTTGCGCGTTCGCCCTATCTCGCCGGCGAGACGTTCACGGCGGCCGACATCTCGGTGACCTACGCCCTCGAATTCGCCCAGAGAGCCGGAGGCGTCGTCCTCGGCGAAGCGGAGCGGGCCTATGTGGCCCGGACCAGCGGACGCGATGCCTATAAGCGGGCCATGGAGACATGCCAGGCCACGAAGGCATGGGCGGCCGCAGCGGCTGGTCGATGAGGGGTGGCGGTGAGGCGACAAAATAGGCTCTGGTGATCGGCTGCTGCTCTTCGAGCGAATGGAAAGCCCCACTCATGCCCGACGACAAATGGTCTCCGTCCGAAAAGAAGATCGCGCGCCGCGCCTATGAGGCAGCACTCGCCGTGGCGCTCGCGAGGATCCTGGCCGAGTTCAAGGCCAAGGCCGCCCAGGTGGCGACGCCGTCGGAGATGTGGGATCTCGAATGGTACCTGCGCGAGAGACGCCGGCATATCGACACCCTCTTCGACTATCGGTATTCGCAGCTCACCCACGTCTTTGCCGTCCTCATCCTCGAGGGCTATCTGGATGAAGCCAGCCTTGCCGGCCTGGCCGAGGATAAGCTGGACGGTATTCGACGCCAGGTCAGATGGGCGCAGGGTTGATCGCGACGCTCCGGCACGTGCCGGGGCGGGCGGATAGGCTAGGGCAGGAGCTGCGCCGGAATGCCCAGCACGGGGCCGGCATCGGCGAGCCGCTGGTCGAGCGTGTGCACCGTGGCACCGTGCTCCGACGCGACGGCGAGGTGGAGCGCATCGCCGGCGCGCAGCCCGAGCGCGTGCTGATCGACGAAGGTCGCCGCCGTCCGGAAATGCCGGCCGGCGACCGGAAGGACGGTGAAGCTCTCCACGACCAGCTTGTTGAACATCGCCAACGCCGCCGCGCGTTGATCCAGCGTGATCTGGCCGGTGCGCAGCTTGATCGACATGGCGGACGACAGCTCGGTGATGGTCCAGTCGCTGATCAGCAGTTGCGCCGGATCCTGCGCCGCGAGCCAGCGCTGAACGAGCGGCGTCGTAGCTTCGTTGGTTAGCGCTGCGACGATCAGCGACGTGTCGAGATAGTGCATCAGTAGCGGTCGCCATCCCGCATCGACCGCACCAGATCGGCGGCGTCCTGCGCCTGGTCCGGCATGGTGGCCGCCAAGGTCTGGAGCGCAGCCAGATCGACCCGCTTGCGGGGTCTCGCCACGGCGGTCAGTCTCGCCACCGGCTTGCCGCGCCGGGTGATGTCGATCGAATCCCCAGCCTCCACCCGATCGACGAGCTCGCTCAGATGGGCCTTGGCATCCGCCAGATTGACCGAGTCCATGTCACGCTCCTGACCATATAGATGGTCATATAGCTCGCGGCGTCGGGCAATTCCAGCGAAGAGCGATCCGCGCGATGGAGCGACGGCCGAACCAATGGGCGAGTTGGATCGAGATGCGGTCGACTCTCTTGTCAGCCTGAAACGTAGGCCTGCGTCGTTCCTTTTACTTGGGACCGAACATGAAGTGATGGGACGACCAACTGGACGCGGCCATCGAACAGGCCGGCCAGCGAGAGCGAGCCGCCCGGTCTTTCGAAGCGTAGGGCTTCTCCACCTGCTTCCGGGCATTGTCATCCGGCGGCGGGCAGCGCATCGCGCTGGCGGGTGAGCATTCTCTGCAACCGGCAGCTTGAGCCGCGCCCTCGGCCGTCCTCGTGCGAGACGACTTATCGTCAAGCACGCGCCCCTCCTCGTAACTGTGATCAGCCCCGCTTCGGCCTTCTCACCGCCCGGACCTTGCCGCTCTTGCCGCCGCCGCAGAAGAACTGGTCGGCGCCGTCGGATTCCAGCCCGGACACGAAGGTTCCGGCCGGCATCTCCAGGCTCTCCAGCACCTCGCCCGACCGCGGATCGATCCGTCGAAGCTCGCTCTCATCGGCCTCCCAGGTGGCGTGCCACAGCTCGCCGTCGACCCAGCTGACGCCGGTGACGTGGCGGTTGGAGTCGATGGTGCGCAGCACGCGGCCGGTCTCGGGGTCGACCTGGTGGATCTTGCGCTCCCGATACTGCCCGACCCACAGCGTGCCCTCGCCCCAGGCGAGGCCGGAATCGTTGCCGCCGCCAGGCGCCGGGATGGTGGCCAGCACCCGGCCGGTCTCCGGGTCGATCTTCTGGATCCGGCTCTCTGCGATCTGGAACAGGTGTCGGCCGTCGAAGGCCGTGCCCGCATGGGCGGCCACGTCGAGCGAGCGCACCGTCTTGCCGCTGTTCGGATCGAGGGCGTTGAGCCTGTCCCCGGAGGCGAACCAGACGCGCTCGCCGTCATAGGTAACGCCGGCCACCTCGTCGACGCCCGGGAACGGCCCGTATTCGCGGATGATCTCGGTCATGGGTCGCCTCCTCGATCGTTGCATGCGGCCATCCTAGCCGTCGGGCAGCAGGGCCGGGAGTAACAAGGCCGTCGTGAAACCGGGCAGGGGCGGGGTCACCCAGCGGCGCGCCCGGCCCTGGCCGAAGAATTGCACCTTGCCCGCCTCCGCCAGCGCGTCGAGCGCCCGCTGCACCGTGCGTTGGCTGGCGTCCAGCGCCAGGGCCAGGGCCGAGCTGGACCAGGATTCGCCGTCGGCCAGGAAGGCCAGCACCGCCGCATGCCGCTCCTCGACCGGCCGGGCCAGCACCACGACCTCGCGGCCGTCATGCGGCACCAGGGCGAAGCCGCGCGCCGTCGCGGTCACGCCCGCCAGCGGCCGCAGCGCCGCGCGCAGCCGCCCGATCTCGACCCGCAGCCGCGCCCGGTGCGATTCATCGGCGAATCTCGCGCCGAAGGCCCGCTGCAGCAGCGTGCCCCGCGGCACGTCGCCGGGCCAGGTCTCGGCCAGGGCGCGGGCCAGGGCGAACAGCACCGGGCGCCGGGCCAGCGACACCACCGTGCCGGCCTCGCGCACGGCATGGCGGCACGCATCCACCACCAGCGCCGGCGACGCCAGCAGCGCCTCGACCTCCGCCAGCAGCAGCGGCCGCTCCCCGCCGCGTGCGATCAGGCGCGCCGCCGGCGTGTCGAGCAGGCGGGACGCGGTCTCGACCTCCGCCGCCAGCGCCGGGATGCGGGCGAGGCGGGCGGCATGGCCGGCACGGTTGAGGGCGGCCCGGGCCGGTCCCGTTTGCAGGCGCCGCATCGCGATCCCGGCGAGCACCAGCTCATGCGCGGTCCGCCAGGCCGGCGGGAGAGGGGAGGGGTCGAGCCCGGCCAGCGCCTGCTCGGCCTCGTCGAGTCGCCCGATCAGCAGCAGGCGGCGGATCGCCAGGGTGCGCGCATGGGCGGCGTTCAGCCGGTCGCCATGTGCGTCCAGCGTCGCCCGCGCCGCCTCCAGCGCCTTCGGCGGCCAGCCGAGGTCGCGCGAGGCGAGGGCCACCTCGGCCTCGGCGACGACGCAGCGGGCGCGGGAGACGGCCTCCCTGGCCCCGAAGGCGCGGCCCGCCCGGCGCAGCAGCACCTTGGCCCGGGCGAGGTCGCCGAGCTGCGCCATGGCGATGCCGCGCAACGCCAGTGCCGGCGCGTCGTCGCGCAGGGCGACCCGGTTCAGGGCACCGAGCGGATCGCCCGCCGCCAGCGCCCGCCCCGCGGCCGTGATCAGCGAGTCCATCGGAATCCCGTCACACTTGTCACTCCCCGCCATTCGCTCCCCGGCACCAGTCTAACCCACAGGACACCGATGGAGAGCGAACGATGACGGCACATCTGACTGGAACCCGCGAGGAATGGCTGGCGGCGCGGCTCGACCTGCTCGCGGCCGAGAAGGAACTGACGCGGCAGAGCGACGAGCTGGCGCGGCGGCGGCAGGCGCTGCCCTGGGTCCGGGTCGACAAGGAGTACCGGTTCGAGACCGATGACGGCGCCGTCTCGCTGCCGGAGCTGTTCCAGGGGCGGTCGCAGCTCCTGGTCTACCATTTCATGTTTGGGCCCGACTACAAGGCCGGCTGCCCGTCATGCTCGATGATCGCGGACGGCTTCAACGGCTTCGCGGTCCATCTCGCCAACCATGACGTGGCGTTCTGGGCGGTGTCGCGGGCGCCGCTGGCCAGGCTGCAGGCCTACAAGCAGCGGATGGGATGGGGCTTCCCCTGGGCGTCCTCGGCCGATGGCGCGTTCAATTACGACTTCAACGTCTCCTTCACCGAGGAGCAGCAGCGCGGCGGGACGGTCGAATACAACTACCGGCGCAGCGGCCTGGCGATGAAGTCGACGGCGATCCCAGCGCCGGTCGTGCAGTTCGCGGAGATGTGCGGCACCGACGCGCCGAGCTACATGCGCGACAAGCCGGGGCTGAGCGCCTTCGTGCTCGAGGACGGCGCTGTTTATCACACCTACTCGACCTATGCCCGCGGGCTGGACGGCCTGTGGGGCTCGTATCAGTGGCTCGACCGCGCGCCGAAGGGACGCAACGAGGCCGGCGTGTGGTGGCGCCGCCATGACGAGTACGGCCATGAGTGATATCGCGATGTCTCGCCGGCCGCTCGGCGCGGCCGGTTGGCTGCATCTCGCAGCCACGCCGACCTTCGCCCTCATGGCGCTGGTCACGGCCATGTCCGGCGGCGAGGCGGATGTCCTGTGCTCGGCCATGGGGGCGTCGCCCCTGGCCGGCATGGTGCCGATGTACCTGCTGATGAGCC
>NZ_VCCH02000193.1 GCF_005938675.2 Mycobacterium sp. KBS0706
AAAGCGAGCCCTCCGGCGAGTGCCAGCCGACGCCCGCAACCTCCAGTATCCGGGATTGGAACCCGCACTGGATGGGGTTTGCGCCTTGAGGCAAATCCCCGCCGCCGCCCCCGTCAGATCTGCAGGCCGGCCTTTCGCAGCCCCTCGTCGAGGAAAGCGCGGCTCGCGGGATCGGCATACGGCATCGTGACCTCCCAGTGGCGGTCCGCCTGGGGTGGCTTGACCTCGTCCATCTTCACGATAACAGAGGCGACTTCGTCGTGCCGGCCAAGCTGCCCGAGAGCGGCAAGCAGGGTGCGCAGCGTGATGCGATTTTGGCGAACACGGAGTGCTCGACAGCAGTATTCGGCCGCATCCTCGAAGTTGCCGACGTGATACTGCGCTAGGCCCACGAAGCCAAGAAAGGTCTCCGACTGGCGGTCGTTGGGATTGAGGCGGAGGTTGCGAAGCATCGGGTCGATCGCCTCCGCCGACCGGCCCATGTAGACGCGGATCCATCCGAGCGCGAAGTAACCGAGGGCAAAGTTGGGGCTGAGGTCGATCGCGCGCTGCGCTGCGGCGAGCGACTGCTCATGGCGGAGCGAGATCATCGCCGCGAGGAACAGCGCGTAGTGTGAGTATGGGTCCCGTTCGTCGAGCACAACAGCGCGCGCCGCCGCTGCCACTTCGTCGGCCATCTCGTTATCGATATCCTCGCTCCACCCCCACCAGATCCGAGCATTCAACGTGCGCGCGAGATATGCGTGGGCCAGCGCTAAATTGGGATCGAGCTCGATGGCGCGCCGCAGCAGCATCTCCGCAGTGCGATTCTCGTCGCGGGCAAACTGCTGAAAGTGCCAGATGCCGCGCATGCAATGATCAAAGGCATCGAGGCTGCCGCCATTTTTGCGCGTGGCTCGCCTACCCTCAACGAGTTGCATCTCAGGCTCGATCGCCGCGACCACGCTTTGGGTGACCTCGTCCTGCAGGGCGAACACATCGGAAAGATCACGATCGAAGCGCTCGGCCCAGAGATCGCGACCGGTCTCCGCGTCGACGAGCTGAGCGGTGGCCCGGAGGCGGCTCGCTGCCCGACGCACGCTGCCTTCGAGCACATAGCGCACGCCGAGCTCGCGGGCGATCTGCCTCACATCGAGCGCACGTCCCTTGTAGGCGAAGGCAGAGTTCCGCGCGATGACGAAGAACCAGCGATAGTGTGAAAGCGCGGTGATGATGTCCTCGGTGACGCCGTCGGCGAAGTATTCCTGTTCCCGATCGCCGCTCATGTTGACGAACGGCAGGACTACGATGGACGGCTTGTCCGGCAAAGCGAGCGACCGGCCGCTGAGGAGCGCGTCCATCGCGACCGGCTCTTCTGCACGCCATTCGACACGATAGACTGGGACTGACCGAGGGATGTTCTTGAGTGAACGCTCGCCGACAGAGGACAAGTAAAAATCGAGCTTGCCCTCAACCTGCTCCCGCACTACCCCGCTGACGCAAATGCCGGCCGGGCTGGCGATTTCCTGCAGACGCGCGGCGACATTGACGCCGTCGCCAAGGAGATCGTCTCCTTCGGCGACCACATCGCCGACATTGATCCCGATCCTGTATTCCAGCCTTTTGCCGGGCGGCAGATCGGCATTGCGCCGCTGGAGGGCCCGCTGGATCGCGACCGCCGCGCGGACCGCCTGCACTATGCTCGCAAACTCGACGACGACGCTGTCGCCGGCCGTGCCAAAAATTCGCCCGCCGTGCTCGCGCACCAGATCGGAGATGGCGGCCCGGTAAGTCCCGAGCGTCCGCAGTGTTCCTTCCTCGTCCTCCGCCACGAGCCGGCTGTAACCGACGACATCGGCCGCCAGGATCGCAGCGAGACGCCGACTGCCGGACGCTTCCATGGCCGGGGCTCTCTCGAATGCCGGCACGAGTGTAGCAGGCGATGGTGTCTGCGTCCTTCCGCAACGTGCGGCCGTTGCCCACCGGCGAGTCCGCGAGTCGATGATGGGACGAGTCACCGGCTTGCCGCTCGGATATCCATCAACCTTAAAACGTGTTATCTTAAATTGTTTCCAATGCGTCGGGAGCATTCCGGAGCGGGGGGGGAAGCAATGGCAGAGACCGGCGGAGAAGCGGCGCCCTATCCCAGCTCCGATCCTTCGACTCTGGTTCTCTTCCAGCGTGACTGGGATATTTATCACAAAATGGTGGAAAACAATTTCTTGTTCCATCGCGAGGCCTACGCACGGCTACATGAATTTCTGGTCCAAGACGTCGATCGTCCCTTTGATTTTCTTGATATCGCCTGTGGCGATGCTGGAGCAAGCGTCGCCGCACTCGATGGAACCCAGGTCGCGCACTATCACGGCATCGACTTGTCCCCCGTGGCGCTCGGGCTCGCTCGAAAGGCCTGCGAGAGGCTCTCCTGCCCGGCAACGCTCGAACAGGGCGATTTCATCAGGTCGGTGTCTTCTCGAACGGACCCGGCGGACATCGTCTGGATCGGCTTGTCCCTGCATCATCTGCGCAACCCGGAGAAGCTGGCCTTCATGCGCGAGATCCACCGCATCCTGGGCAAGCACGGGCTCCTCCTCATTTACGAGAACGCCAGTCCCGATGGTGAGGATCGGGAGGCTTGGCTGCACCGTTGGGACCTGCAGAAGCCGTTCTGGACCGCCTACAGTGAAGCGGAGTGGAACGCCATGGCGGCGCATGTGCACGCGGCCGACTTCCCCGAAACGGATGCAGGTTGGCGCGACCTCGGTCGCAACGGGGGTTTCGGCGCAGTGCGTGAGATCTTTGCTGCGCCCTCGGACCTGTTCCGCCTGTATTGCTTCACGGCATGACCCTGCAGAGCTTTCGGCGCAGGAACGGTCACGGACTGTAATTCGCGTCACGACGGGCCGCGGGCTGGCTTGATATGAAAGGCCGCTTAGGGTCGAATCCAGCCATGTCCGCTCTGGGGCGCTCGACGCAATGGCCGCTGTTCACCCTTTGCCGACGAACGGGGAGGCGGCACCCGAAACCCAGGCGTCGTCTACGGCGATCGCCCAGCCATCCAGAAGCGCGCCCCCGGCTGGCGCTGCCGGAAGCGCATCCGCTGCAGGATCAGTCCGGCCCGCTGCGCCTCGACGATCTCGCCGGCCAGCCGCTGATCATCTATCCAAGACGCCGCGGCCGAGCCATGCCGACCAGGTGCTGGCGCTGTTCGGCGACCACGGCCTCGAGCGCAGGTCGTGCACGAGGTGCGCGAGCCGCCGACGGCGCTTGGCTTGGTGGCGGCGGAGATCGGGATCTGCCTGGTGCCTCGACGAGGCCGCGGCTCAGGCGTGAGCCGCCCGCCAATGCGGGTGGGTGACGTAGGCGGTCACCGCCCCCTCCTCGTGCGAGCGGATGGTCACCGCTTCGCCCTTGGGCATATAGACGATCTCGCCGGGGCCGGCGGTGACCGTCCCGGCATCCGTCGAAACCGAAAGTCGGCCTTCTGCCCTGGGGAACGCTCCATCGACGCGTCTGCGATCGCGAACCTCCGGACCTTCATCGTCTCGCTCCATCCTGGGTATGCGGCAGTCGCCCGGAGATCCGGGTCGCCAGGATCAATGACGGGTGTTCCGCCAGGAAGTTCCCGTTCTCGCGTCCCGCCACCATCGAGGGAAGCAGGCATGCTGCAACCGATACGACGGATATCGCCGACCATTGGGCGGGAAAGCCGCAATTCGAGATAAATATAATGTAACCAAGCGATTGACTCATCCAATTCCTGTGATAGAAATCACATATCTGTTGTCTGAAAAGAATATCTCCACACTCATCCACTAATCGATCCTGCGCCACTGGCCGGCATTAGCGATCCTGCAGGTGGGATCTTGCCGCCAGTCGCACAGCACGGGCACATCCAAGCCGGAGAGAGGTGCCGGAGCGCTCAGGCCGGTCCTGACGCGGTCTCGTCATGTCTCGACCAGGAAGCGCCGGCTGAGCGCGACAGCCTTCAACCGTAACCACCGCGCCGGGAATGCGGCGCCGCAACCATGAACAGGGACAGGGCAATGGCTATCATCAACGGCACGGCCGGCAGCGACAACCTCGCAGGAACCAATGACGCCGACATGATCAACGGTGTCGCGGGCAACGACATCCTCGACGGCAGCTGGGGCAACGACGTCCTCAACGGCGGCGACGGCGACGATATCCTGAGCGGCGGCTGGGACTGGGACACCTTCAATGGCGGCGCCGGCATCGACACGGTGGACTATACCTATTACGGCCTCGGCGTGACCGTGAACCTGGCCACCGGCCGGGGCACCTTCGAAGGGTATCCACCCGATCAGTATGAGCCACTGTCGAATATCGAGAACGTGCGCATGGGTGCCGGCAACGACATCGTCATCGGCGACGGCGGCGCCAACCTGCTGGAGGGCGGCACCGGCAACGATACCCTCGACGGCGGTGCCGGCAACGACATCATCCTCGCCGGCGACGGCCAAGACGTCCTCAACGGCGGCGACGGCGACGATGTTCTGAGCGGCGACTGGGGCTGGGACACCTTCAATGGCGGTAACGGCACCGACACGGCGGACTACACCTACTACGGCGCCGCGGTGACCGTGAATCTGACCACCGGCCAGGGCACCTTCGCAGACTTCCCGGGCGGGATCGAATGGCTGTCGAGCATCGAGAACGTGCGCACGGGTGCCGGCAACGACACGATCGTCGGTGACGGTGGCGCGAACGTCCTGGAGGGCGGCGCGGGCGAGGACGATATCGTCAGCGGCCTCGGCGACGACATCCTCGACGGTGGGGACGGCGACGACGGCCTGCTGGGCGGCGCAGGCGCGGATCGCATCATTGGCGGCAACGGCTGGGACATCGCGAGCTACTACAGCTCGGCTGCGGCAGTCGTCGTCAATCTGCTGACCGGCACCGGCTCAGGCGGCGATGCACAGGGCGACACGCTGGCCGGGATCGAGAGCCTGTACGGGTCGGATTATAACGACCAACTGACCGGAGATGGCGGAGCGAATACCCTCGATGGCGCTGCCGGAAGCGACCTGCTGAGCGGCGGCGCCGGTGACGACACGCTCCTGGGCAACGAGGGCGACGACGTCCTGAATGGTCAGGCTGGCGCGGACGTTCTCAACGGCGGGGCCGGGCGCGACTGGGCGTCCTATTTTCCCGACAGCTCGGCCGCCGTGGTCAATCTGGCCACCGGGGCCACCTCCGGAGCGGCGGCCGGGGACACCTATATCAGCATCGAGAACCTCGGCGGCTCGAACTTCGACGACCAGCTCACCGGCGATGCCGGCTCGAACACCATCACGGGCTTCGACGGGAATGACCTGCTGGACGGCGGGGCGGGCGCCGACGGGTTCGACGCCGGCAACGGCGACGATGTCATCATCGGCGGGGCCGGCGCAGACCAGCTCAACGGCGGGGCCGGGTCCGACTGGGCGTCGTATGCGACCGACACCCAGGGCGCCCTTGTCGACCTGGCCAGCGGGGCCACCTTCGGCGCCGCGGCCGGAGACACGTATATCAGCATCGAGAATCTCGCCGGCTCGGCCTTCGACGACATGCTCACCGGCGATGCCGGCGCCAACATCCTCGCGGGCAATGCCGGAAACGACATCCTGACCGGGGGCGGCGGCAGCGATACCCTGCTGGGAGGAGCCGGCGCCGACACCCTCGACGGCGGCGCCGATATCGATACGGCCGACTATCATCTCGAGACCGGCCCCGTCGCGGTCAATCTGACGACCAATCTCAATGGCGGCCAGGCCCAGACCGACACGCTGACCAACATCGAGAACGTCATCGGCACCAGCTTCGACGACATCCTG
>NZ_VCCH02000194.1 GCF_005938675.2 Mycobacterium sp. KBS0706
CAGCAGGCCGTAGTGGCGGATGCGGTGGAAGCCTGCGGGCAGGACGTGCAGCAGGAAGCGGCGCAGGAACTCGGGGTAGTGTGAGCGTCGGTGGGATTTTGGCCACGAGAAAGAACGATCAAGGAACGGGCTCGGGGGAGCCGATGCGGGCTTCGGCGGCGATGCGGCCGATGGTGGCTCGATGGACCTGGAACAGCCGAGCGAGTTCGGCGGCGGAGCGTCCGGTACCCAGCATGCCGAGGATTTCGGTTTTCTGATGCGGCAGGAGCTTGGGACGCCGTCCACCTTGGCGCCCCTGGGCTTTGGCCGCCTGCAGTCCGGCGTGGGTGCGCTCGCGGACCATAGCGCGCTCGAACTCGGCGAAGGAGCCGAGCATCTGCATCATCATGCGTCCGGCTGGGGTGGTGGTGTCGATCGCCTCGGTCAGAGAGCGGAAGCCGGCCCGGGCGTGATCAATCCTCTCCAGGATGAGCAGCAGGTCCTTGAGCGAACGGGAGAGACGATCGAGCTTCCAGACGACGAGGACATCGCCGGGGCGCAGGCGCTTGAGCAGGCGGTGCAGTTCGGGCCGGTCCCAGCGGCCCCCGGAGGCGCGCTCCTCATAGATCAGCCGGCAACCCGCGGCTTCGAGAGCATCGATCTGGGGCCGGGTATCCTGGTCGTCGCTCTTGGAGACGCGAGCGTAGCCGAGCAGCATGGCGATGTCGCAGAAGTCTGTTGCCTTTGCGCGTAATTTGGCAACAGGTTTGTGCGCGGATCAAGCCTTTGTTTTGGCTGGGGTGGGTTTTCGGTCGCTCAAACGACCGTTTGCGCGCACCCCACGCGGCGGCTTTATGGCTGGGTGTGCTGAGGCCACCGTCCGCTGTGCTGACGGATCTGGCGGGATCGGCTCACGGAGGTGCAGCCCCGTCTCCGGATCGAAGCCAATCTCGGTGAGTTGCCAGCCATAGGAGGCCTGGAACCAGCGCGTCCATGGCGGGCCGAAAAGGTCGTCGATGGCGCGTTCGACAAACTCCCGGGCCTGGGCCAGGGCCTCGGCGAGCGTTTGCGAGCCAAACACTACGGCGGTCGTGACGTCGCGCCTGGGGCTGCCGCCATCGGTGACCACCACGCCCAACTCGTTGGGCGCGGCAGGAGGAATGAATACGTCCACAGTGAGGGTAAGGGACGGTGTGTCGGGATTGCCGGGCGCCTTGGCCCGGTTTGCCTTGGCGGCAGGCTCGGGATGTTTCGGGGCCGGGGAGTTGGGCTCGCGCCGCCTGGACGGCGGCTCTGGCGGCGCGGCCGGCTGCTCGGCCATGTCGAGGCCGAACAGCGCCGAGAGGTCAGCGGCGGCCAGCACCTTGTCGGCGGCCACGTCCGTGGTCGAGATCGGCAACGATGCGTCGACCTGGGCGACCAGATCGCCGCCGTCGACGCCGCGCAGCTGGAACAGCAGCTCCGGCGCGTGATCGAGCCGGGCGCCGATGCCGTACAGCGCCGCGGCGACGTGCTTGCACATCGACGCATAGTCCGGGCAGGTGCAGGAGAGGCGGATCTCCGCCGGCTTCGGGAACAGCCCGGCATTCTGCCGGCAGAGGCGCTCCATGATGCCCTTGGAGAAGCGGCCCTGTAGCAGCTCGACCAGGCTGTCGATGCCGGTGGAGCAATCGGCGCGGATGGCCTCCCACTTCGCCTTCGGGATCTCGGTGATGGCGATGGCCACGCGGTAGAGTTCCGAGCCGCTGACCAGCGCCGTGACCTTGCCGCGGGCGATCTGCAGGTCGAGCACCGAGCCGTTGCGCGCATAGGTGCGGCCGCGGGGGAGGCGGCTCTCGAAGTCGTGATAGCTTTCCAGGTTCTCGCACCAGGCCTTGCCCCAGAAGGTGGTGGCGATGTGCCGGCCCTCGATCGTCACCGGCGCGACGGGCTGGCCCTTGCGGCGCAGCGTCTCGACCTCGCGCGCGGCCCTGCGGCGGCGCTCGGCGACGGGAACGTAGGGCGTCCAGCCGCCGTGGTAGTCGTATCGCGACATAGGCTCAGTCCTTCATCGCGGCGTCGAGGTCGAGGCGGACCAGCCGCAGGAGGACGTCGTCGGAGAGTTCGGTCAGGTTGATCTCCCTGGTGTTCGCCAGCAAGGCGTCGGCGAGCCCCTGCTTGGCCTCGATCATGGCGTCGATCTTCTCCTCCACGGTGCCGCGGCACAGGAACTTGTGCACCAGGACGTTCCTGTTCTGGCCGATGCGGAAGGCCCGGTCGGTGGCCTGGTTCTCCACCGCCGGGTTCCACCAGCGGTCGAAATGCACGACATGCGACGCCGCCGTCAGGGTCAGCCCGGAGCCTCCGGCCTTCAGCGACAGGACGAAGAACGGCACCGTCTCATCCTCCTGGAAGGTCGCGACCAGATCCTTGCGTTTGCCGACGGCGGTGTCGCCGTGCAGCACGAGCCCGGCGCGGCCGAACACCGAGCCGAGGAACGCCGCGAGCGGCGCGATGACCTCCTGGAACTGGGTGAAGACCAGCATCTTCTCCTGCCGGACGGCCACCACCTCCGCGATCTCGCGCAGCCGGGCCAGCTTGCCGCTGTCCGCCTCGTCCCAGGCGTCGTCATGGAGCCACTGCGAGGGGTGGTTGCAGATCTGCTTGAGGCGCATCAGCATCGCCAGGACGAGACCCCGGCGCTGGATGCCGTCGGCGGTCTCCAGCTTCTCGGCGAGATCCTCGACCGCCTGGCCATAGAGCGCGGCCTGGCGGCGACTGAGATGGCAATGGGCCTTGACCTCGGTCTTGTCGGGCAGGTCGGCGATGATCGACTTGTCCGTCTTCATGCGCCGCAGGATGTAGGGCCGGACGAGCTCGCGCAGCGGGCCGTAGGGGTTGTGGTCGCGTTCGGCGAGCCTGGCGGCGACCTTGCCGAACTGCTTGGCGGTGCCGAGGAGGCCCGGGTTGATGAAATCGAAGATCGACCAGAGGTCGCCGAGATCGTTCTCGACTGGCGTGCCGGTCAGGGCGATCCGGGCCTGCGCCTTCAGGGTCTTGGCGGCCCGTGTCTGCTTGGCGTTCGGGTTCTTGATCGCCTGCGCCTCGTCGAGGATGATGAACCGCCAAGCGATATCGGCCAGGACCGGCATGCGCAAGAGCGTGCCATAGCTGGTGATCACGAGGTCCAGCTCCTGGGCCTGCTCCGGCGAGAACTGGCGCATCTCTTCGGCGGTCATGGCCGAGGGATGCAGGATCCTTGCCGTCAGGCCGGGGGCGAAGCGCTCGATCTCGGCCATCCAGTTCGCCAGCAGCGAGGCCGGCGCCACCAGGAGGCACGGCGGCGGTGATGTGGGGCCGGCCATCCGGCGCTGCGCCAGGAGGAGGGCCAGCACCTGGATGGTCTTGCCCAGCCCCATGTCGTCGGCCAGACAGGCGCCGAGGCCGAGGCCGGACAGCAGATGCAACCACTGGGCGCCCGCCTTCTGGTAGGGCCTGAGGGTGCCGTGCAGCGCAGGGCCTGGATCGATGCCATCGCCGTTCGGAGCGCGCAGCAACTGCAGGGCGGCGGCCAGCCATGGCCCGGCGGTGACGCGCGACCAGTCGGCGGCGGTGTCGTCGGGGCTCTCCTCCGCGGGAAGACCGGCCAGCATTCGCATCGCCATGGCGAAGGTCAGGCCGTCACGCTTGGCCAGCGCCTCCGCCGCCTGGAAGCGGTCGAGCGTGCGGGTGAGCCGCTCGCGGTCGACCTCGACCCACTGGCCGCGCAGCAGCACGAGGCTTTCGGTGCCGGCGAGCAGGGCGGCGATCTCCTGGTCGCTCAGTGCCTCGCCGTCGAGAGTCATCTCGACCGTGAAGTCCAGGAGGCCGTCCAGGCCGAGCGCCGAGGGGGCGGAGCTGCCGACGACGGCGGTAACCTGTGGCCGCGACGGGCGTCCGGCGCGCCAGGTGGCCGGCATGCGCACCACCACTCCGGCTCGCTCCAGGTCGATGGCGCTGGCGAGGAGGCGCGCGGCGTCGCCCGGTGTCCAGCGCAGGGGATGGAAGATCTCCCCCCTGTCGATCATCGGCTTGAGCCAGGAGCAGGTCTCGGCGGCGCGCTGCACCGGCAGCAGCAGCGACAGCAGCTTGGCCCGGTTGGCGGCGCCGGCGTATTCGCGCAGGGCCTGGCCCAGCGGCAGGTGCTGCGCCCTGGCCTGGGCCGACAGGTGGGTGGTGTAGGTGGCCATGAAGGCGAAGGGAGCGTCCGCATCGCTGCGGTTCTCCGCCAGGTTGAAATGCACGCGGCCGACCAGGTTCCAGGCCGGGTTGAGCCCCTTCAGGAAGCCCTGGAGGTCGGTGCCGGCGGCAGCGAGGGAGGCAGCCGCCGCCTGGGCGATCTCGGCCCAGAGCGACCGCAGCACCTCCGGCGTGAGGTATTCGGCGCCGGTCATCATCGGGGCTGTCAGCACGAGAGTGCCGAGGTCCGCCTCGTCCGGCGCCGGAACGTCGAGGACTGCGGAGACCGAGGCCTCTTCAGCCGCGCCTCCGGCGTGCAGGCAGAGCGCCGTCACGTAGCGGGCCGCGAAGGCGCGCCACCAGGCGAGCGGCGGTGGCAGGGCCTGGCCGACCTCGCCCGCGCCGAGGCGCAGCAAGCCATGCCCGGTGCCCTGGGCGAACGCTTCGCCCAGGCGCACCGCCAGGGAGGACGCGTCGGCGATCTCGGGTGCGTCAGCGCCTTCCGCGATGAGATGGCCGTGTGGGGTCAGGCGAAGGCTGATCGGCACTGCCCGACCGTCGGACGGATGGCCGGTCACGCTGCCATCCGCGGCTCGAAGTCGATGCGGCGGCTGAGGTCCGGGTCGAACCGGCCGTAGGGGTTGATGTGGGCGTAGATCAGCGGCGTCAGGGCACGCCAGTCCTCCGGCGTCATCCGGTCGCCCCAGCCGGGTTCGGAGAGGAGCCGCTGCAGCATCAGCGTGTTCACATAGACCAGGCAGTTCTGCAGCAGGTGCAGCGCCAGCACGGCCATCTCCTGGTCTTCCATGCGGTTGGAGGCGATCTCGCCGCCCTTGCCGAAGAAGATGAAGCCGTTGGCGCTGTTCCAGCTTTCCACCACGTTCAGCCCGTCGTGGATCTCACGGCGGAACGCCTCGTCGGCCAGGTAGCGGCAGAGGAAGATCGTCTTCACGATCCGGCCGAGCTGGTGCAGGGCCTCGTAGGTCGGATGCCGGACGGCGGTGCTGGCGAAGCGGCGCAGGATCGCCTCGGGCTCGGCCGTGCGGTGCCGCAGCGCCGCGGTGAACTTGACCATCTCATCGTATTGCCGCTCGATCAGGTCCCAGTCGATCACCTTCGACAGGATCGGCGCCAGGTTGCTGAGCTCGCGGCGCAGCTCGGCGTCGGGCAGATACAGTCTCTGGCGGGCGATCGCCTTCAGCCGCGGCGCCAGCTCGAAGCCGAGAAGCCGGCAAAAGGCGAAGGCCACCTCGCTCTGGCCATGGCTGTCGACATACTGGCGCTGGATCGTCATGTCGGTGCAGTGCCGCAGCACGCCCTCGATCATGGCGTGGACCTCGGAGGAGGAGCAGCGCTTCAGCTGCGAGTAGATGCAGTTCGAGCGGCGCTCGACATGACGATCCAGCGCCAGATCGTCGAAGCTCAGGCTCCAGCCGCGCGACAGAGCTTCGGCACCCAAATCCCGATTCACCGCGTGCTCCCGATCTCACCGCCTCGGGCCACCTCATCCCAGATCGGTCGGCAGCGTCAATCTCGGCCAGGCCGCGTTCGCGTCTTGTTCTTTCTTGTGGCCGGAATCCCAACGACGCTCG
>NZ_VCCH02000196.1 GCF_005938675.2 Mycobacterium sp. KBS0706
TTCGGCAATTTCGGAATCGGAAAATCTGGTCGTCGTCTGGTTTCGGACCCCCGGCGCGATGACCGCGAATTCAGATGCTTGAGATAGGAGGCGGTTGATCCAAAGAAGAACCAGAAGCCCATGCCACGGCATGAGCGCCTGGCGCGTGACTCGCGGCTCAACCATCATTGGAGCTGGCCCAGGGCTTTAGCTCCCTCAGCCAAGCGCCGAACTGCTCGGCTTGCGCCGGAGTGAGCACCTTTTTTTCGATCCTGCCGTCCTTGTAACTGGTGGTCGCCGCGAAGATCACCATCGATACCGCGGCTCCGAGAGCCAGCACCTCGAGGACGAACTGCTTGGTATCGCGGTGCGCGTCGAGTACGGCCGCCAGTGCAGGCGCCAGCGCCGGGTCGCCTGCGGCGGCGTCAAGCAGGGAACGGGCGAGCGGAACTGAGATCTCGGGCGGCAGTGCGAAGTGATAGCGCTCCTCGAGCCCAGCGTGTAGTGCAGCGAGGTCGGGGTCACCCGCAAGCATCGGCGGAAGTGCGGCGACTGCGGCATCGAGCGATACGTCCGGTTGAGCGAGGAGGGCAGCGGCCAACTCCTCGCAAATCGCGACCGCGGCAAGGTCGGAGAGGGCGGCGACGTTTTTGCGAAGGTCCATGTACTATCTCCAATCACCGGAAAGCGAGAACGCGGCCCAATCTTCGGCTGGCCCGCCCTCGGGATCCTCCCGGGTTCGGGCTGCGGCCTCCTGCCAGGCGGCGATACGGCTGCGGCCCCGGCCGAGCCACGCTGTGTTGAAGTGCCGACAAAAGGCACCGGCCGAGCGGTAGTCGACGTCCCAGTGACTGGCCAGCACCGTGTCGGCACCGCGCGCCAGCAGCGCCCATTCGAGGCCAAGCGCGTCGCCGCCCAGCCCCTCCTTGGCCAAGCCTGAGACGCAACCTTGCAGAATCGCAATCGCGCCGTCGACCTTCAGGCCAGGTGCCTCCATCACGAGCGACGGAGTCAGCCGGTGCTTCCAGGCGCCGCTGCGCTCGGGCAATTCACCTTCATGAGAAATTAGCAGTCCGGCTGAATGATAAGGGTTGGGATCGATGCCGTCGGATATCCGCGCTTCGGGGAAGACCCCATGCGCGTTGAGGTGAAGTACCGCGCTGGCGGCGTCAAGCGTGGCAAACCAGGCGGAATCGGCCCGCTTGGCGGGAATGGCAGACGGACAGGGCAGCGCCGCCATACTCTGGGTCATGGCACGCTTCTTTGCCGCCAACTCGGCCTCGTTACGCGCCGGGATGTGAACGGCGACGGATCGAGACGGCCGAGCGGGCGGCGACGCGGCGAGACGGCGTAGCGCGTCGACGCCGTGGACGCGCGTCACGCCGGCGACGAGGCCGAGCGGGCCTTCCGGCGTCGTCGCCATCTGAAGCGGCCATTGATGCAACTCGCCATCGGGGCTGAGCACGAGGTGCCCGTCCGGCGGCAGGTCCGGGAGCAGCGGGACCAGCCAGTCGACCAGCGGCGCCAGCTCGGCGCCGAAGTCGAAAGCCGCAGAGCGGCCTGGAACCCGCCAGGTCTTCGGCTGGATGCGGCCGCAGAGGGCGACCCGTTTTGCCGTGTCCAGGGGAATGCGGGCACGGTGCCAGGTACCGTCGGGCCAGACTGCAACGCCGAACACCGCATCGTCGATCGCGAGATAGCTCGCGTAGCCGATGCCGAGTTCTGCAACGAGAGAGGCCACGGTGGCGGGGTCGACCTGCAGTGCCGCCTCATCAATTGCGACGCCTTCTGCAGCGGCCCGCAGTTCGGCAAGGGCGCGTCCCTTCGCCCTCTCGATCGCAGCCAGCATGCGCGTCGGTTGGCCGATCATGTCGGCGCATTCGACCATTGCAGCAGGCAGCATTGGAAAGGAGGCAGCCTGGCCGGCACGGCGGAGCGGATCGGCGATGCCGGCCCGGTCGCGTTCGAGCCGTCCGGCCAACTCGTCGAGCACGTCAAGCGCCGCGCCCGGGCGCCCGAGGCGACGCTCCGCAATGTAGGCGCACCATCGGGCATTGTTGCCATCCTCGCGCTGATCATGCCCGTCGAACCAGTCGACGGCCTCACGGAAGGTCTGGAGTGCGGGCGCCAGAAGCGCAGGATCGCGGCCATCATTGTCGCGAAACGCGCGGGAGGCCTCGCGCACGCGGGTCTTCCAAACATGCAGCGCGGAGTTGTCGAGGCCGAGCAGGCCGGCCAGCATTTTATGCTGCGTGGACGCGCGGTCGAAAACATCCCACGCCGATTTCGGCAACGCCTCGGTCTGCGCCTGGCGAGCCAGGGCATCGAAGCCAGCGGCAAGGCCAGCCATGTCCGGATCGGCGGCAACCATGGCACGCAATGCTTCGGCGGAGGCGATCATGCCTTGACGGTACTGATCCTGCGCCGCCCGATCGGGGGACCGGTTGTCGGCCAGCTCGGTCGCGTTCTGCAGTCGCGCTGCCAGCCGGTCGCGAGTGAAAGACAGCGATGGATCGCTGCAGCCGGCGCCTTCCAGTGCGGCGAGCGCGCGCTCCGCCTCCTCGAGCCGATTCATGGCGATTAGCGCATCGACCGCGGCAAGCCGCAGCCGGGCAAGGTAGTTGCCGTCAGTGCGACCGGCGAGCAGCACATCCATCTCGTCCGACAGCAGAACGATGTCGTCGTGCCTGCCGGCCTGCTGATGAGCTGCCGCGAGGGAGCAAGCGGAGTTCGCCATGCACTCGGCGATGCGTTGCGGATTGCAGGCCGGATCGTCGAGATGTGCCCGTCCGACGATGAGCACTGCTTCGGCGAGTGCGCCTCCCTGCGGTGAATCAAGGCCGCGCGCCAAGTCGCTGGCAATGATGTTGACGCCCATCAAGCGCATTCCAAGGTCCGAGCCGACTGCCAGGCCACGTGCCGTCGATGAAAGCCGGGTTGGTGTTAGCGCATCAAGCAGGGTGCCGAGTCCCTCAGTATCTCCTTGGTCAATCAAAGGCGCGATCCGGGATGGATCAATCGGTTCGAAGGGTGAATTCTTTCCGATCATAGCTAAAATTTCCTATAAACCAGTCTATAGCGATATTATTGCGAGCCCTCTTCATTTCATTATAACACGGGGTCCGCAGCGCTACGATGTCGCAACAGATGATTTGTAGAGAGCGCCTGAAGATGTCCGGTTCAGGTAGCACACGAAGTGAGCGCTTTGTTGTGCGGTGCGGCGGCGGTGAAGGCAAGCCCGGAGGGCGCAGCCATAACCGCCGCCGCACCGCCGGCCCCGAAAGCGGCGGACGGGACGCGAAGTTCATCATCACCGGGCGGCACGATCTCCCCTGGCTGCCAGCGCACGAGACAGCGCGGCCCATGGAAGATCGCCATGGTGCCGTCGGGATAGTCGTGCACCCGGACCTTGGCCCGCACGAAATGTGCCCGGGCCGGATGGGGCGGGATCTGCAATCGGCGGCCGTCATAGGCCACGGTGTTGTCGGGCGCGACCGTCCGCTCGACCTGGACGCACAGGATGTCGCACCACTGATGCTCCTCCACCGGCACGAAGGCCGAGCCGAGCTCCGCCGGCACCACGGCGAAGCGGACGTTGTGGGCCGGGATGTAGGTCTCACGCAGATACCGGTTGGCCGCCGCCACGTCGTCGACGATGCCGGCCAGCTGCAGCTCCTTGGGCAGCCGGTCCTGCAACGTGCGGAAGGCGCGCTCCGACCGGCCGCGGGCCTCGGGCGAATAGGCCGGGATATGCTCGATCCCGAGCTGGGCCAGAGCCCGCCCGACCTGCGTTGGCGCCGCCTTGTCCACCTTGCCGCCGGCCTCCGGGGTGTGGAAGTAGTGGCTGCCCCGGTCGGTGTACAGGCTGCAGAACAGCCCGTGGCCAGCAATCGTCTCGGCCAAGCCGCGAAAGCTCGATTGCGTCCCTTCTTCTTCCACCAGAAAGGCCGAATAGATCGCGCTGGTGGCATCGTCGAGCGTCACCACCAGGTCCAACGCTCCCAGGCCCGACAGCCAGACGTGCTGCGAGGCGTCCTGATGCAGCATCATGCCGACCAGCGGTCGCCGCGGCCGCTTGCGCCGATGCGCTCCGCGCCGCGGCGCCTTCGCCACCAGCCCACGCGCCTGCAGCACCCCCTTGGTCCAGGTGTAGCCCCAGTTGAACCGGTGGTCGCTCACCAGGCGCTCGTGGAAGTGCTTCACCGTGAAGCCGGCATAGCGCTCCCGATACAGCCGCGCCACCCACTCCCGCTCCTCGTCCGGAACCGCCCGACCCGAGCGCCGGCCCAGGCGCCGATGGTTGTGTCCCACCAAGTGGTGTAGGAGCTGTGGGTAAGTAGCCCGCCGGAGCGACCGCCACGAGTCTGGCACAGGCGGGCTGCTTATCCACAGCGGTGGTCATCGCGGATCTTCGGTAGGGTTTTGGTCGCCAAACTTCAACGCGAACCAAGGACCCACGATGACCGATGAGATGATGAGCCTTCGGGCGCTGGTGGAGAAGAGCGCCGATGCCGATCTGCTGCGTGAGATGGTTGGCTTCGCTGCCCAGCGCCTGATGGAACTGGAGGTCGAGAACCTGACCGGCGCCGGACACGGCGAGCGCAGCGCCGACCGGATCAACCAGCGCAACGGCTATCGCGAGCGAGACTGGGAGACCCGGGCCGGCATGGTGGAACTGCGTATCCCGAAGCTGCGCAAGGGGTCATACTTCCCGGGCTTCCTGGAGCCCCGGCGGCTGGCGGAGAAGGCGCTGACGGCGGTGATCCAGGAGGCGTATGTCCAGGGGATCTCGACCCGCTCTGTGGACGAACTGGTCAAGGCCATGGGCGGTTCGGGCGTCTCCAAGAGCCAGGTGAGCCGGCTGTGCGAGGAGATCGACGAGAAGGTCCGGGCCTTCCTGACCCGCCCGATTGAGGGCGACTGGCCGTATCTGTGGATCGACGCCACCTACGTGAAGGTGCGACAGGCCGGGCGGATCGTCTCGGTCGCGGTGATCGTGGCGGTCGGCGCCAACACCGACGGCCGCCGCGAGGTGCTGGGCCTGGACGTCGGCCCGTCCGAGGCCGAGACCTTCTGGACCGAGTTCCTGCGCGGCCTCGCCCGGCGCGGCCTGCGTGGCGTCAAGCTCGTGGTCTCCGACGCGCATGAGGGCCTGAAGGCCGCTGCCGCCCGGGTGCTGAACTCCACCTGGCAGCGCTGTCGGGTCCACTTCATGCGCAACGCGCTGGCCCACGCCGGCAAGAGTGGCCGCCGTGTCGTCTCGGCCTTCATCGCCACCGCCTTCGCCCAGGAGGATGCCGCCGCCGGCCAGGCGCAGTGGCGCAAGGTCGCCGATCAGCTCAAGCCCAAGCTGCCCAAGCTCGCCGCCTTCATGGATCAGGCCGAGGCGGACGTCCTGGCCTACATGGGGTTCCCGAAGGATCACTGGTCCAAGATCCACTCCACCAACCCGCTGGAGCGGCTGAACGGCGAGATCAAGCGCCGCACCGAAGTCGTCGGCATCTTCCCCAACGACGCCGCCATCCTCCGCCTGGTCGGCGCCCTGCTGCTTGAGCAGAACGACGAATGGGCCGTCCAGCGCTGCCGCTACATGACCCTGGAAAGCGTTGCCGCCATCGGCGATGATCCGCTCGTCAGCCTGCCTATCCTGGCCGCCTGACCGACCCGGCCCACGCCGGAGATCGCGGTGATCACCTCGCCGCTCCTACACCACTCCCG
>NZ_VCCH02000197.1 GCF_005938675.2 Mycobacterium sp. KBS0706
AGCGTCCGGCGATCATCTGCGGCAGCACCACATTCTCGATGGCGCTGAACTCCGGCAGCAGGTGGTGAAACGTAAGCGATGTTCCGCGGCCACCTTTCGGTGAGGCGGCGTAGGGCAGAAGCTCGGAGCCGAAGGAGGCTCCGACACATGTCGATTTCAGAGCTTCGGCATATGCCGGAGCCGGTTCGGCGGGTGGAGATCTTCACGGGCGCGGGCCGGCGTCGGACCTGGTTGCCGGAGGAGAAGGCGACGATCGTCGCCGAGAGCTATGCCGAGGGCGAGTCGGTCTGTGCCGTTGCTCGCCCACACGGTCTGACGCCGCAGCAGTTGTTCACCTGGCGTCGCCAGGCGCGGCAGCCGGTGGAGGACCCGCCGACCATGTTCGTGCCGGCGGTTGTGGAGGCCATACAGCCAGAGGCGGCGGCGGAGCCCATTCCGAAGCGCCGGACTCACCGTCGGTCGCAGGCGAGCGGGATCGAGTTCGAGATCGGCGGAGTCGAGGTGCGTGTGGGAGCGGACGCGAAACCTCGGCGAGATCGAGGATATCTATCAAGATCTCGCCGCCGAATGACGCAGAGGGCCAAGCTCCTGGGGCGGGCCCTCACCCTCGGCGCAGCGCGGATTTAACAAGATACTACGCCTGGGCCGGGCGTCGCGGATCCTCGGCGGCCGCAATGACAGGGGGAGATGAGCATGGTTTCGATGAGCCGACCTGCCCTCGCCGCGTTGGAGAGGTTGATCGAGATCGCGCGAGGCGACACCGCGCAGTCGCGCCGCGTCGCGAATTTCCTTCTGGCATGGTGGAACGCCAAGTCCTGCGGCGGCTTTGATTTCGCCGACCTCCAGAGCGTGGACGCGGCCATCGCCGACGACATGGTGACGGTAATCCAGTTGATCGCCACCCGGTCGGAGTCCCCGTGCGCCTACGGCTATAAGACCGAGTTCGAGAAGATGCTGGCAGACTGGCGGCCGCATCTGGCGGAGCCGGCAGCTCCCTGACGCTATCGTGTTGCAAACACGAAAACCCGGCAGTCGCTCCGATCTGCTAGAAGCCGCTCCGGCCGCAGGCCGGGCCGGATTTCGTGTCTGCAAGCCACCATGCCAGACGAGGATCAACCCAGGGCGCCAGCCCGGCCCCGTCGATATGCTTCCGGCCGCCGCCAGAAGTGCCACCTACCAACGTCGCGCCGCCGGCGCCGGGCTCGTCCGGCTGAGCGTGACTGCCTGCGAGCAACGCCGCCGATATCAGGGCGATCGCCGCCGCCATAAGGGCGCTGCGACGGCCGCCAGCCGGACGCGGACGACGGCTCAATCCCATACCCGATGGCGGGGCGGCCGTGGCGCGCGACCGATGACACGCTGCTGAGTCTCGTCTGGCGCGACGACGGCACCATGGCCAAGCTGGCGACACCGCAGCGGCCCGTAGATGTCATCCTCGCGTGCCTGGTCGCGTTGGAGGAGGCCGGCCGCATTGCGGAGGCCCGCGCGGACTTCTCCACCCGGGCGCGAGCCGAGCCGTGGCGGTCATCGGCATCAGCCGATCATAGCAAGCACCAAGCAGCCGCCCAAGCGGCCATCCCTGGCTGCCGGCCCGCGGCCACTGTCTTCCAATCTGTCGCGTGGCACCGGCGCTTCTGGAGCAGGTGCCGCGACGCGCGGCGTGGCGGGGGCCGTCAGTCGGCGATCCTCTGGTCCGTTTCGTCGTCCTGCGGGATCGCCACTGCGCCTTCCGGCTGGTGCTGGCGCAGGAATTCGGCCAACATCTCGATCTCGCCCCGACGTGCCGCGCCGCGCCGCCACACCAGCCCGATCCGCCGCGACGGCTGCGGCGCGTCGAAGGGCCTGAGCGCGACATCGCCATCGCCCGTGGTCGGAGCGGTGCAGGCCAGGGCCGGCAGCAGCGTGATGCCGATCCGCCCGGCCACCATCTCGCGCAAGGTGGCCAGGCTGGTGGCGCCGAACGAATCCTCCTGCGTCCGTGCTGCGCTGCGGCACACCTCCAGAGCCTGGTCGCGCAGGCAGTGCCCATCCTCCAGCAGCAGCAGATGCTCGTCCGACAGGTCGGCCGGCGTCACCCGGCTGGCTCGGGCCAACCGGTGCCCTGTCGGCACGGCCAGCAGGAAGGGCTCGTCGAACACCGGCAGCGAATCCAGGTTCGTATCCTCGACCGGCAGGGCCAGCAGCGCCGCCTCAAGCTCGCCCCGGCGGAGCCGCTCTACCAGCCGGTCGGTCAGGTCCTCGCGTAGATAGAGGCGGAGGTCGGGATAGGTGCGGCGCAGCGTCCGCATCAGCCGCGGCAACAGATAGGGGCCAAGCGTCGGGATCACCCCGAGCCGGAAGTCGCCGGCCAGTGGCGCCGCCTGGTCGCGCGCGGCCAGCAACAAGTCCTGGGTCTCCGCCAAGATCCGCCGGGCCCGGGCGACGATGGATTCGCCCAGCGGGGTCAGCAAGATCCGCCGCTTCGACCGTTCGAACAGCGGCCCGCCCAGCATCTCCTCCAGCGCCTGGACCTGGGCGCTTAGCGAGGGCTGGCTGACATGGCAGGCGGCGGCGGCCCGGCCGAAATGCCGCGTGTCGGCGACCGCGACGACATAGCGGAGCTGCCGCAGGGTGATCGGTTGGTTCATAGATTCAGACTATCATAATTGTCGGAACAATCGGTCAGATTGTGGGATCCGCTTTATCTGCTTGCTGCAGGCGAAACATTCGCACCAGCCCTTGCCCGATCTTCGGAGCGGTCCGGCTCATCCTGGCCGGCTGCAGCTCGGTGCTGGCCAAGGTTGCCAAGTGGAGGGTCGCGCCGGCGGCGCTGCGGATCTCGTCCGTGTCTCTCACATATCCCGCATGACCCCTGGCGGACACGATGCCGATCCGGCGGTTCGGGCTGGACGACGGTTCCGCCGCCTTGTCGTGAGGCTGTTCCGGGTCGTTGCAGCTGGACCGCGAGCCTCGCGCCGGTCGTGAAACTCTTGCACGAGGATGCGGTGCCTGAAATTGGATCGTTGGAGGGGCTGTGATGTCGGCTGCGGCGAGCACCAGGCCGGCACCTCGATGTGGAATTTCCGGCGATCGTCGCCTGGTGGAACATCCCTCTTCCTCGCGCAACCAGAATAACGGTTTCCGCTGCGCGGACCCTCCGTGATTCAGGCTGCGCGCGAGGTCCGCCCCGCTCTTTCGGCGCCATCACCGAAGCCACTTTCGACATCACCGGTCACATCGGCCACTTCCGCCAGCATGGCAACGCCCTGAAGGTCAATATCTGTGCCAATTACCGCCGCAAAGACGATCGCGGGAACTGGATCGACGACTCCTACTGGAACAGCGTCACGATCTGGAGCGAGCAGATCCAGAAGTACATCCGGAACCACGTCCGGGTCGGTGACTTGGTCCGGGCCAAGGGCGTCATGCGGGACAGCTCCTACGAGCATGAGGGCGAAACCCGCTACACCACCGACCGCACGGTTCTCCGCTTCGGCCGGTTCGGCGCCAAGCGCGACGGCGACGCCGGCGGCGCCGATGGCACGGACGATCAACTCCCCGAATGATCGGGAGGGGCGCCTCCTCGGAGGCGCCCCTTGCCGCGCCCAGGTCCAAGGAACAGACTGAAACCTGTTGGTACAGCTTTGGGGCAGCACCATGAAGACACCGCTCGAAAGCCTGCAGTCCACGCTCGACGACTTCGCCTCCTACATCGAGGACACATTCGGCGGATATGCGCCCGCCGTCTGCGATGCCTGGCATGTCGTGCTGCGATCGGTCGACGTGCACGCTCAGCGCGTCGAAGTGGCGCCTGGCTTCTTCGCGCGGTGGGTCGAGTTCGATCACTGCGACGGCGAGCGGGATGCGGATGACCAGCGTTCCGTCGTCCGGTTGGAATTCGTCTCTCAGATCATTGGCGATGTGGTCATGCACCTGTCGACCGAGGACACCGATGCCGTGCCGCGGCTCTACATTCTGACCACCATGCGGCGCGGTGTCGGGCTGCTCGACAAGGAATGGGACGAGTTGGAGCCGGCGGAAGCGATCAAGCGCTTCATGGATCGGCACAACACGAGAGCAGCGGCCGAGATGGAGCACCGATAGTGCCGGCCGACCCCTCGGAGATTGGACGCCTGGTCGCCGACGCTGCGCGTCGCATTCAGCGAGAGGTGACCTTCGCCTTCGACGTCTCCGATTTCACCGGCGGTGAGATCCGAGACCTCATCAGGACGGCCGCCCGTGAAGCGGGCGACGATCAGCAACTCGCCGGGGTGCGGCTCGGTGCGGACGTGTTCGACCGTCTCGGCCAGGCAGGCGCCTATCCGAACGCGCGTTCCGAAGGCGGCACGACGGTGGTCATGACCCAGGATTTCGGGGCGGCCGAGCTAGTATTCCGCCCGCTGTCGTCGAAATCGAACCAGCCGGGCTGAAGAGCCCGACCCGGAGCATGGTGGGGGGAGCCCCGGGTCGGGTGGATGTCTTTGGAGACCGTTGGCATCGGAGACCGTTGGCATCCGCTTACAATTAGGACGAATTTCACCCAATCCGTCATCCCCCAAATAGGGGACGGATTTCATTCGTAGGCATGTATGGCGCCCGGCGACGCCTGGGTCGCCCGCCGGCGGTGAGCCGAAGCACCGAATGGCTCCGAAGGTCGCATCCGTGCGCCCTTGGTTCATTCCGCCGCGGCTGCGCCGCAGCTGGTGAAGCTGGCATTAGGCGCCACAGAACAGGCGGCGGCCGGATCATCCGCTTGCAGGCGCTGCAACCGCCCAGCGGCAATCAGGCCATCGACCATGCTGCGCTCGGCGGAAAATGGGTGCCACTCCCAGCCCTCGTGGGTGAAGCCGGCGAGAGCCAGATGGTCTCCGGGATATCGCCGCACGACCTCGGAGAGGACGATGAGGCCGCTGCTGGGCACAACGTAGGGAGGCGGATCGAAGGCGGCGAGCTGCGCGTCGACCGACTCGTGAAGCGCTCCGGGCAGGATGCGGTTCATCTTGCCGGTCTCAGCTGCAAAGCGAGCGAACCCCTCGGTGTAGTCGTCACAGAAATCGTCCAGCTCCGGATGGGTCACGGCCAGCGGGCCGCGCATCCTCGCGAACTTATCGGGATCCCGGACGCACCAGATCTCGGAGGCTTCAACCACCGCCGGATGTGTCCGCCAGACCGTCGAGGAAAGCATCGCCTTGCCTGGCCTGCCCGTGTTGCAGACCGCGACGACATCGGTGCGACCCGGTGATTCCGGAAAAGACCGGCATTCATTGAACCGCACGACGATCTCTGCCGTGGCAATCCTCGCGGCAGCGCGGGCTCCGATCGGCCCGTTTCCGACGATCACGATACTCTGCGTCACTTCGGACACCCCGGCGCTGCTGGTCCGCAGATGGTCGTTCCACCATGGACTATTCGCCGGCGGTGCCGAGCAGTGACTCCCGCGTCGTCTGGAAGCCGCGAGCGCGGCTGCCGGCCAAGCGAACGGGCACCTCGTTGTGCTGATCGCCCTGCGCTTCGTTATGTCTCCATTCCTATGACGATTGCAAGCGCGTGACAGGGTGCCTGGTTGGGGCCATAGCCAGGTCCTGGCGAAGTCCGACCTGAGGTCGGGCCCGGGCTGTACTGCGCTAGGCGCCTGGGCGCCGAGCTGCACCGAGCCGCCGATCGGCGTCTCGGCCCTGCGGGTGACGATCCCTCTCGTGTTCAC
>NZ_VCCH02000198.1 GCF_005938675.2 Mycobacterium sp. KBS0706
AGCGGGTGAAGCGGCGGTTGATGGCGGGGAGCGGCGCGGCCCACATCTCGCCTTGGCCGGGATCGAGGAGGATCATCGCCACGGTGGCGGTCAGGTTGCCGGAGAGGCCGCGCCGCGGCGGGCGGCAGACCGACCACGGGCTGCCGAAGTCGTCAAGGAAGGCGTCGCGCAGCTCGGCGAGGCCGAGCGGCTTGGAGGCTGCGAGATGCGAGCGGACGCGCTCCTGGCGGTAGAGGCTGTCCGGCGTCGCGTCGAGGCCGGTGTCGCGGAGCCGGGCGAGCGCTGCGGGCGAGAGCCAATGATTGGCGTGGACGAGGACGCCGTCCTCGGGCAGAAGCGCGAAGCTCTCGTCGGGGGCGCATTCGAGGCTCGCCGCGAAGCCGCCCGCATGGCTCAGCATCATGGTGTTGGACGCGGATTTCGGCGTGGTGCGGACGGCGTGGAGGGCGACCGCCAGGTCGGCGCTTTCGAGCACCCGGCGCCGGATCAGGGGGAGGGGCACGCCCTCTGCCAGCCCATCCCGCTCGCATTCGAGGTTGTTGGCCGTGAGGCCGAGGCCGGCGGCGTTGAGCCCGGAGCGCGCCAGGCCGCCGGCCTCGGTGAAGGTCAGGTAATCGGGCCCGTGCTCCTGCCGGACCCGGAGCACGACGGCGGTCTCGGCGCATTCGACCTTCCAGTCCCAGTTCTGGCCGTGCAGGAGCCGGCCGTCGCACGTGACGGTGGGCAGGAGGGCGGCGCCGGTGCAGCCGTCCGGCGCCTCCTCCGGGCCGCGGCGCGCCTGGCGCAGGATCTCGGTCCGGGCGTTGAGGAGGACGATGTCCTCGGTCTCCACCGAGGCGGCCTCGGCGATCGCGCGGATCTCGGCGGCATGGGCGTCGTCGAAGCCGGCGATCGCCCGGAGCTGGCGGCGGGCCGCCTGCCGGACGGCGCCGGCGTCGAGCCCGAGGCGGTCGAGCTGCTCCTGGTAATGGCGAAGGCCGAGGCGGATGCGCTCCGCGGCCTCGGCGCCGTAGCGGCGGCCGCGGGCGTCGGGCGATCCGGACAGCTCGATCAGCGGAAAGGCCTCGACCGGCATCACGCCCGTCCTCCGGCCGGAGCCGTGGTCCGCCGGCCCGGCGCCCCGGCGGATGACGGGTCGCGATGGAGCTCTGCGCCATGGATGAGCTGCGGCAGGGCGGCCATGCGGCTGAAGACGAGATCGGCGCCGGCTTGGAGCAGGCGCTCGCCGAGATCGGGCGCGCCGTGGCTGGCGCCGGTGAAGCCGAAGGCGGTCATGCCGGCGGCGCGGGCCGCGGTCACGCCGGCGACGCTGTCCTCGACGACGAGGCAGTCGGCGGGAGCGGCCCCCATCCGGTCGGCGGCATGGAGGAAGAGGTCGGGCGCCGGCTTGCCGCGCGCCACCATCTCCGCACTGAAGATGCGCCCCATCAGGAGCCAGTCGAGGCCGGTCACGAGAAGCGCGAGCCGGAGCCGGTCGAGCGCGCTCGAGGAGGCGACGCAGCAGGGCACGGCGAGCCGGCGGAGCGTCTCCTCCGCGTCCGGGATGGGCTCGAGCCGGCGGCGATAGGCGTCTGCGATCCGGCGGTCGACCGCGGCGCCGAAGCCCGCCGGCAAGGCGCGGCCCTGCTCGGCGGCGATGGTCCCGAACATGTCGGCGGCGGGGATGCCGGTGAAGCGGTCGAGAAGACCGCGGGGGCTGGCCTCGAAGCCGGCGGCGGCGAGCGCCTCGGCCTCGGCCGAGGCGATCAGGGGCTCGCTGTCGACGAGGACGCCGTCGCAGTCGAAGACGACGAGGCGGGGCCAGGGGGAGCGGTGCTCCGGTGTCGGTCGGGTCATGGCAGGATCGCTCTCGCAAGGTCGGGGGCGGCGGGCGCGGTCAGGCGCCGGCCGGTCATGGCGTCGAATCGTGGCGCCGGCGCCAGGAAGTCGCGCTGGTGCACGATCACGTCTTCGCCTTCGAGCAGGATGACGCCGTAGGCGGGCGGCCCCTCGGCGAAGGCGACGTCGGGGTCGTCGAGCTCGAGGTCGATGTGCTGGCAGGTGCCGCGGATGGCGGAGAAGGAGAGAGCGCCCCAGCGGCCCCAGACCGGCAGATGGACATGGCCGAAGAAGATGTGGCGCACATCGCCATGCTGCCGGAGGAGGTCGAGGAAGGCGTCCGGGCAGGCGAGCAGCATCGCCGCGAAATGCCGGACCCCGACCGATCGCGGCGGGTGGTGCATGAAGAGATGGACCGGCCGGTCCGGCGACTCGCGAAGGCGCGCTGCGATCCAGTCGAGGCGTCGGGTGCAGAGCACGCCGGCCCCACGGGTGCCGCGCTCGAGCGTGTCGAGGAAGAGGAGGCGTCCCGCCGGGAGGTCGACGACCGACTGGACGAAGCCGGCCGGATCGACCGGCGCCTCGGGGAAGGCCGCGCGGAAGGCGGTCCGGTCGTCGTGGTTGCCGAGGAGCAGCCGGACCGGCATCGGCAGCGGCCGCAGGATCTCGCGCAGGAGCGCATAGGCCTCGGGCGCGCCGCGGTCGGCGAGGTCGCCGGTGACGACGCAGAGCTCGGCGTCGCTATGCTCGGCCGCGATGCTCTCGACGCAGCGGGCGAGACGCGCCGCCGGGTCGAGGTCGTAGAGCCTCCCGCCGGGGGCGACCAGGTGCGGATCGGTGATCTGGATGATCTTCATGATGGGGCCGGGGGTCTTCGAGGTGCTGGCGTCGGTCAGCGGCGCATGAGGCGGCGGGCGGACGCGGCCATCTCGGCCAGCGCTTCCTCCGGCGTCAGCCGGTCCTGGGCGAGGGCCGACATCGCGTCGAGCAACGCCTGGGCGATCTCGACGCCGTTCGAACCCGGCCAGGCGGTCCAGGGGCGCGACACCGGGATCTGCTCGACGCTCGTCGACCAGTTCGGGCGCTCGCGATAGAAATCGCCGAGATAGGCGGGCCCGAGGGCGAGGCTGGTGACCGGCGTGTAGCCGGATTTCTGGACCATCAGCGTCTGCGCTTCGGGCCCGCTCGCGAACTGGAGATAGGCCCAGGCCGCTGCCCGCTTCTCGGGATCGTCCGCCAGGATCACGCCCGCCATGCCGCCGGTCGGCAGCCGGCCGCGCTCGGGATCGGCGAGGGGCAGCCGCGCCGTCTTCAGGGGGAAGCGGCCGCCGATGTCGGTCTCCAGGCCGCGGACGCCGGAGGTCGAGGCGACGAGGATGCCGAGCTTGCCGGCGACGAATTGCTGCCGGGCAGACTCGTCGCCGATCGCGGGCTGCCCCCCTTCCTCGCGGAACCGGCGGAACAGGCGAAGTGCGGCGAGCCCCTCGGGACCGTCGAAGGCGATATCCGTCTCATCGGGGGTGAGAAGGGCGCCGCCCTGGTTCAGGATCAACGCCTGGGTGGTCCAGTCGTCGACCCCGAGGCCGTAGTACATGCCGTCGATGTCGGGACCGAGGCCGTCGATCCGGTGCGCCAGGCCGATGAGACCGTCCCAGTCGGCCGGGAACGGCGCGTCGGCCCCACCGGCCCGGGCGGCGAGCTCGGCGTTGACGTAGACGATCGGCGTCGACATCACGAAGGGGAGCGCCACCTGCCGTCCGGCGACTTGGCCGAGGGCGAGCACCGGGTCCGTGAAGCCCCGACCGGCCCAGTCCGGCGTCGCCGCGATCAGGGGGCCGAGATCCTGGGCGAGGCCGCGGTCGGACAAGGCGCGCAGCATCTGGTAGCCGGCGAAGGTGACGTCCGGCAGCGAGCCGGTCATGCCCTGCCGGAGCAGGCTCTGGAAGGCCTCGTCGTAGCTCGAGGCCGGCGCCTGGAAGCGGATCCGGATCTCCGGATGGCGTTCCATGAAGGCGGCGGCGATCGGCTCGTGGAAGCGCTGATGCGAGGGCCAGGCGTAGAAGACGGTGAGCTCGACGGGGGCGGCGGCGGCCGGGGTCGAGGCGAGCGCCGCCAGGACCGCGGACACGGTCAGGAACCTGTTCATCGAATGTCTCCCGAGGGAATTACCGGATGCCGGTGAAGGCCAGCCCCTGGACGAAGCGGCGCTGGGCGAAGAGGAAGGCGACGACCAAGGGGGCGGTGATGATCACGCCGCCCGCCATCAGCGCGCCGACATTGCCGTCGACTCCGCCGCCCTCGCGGAAATAGGCGATGCCGAGCGGCGGGGTCATGAGCTCGGTCGAGGTGACGACGACCATCGGCCAGTAGAGGTCGTTCCAATGCGCCACGACGGAGAAGATCGAGAAGGCGGCGACGGCCGGCCAGGCCGAGGGAAGGGCGATGCGGAAGGCGATCGCGATCTCGCCGAAGCCGTCGATCCGGGCCGCATCGACGATCTCGTCGGGGAAGCGCCGGAACACCTGGCGGAAGAGGAAGATGGCGAAGGCCGAGACTGCCCAGGGCAGGATCAGCGCCGGATAGCTGTCGAGGAGCCCCAGCCGGGCGAGACCGAGATAGAGCGGGAGCGCCGGGACCTGCACCGGGATCAGGAGGCCGAGGAGGACGAGCCCGAAGAGCGCCTCGCGTCCCCGGAAGTCGAGCTTGGCAAGCGCGTAGCCGCAGGGAATGGCGATCGCGAGCTGGAGCAGGAGGATGCCGCCGCAGACCAGCACGCCGTTCAGAAGGAAGCGCAGCAGCGGCGAGGCCGAGAGGGCCTCGACATAGTTCTGAAGCGTGAAGCGGGACGGCAGGAGCTGGAGCTCGCCCGTGAAGATCTCGGCGGGGGGCTTGAAGGAGGTCAGCGCCATCCAGAGGAAGGGCGCGAGCATGACGAGCGCGCCGGTGAGGAGCACGGCGTGCGCGCAGAGCCCTCCGAGGGAGGGGAGCAGGCGCCGGGTCATTGGTAGTGCACCTTTCTGTCCATGAGGCGGGCCTGGGCGAGCGTCAGCGCGGTGGCGAGCGCCAGGAAGATGACGGTCAGCGCCGAGGCGTAGCCGATCCGGAAGTAGCGGAAGCCCTCGACATAGATCGCGTAGAGCAGCACCTCGGTCGCCTTGGCCGGGCCGCCGCGGGTGAGGACGGCGACGGTGTCGAAGACCTGCAGGCCGCGGATCGCCGTGACGACGACGACGAACATCGTGGTCGGACCCAGCATCGGCCAGGTGACGAGGCGGAACCGGTCGAAGCCCCGGGCGGCGCCCTCGACCGCCGCGGCGTCGTAGAGCTCGCGCGGGATCGAGGCGAGGCCTGAGAGGAACAGCACCATGTTGAAGCCGGCGAGCTGCCAGATGCCGATCCCGGCGAGGGTGAACATCGCGATGTCCGGATCGGCGAGGAAGCGCAGCTTTGGCTGGCCGAGGGCGGAGAGGAGGAGGTTGGCCAGGCCGAAGCCGGGGTGGAGCAGGACCTCCCAGGCGGTCGCGAGCGCGACCAGCGTCGCCGTCACCGGGAGGAAGTAGGCGACCCGATAGAAGCCGCGGAGCACCAGCCGTCCTTCGATCAGGAGGGCGGCGCCGAGCCCGACCGCGACCGATCCGGGAACGACGACGGCGATGTAGATCGCGGTGTTGCCGAGCGCGCGGATGACGCCGGGATCGGCGAAGAGCTCGGCGTAATTGTCGAAGGCGATGAAGCGCCAGGACGCGGCGCCGAAGCCGTAATCGGTGATCGAGAAGAGGATCACGAGCGCCGACGGCAGGATCACCAGCACCAGCAGCAGCAGCGCG
>NZ_VCCH02000199.1 GCF_005938675.2 Mycobacterium sp. KBS0706
CGCCGCGGATCCGGCGCCGGCGGCCGCGGAGGCGCCGCGGCTGGCCCGGCGATCGGCCGCCCGCCTGGCGCAGCGGCGCGAGCTCGGCCTGGTCGCCGCGATCGTCGCCATCCTGCTGCCGATCGCGGCGATCAATCCGCGGGTGCTGAGCCTGGAGAACCTGACCGCCATCTCGATGGACGCGGCGCTGCTGATCATCGTCGCGGTGGCGCAGATGCTGATCATCGTCACCCGCAACATCGACCTGTCGATCGCCTCGGTGATCGGCCTGTCGGCCTATGCCGCGGCCAGCGTGATGCAGGCGGATCCGGCCCTGGGCATCGCCGCCGGGCTGGGCACGGCCTGCGCCGTCGGGGTCGCCTGCGGCCTGCTGAACGGCCTGGTGATCACCCGCGGCGGCGTGCCGTCGATCGTGGTGACGCTGGGCACGCTGGCGGTGTTCCGCGGCGTCAACAGCGTGGTCGCCGGCGGCAAGCAGATCAGCGCCGACCAGGTGCCCCAGGCCTGGCTGGACATGACCGGCGCCCGGCTGGCGGGGGTGCCGGGCGTGGTCGTCATCGCCGCCGCCGTGCTGCTGGCCGCCGCCCTGGCGCTGCGCCGGATGCCGGCGGGGCGCGAGCTCTACGCCATCGGCTCCAACCCCGACGGGGCGCGGCTGATCGGCATCCGCACCGACCGGCGGGTGCTGACCACCTTCGCCGTCGCCGGCCTGCTGGCCGGGCTGGATGGCGCGCTGTGGGCATCGCGCTACGCCACCGTCGATGCCCGCGTCGCCATGGGCTACGAGCTGACCGTGATCGCCGCGGTGGTGGTCGGGGGCGTCGCCATCCGCGGCGGCTCCGGCACCGTGCTGGGCACACTGCTGGGCGCGCTGCTGCTGCTGGTCATCAACAACGGGCTGACCCTGGTGCGGGTCGACCCGCTGTGGCTGCAGGGCATCTACGGCCTGGTGATCCTGGCCGCGGTGGCGATCGACGCCGCCATCGCCCGCCGCGGCCGGACAGGAGCGGCATGATGCGCGACCGGCTTCGCCGCCTCGCCAGCTGGGAGACCTTCCTGGCGGCGCTGACCCTGGCGGTCATCCTCTACGCCGTGCTGGGCGTGCCGAACTTCGCCACCCAGTTCAACCTGTCCCAGGCCGCGGCCGGCGTGTCGGAAAAGGCGCTGATCGTGCTGCCGATGGTGCTGCTGATCATCGCCCGCGAGATCGACCTGTCGGTCGCCAGCATCCTGGCCCTGAGCAGCGTGATCCTCGGCGTCCTGGTCCAGGCCGGGGCGCCGATGGCGGCCGCCATCCCGCTGGTGCTGCTGGCCGGCGCCGGGCTGGGCGCCTTCAACGGCGTGCTGGTGGTCCGCTTCGGCCTGCCATCGCTGGTGGTGACCCTGGGCACGATGGCGATGTTCCGCGGCGTCGGCTACATTATCCTCGGCTCCGCCTCGGTCAACGCGTTCCCGGACTCCTTCACCGATTTCGGCATCGAGACGGTTCCCGGCACGCCCATTCCCTGGACCATCGTGCCCTTCCTGGTGCTGGCGCCCGTCTTCGCCGTGGTGCTGCAGCGCACCCCGGCCGGGCGCCGGATCTATGTGCTGGGCGGCAACCCGGCCACCGCGCTTTATTCCGGCATCCGGGTGGCGCGGCTGCGGCTGTGGCTGTTCGTGCTGTCCGGCCTGGTCTCGGCGCTGGCCGGCGTCGTCTTCACCGCCCGGCTGGCCAATGCCCGTGCCAACAACGCGGTCGGGTTCGAGCTCGACATCATCACCGTCGCCCTGCTGGGCGGGGTCAGCGTCTTCGGCGGCCGCGGCAAGCTGACCGGCGTGCTGTGGGCGCTGGTGCTGATCGCCGTGATCCGCAACGCGCTTGGGCTGAGCCGGATCGGCGGCGACGCCCAGGGCACCATCATCGGCCTGCTGCTGATCGGCGCCCTGCTGCTGAGCAACGCGTCGAAGCACCTGTTCGAACGGTTCCGCCCGCGCTCGACCTGACGCGCGGGTGTCCTGATCGGCGCCGTGGGACGCGCCGGGACGACCAACGACAATCCATTGGAGGAGGCAACACCCATGATGCGTATCACCAGACTGGCTCTCGCCACGGCACTGCTCGGCAGCTTGGCGCCCGCCGCCGCCCTGGCGCAGGACTGCGCCAGCGGCCCGGTCACCGTCGGCTTCCTGCCGAAGCTGGACACCGACCCCTATTTCCAGGTCGCCAAGACCGGCGCCGACGAGGCGCAGAAGGAGATCGGCGGCGAGGTGGTGCAGCAGGCGCCGTCGCAGGCGACGGCCGAGGCGCAGATCGAGTTCATCAACAACCTGGTGTCCCAGCAGGTGAAGGTGATCGCGATCTCCGGCAACGACGCCAACGCCGTGGCCCCGGCGCTGAAGCGGGCGATGGCGCAGGGCATCCGCGTGGTCTCCTATGATTCCGACGTCGCGCCGGCCGCCCGCACCCTGTTCCTGAACCAGGCCAAGGGCGACAGCCTGGCCGAGATGATGCTGGAAAGCATGGCCCAGCTGATCGGCGGCGAGGGCGAATTCGCCATCCTGTCCTCGACCCCGACCGCGACCAACCAGAACGCCTGGATCGACTTCATGAAGGCCCGGCTGGCCGGCGATCCGAAATTCGCCAAGATGAAGCTGGTCCAGGTCGCCTATGGCGAGGAGAGCGAGCAGGTCAACCAGCAGCAGGCGCTGGCCCTGGCGCAGGCCTTCCCCAACCTAAAGGGCATCATCGTCCCGGCCGGCATCGGCCTGCCGGCGGCCGCCCGGGCGCTGGAGCAGGCCGGCATGACCGGCAAGATCAAGCTGACCGGCCTGGCCCCGGCCTCGCTGATCCGGAAATACATCGAGAGCGGCGCCGCCCAGGACATCTGGTGGAATGTCAAGGACCTGGGCTACCTGACCTACTACGCCGCCCAGGCGCTGGCGCAGTGCAAGCTCGACGGCAAGCCTGGCAGCAGCTTCGCCGCCGGCCGGCTGGGCGAGTACAAGGTCGGCGACGGCGGCGAGGTCGTGCTCGGGCCGGCCAAGATCGTCACCCCGGCGAATGTCGGCGAATTCGCCTTCTGACCACGGCGCCCGGAAGGGCCGGGCTTCGGCCTGGCCCTTCCGGCAGCGTCCCGTGATAGATCCTCGTCCCCCGACCGCAGCAGACCCCTGATCCATGGCCCGCAGCACGCCCCGCCCTGCCCCAGCCTCGACCATGGCCGATGTCGCGCGCCAGGCGGGTGTGTCGGTCTCCACCGTCTCGCATGTGCTGAACGGGACGCGGAAGGTCAGCCCGGAGACGGTGCGGGCGGTCGAGGAGGCGATCGCCAGGACCGCCTACATCCCGAACACCCTGGCGCGATCCCTGGCCGGGGCGACGACGCAGTCGATCGGCATCGCCCTGTCGGCCATCAGCAACCATTATTTCAGCGAGGTGGTGGGCGGCATCGAGGTCGAGGCCAAGCGCCACGGGCTGATGATCTTCCTGTCCGACACGCATGACGACCCGGCGCAGGAGCTGCAGACCGTGCAGGCCCTGCATCAGCGCCGCGTCGACGGCATCATCCTGGCCGCTTCGGCCGACCCGGATCGCACCGCCCTGCAGTACCTGCGCACCCATGCCATCCCGACCGTGCTGATCGACCGGCTGGTCGCACCCGACTTCGACCAGGTCGGGGTGGAGAACCGCAGGTCGACGATCCAGCTGGTGGCGCATCTGGCGTCCCATGGCCACCGCCGGATCGCGCTGGTGGCCGGCCAGCCCGGCCTGTCCACCAGCCAGGAGCGCCTGGCCGGCTACAAGGCCGGGCTGAAGCAGGCGGGGCTGGGGTTCGACCCGGCGCTGGTCGTCACCGGCCATTCGGCGCTGGAGCCGGCGCGCCAGGCCGTGCGCGGATTGCTGGCGCTCGATCCGCGGCCCGACGCCGTCGTCGCCGGCAACAACCTGATGACCATCGGCGCCATGCACGCCCTGCGCGATGCGGGGCTGCGCGTGCCCGGGGACATCGCGCTGGCCGGCTTCGACGATTTCGACTGGGCGACGGCCTTCAGCCCACGGCTCACGGTGGTGGCGCAGCCCTGCGCCGAGTTGGGCGCGACGGCCGTGCGCCTGCTGACGCGGCGGCTGCAGGAGCCTGCGGCCAAGCCGAAAACGGTGCGCCTTGCGGCGACCCTGCGCGTTCGGGATTCCTGCGGTTGCGCCTGATGCGGTGCGCCTCGAGGCGCACCGCCGTCATCGTCCGGAACCGCGAGGATCATCGCCCTATTCCCTCATGGCCCGACCATGAGGTTCGCCATGCCGCTGAAAGCGATCGCGTTCAATTGCACCTTGAAGTCGACAGCCAACTCGTCGGAGCCGTCGTCGACCGACCGGCTTCTGACCGAGGTGCTGGCGGCCCTGGCAGAGCATGAGGTTTCGGGCGAGATCATCCGGGCGGCCGATCACGACATCAAGCCGGGCGTGACCTCCGACGAGGGGCCTGGCGACGCCTGGCCCGCCTTGCGGCGCAAGATCCTGGCCGCCGACATCCTGCTGATCGGCACGCCGATCTGGCTCGGACAGCGTTCCAGCATATGCAAGCGCGTGCTCGAGCGCATGGATGCGTTCCTCGAAGAGACCGATGACGAAGGCCGGATGATCTCGTTCGGCAGCGTCGCTGCGGTGGCGGTGGTGGGCTTCACCATTCCGGCCGGCGCGGTCACCTATTGGGTGGGCGAGGCCATGGGCAATACCAACTACATCGACCTGGCCGAGACGCCCGAGGCCGTGCAGAAGGCCACCGCCACCCTCGCCCGCAATACGGCCCATCTCGCCCGGCTGCTGTCCAAGCGCCAGTATCCAGGAGGCGACTGACCCGGCGTTCGACACTGCGATGAACCGGGCGCTTCGCTTTGCGCGCGAGAACGGCCTCGTGCTGGTCATGCTCGGGTTTTTCGCCGCCTGCATGGTCGGGCAGATCCTCGCCGGATGGGCGGCCTGGAATGAGGACCAGGAGAGACAGGGCGCCGCGACGGTCGCATTGATCCCTTATCTCGGAAGCGGTCATTTCGTCTCCGCTGTCTTCGAGAACTGGGAAAGCGAATTCCTGCAGATGGCGATGTATGTCACGTTGACGATCTGGCTTCGCCAGAAGGGATCGCCGGAATCGAAACCGATGGACGGTGAAGCCGAGGTCGATGCCGACCCGCGGGATCATGCCGGGGACCCGAAGGCACCATGGCCTGTCAGGCGCGGCGCGGACATTCTGCTGACGGTCTATTCCCACTCGCTCAGCATCGCCCTGGCCACGCTGTTCCTGACATCGTTCGTGCTCCACCTCTTCGGCAGCCTGCATCTCGCCAATGACGAGGCGATGCAAAAGGGGCAACCGGCGGAGACGGTTCTGCAGCACATCGGCAGCCCGCAATTCTGGTTCGAATCGTTCCAGAACTGGCAAAGCGAGTTTTTCGCCCTGGGGATCTTCATCTGGCTCACGGTCGTGCTGCGCCAGCGCGGTTCGGCCGAATCGAAGCCGGTTGCGGCCCCGGACGACGAGACCGGTGGATAGGCGGGCCACCCAGACATCATGCCCCGGCCGGCGTGCCCCGCCCCGATCCTCGCGGATCGGCCATTTCCGAACGGGCGG
>NZ_VCCH02000002.1 GCF_005938675.2 Mycobacterium sp. KBS0706
GGGCATCCGCCCAGACCCGGCCTGGCTGGACCCGGACCATTCCGGCGCCGGCGGGTCCCATGGCCGCATGGCGGGGGAAGACGGCAAACAGGACGATGGCGAGGATGACGACGAGCCCGTCTCGCCCTGGTGGCCCCAGGACGGCCCCGAGCAATGCCGGTACTTCTACTTCAAGGGCAGCCAGAAAACCCCTCCCGGCTGGATCGACCTCTTCACCGAGAAGCGGCTCGACCGCCCGCCCTGGGAGTTGAAACCGCGCCGCCGCTGAGGGCTACCGGTCGTCAAGCGCCTCCCTCACAGAGAGATCGGACGGTTTTGCCTCTCCCGTTTACGGGAGAGGTCGGAGGCGCTTGCGCCTCCGGGTGAGGGGGGTTTGTCGAGGCCAGTGCCCGCCCTCACCCGGTCTCGCTGCGCGAGCCCGACCCCTCCCGCCAGGCGGGAGAGGCAAAGGAAACAACGCATCGAAGGTATACAAACGCCGTGTCCCGCGAGGGGAGGCGCGTTGCTGTGGCCGAGCCGGCCTGTCAGCCCCTCAACACCATTTGTATTCGTAGTCTCCGTCCCCCGCCGGGACCACGTCCCGGTCGCGGTAGATGATCGAGATCTTGCTGCCGCGCGCCGAACAGGCGGCGTTGAAGAAGCTGATCGGGTCGACCGGGTTGCCGTCCGCGTCCCGGTCGTTGTCGTTGTACTCGATCTCGTAGACCTGGTTGCCGTAGATTTCGGTGAAGGCCTCGCACTCCGACCACAGCTGGCATTCCTCGACGATGGCGAAGTCGAAGCCGATCTGTGACACGCCGATCGGGGCCAGCTCGCTGGTGTTCTTCTGCGCGATGGCGAGGTTGGCGGCATGGGCGCGCTGCACCAGCAGCTTGGCGAAGGCGGTGTTGTGGGCCTTGGTCAGCACGCTCTTCGAGCGGGTCCAGGAATCGAGGTTGTCCGGCTCCACCGCCTTGAAGCCATCGCGCGCGCACTGATCGATCCACGGCCCGATGATCGCCATCAGCGCCGTGCGCTTGGCCGCCGTCGAGGTGTCGAGCAGGTATTCGTCCGGCCACTCCGGATCGATCACGTATTTGCCGTTCTTCTTGACCAGCAGGTTGGAGTGGTTGGTGGTCCACCACACCGCGTCGTCGGGCTGGGTCTGGAAGGCGTTGACGTAGCAGATGCTGTACTTGCCCGGGGCGGGGGCCGCCAGCCGGTCGCGGTCGACGATGGCGACGCCGGCCGCCGCGGCATAGGCGCCGCCGATCTGGTAGTCGAACTGCCCGTTGGCGGTCGGGCGAGTGAAGGCGCCGGCGGGCGTGGCCGCAAGGATGCTCGCCGCGGCGACGGCAGCCGCCGTCGTCCGGAACCACAATGCATGCATGGGGGTCGTGACCTCTCGGGCCTGCCGTCCCCGCCTCGAGCCCGCTCGCTCTGGCGTGGTGGGGGCCGGGCTGGCTACCGGCTGGGGGCAGGCTGCGCGTAGGATGTCTATCCTTCCGCACAGGGTCAATAGTTATGATCGGGCGCGGTGGGATGGCGGAAGAGAGTGGGAGTCGAACCCACCAAGGACCGGCTCGCGGCCCCTCCCGGATTTGAAGTCCGGACGCCCCACCGGGGACGATTCTCCTCCAGGCTCCCCGGCCGGCGCCGCGCCGGTCGAGGGACGAAACAGGTCCAGCCGATGCCGGTTCAGTCGGCGCAGGTCGCCCCGCCGCAGCGTCACGCCGTGGCGGTCGAAGAACTCCAGGATCTGAATCGCGACCTTGCGGCCGCTGTCCACCTGATCACGGAATTGCGCCGCGGTGAAGCCGGTCTCATGGGCCTCGCCCAGTTGCTCCAGGATGCCGACGATCTCGGCCGCGGTCGGGCGCAGGAAGAAATGGTCATGCGCCACCTCGTCGACCCGGCCCATCCGCCCGGCGCGCTTCAGCAGCCGGCGGACCTCCGCCTCCTCGATGCCGGCCTCGCCGGCGATGTCGCGCACCCGCGGCGGCCGGAACCGGGCCTCGCCGCCGAGCCGCGGATGGATCTCGGCCCACAGGATCTCGTCGGCCTCGGTCAGATGCGCTTCGTGGCCGGCCAGCCGGACCCAGGCGCCGTCCAGCGCCACCTGGCCGGCCCGCGCCATCACCCGCAGCAGGGCGGCGAAGGCCGGCGCGGGCAGGCGCGGCTGCGACGGCAGGCGCAGCCGCTCGAAGCCGATGCCGGGCAGGTCGGGGTTGTCGCGGTGGAAGCCGTCCAGCGTCTCCAGCAGCCCCTGGGTCAGCCGCGTCCAGTCCTCCGCGGTCAGGGCCAGCCGCTGTTCGCCCGCCACGATCTGCATCAGGCCGAGCCGTTCGGCCAACGCGTCCACCCGGTCGGCGCCCAGCGCCCGGTCGCGGCCGAAGGCGGCGAGGTCGACCAGCTGCGGCGGCACCGCCAGCAGCGCCACCAGCGCGGCCTCCGGGTCGTCGAGCGCCAATGCCGCCAGCTGGGCCATCCGCTCCGGGCCGCGCCGCTTGCGCGCCGGCGCCCGCAGGTCGACCAGCCGGCCGCCGCCGATGGTGCGCTGGGCCGAGGTGTCGCGGATGACATAGCGGTCACCGGAAGCTGCGGCGACCGGCCGGTCCAGCACCAGCTGTACGAAGGCCTCGCCGCCCGGCGGGATCGGGTCGTCGCCCAGCAGCACGATCCGCGCCCCGGCCTCGGCCGCGGCGGTGTGGAAGCGCACCGGGAACCACTGCCCGATCGGCCTGCGCTCGCCCGGCAGCACGCGCAGGGTCGCATCGATGCGCTCGGTCGGGGCGTGCAAGGCGGGGTCTAGAACCACATCGCCGCGGGCAAAAGCCTCGCGCGTCACCCGGTCGCCGGCCAGGTTCAGGGCGCAGCGCTCGCCGGCGCGGCCACGTTCGGCCGGGCGGTTCTGGGCGTGGATCGACCGCACCCGCACCGGCAGGCCGGACGGGCTGGCGACCAGCTGGTCGCCGACCGCGACCGACCCCGAGAGCACGGTGCCGGTGACCACCGTGCCGGTGCCGTGCAGGGTGAAGGACCGGTCGACCGCCAGCCGGAACCGGCCCGCCGCCTCGCGCCCGGCGAAATCCGCGGCCTCACGCGCCAGCCGCTCGCCCAGCTCGGCGACGCCCTCGCCGGTCACGGCCGAGACCGGCAGGATGTCGGCTTCCGCCATGGTGGTTCCGGCCAAAGCCGCGTGGATCTCCGTCGCCACCGCCGCGCGCCGGTCGGGAGCGGCGAGATCGGCCTTGGTCAGGGCGACCACGCCGCGGCCGATGCCGAGCAGGTCGATGATCGCCAGATGCTCACGGGTCTGCGGCATCACGCCGTCATCGGCGGCCACGACCAGCAGCGCGAAATCGATGCCGGAGGCGCCGGCCAGCATGGTGTGGACCAGCCGCTCATGGCCCGGCACGTCGATGAAGCCCAGCACCTCACCCCCAGGGATCGGCCGGTAGGCGAAGCCGAGGTCGATGGTGATGCCGCGGGCCTTCTCCTCCTTCAGCCGGTCGGTGTCGACGCCGGTCAGCGCCCGCACCAGCGCGGTCTTGCCATGGTCGATATGGCCGGCGGTGCCGATGATCACGGCGCCACCTCCGGCAGAGGGCGGCGGGAGAGGGCCTCGGCCTCGGCGATGCCGGCGGGGTCGAGCACGGCCCGGGCGGGCCCGAGGAACCGGCCGGCGAGCGCGCTGCCGCCGGCTTGGCCGCGGATCAGCCAGGCCAGGGCCTGGACCGGATCCGCTGGCACGCCGGACCCCAAATGATAGGCCGCGCCGAGCATGGCCTGCGCGTCGGGCTCGCCGCACTCGGAGGCCTTGCGCCACCAGCGCGCAGCCTCGGCCGGATCGCGGGCGACGCCGAGGGCGTTGTGATGCAGCATGCCCAGCCGCGTCATCGCCGTGGCGACGCCCTGGTCGGCCGCGCGCTGCGCCCACAGCCGCGCCTCGGCCGGGTCGAACAGGACGCCGTCCTCGACCAGCATCCAGCTCAGCATGTCCTGCGCCGCGGCGTCGCCCTGTTCGGCGGCGGCTCGGTACAAGGCGGCAGCCCGGCCGTCGTCCCGCGCCACGCCCTCGCCGCGGAAATGCAGCGTCGCCAGGTTGCGCTGGCCGATCGGGTCGCCGGCCTCCGCCGCCAGGCTCAGCCAGCGCACCGCGAGCGCCAGGTCGCGCTCGACCCCCAGCCCTTCGGCGAAGCAGGCGCCGATATTGCTCTGCGCCCGGGCGACGCCGTCGCGGGCGAGCGGCCCCCAGATGGCGAGCGCCGCCGCATGGTCGCCTTTCCGCGCCGCGGCCGAGGCGGCGGCCAGCTGCTCGGCGACGGTGGGCGAGGGGGGCTCCGGCGTCCGGCCACCGCGAAGACGATCAAGCCAGCCCATGATCGCCCGTGTCGAGCGCGGCGAGGGAGGCCAGGAACCCGGCCTCGTCCTCCAGGCAGCGCAAATCCAGTAGCAGCGCGCCGCCGGTGATGCGCCCGACCACCGGCACCGGCAGCTCGCGCAACGCGGCGGCCAGCGCGTTCAGCGCCCGGCCGCTGTCGCCCGGCACGGTCAGGGCCAGGGCGGCGCTCGGCAGCGTCTCCAGCGGCAGGGCGCCGGAGCCGATCTGACTGGCGCAGGCCCGCAGCTCGACCGCGGCGAGGCCGCCCACGGCCTGCGCCACCGCCGGCAGGATGTGGCGGGCCTGGGCCTCGATCTCGTCGGCCTTGCGCGCCAGCAGGCGCAGCGTCGGCAGGCGCTCGGCCAGCCGGGCCGGATCGCGGTACAGCCGCAGCGTCGCCTCCAGCGCCGCAAGCCGGATTTTGTCGACCCTGAGCGCCCGCTTCATCGGGTTGCGGTTGATCGCGGCGACCAGATCGGCGCGGCCGACGATGAATCCCGCCTGCGGCCCGCCCAGCAGCTTGTCGCCGGAGAAGGTGACGAGGTCGGCGCCCTCGGCCACCGCCTCGCGCACCGTCGGCTCATGCGCCAGGCCGATGCCCGCAAGATCGGCGAGGGTGCCGGAGCCGAGATCATGCACCAGCGGCACGCCGTGCTTGCGCGCCAGCGGCGCCAGCTCCCGCGCCGCGACCTCGGCGGTGAAGCCGGCGATGCGGTAGTTCGAGGTGTGGACCTTCAGCACCAGCCCGGACTCCGGCCCCAGCGCCGCCGCGTAGTCCTTCGGATGGGTGCGGTTGGTGGTGCCGATCTCGCGCAGCGCCGTGCCGGCCCGGGCCATGATGTCGGGCATGCGGAAGGCGCCGCCGATCTCGATCAGCTCGCCGCGCGAGATGATCGACTGGCGCCCCTGGCCGAGGGTGTTCAGCACCAGCAGCACCGCCGCCGCGTTGTTGTTGACCACGGTGGCGTCCTCGGCCCCGGTCAGCTCGCGCAGCAGGTCCCGCAGATGGTCGTCGCGCTCGCCGCGCTGGCCAGTCGACAGGTCGAACTCCAGCGACACCGGGCTGCGCATGGCCTCGACCGCCGCCTCCACTGCCGCCTCGGCCAGCAAGGCGCGGCCGAGATTGGTGTGCAGCACCGTGCCGGTCAGGTTGAAAACCGGCCGCTGGGTCGACCGGGCGCCGGCCGCCAGCGTCGCCGCGGCGGTCGCCGCCACGCCCTCGGCGTCGGGGGCGGGGGCGCCCGCACGCACCGCCTCTCGCGCCACGGCCAGGGCGCCGCGCACCGCGGCCGTGGTCTGGGCGTGGCCGAAGGCGGCCAGGGCCGTCGTCGCGGCTGGCGTCTTCAGTACCTGGTCGACCGAAGGCAGGTCGCGCAGACGGGGGAGGGGGGCGCCGGCCATGTCAGTAGCCCAGCAGGAACGGATTGAAGCCGCCGCGCTCATACTCGCCCTGCTGCTGCATCAGCAGGTCGAGGCCGAGGCTGGCGGCGTCGTCCGCCACCGGCTCCAGATCCGTCTGCCTTACCTGGTACAGCACCTTCACATAGCGGTGGCAGCCGTCGCAGGTCTCGGCCTTCACCGTGCCGCCGCCGCCTTCGACCTCCTGGTAGCCGATGCCCTTGGTGCTGCCGCACAGCACGCATTGGATCCGGACCTGGTGCCAATAAGTGCCGCACAGGCTGCAGGCGCAGAACCGGATGCCGTGCATGCCGCGCCAGCCGACCACCATGGTGCTGACCGGCGGCCCGCCGCAGCACGGGCAGGCGCCGTTGCCGACCGGCCCCAGCGCCGCGGCGTCCAGCCGCGCCGCCAGCCGGGCGAAATGGACCTGCAGTGCCGCCGCCATGAAGGCGTGCTCGGCCAGGGCCTCCGCCGGGATGGAGGCGGCCAGAACGGCCCGCAGCATGCTCTCGCCCTGCGCCCGGCCGGCTGCGCGCACCCGGCTCAGGGCCTCGGCCGCCGCGGAGGGCATCGCGATCTCCTCTGCGGCGGCGGTGAAGCGGTCGAAGGTCGTCGCGAAGGCCGCGTCCGGGGCGAAGCCGGACCGGTCGAGCGGCGGCATGCCATGGGTGCGGGCCCACGCCAGCGCTGCCTCGCCGGGCGGGACCGGCTCGGGCAGGTCGTCCTGGATCCGGTACTGGAGCTCGGCGAGGTCGGACAGGAACCGCAGATAGGGGCCGATCTCGCTCGAGGGCGCCAGGGCCCGCAGGCGCAGGGCGCGGTCGATGAAGATCTGGTGCGGGTCGGGCAGGCGGGCGAAGGGCGGGGCCGCGACCTCGCCGATCACGGTCGGGTCGGGCCGGGCCGTATCATCACTCATGTCGATCCTCACGAACCCGACGGGCCACGTGATGCGGGACTCGTCTCTGCTGCGCCTACGGGGCCGTCTTGCCGCGCCCGGGCTTCCGCGCCACCAGCTCGCGCAGCCATTTGCGATGGTGGCGCCAAGCCCAGCCGCCGGTCACCCGGCCCTTGGTCATGGCGCCGATGGTGCCACGGACCCAGATCGCCGCATAGACATGGGTGATCCAGACGCAGATGATCACCACCGCCGCCAGGGCATGCACCAGGATGGCGATGCGCTTCTGCTCGATCGTGGTGAACGGATAGAAATACTGGTCCCAGACCACGAAGCCGCTGGCGATCAGGACGATGATCAGGATCGACATGCCCCAGAATACGAATTTCTGGCCGGCATTGTACTTGCCCAGCTCGGGCAGGTTCTCCTCGCGCCCGGCGAGGACGTCGCGGGCGCGGCGCAGCCAGGTGTTGTCCTCGCTCTTCCACAGATTGGCCTTCCAGAAGCGGATGAACAGGCCGGCGAAGGAGAAGAACAGCACCACGCCGATCCAGGGGTGCAGCGTCCGCGTCAACTGGCCGCCGCCGAACAGCGCGGTCAGGAAGAACAGGCTGGGATGGAACATCGCCAGGCCGGACAGGGCCAGCAGCACCAGGCTGGTCGCCGTGATCCAGTGGTTGATCCGGGCGGCGACCGTGTAGCGGTCGACCACCACCGGCTTGCCCGGGTGGACGTCGTCGCCGGGCAGGACGTCATCCGGCCGGGGATCGGTGGCGGCGGTCATGTCCGGTCTCCGCCGGCCAGTTCCTCGGCGTGCTTCTCATCTTCCGGCGACACCCGGTTGGCCCCGGCGAACAGGTGGTGCAGCACGCCGGCCACCGCGGCCAGGCCGATGGCGCCGAGCCCGACCACCTTGGTCACGCCCTTCCAGGCCTCGACGATCGGGCTGATGCTCGGGTCCTTCGGCAGCCCGGCATAGATCTCCGGCTTGTCGGCATGGTGCAGCACATACATGACATGGGTGCCGCCGACGCCGGGCGGATCATACAGTCCGGCCTGGTCGAAGCCGCGCGACTTCAGGTCCTTGATCCGGAAGTCGGCCCATTCCTTCATCTCGTCCTTGGTGCCGAACACGATGGCCTGGGTCGGGCACGCCTTCTGGCAGGCCGGGCCCTGGCCGACTGCGACACGGTCGGAGCACAGCGTGCATTTGTAGGCCTTGTGGTCGGTCTGCGAGACGCGCGGAATGTTGAACGGGCAGCCCTTGATGCAATAGCCGCAGCCGATGCAGTTCTCGTGCACGAAATCGACGATGCCGTTCGAATACTGCACGATGGCGCCCGGCGCCGGGCATGCCTTCAGGCAGCCCGGATCCTCGCAATGCATGCAGCCATCCTTGCGGATCAGCCATTCCAGGTTCTGGGTCTCCGGGTTCTCCCATTCGGTGAAGCGCATCAGCGTGAACATGTCCGGCGTCAGGTCGGCCGGATTGTCGTAGACGCCGAGATTCTCGCCGATCGGCTGCGCCTGGGTGTCGTTCCACTCGATGCAGGCGGACTGGCAGGCCTTGCAGCCGATGCATTTCGACACGTCGATCAGCTTGGCCACCTCGGTCTGCCGCACGGCGGCCGGGGTGATCGTGGAGGCCGATCGGCGGATCAGGTCCTGCTCGCCGAATTTGGGGGCGGTCGGGGCGACGGTGGGGTTGGGGATCGGGGGAAACATGGTCTCTTCTCCCTCACGCCACCGGCGGCCCGGACGAGGCCTCGATGTTGACGCAGAAGGCCTTGAACTCCGGCGTCTCGATGTTGGCGTCGCCGACGAAGGGCGTCAGGACATTCGCCCCGAAGCCCTTCCGGGCGGCGCCGATGAAGCCCCAATGGATCGGGATGCCGACGATGTGGACGGTCTTGCCGTCGCAGGTCAGCGGCCGGATCCGCTTGGTCACCACCGCCTTGGCGAAGACCGAGCCGCGCTTCGACCACACCCGCACCCAGCCGCCCTTGGCGATGCTCTTCTCCTTCGCCAGCTCCTCCGAGATCTCGACGAAGAATTCCGGCTGCAGGACCGAGTTCACATGGTTGTTCTTGGTCCAGTAGTGGAAATGCTCGGTCAGCCGGTAGGAAGTTGCGGCATAGGGGAAGTCCGGCGAGGCGATGTCGGCGAATTGCGCGAAGTCGTCCTTGAACACCCGTGACGCCGGGTTGCCCCGCACCTTCGGCGCGATGACGTTGGCGACCGGGCTCTCGAACGGCTCGTAATGCACTGGGAACGGCCCCTCGCGCATCAGCCCGCGGGCGAACAGACGCGACACGCCCTCGGCGTTCATGATGAACGGCCCGACATCCTCCGGCTTCGCCGTCGGCGAGATGTCGGGGACGTCGTAGCCGGTCCACTTGCTGCCGTTCCATTCGATCAGCTTGCGGGACGGGTCCCAGGGCTTGCCCGAGACGTCGCAGGAGGCGCGGTTGTACAGGATCCGCCGGTTGGCCGGCCAGGAGAACGCCCAGTTCTGGAAGGTGCCGGTGTCGTCCGGGTCGGAGTTGTCGTGCCGGGCCATCATGTTGCCGGCCTCGGTGAAGCTGCCGGCATAGATCCAGCAGCCGCTGGCGGTCGACCCGTCGTCGCGCATCACCGCGAAGTTCGGCAACTGCTTCCCGGCCTCGACGATCTTCTTGGTCGGGTCGGCCGGGTCGAACAGATCCGCCAGGGCGGACCCGTTCATCTCCTTCGCCAGCTCCTCCGCCTTCGGTTCGCCCGGGTCGGCATAGGCCCAGTTCAGGTTCAGGATCGGGTCGGGGAAGGCCCCTCCCTCCGTCCGGTACATCTCCTTAAGTCGCAGATGGATCTGCGCCATGATCCAGGCGTCGGTCTTGGCCTCGCCGGGGGGCGTGCCGCCGGGCCAGTGCCATTGCAGCCAGCGTCCGGAATTGACCAGCGACCCCTCATCCTCGGCGAAGGAGGTGGTGGGCAGCTGGATCACCTCGGTCTGGATCGAGGCGGTGGCCGCATCGTTGTAAACGCCGTGGTTCTCCCAGAATCGCGCCGTCTCGGTCTCCAGCGGATCCATCACCACCAGCAGCTTCAGCTTGGCCAGCGCCTCGGCCAGCTTGGCCTTGTTCGGGAAGGCCTGGAGCGGGTTGAACCCCTGGCAGAAATAGAGGTTCATCTTGCCCTGCTTCATCAGCTCGAAGGCCCGCAGGATGTCGTAGTTGGCCACGTCGAGCTTCGGCAGCCAGTCATAGGCGAAGTCGTTCTCCGGCGTCGCCGCCGCGCCGAACATCGCCTTCTGGAAGCTGACGAAGAACTTCCTGTAGTTCTGCCAGAAGCTGGTCTGGTTCGGCCGCAGCGGCTTGAAGCCGCGGGTCGACATGTAGGTGGCGAGATCCTTTTCCGTGTCGCGCGGCAGGTTCATGTAGCCGGGCAGCGAATTCGACAAGAGCCCGATATCGGTCAGCCCCTGGATGTTGGAATGGCCGCGCAGCGCGTTCATGCCGCCGCCGCGGATGCCGATGTTGCCCAGGATCAGCTGCAGCATCGCCATGGTGCGGATGTTCTGGGCACCCTTGGAATGTTGCGTCCAGCCCAGCGCGTACATCGAGGTCATCGCCTTGGTCGGCGACGAGGCCTCGCCGACCATCTCGGCCACCTTCAGGAACTTGTCCTTCGGCGTGCCGGTGATGCGCTCGACCATCTCCGGCGTGTAGACGGCGACGTGCTGCTTCAGCAGGTTCCACACGCAGCGCGGATGCTGCAGCGTGTCGTCAACCACGGCAAAGCCGTCCGGGCCGATCTCGTAGTCCCAGGTCGACTTGTCGTAGTCGCGCTTCTGCTCGTCATAGCCGGTGAACAGGCCGTCATTGTAGGCAAAGCCCTCCTTCACCAGGAAGGTGGCGTTGGTGAAGGCCTTCACATACTCCCACTGCACCTTGTCGTTCTGGATGCAGTGGTTGATCAGGCCCAGCAGGAAGGCGATGTCCGTGCCCTGCCGGATCGGCGCGTAATAGTCCGCCACCGACGCCGAGCGGGTGAAGCGCGGGTCGACGACGATCAGCTTGGCGCCGCGGTTGGCCTTGGCCTCGGTCACCCATTTGAAGCCGCAGGGATGGGCCTCGGCGGCATTGCCGCCCATGATGATGACGAGGTCGGTGTTCTTGATGTCGGTCCAGGAGTTCGTCATGGCTCCACGGCCGAATGTCGGGGCGAGACTCGCCACCGTCGGGCCGTGTCAGACGCGCGCTTGGTTGTCGAACGCCAGAATGCCGGTGCTGCGCACCACCTTGTAGGTGGCGTAGGCGGTTTCGTTGGTGGTCGCCGAGGCCGCGAGGAACCCGGTGGTCAGCCATCGGTTGACCGTCGTCCCGTCCTTGTTCTTGGCGATGAAGTTCGCGTCGCGATCGTCCTTCATGGCCCGGGCGATCTTGTCCAGCGCGTCGCCCCAGGAGATCCGCTCGAACGTGTCGCTGCCCGCGCGCCGCAGCATCGGAGTTTGCAGCCGGGTGGCGGACTTGACCGTGTCCAGCAGCGCCGCGCCCTTGGGGCACAGCGTGCCGCGGTTGGTCGGGTGGTCGGAATCGCCCTCGATATGGGTGATCTCGGCCCTCTCGCCCTTCCGAAGGTCGCCCTTGGAGTAGAGGATGATGCCGCAGGCCACCGAGCAATAGGTGCAGGTGTTGCGGGTCTCAGTGGTGTTGGCGAGTTTGAACGGCCTGATCGCCGCGGCGTAGGCCGCCTCGATGTCGCCGAAGCCGAAGGCCCCGAGCGTCGTCCCCGCCACACCCGCGCCGGCCCCTTTCAGGAAGCCGCGGCGCGAGAGCTTCATGTCCATCTGGACCTCCCGGAAGCCAGTTCCGCAAAAGACACGCCAAATCTGGAAAAATGCTACGCTTGGAAGCGTTCCAAGTCAAACGGCCGTTGGCACCCTATACCTTGGTATTGTAACGCTTTTACAATAGCTTAATTGCGGCCGCTTCATGCGGGGCGAGGCTCGCCGAGACGGCGAGTCGCAGAAGCTCGGTTGACCCTCCGCGAGCCTCCACCGTCTAATGGCTTCGTGGCACACAGCAGCGCTCCCGCGTCGCGGGGCAACAGCCAGGATCGGTGCGGCCGCCCGCGGGGACGGCACGACGCCTCACTTGCGCCCTTCACCCCTCCGGAACCATCGCATTCCCGGCCGGCGCCACACCAGGGAGCCCAACCATGACCAGCCGTCCCGATTCCACCACGGCGGAGGCGCCGCCGGTCCGCCTGACCAGCCTGGCGCATGGCGGCGGCTGCGGCTGCAAGCTGGCGCCTGCCGTGCTGCAGGAGCTGCTGGCGGGGCAGCCGGCGGCGACGCCGTTCCGCCAGCTGCTGGTCGGCACCGAGACCGGCGACGACGCCGCGGTCTGGCAGCTCGACGACGATCGCTGCGTCATCGCCACCACCGACTTCTTCATGCCGGTGGTCGACGACCCGCGCGATTTCGGGCGGATCGCCGCCACCAACGCCATCTCCGACGTCTACGCCATGGGCGGCCAGCCGATCTTCGCGCTGGCCATCCTCGGCATGCCGCTCGGCAAGCTGCCGGCGGAGACGGTGCGAGAGATCCTGGCCGGCGGCGCCGCCACCTGCGCCGAGGCCGGGATCCCGGTGGCCGGCGGCCATTCGATCGACGCGCCGGAGCCGATCTACGGCCTGGCCGTGATCGGCACCTGCCGGCCGTCGGAGCTGCGCCGGAACTCGGGGGCGCGGCCCGGCGACGCGCTGATCCTGACCAAGGCGCTCGGCGTCGGCATCTATTCCGCCGCCTTCAAGAAGGAGGCGCTGTCGGCCGATGGCTATGCCGAGCTGATCGCCAGCACCACCCAGCTCAACCGCATCGGCGCCGAGCTGGGGCGGGAAGAGGCGGTGCACGCCGTCACCGACGTCACAGGCTTCGGCCTGCTCGGCCATGGGCTGGAGATGGCGCGCGGCGCCGGCGTCACCCTGGCGATCCGGGACGGCGCGCCGGCGCTGTTCGCCCAGGCCGAAGCGCTGGCGCAGGACGGCTTCGTCACCGGCGCCTCGCACCGCAACTGGGCCAGCTATGGGGCGGAGGTGACGCTGCCGCCCGGCCAGCCGGAATGGCGCCGCCACCTGTTGACCGATCCGCAGACCTCGGGCGGGCTGCTGGTCGCCTGCGCGCCGGACCGGGCCGACGCCCTGCTGGCCCGCATCGCCGCCGCCGGCTATCCGGCCGCCCGCCGCATCGGCTCGGTCGAGTCCGGACCTTCCAGGGTGAGAATTTATACCGAAGCGGAATAGACCAAGGAAAATTATGAATTGGCCGGCCCCCTCTGCCGGACGACATCATGACCATAATTTGGGCGTGCCCATTTGATGGGCGCAGGGCCGGCCGCCAAGGCCGGCGGCTCGGGCAGGGGGCAGTCACGTGTCTGACGACGGCGCCATTCAGGCGGATCCGGCGACGATCCGCCCTTATCTCGACATCCCCGGCGCCAAGAGCCCGGCGCTGTCGCCGGATGGCGGGCTTCTGGCCTACCTGAGCGACAGCACCGGCTTTCCCCAGATCTGGCTGCAGCCGGCCGAAGGCGGGGCCGCCTGGCGCGCGGCGGAGACGCCGGAGCCGGTCGGCGCCCTGGCCTTCAGCCCGAAGAGCCGCGACCTGGTGTTCACCCTGGATTGCGGCGGCGATGAGCGGCACCAGATCTGGCTGATCCCGGGCGCCGACGGCCCGCCGCTGGCGCTGACCGACGACCCGACCGTGGTCCATGTCTGGGGCGCCTGGTCGCCGGACGGCACGCGCATCGCCTACGCGTCGAACGCCCGCGACCGCTTTCACATGGACATCCATGTGATGGAGGTCGCGATGCGGCAGGCGACCTGCGTCTACCGAGGCGAGCTGTTCCGGGAGGTCATGGCCTTCTTCCCGGACGGCCAGGCGCTGCTGGTGCGGGACTCCACCCGGGCGACGATGGACCAGGACCTGTTCCGGCTGGACCTCGCGACCGGCGCCTATGAGCCGTTCCTGCCGCATGACGGCCGGGCGCGCTACGTCGCCGCCAAGACCCGGAAGGACGGCACGGGGCTCTATCTCCTGACTGATCAGGGCCGGGACTTCCAGGGCATCGCCTTCCTGTCCTTCGCCGACCGCAGCCTCGCCTGGGTGGTGGCGCCGGACGGGCAGGATATCGAAGCAATGGCGCTGTCGCCCGACCAGGGCCGGCTGGCCTATGTCGTCAACGAGGAGGGCTGGACCCATCTCCTGGTCCGCGACCTCGACAGTGGTGCCGAGACGGTGGTGGCAGGGCTGCCGCCAGGGGTGATCGGCTCGGTCTCCTGGTGGCCCGATGGCAGCGGGCTGGTCTTCCCGCTGGAGGGCGCGACGACGCCGCCCGGCATCTGGGGCTACGACATCGCCGCCGGCGCCGTCAGCCGGCTGACCGATGCCCCGACGAGCGCGCTGGTCGGCGGCTTCGTCGAGCCGGAAGTGCAGCGCATCGCCAGCTTCGACGGGCTGCAGGTGCCGTTCCTGCTGTACCGGCCGCAGGGTGAGGCGCCGGCCGGCGGCTTCCCCGCGATGATCATCGTCCATGGCGGGCCGGAGGCGCAGTGGACCCCGACCTTCCGGGCCGACATCCAGTACATGCTGGCGCGCGGCATCATGGTCGTGGCGCCCAATGTCCGCGGCAGCACCGGCTACGGCCGGCCCTATCACCAGCTCGACGATGTCGGGCTGCGCATGGACAGCGTCGCCGACTTGCGGGCCGTGCGGCTGGCGCTGGGCGCGCGCGACGATGTCGACCAGGCCCGGATCGGTGTCTTCGGCCGGTCCTATGGCGGCTTCATGGTGCTGGCGGCGCTGACCGAATACCCGGACCTCTGGCGCCTGGGCATCGAGTTCTACGGCATCGCCAACTTCCACACGCTGCTGCAGACCACCGGCCCCTGGCGCCGCCGGCTGCGGGCGGCGGAATATGGCGATCCGGTCGCAAACAAGGATCTGCTGGAGCGCATCTCGCCAATCCACAAGCTGGACCGCATCCGCGTGCCGCTGCTGATGGCCCAGGGGCTGGACGACCCGCGCGTGCCGCCGGGCGAGAGCGAGATGATCCATTCCGGCCTGCGCGGCCTCGGCCGCCCGGTCGACTACATCCGCGTGCCGCATGAAGGGCACGGCTTCGCGCGGCGGGAGAACCGGCACGACGTCTTCGGCGCTGTCGCCGCCTTCCTCGACCGCCATCTCTGATCGAAAGCGAGAACCATGCAGAATTCCGACAAGATCTGGCAGCTGGTCGACGCCAAGCGGACGGAGTTCGTGGGGCTGAGCGACCGGATCTGGGGCATGCCCGAGATCGCCTACACCGAATACCGCTCGGTCGCCGAGCACACGGCGATGCTGAACGCCCAGGGCTTCCGCGTGACCGAGAACCTCGCCGGCATCCCGACCGCGGTGATGGGCGAGGCGGGCGAAGGCGGGCCGGTGATCGCCATCCTCGGCGAATACGACGCCCTGCCGGGGCTGAGCCAGGAGGCCAATATCGCCGAGCCCAGGCCGATCCCCGGCAACGGCTACGGCCATGGCTGCGGCCACAACATGCTCGGCTCCGCCGCCCTGCTGGCCGCCACCGCGGTCAAGGACTTCCTGGCCGCCACCGGCCGGCCCGGGCGGGTGCGCTACTATGGCTGCCCGGCGGAGGAGGGCGGGGCGGCCAAGGCCTTCATGGTGCGCGCCGGCGCCTTCGCGGATGTCGACATCGCCATCACCTGGCACCCGGCATCGCTGACCCGGGTCGACGAGGCGCTGTCGCTGGCCAACACCCGGATGGATTTCCACTTCACCGGCCGCGCCTCGCATGCCGCCGCGGCGCCGCATCTCGGCCGCAGCGCGCTGGACGCCGTCGAGCTGATGAATGTCGGCGTCAACTACATGCGCGAGCACATGCCGTCCGACGCCCGCATCCATTACGCCATGCTCGATTCCGGCGGCATCGCGCCGAATGTGGTGCAAGCCTCGGCCAAGGTGCGCTACGCCATCCGCGCCCGCGACCTGGCCGGCATGCTGGCGCTGAACGAACGGGTGCGGAAGATCGCCCAGGGCGCCGCCCTGATGACCGAGACCAGTGTCGCGATCTCGATCATGAGCGCCGTCTCCAACATGCTTGGCAACACCCCGCTGGAGGAGGCGATGCACCAGCACCTGCTGCGCCTCGGCCCGGTGCCCTTCGACGCGGCGGACCGCGACTACGCGGCGCAGATCCAGGCGACGCTGAGCGAGGAGGACATCCTCACCGACTACCGCCGCGTCGGCGTGCCGCCGCGCAAGGACCTGCCGCTGTGCGACTTCATCGTGCCGAAGGACTCCCGGGGCGAGCCGATGATCGGGTCGACCGACGTCGCCGATGTCAGCTGGGCGGTGCCGACGGTGCAGGCGCGGGTCGCCACCCACGCCATCGGCACGCCCGGCCATTCCTGGCAGATCACCGCCCAGGGCATGGCGCCGGCCGCGCATAAGGGCATGGTCCATGCCGCCAAGGTCATGGCCGGCACGGCGATGGACGTGCTCGGCGACGAGCTGCTGATGGCCCGGGCCAAGCAGGACCATCAGGAGCGGACGGCGACGACGCCCTATGTCTGCCCGATCCCGCCCGAGGTGCAGCCGCCGCTGCAGCCGCGGCCGAAGGCGGCCTGATCCCGCGGGACAAGCCGGCCCGGGGAACGAGGCCGGCACGCGGACGATGGTCGCGGAGGACGCCGGACAACAATCCCAGAACAAGCACGGAGGCTCGATCCATGTTCGCCCGTCCGATCCCGGCGCCGCCCGGATCCCGCCCGCTCCGCCATCTCCTCGGCGCGGCCTGCGGCGCCGCCATCCTCGCAGCGCCGCTTGCTGCCGGAGCCGCCACGCCATCGAACGCGCTGGTCATGGCCTGGAACATCGACGCGATCAGCACCTTCGACCCGGCCCAGATCGGCGAGGTGGTGACCAATGAGATCGTGCAGAACACCTGCGACTCCCTGGTCGATTTCGACCCGGCGGACGAGACCAAGGTGATCCCGCTCTTCGCCGAGAGCTGGGATGTGTCGGACGACCGGCTGCAGATCACCTTCCATCTGCGCAAGGGCGCCACCTTCCCCTCGGGCAATCCGGCGACGGCCGCCGAGACCGCCTGGTCGATGCAGCGCGTGGTCAAGCTCGGCTTCGGCAATGCGGCGACGCTGACCGAATACGGCTTCACCAAGGACAAGGTCGACACGCAGATCACCGCGCCCGACGACGCCACGCTCGTCATGAAGCTCGACAAGCCCTATCCGACCAACCTGGTCCTGCAGGCGATCGCGGCGAACCGCGTCTCCGCCACGATGGACACGAAGACGATCATGGCGAACGAGGTGAACGGCGACCTCGGAAACAAGTACCTCGCGACCCACACCGAATGCGTCGGCCCCTACAAGCTGGCGCAGTGGAACGCCGGCGAGGCCGTGGTGCTGCAGGCGAACGACAAGTATTGGGGCGAGGCGCCAGCGCTGAAGCGCGTCCTGATCCGCCATGTGGCGGAGGCGGGGACGCAGCGCCTGATGCTGACCCAGGGCGATGTCGATGTCGCCCGCGACCTGACGCCGGAAGACATGAAGGACCTGGAGAGCTCGCCGGACGTGTCGATCGTCCGGGTGCTGAAGCCGCAGCTGTTCTTCTGGACCTTCAACAACGCCGATCCGATCTTCTCGAACGAGAAGGTGCGCCTGGCGATGCGCTACCTGATCGACTATGACGGCCTCGGCAAGACGGTGATGACCTACACCGGCGTGCCGCGGGCCAGCTTCGTTCAATTGGGCGCGGTCGGCGCGCTGGACGAGAAGGAGGGGCAGCCCTTCTCCCTCGACCTCGACAAGGCCAAGGCGCTGCTGGCCGAGGCCGGCTACCCCAACGGCTTCAAGGCCACCGTCTTCATCGGCACCCTGCCGCATTCCGGCCCGATCGCTCAGAGCGTGCAGCAGAACGCCGCCAAGGTCGGCGTCGAGCTGACGCTGGAGCGGATGGCCAACGCCCAGCTGTTCAGCCGGGTGCGCGGGCGCGAATTCCAGACCGCGATGCAGGCCTGGCAGACCAGCGTGCCCGACGCCCATGGCAACGCCTCGCGGCTGGTCTACAACCCGGACAACCGGGTCGAGGCGAAGCTGACCCAGTATCCGGCCTGGCGGGCGGCCTTCTATTCCGAGGATGCGAACAAGAAGGTCGACGCGGCGCTGCTGGAGCCGGATCCGGAGAAGCGGAACGCGATCTACCGCGACCTGCAGCTGCAGATCATGCAGCAGGGGCCGATGGCGATCATGTTCCAGATGTACAACCCCGCCGCGATCCGCAAGTCCTTGAAGAACTGGAGCTGGAACGGCTTCCGCACCTACTACGAGTCGGTTGGCAAGTAGCGGCGCCGGGCCATGGTCGATGCCCCCATCGCCGTCCCGCGCCGGCCCGCCGCCCCAGGACGAAGGGTCTTCTCGTCCTGGGCCTTGGCGGCCGGCCGGACCGTGCTGTCCGTCGCCGTCACCCTGTTCGGGCTGGCCGCGCTGACCTTCTTCATCGGGCGGCTGCTGCCGCTCGATCCGGTTACCGCCATCCTCGGCGACAACGCCACCCAGGCGGCCTATGACGCGGTGTACCGGCAGCTCGGTCTGGACCAGCCGATCTGGGTCCAGTTCCTGCGCTACCTGCGCGACATCGTCAGCCTCGACCTCGGCACCGCCCTGACCACCGGCAAGCCGGTGGTCGAGGACATCGCCCGGGTGTTCCCGGCGACGCTGGAGCTGGCGACGGTCGCCATCATCATCGGCACCGGCTTCGGCATCCCGCTGGGCGTGCTGGCGGCGATGTACCGCGACAGCGTGGTCGACCACGTCGTCCGCGTCGTCGGCCTGCTGGGCTATTCGGCGCCGACCTTCTGGCTCGGGCTGATGGGACTGGTGCTGTTCTACGCCACGCTCGGCTGGGTCGGCGGGCCTGGGCGCATCGACGTGCTCTACGAGTTCGACATCGAGCCGATGACCGGCTTCCTGCTGCTCGACACCGCGCTGCGGGGGCAGTGGGAGGTGTTCGGCAACGTCTTCAGCCATGTCATCCTGCCGGCCTCGATCCTGGGCTTCAGCGCGCTAGCCTATATCAGCCGCATGACCCGCAGTTTCATGATCGAGCAGCTGGGTCAGGAATATGTGGTGGCGGCGCGGGTCAAGGGCCTGGACTGGGCCCGCACCGTCTGGATCCACGCCTTCCGCAACATCGCTGTGCAGGTGGTGACGGTGGTGGCCCTGTCCTACGCCTTCCTGCTGGAGGGCGCGGTGCTGACCGAGACGGTGTTCGCCTGGCCCGGCTTCGGCCGCTACCTGACCAACACTCTGCTGGCCGGCGACATGAACGCGGTGGTCGGCTGCACGCTGCTGATCGGCGTCATCTTCGTGACGCTGAACCTGGTGTGCGACCTGCTGTACCGCATCTTCGACCCTCGCACCCGATGAGCGCGGACATGCCCAGCGACATCGCTTCACGACCCGGCTCGATCCGCGCCTGGCTGCACGCCCCGGTCCCGGCCTCGCCGATGCAGGCCCGGGCCCAGCAGTTGTGGCTCAAGCTGCTGCGGCTGGTGGGCAACCCCCCGGCGCTGCTGGGGCTGGTCATCCTGCTGGTGATCCTGGTGATGGCGGTGTTCGCGCCGCTGATCGCGACCCACGACATCTACGCCCAGGACCTCGCCATCCGGCTGCAGCCTCCCTCGGCCGCGCATATCCTCGGCACCGACGAGCTCGGCCGCGACGTGTTCAGCCGCATCGTCTTCGGCGCCCGGATCACGCTCTACATCGCCGTGCTGACGGCGCTGATCGTGGCGCCGATCGGCCTCTTGATCGGCACCACCTCGGGCTATCTCGGCGGCTGGGTCGACATCGTGCTGATGCGCGTCGTCGACATCTTCCTGGCCTTCCCCAGCCTGGTGCTGGCGCTGGCCTTCGTCGCCGCGTTGGGCCCCGGCATCCAGAACGCGATCATCGCCATCTCGCTCGCCGCCTGGCCGCCGATCGCGCGGCTGGCGCGGGCCGAGACGCTGTCGATCCGGTCCTCCGACTACATCGCCGCGGTCCGGCTGCAGGGGGCGTCGTCGCTGCGCATCATCCTGTCCCATGTGGTGCCGATGTGCCTGCCCTCGGTGGTGGTGCGGATCACGCTCAACATGGCGGCGATCATCCTGACCGCCGCCGGGCTCGGCTTCCTTGGCCTCGGGGCGCAGCCGCCCAGTCCCGAATGGGGGGCGATGCTCTCCAGCGGCCGCGAATTCGTGCTGACCAGCTGGTGGATCGCGGCGATCCCCGGCTGCGCCATCCTGCTCACCAGCCTCGCCTTCAATCTCTTCGGCGACGGGCTGCGCGACATCCTGGACCCCCGCCATGGCTGAACCGCTCCTGCAGGTCGAGGACCTGCGCATCGACTTTCTCGGCGGCCGCGGCACGATCCAGGCCGTGCGCGGCATCTCCTTCGGCGTCGGGCGCGAGAAGGTCGGCATCGTCGGCGAATCCGGCTCCGGCAAATCGCTGACCGGTCGTTCGGTCATGAAGCTGACGCCCAAGGCGGCGCGGGTGACGGCGCGGCGGCTCGCCTTCGACGGCATCGACCTCCTCGCGGCCTCGGAGCGGCGGATGAGGGCGATCCGCGGCAACCGCATCTCGATGATCCTGCAGGACCCGAAATTCTCGCTGAACCCGCTGATGCGGGTCGGCCGGCAGATCACCGAGGCCTACCGGCTGCACCACCGGGTCGGCGCGCGCGAGGCGACGGCGCGGGCGCTGGAGATGCTGGACGCCGTCCGCATCCGCGACCCCGATCGGGTGTTCCGCCTGTTCCCGCACGAGGTCTCCGGCGGCATGGGCCAGCGCATCATGATCGCGATGATGCTGATCCCCGAGCCGGACCTGATCATCGCCGACGAGCCGACATCGGCGCTGGACGTCACGGTGCGGCGGCAGGTTCTGACCATCCTCGACGAGCTGGTGACACGGCGCGGCACCGGGCTGATGTTCATCAGCCACGACCTCAACCTGGTGGCCGATTTCTGCGACCGGGTGCTGGTGATGTATGCCGGGCGGATCATGGAGGACCTGCCGGCGCGGGAGCTGCACCGGGCGCGCCACCCCTACACCCGGGCGCTGCTGGACAGCCTGCCGCAGCTCGACCGGCCGGTCGACACGCTGCAGGTGCCCAGCCGCGACCCGGCCTGGCTCGACGGGCCGACCTTCGCCGGAGCCGCGGCATGACCGGCACGATCCTGGAAGCGGTCGGCCTGCACGTCACCTTCGGCTCCGGCGCCGCGGCGATGACCGCGGTCGACGACGTCTCCTTCGTCCTGAAGCAGGGCGAATCCTTCGGGCTGATCGGCGAATCCGGCTGCGGCAAGTCGACCGTGCTGAGGGCCCTCGCCGGCCTCAACACCGCGTATGGCGGGTCGATCCTGTTCCGTGACCACGAGGTGCCGCGCAAGCGCGACAAGGCGTTCTTCCGCCGGGTGCAGATGGTGTTCCAGGATCCCTATGCCTCGCTGCATCCGCGCAAGATGGTGCGGGCCGTGCTGTCCGAGCCCCTGCGGATCCACGGCTTCGACCGGCCGGAGCAGCGGATCGACGCGGCGCTCGACGCCGTCGGCCTCGGCCGGAGCTTCCGCTACCGCTATCCCCACGAGCTGTCGGGCGGGCAGCGCCAGCGCGTCGCCATCGCCCGCAGCCTGATCATCGAGCCGGAGATCCTGCTGCTGGACGAGCCGACCTCCGCCCTCGACGTCTCGGTCCAGGCGGAGATCCTGAACCTGCTCAAGGCGCTGCGGCGCGATCGCGGCCTGACCTATCTGATGGTGACCCACGACCTTCCGGTCATCGCCCATCTCTGCGACCGCATCGCCATGATGAATGGGGGGCGCATCGTCGAGGAGATGACGGCGCAGGGCGTCCGTGCCCGCCAGGCGCAGGACGCATACACGCGCAGCTTCCTGGAGGCGAGCACAGGCTACCGGCCGGCGCCCGAGACGGAAGAGGCGATAGCATCGTGAGACCGTTGAGCTCAACCGAACCGGCCGATCCCTGGCCCGGCACGATCTGGGACATGGTCGAGGATATCCGGTCGGCCGGCTGGTCGCTGGAGCATCTCGACCGGATCTGGGCCCATGCCGACCGGATCGGCACCGCTGCCCTGATGATCGTGCAGGGCGGCCGGGTGATCGCCAGCCGCGGCGATGTCACCCGGCGCTATCTGTGCCATTCGATCCGCAAGAGCTTCCTCAGCGCCCTGATCGGCACCCACCGGGGCGACGACGCCATCGACCTGTCGCTGACCCTGGACACGCTCGGCATCGACGACCGCGAGGGGCTCAGCGAGCGCGAGAAGCAGGCGACCATCTACGACCTCCTGACCGCCCGGTCCGGCATCTTCCACCCCGCGGGCTACGAGACGGCCTGGATGAAGTCGCTGAAGCCGCCGCGCCATGCGCACGCGCCGGGCACGGCCTGGTGCTACAGCAACTGGGACTTCAACGCGCTCGGCACGATCTACACGCAGCTGACCGGCCTCGGCATCCACGCCGCTTTCCGCGACCGGATCGCCGCGCCGCTCGGCATGCAGGATTTCCGCCTCGATGCGGAGCAGGCGGATGGCTGGCTGCGGCCCGATCCGTGCTCGGTCCATCCGGCCTATCCGTTCCGGATGTCGACACGCGACCTCGCGCGCTTCGGCCTGCTGTTCCTGCGTGATGGCCGCTGGGGCGACCGGGAGGTGGTGCCGCAGAACTGGGTGGCCGCCAGCGTGCTGCCCTATTCCGACGCCGGGCCACGCGGCGCCTATGGCTATATGTGGTGGGTGGCGCGGCAGGGCATCGCCTTCCCGGGCGCGATCGTGCCGGAGGGTACCTATAGCGCCTGGGGCTCCGGCGGCCATTACTGCGTGGTCATCCCGCCGCTCGACGTCGTCATCGTCCACCGCGCCGACACCGACGTGAAGGGACAGGAGATCGACCGGTTCCAGTTCGGCCGGCTACTCGCCCTGATCCTCGACGCCCGCAGGGCCGGCATGGCCGCCTGAACTGGAGGAACCATGGCCAGCATCATCGAGGCGATCGCGCGTTGGAGCCGCTCCGGGGTCGAGTTCGGTGATCTCGCCCGTCTCCGCGCCCGCCACGCCATCGCCGACACCATCGGCTGCATGCTGGCCGGGGCCGGCGACCCGTCGGTGCAGGCGGTGCGCGCCGCCTTTGCCGGCTCGATCGCCGACGGACCGCGCTGCACCCTGGTCGGCGGCGGGCAGGCGGCAGAGAGCCTGTCCGCCCTGCTCAACGGCACGGCGGCGCATGCGCTCGACTATGACGACAACTTCCGCCCGGCCTGCAGCCACGCCTCGGCGGTGCTGGTGCCGGCGCTGTTCGGCGTCGCGCTGGCCCGCGGCATGTCGGGGCGGGCGCTGGTCGACGCCTATCTGGTCGGGCTGGAGGCGCAGGCCGCGGTCGGGCGTGGGGTCAACCCGTCGCATTACACCGCCGGCTGGCATGCCACTTCGACCGTCGGCTGCATCGGCACGGCGGCGGGCGTGGCCTGGCTGCGCGGCCTGGACGAGGCCGGCATTGCCCGGGCGATGAGTCTCGCCGTCAGCATGGCCGCCGGGGTGAAGGGCCAGTTCGGCACGCTCGCCAAGCCGCTGCATGCCGGGCTGGCCGCGCGCAACGCGGTCGAGGCCGCGGCGCTGGCGGAATGCGGCATGACCGGCCGCATCGACATCCTGGAGGCGCCGCAGGGCTTCCGCGAGCTGTTCGGCGGCCCCGATGCCGCGGGCTGGGACGCGGTCGCGGTCGGCGCGCCGCATGTGATCGAGAGCGAGGGGCTGATGCCGAAGCGCCACCCCTGCTGCGGCTCGACCCACAATGCCGTCGACATCGTCCTCGACCTGAAGGCGCAGCACGGCTTCACGGCAGCGGCGGTGACGACGGTCGAGACGCTGGTCGGCATCGTCAACCGGCGCAACCTCGCCTACCCGAATCCGACGGACGAGATGCAGGCGCGCTTCTCGATGCAGTACTGCATCGCCCTGGCCCTGTTGAAGGACCGGCTGGAGCTGTCGGACTTCACCGCCGACGCGGTCGGGGCCGAGCCGATGCGTGCCCTGCTGCCTCGGGTCACCATGACCTCCCATTCGGCGGAGGCGGAGCGGGCGGCCGGGCGGGCGCTGCCGCACCGGGTCACCATCCGCCTCGCCGATGGCCGGGTGCTGTCGGGCGAGCGCGGCGAGGCCAAGGGCACCATCGCCGATCCGTTCGACGATGCCGACCGCCGCGCCAAGTTCGCCGATTGCTGCCGCGGCACGCTCGCTGCCGGAGATATCGAACGCCTGCACGACCGCCTCGACCGGCTGGACGGGCAGGAGAGCCTGGCCTTCCTCGAGCAATCGCTCGCGCGGGCCGGTCAGACCGCCGAGATCCTGCGGGGCAGGGGCATCTCGTCGCGCCCGTCGGGGATGGCCGACCAGAACCGATCGGCGCAGGCGCGGGGGGCGGAGGCCCGGTAGAGCCGGATCTCGACATCCAGCGTCCAGCTCGGGTTGCCGGCCCGGACCAGGGCGCCGGAGCGCAGATCCTCCGCGATCAGGCTTTCCGGGATCCAGGCCAGACCGCGCCCGGCCAGCGCCATGGCCTTGAGGCCGGCCGACATGGCGTTCTCATAGACCACGGCGAGCGGCAGCGGGCGCCCGGCGAACAGCTTGACCAGGCCATGGCCGAAGAAGGAGCCGGTGCCGTAGCTGAGATACTGGATCGGCCCAGTACCGCTGTCGATCGCATGCAGCGGCCGGCCCCGGGCGTCGGGGGAGGAGACCGGGATGACCCGCTCCTCGCCCAGGCAGCGGTGCTCGCAATAGGCGATGTCGCTCATCAGCGGCACCGATTCATGGGCGTAGGTCAGCAGGAAGTCGCACTCGCCGTCGAGCAGCGTGGCGATGAGGCCGGCGAAGGTCGGCCGGGTCTCGAATCGGGTGCGCAGCGGGCCGAGCTGGCTCTCCAGCCGCCGGATCCAGGTCGGGAAGAAGGTCAGCGACAGGGTGTTCAGCGTGGCGATGGTCAGGGTCTCCGCCGCCGCGTCGTGCCGGTGCCGCAGGTCGATCCGGGTCTGGTGCACGAGATCCAGGATCTTTCGCGCTCGCGGCAGGAAATCCTGGCCTTCCAGGGTCAGGCGCACGGGATAGCTGGTGCGGTCGAACAGCGGCACGCCGATCCAGGTCTCGAGCTGCCGGATGCGGCGACTGAGGGCGGATTGCGTGACGTGGCGCTCATCCGCGGACCGGGAGAAGCTCGATGTCGCGGACAGGCTGAGAAAATCTTCCAGCCATTTGACTTCCATCAGGGGCCTCCGCTCGGGGTTCGGGGCAGCCACGCGATCTCGACGGGATGGGGGCCGGACGTCCGGACGGAAGAGACGCCGGTTCCGGCTGGGCGATACTGCGTCATCCGCAGCGACTGTGGAACCGGGAGCTCATGCAGGCAGCGTACCAGCCCGGGATTCGCCGGCCGGCGGAGCGCACCGGCAGCCGGCGTGACCAGGAGACAGGCACGACCCGACGATGTGATCAAGACGGAGGCAGTTGGAAGGACGGGCGTCCTCCGGCTCTCACCGGTCTCCGGCGCGGGCGGCGAAGGCCCGGGCGCCCGCCAGCGACAGGCTCTCCATGTCCCGGTAGGCCAGGTCGGGGAATTCCGCTGCGGCCAGCCGGGTCAGGACCGTGCCGGGCGGCATCTCCAGGAAGGTGGTGGCGCCATGCTCCGCCATCAGGGTGACGCTGTCGGACCAGCGCACCGGATGGGCCAGGTTGGTCGCCAGCTCCTCCCGCACTGCGGCGACATCGCGCAGAACCCGGGCCCTCCGGTTGCCGACCATGGCGATGCGGGGCGCCGCGACAGGCACCGACTCGACTGTCGCCGTCAGGGCCGCCGCGGCGTCGTCCATCAGCGGACAATGGGACGGCACGGCCACGGCCAGCCGCTCCGCCCGCCGCGCGCCGGCCTGCTGTGCGGCGTCGATCGCGCGGTCCAGCGCGGGATCGGCGCCGCTCAGCACGAACTCCGCCGGCCCGTTGAGATTGGCGAGGTAGAGAAGCGGACCTGCCGCGGCGACGATCGTCTCGACCCGGCGCTGCGTCAGCCCGGTCACCGCGACCATGCCGAATCCGGCCGGGCAGGCCTGCTCCATCAGCCGCGCCCGGCGATCGACCAGGCGCAGCGCGTCGGGGAAGGTGAGGGCGCCCGCCGTCACCGCGGCGGCGAAAGACCCGACCGAGAGCCCGGCGACCATGGCTGGGGCGACGCCTTCCGCCGCCAGGGCGCGCGCGGTGGCGGCGCCGGCGACGAGCAGGCCGATCTGCACCGCCACCGTCGATTGCAGGGCGGAGGCTTCGTCCAGCTCCAGGACCTCCCGCCCCAGCACCGCGCTGGCCTCCTGCAGCGTCGCTGCGACGGCCGGGTGGTCCGGCAGCCGGTGCAGAAAGCCGGGGCTCTGCGCCCCCTGGCCCGGGAACAGGAAGGCGAGGCTCATGCCGGCTCGGTCCAGGGATCGCGGACCAGCCGCGGCCCGGTGGGGGCTTTGACCACGACGGGGCCACCCGCGGCGATCTCGGCCAGGCTGCAGGCGCCGAGCGGGGTCTCCACCGCCATGTCGACCCGGACCCGCAGCACCGCGAGGGCCGCGAGCAGACGGCAGGCCTCGGCCGGGCTCATCCGGCGCGGCGCACGCAGGACGATGTCCAGATCGCTGTCCGGACGTGTCGTCGGATGCCCGGTGGCGAGCTCGAAGCCGACACTGCCGGCCGGACCCCAGTCCGATCCGGCGAGGAGGGTGGCGACGGCGTCGAGAGCCGCCAGTGCCGGGATCTCGGACTGACGCCAGGCTCGGGCCGCAGCCAGATCCTCCGGCGTGCGGCACTCGACGATCGCGGCCGGCGGCAGCCAGGCCGCGCAGCGTTCGGAACGGCCGTGCCCGCGGATGCCGACCGGCAGCAGGCCGTCGCAGGCCAATGCCCGGCGCGCCACCACCCACGGCACCGCCGCCAGCGACGCCGCGGCCCAACCGGGCAGGCCCCGGGCCAGTTCGGTGAGGGCTGCAGGGTCGACCCGCAAGAGGTCGTGCGGTTGGAACAGTCCTGCAAGCCAGACGGAGCTCTTCTCGTTTTTGTCCCCCCTCCCCTTGCGGGAGGGGGGTAGGGGGAGGGGGCTGCGCGCGTCCGCGCGCGAATGGGAAGGCAACCGCCGGGCCGACTCGTCCAGTTGTGGAGCGAGCGGAGAGAACCCCCTCCCCCTATCCCCCTCCCGCGAGGGGAGGGGGGACTCATTAATCCAGGCGCTGCTCCCGCCTTCGCTCATCTCACTCGGCGTCCCATTGCTCTGCAAGCCGGCGGCGCACCTCGATCGAGGCGGACCGGGCCTGCCGTGCCTCGGGCGAGGCCAGGCGGGAGGACAGGTAGCGGTCGCCTGAGGCCCGGATATCGGCCACCGCCGCCGCCAGCTCGGCCCGCACCCTCTCGACATCCGCGCCGCCCGGCGCCTCCGCCGACACACCCTCGATCAGACGGTGCAGCAGGCCGAGCCCGGCATAGGCGCGGATGCCATAGGCCATCGGCGGAACCTGCTCGCCCAGCCGGTCGAGCTCGGCGACCGTGCGGCGGGTGACGCGCGCCGCGGCCTCCCGGCCCATGGCGTGGACCAGCACGCCGTCATCGGCCAGCGCCAGGATGCGGTTGGCCTGGTAGCCATGGGCCAGGAAGGCACCGGACATCGCCTTGCCGACCAGGAGCGCCACCACCGGATGGCCGGCCAGCCGGGCAGTCGCGTAGGCGTCGGCCGCCGCGGCGCAGGCGAGGTGGATGCCCAGCATCTCCTCCTGCCGGCCATAGGCCTGGCTGGTCACGTCGACCACCGCGATGATCGGGCGGGGAGCGCCGCCCTGGTCGGCCTCGATCACGGCGCGGACCGCCGCGGCCAGGCCCCAACCCTCGTCCAGCCCGACCTCGCCGTGCCGGGCTCGCGGGAAGCGGTTGGCCGGGTCGGGCACCACCGCGATGAAGCGCGCGGGCTCGCCGCCCAGCGGCGCATCGGCGGCCAGCACGGTCGACGTGCCCTCGACCGCAGTTCCCGTCCCGGCCAGGGCCGAGAGCCAGATCCGGCCCCGGCTGTCGGATGATGCTGTCGTGCTCATGACACGCTCTCCTCGCCCCACAGGGCTCTCAGCGTTTCTGGCGTCGGCGGCGCGGCGGGGTCGATCGCCGCCAGCCTCGCCCGGTACAGCTCGACCGCGCCGCTGCGATAGGTCCCCGTCACGCCGGCGGCGAAGGCGGCGCGCACGGCCTCGGTGATTGCCGCGGCATCATCCGCGACCAGTGCGTCGACGAAGCCGGCGTCCCGGCGCTGCTCGCCGCCGATCAGGCTCCAGATCAGCTTGCGGTCGGAGGAGTCCAGCTCCTCGATCCCCGCCTCCTGCTCGATCACCTCCGGCCCGTTCATGCCGAGCCGGGCCTGCCGGGTGACGATCAGCGTGCTGCACAGCGCCGCCGCCAGCGACATGCCGCCGAAGCAGCCGACCATGCCGCAGATCACCCCGACCACCGGCACATGCGGCCGCAGCGCCAGGATGCCGGCCTGGATCTCGGCGATGGCGGCGAGGCCCAGATTGGCCTCCTGCAGCCGCACGCCGCCGGTCTCGAACAGGATCACCGGCCGGGTCGGGATGCCGCGCTCATGGTCGGCCAGCGCCCGCTCCAGCGCCCCGGCGATCTTGGCGCCGGCGACCTCGCCCATGCTGCCGCCCTGATAGGCGCTCTCGATCGCGGCGACGACGGCCGGCTGGCCGTCGATCCGGCCGCGGGCCAGCACCACCCCGTCATCGGACTGGGTCGGGATGCCCTGCAGCGGCAGCCAGGGCGAGACCAGCCGGTCGAATGGCCCGAGGATCTCACGGACGCTGCCGTCGTCCAGCAGGGCGCCGGCGCGGTCGCGGGCGGTCAGCTCGATGAAGCTGTTGCGGCTTGCGATGGCGTTCATGACTTCGTCGCCTCCACCGCCTGCTCCAGGCGCAGCGCCACCATGCCCGGCGTGGCGCCGAAATCATTGATCTCGACCGAGGCGGCGACGCCGTGGCGGGCGATGAAGCGATCCAGCACTGCCCGCCAGACCGCGCCGTAGCCATCGACGCTGGTGGTGACGCGGAAATGGGCCTGGCCGTCCGGCGAGGGCTCGATCAGCACCTCGAGATTGCCGGAGCCGACGACGCCGACATGGACGCGCTTCGGCACGGGCGTGGTCGCGGGGTAATCGAAGCTCAGGCGTTCCATGGGACGAAGCTCCGGTCGATGCGGTCGAGGAACAGGGCGGCGGCCAGCAGGTCCGCCGAGCCGCCGGGCGACACCCAGCGGGCGAGGAGATCGGCGTCGAGCGCCTGCAGCGCCGCACGGCCGGCCGTGCTGGCGGTGCCGCCGGCGGCCAGCACGGCGCGGGCGCCGGATTGCGCCGCCGCCAGCGCCGGGCGGCCGCCGCGATGCAGCAGGCAGGTGTCGTCCAGCGATGCCATCACCGCCAGCAGCGCGTCCAGCCGGGCCTCGGTCTCCGTCGCCCCGGCGGCGCGGCTGGCGCTCAGGGCGGGGAGGGCGACGGCGACGACATGCGGGAAGCCGGCCCGGGCCTCGCCGCGGGCGCCGGCGGCGCCATGCGCCTGCAGCGCCTGCTCGCCGTTGCTCGCGGACTGCGGCGCGAACCGGTCGGGCCAGCGCGCGATCGCGGCGGCCACCGCGGCGATGTGGCGGGCGCCGGCCGGGCCGGCGATCGCCGCCCCGGCCAGCAGCAACCCCAGCGCCCAGATCGCGCCGCGATGGGCGTTGCTGCCGCCGGTCGCCGCCATCATGTGGATCTCGCCGACGCGGCCGATCGCAGCAAGCTCCTCGCGTAGCGCCTGGTCCGGCGCGCGGCCCCGGGCGGCCTCGGCCATGGCGTGGAAGGCCGGGCGCAGGGCCCAGGCGCTGCGGCGCAGAATCTCCAGGTCCAGGTCGCGATGGGCGCCGGGGCCGCGCCGGTCGACCAGGCCGGGCTTCGGGGTCAGCTCGGCCTCCTCGACCAGCGCCCAGGCGGCGAGGTCGGCGAGGGTGTCGGAGGTGATAACGGCTGGAGGATTCTCCTTTCTAGTCCCCCCTCCCCTCGCGGCCACGGCTTTCACACATCGATCGTCGATACCAACGGCGGAGCTGTGAACCAATTGCCTCTCCCGCTTGCGGGAGAGGTCGGACATCCGAAGGATGTCCGGGTGAGGGTATAGCGGTTTCGCCGAAAGTGCTGCTTTGCCACGAGCGAGCGCATGATCCGGCCGGCCCTGAAACAGCGGTCCTGGCGTCGCGGCCGCGTCGCCCTCACCCGGTTTCGCTGCGCGAGCCCGGCCTCTCCCGCAAGCGGGAGAGGCAATTTGACAGCACCCTGAGATCTGTGAATCCGATAGCCCGCGAGGGGAGGGGGGACTCAGTGTGAAAGTGTCGATCTTGCCCATCGCCGGTCACCAGCTGCGGAACCGGGCGGGGGGGCGGTACAGCCCGCCGGACCAGTCCACCAGGTCGTCGATCGAGCGCGCCGCCAGCAGCGAGCGGTTCGCCTGCAGCCGGCTGACGCCGAGATCCTCGGGATAGGCGACGATGCCGCGGGCCCGCAGGTCGGCGGTCCGCTTCGCCTCCGCCCGCCGGCCGATCTCGGTGGCGCCGGCCACGGCGGCGATGGCGGCGCGCCGTTCCTCGCCGCCCTCGGCCTTGTAGAGATAGGCGATGCCCTCCTCGGTCACGACATGGGAGACGTCGTCGCCATAGATCATCACCGGGGCGACCGGCATGCCGCTGTTGCGGCCGACCTCGACCGCGTCGAGCGTCTCGACGAAGGCCGGCACGCCGCCCGACTTGAAGGTCTCGACCGTCTGCACCACCAGCTTGCGGCCGCGGGCGACCGGCGCCTTGGAGGTCATCAGGCTGAGCCAGGCGTCGCTGGCGTGGCGGCGGCCGCGCGGGTCGTGGCCCATATTCGGGGCGCCGCCGAAGCCGGCCAGCCTGCCGAGGGTGACGGTGGAGGAGTTGCCGTCCGCATCCATCTGCAGGGTCGAGCCGATGAACAGGTCGACACCGTATTGCCCGGCCAACTGGCAGAACACGCGGTTCGACCGCAGGCTGCCGTCGCGGCCGACGAAGAAGATGTCCGGCCGGGCGCGGATGTAGTCCTCCATCCCGACCTCGCTGCCGAAGCAGTGGACGCTCTCGACCCAGCCGCTCTCGATCGCCGGGATCAGCGTCGGATGCGGGTTCAGCGCCCAGTTGCGGCAGATCTTCCCTCTCAGCCCCAGGCTCTCGCCATAGGTCGGCAGCAGCAGCTCCACCGCCGCGGTGTCGAAGCCGATGCCGTGGTTGAGGGAGGTGACGCCGTGCCGCTCGTAGATCCCGCGGATGATCATCATCCCCATCAGGATCTGCAGCTCGCCGATATGGCGCGGGTCGCGGGTGAACAGCGGCTCGACCGCGAAGGGCCGGTCGGCCTCGACCACGAAATCCACCCAGGAGGCCGGGATGTCGACCCGCGGCAGCTCGTCCACGATCTCATTGACCTGAGCCACCACCACGCCGTGCCGGAAGGCCGTGGCCTCGACGATGGTCGGCGTGTCCTCGGTGTTGGCGCCGGTGTAGAGGTTGCCGTGCCGGTCCGCCTTCTCGGCGCAGACCAGCGCCACCTGCGGCGTCAGGTCGACGAACATCCGGGCGTAGAGTTCGACATAGGTGTAGATCGCGCCGATCTCGAGCTTGCCGTCCTCCAGGAGCTGCGCCACGCGCAGGCTCTGCGGCCCGGCGAAGGAGAAGTCGACCTTGCGGGCGATGCCGCGCTCGAACAGGTCGAGATGCTCGCGCCGGCCGAGGGTCGAGATCAGCAGGTGCAGGTCGTGGACCTTGGCGGGATCGAGCCCGGCCAGGGACCGGGACAGGAAGTCGGCCTGCTTCTGGTTGTCGCCCTCCAGCGCGACGCGGTCGCCCGGCTCGATCAGCGCCGTCAGCGCGTCGCCGATCCGTTCCGGCTTCAGCACCGCACCGTCGGCGAAGGCGGCGGCGCGCTGCAGGCGTCTCGCCTTGCGGGCGGGCAGCGTCGACCAGGTCCGTGCGGCTTGCATCGGTCTCTCCGCAGGTGGCGTATACACGTATCGATTCTATCGTCGAATATGAATACAGAGATTGCATCTGGCAAGATCTTGGAATACGTTCGTGCCATTAAAACCAATCAATGTGCACGGGAGGCTCGCTCCATGGCCCCTCTGGATACGCCCGTCGATGACCGCGGCTCGCTGTCGGAGCGGATCCGACTGGCGCTGACCGACGAGATTTCAACCGGCCGCATGCCCCCCGGGACGGTGCTGGACGAGGCACAGCTGGCCGAGATCTATGGCGCATCGCGCACGCCGGTGCGGGACGCGGTACGCCAGCTGGCCGCCGCCGGGCTGGTCGAGATCCGGCCGCGCCGCGGCATCGTCGTGCTGCCGATGACGATCGAGACCCTGTCCGAGATGTTCGAGGTCACGGCCGAGATCGAGGCGATGTGCGCGCGGATGGCGACCAACCGGATGACGGCGCTGGAGCGCGGCCGGCTGGTCGAGCTGCACGAGGAGTCCGAGGCGCTGCTGCAATCCGGCGACATCCCCGGCTACGACGCCTTCAACCTGGCCTTCCACGAAGGCATCTACCGGGCCACCCACAATGCCTTCCTGGTCGAGCATGCGCTGCAGCTGCGCGCCCGGTTGCTGCCGTTCCGCCGGACCCAGCTGCGCTATCCCAACCGCCTGGTCCATTCGCGCGAGGAGCATGGCCGGATCCTGCGGGCGATGACCCGCGGCGACCCGGACGAGGCCGCCTTTGCCATGCGCGAGCACATGCTGAATGCCGGCAGCGCCCTGGCGCGCTTCCTGACATTGGAGCCGGACCGGCCGGGCTGACGTCGCCGGGACGATACCGCCGCAAAACGACAAAGACAGGAGGGGAAACGCGTGTCTGCGCAGATCGCATCCATCATCGGGCTGGTGGTGATGTTCGTCATCGCCACCGCCCTGCCGATCAACATGGGCGCCCTCGGCTTCGCCATGGCCTTCCTGGTCGGCGGCGCCTTCGCCGGCATGTCGGCGACGCAGATCCTGGCCGGCTTCCCGGGCGACCTGTTCGTCACCCTGGTCGGCATCACCTATCTCTTCGCCATCGCCCAGAACAACGGCACGGTCGACTGGCTGGTGCATTACGCCGTGCGCCTGGTCGGCGGCCGCATCTCGGTGATCCCCTGGGTGATGTTTGCGGTCTCCGCCGTGCTGACCGCCATCGGCGCGGTCAGCCCCGGTGCCGTGGCGATCATCGCGCCGATCGCGCTGCGCTTCGCCGCCCGCTACAAGATCCATCCGATGCTGATGGGGCTGATGGTGGTGCACGGCGCCCAGGGCGGTGGCTTCTCCCCGATCAGCATCTATGGCGGCATCACCAACCAGGTGGTGAAGAACGCCGGGCTGCCGGGCGACGAGATCGTGCTGTTCCTGTCCAGCCTGGCCTTCAACGCCGCCGTGGCGCTGGTGATCTTCTTCCTGTTCGGCGGCCACCGGCTGCCGGTGCGCCGCCCGGCCGAGGATTTCGAGGGCCTGGTCGACGCCGTGCCGGCCGGCGCCTCGGTCCCGGTCCGCGGCCATGGCGGCACGCCGGCACGTCCGGCCAACCCGCGGCCGGGGGCCGTGCATCGCGAGGGCGAGGACCATCACGTCGCGCTCGACCGCGAGCAGGCGCTGACCCTGGCCGGGCTGGTGGTGCTGGCCGTCGCTTCGCTGGCCTTCAGCCTGAATGTCGGGCTGGTGGCGATGAGCGTCGCCGTGGTCCTGGCGCTGCTGTGCCCGCGCGGGCAGAAGGGCGCGGTCGACAAGATCAGCTGGTCGACCGTGCTGCTGATCGGCGGCGTCATCACCTATATCGGCGTGCTGCAGAAGACCGGCGCGGTCGACTATGTCGGCGGCGGCGTCTCGACCATGGCGGCGCCGCTCCTGGGCGCGCTGCTGCTGTGCTACGTCGCCGGGGTGGTCTCGGCCTTCGCCTCGTCGGTCGCGGTGCTGGGCGCCACCATCCCGCTGGCCGTGCCGCTCTTGATGCAGGGCCATCTCGGCGTGCCCGGCATGGTGGCGGCGATCGCGATCTCGACCACCATCGTCGATGTCAGCCCGTTCTCGACCAATGGCGCGCTGGTGGTGGCCAACGCCCATGGCGTCGACCGCGACGCCTTCTTCCGGCAGATGCTGATCTACAGCGCCATCGTCGTGGTGGTCGGCCCGCTGCTGGCCTGGCTGGCGCTGGTGGTGCCGGGCATGCTGTAGGTCCGGGGCACCACGCCGCCGTCACCCCGTCCGGACCAGGCAGGCGGCCTCGGTGCCGCCATCGGCCGGGCGGAGGGCGGGGCGGATGGCGGCGCAATCCGCGACCCGGATCGGGCAGCGGCTGACGAAGGGGCAGCCGGCGGGCGCCGCCAGCGGGCTGGGCAGGTCGCCGGACAGGATGATCTTGCGGCGCTGCCGCTGGGCTCGCGGGTCGGGCAGCGGGATCGCCGACAGCAGCGCCTCGGTATAGGGGTGGCGCGGCGCCGCGAAGACGGCGTCGGTGTCGCCCTGCTCGACGATGGTGCCGAGATACATCACCGCCACCCGGTCGGCGATGTGGCGAACCACCGACAGGTCGTGGCTGATGAAGAGATAGGCCAGGCCCAAACGGTCCTGCAGCCGCACCAGCAGGTTCAGGATCTGCGAGCGGATCGAGACGTCGAGCGCCGAGACCGGCTCGTCGCAGACCAGCAGCTTCGGCGACAGCGCCAAGGCGCGGGCGATCACCACCCGCTGGCGCTGCCCGCCCGACAGCTCGTTGGGATAGCGCTGGGCGTAGCCGGCCGGCAGGCCGACCAGGTCCAGCAGCTCCGCCACGCGCCGCCGCCGCTCGGCGCCCGGCGTGCCGCGGATCGCCAGCGGCTCGGCAATGCTGGCGTCGATCCGCATCTTCGGATCCAGCGCGGCGCTCGGGTCCTGGAACACGATCTGCATGGCGCCGGCCAAGGCGCGGCGCTCGGCCGGGGCGGCATGGGTGACGTCGCGGCCCTCGAAGGCGACGGTGCCGCGCGTCGCCGGCTCCAGCCCCAGGATGGCGTAGCCGGTGGTCGACTTGCCGCAGCCGCTTTCGCCGACCAGCGCCAGGGTGCGGCCGGCCTCGAGCTCCAGCGAAATGCCGTCGACCGCCTTGACCACGGCGCCCTTGGCGGCGCCGCGGACCGGGAAATGCACCGCCAGGTCGCGGACCGAGAGGAGTGGGGCTCCGGTCATGCCAGCTCCCCGACGCGATCGCTGTGCCAGCACGCGGCCAGATGGTCCATTGCCGGATTGGCTCGCGATGGAGAGGCCTGCTCCCCCTCACCCTCCCGTCGCTGCGCGCCGGGCCCCTCCCTCTCCCCGAGGGAGAGGGTTTCTTCACCTCTCCCCCGGGGAGAGGTCGAAATCGCGTCGGCGATTTCGGGTGAGGGGGTGGCACCAGCCTGTCCATGGAGGCCAGCGCCCTTCGCCGGTTCCAGCGGGGGCGTCTCGGCGCAGCGCTCATCGGCCAGCGGGCAGCGGGTGCGGAAGCGGCAGCCCTGCGGCCAGCTGGCCGCGTCCGGCACCGCGCCGGCGATGGTCTTCAGCTCCTGCCGGCGCGGGCCGTCGAGGCGCGGCACGGTCGCCAGCAGCAGCCTGGTGTAGGGGTGGGCCGGGGCATCGAAGATGGCGTCGACCGGCCCGGTCTCGACCACCGTGCCGCCATACATCACCGCCACCCGGTCGGCCATGTCGGCGACCACGCCCATATCGTGGGTGATCAGCAGGATGGCGCTGCCGGCCTCGGCCCGCAGGGTCTTCAGCAGGTCCAGGATCTGGGCCTGGATGGTGACGTCCAGCGCCGTGGTCGGCTCGTCGGCGATCAGGATCTCCGGCCGGCAGATCAGGGCCGAGGCGATCATCACCCGCTGGCACATGCCGCCCGACAGCTCGAACGGGAACTGCCCGGCCCGCCGCTCCGGATCGGCGATGCCGACCCGCGCCAGCATGGCGACGGCCTCGGTGCGGGCGGCGGCGGCCGAGGCGCCGCGATGCAGCCGCAGGCTCTCCGCCACCTGGTCGCCGACCCGGACCAGTGGGTTCAGCGACGCCACCGGCTCCTGGAAGATCACCGACACCCGGTTGCCGCGCAGGTCGCGCAGCGCGGCCTCGTCGAGGGCCAGGAGGTCGGTGCCGTCCATGGCGACGGTGCCGCCGGCGATGCGCGCGGCGGCGGGCAGCAGGCGCAGCACCGACAGGGCGGTCAGGCTCTTGCCGCAACCGCTTTCGCCGACCAGGGCCAGCACTTCGCCGCGGCCGATCGACAGCGACACGCCATCGACCACGGACCGGCCGCCGATGGCGACGCGCAGCCCGTCGATGGCGAGAAGGGGCAGGGCTTCAGCCGGCATCTGGCCCTCCGACAGCGACGCCGGACCAGGGGCTGGTCGGGTGCGCCATGCCGACCGTCTCGCCTGTCGCCGGATCGCACGCGGCGGCGGAGGCGATGGCGAAGTTCACCGGATACAGCGTGTCCTCGACGATCTGGACCGGGAAGTCGCGCGCCACCGTGGCGGCGACATCCGGCGCCGCGGCCGCATTCACCTTGATGGTCGGGGTGCTGGCATCGACCCGCGGCGTGTGGAACGCCGCCTCCAGCGTCATGCCGTAATCGACGACATAGGAGATCAGCTGCAGCAGTGCCGGGAAGATCGACCGGCCGCCGGCGGCCCCGATCGCCAGCTCCGGCCGGCCGTCGCGGCCCAGGATCAGCGGGCACATATTGGCCAGCGGCTGGGCGCCCCTGGCCATGGAGTTCGGCTGGCCCGGCCGCGGGTCGAACCACATCATGCCGTTGTTCATCAGGATGCCGGCCCGGGGCAGCACCACCTTCGACCCGAAGCGGGACAAAAGGGTGTTGGTCAGCGACACCATGTTGCCCTGCGCGTCGACCACGCTGACATGGCTGGTGCAGCCGGGGTCGCGGGAGAGGCCGGCATGGCCCATGCCGGTCAGCCGACGGCGATAGGCCTCGCGCGCCGCCCGCGCATAGGCCAGCGCCGCGCGTGCATCCGGCCGCTCGCCCCAGGCTGCGCGCGGGGCCAGCAGCTCCAGCGCTTCCAGCAGGCTGGGGCCGCCGCTCAGCCCAGGCATGGCCCAGACCTGACAATCGCGATAGCGGCCTCGCAGCGGCTCGGCCCAGCGCGGCCGATAGGCGGCGAGGTCGGCGGCGGTGATGCAGGATCCGGCCGCGGCCAGGTCGGCCGCCAGGTGGCGTGCGGTCTCGCCCTCATAGAAGTCGCGGGCGCCGTCGCGGGCCAGGCGCCGCAGCATCCGGGCCTTGGCCGGCATCGGGCGGTGCTTGCCCTCGGCCGCCTTGGGCGCCTCGCCGTCCTCCAGCAACAGCGCGGCGGTCGGCGCGAAGCGGGCCAGGGCCGCGGCTTCGATCGAGAGGCAGAAGGCGGCGTACCAGTCGATCTCCAGCCCCCGCTCGGCATGGTCGATGGCGGGGTCCAGCGCCTCGGCCCAGCCGATGCTGCCGAAGCGCTCCAGCGCCGCGGCCAGGCCGGCGATCGCGCCAGGGACGCAGATCGAGGGGCCGCCGATCAGGTTGCGGTCCTCCACCACCGACGGCCACTGGAACCAGTTGCCGGTGTCGGCCCCGGCCAGCGGATAGTCGGCCGGGTCCAGCGCCGCGGGGGCCCGGACGTTGAAGTCCAGCGCCGAGACCGCGCCGGTGGCGCCATCGGCATGCAGCAGGAAGCCGCCGCCGCCGATGCCGGAGAGCCAGGGCTCGACCACGCTCAGCACCAGCGCCGCCACCACCGCCGCATCCATGGCGTTGCCGCCGCGGGCCAGCACCGCCGCGCCGGCCTCGGCCGCATAGCGATGCTGGGCCGCGACCAGGCCGTGGCGGCTGCGGATCTCGGTCTTGCGGCTATCCACGGTCATGCCGTGCGCCCGAAGCGGCGCGGCTCGACCGGGCCGGGGATGGCGGAGGCGGCGACGAAGCGCCCGGCATTGGCCGAGCCGGCGTGATACGCCGCGACCTCTCCGACCGTGGCGATCCAGACGCCGGGTGCGGCGGTGACCCGCTCCAACAGGCGCTCCAGCAGGCGCAGCCGCTGGGCGCGGCCGGAGATCCAGTCATGGACCGTCAGCATGAACAGGCCGTTCAGGCGGCGCAGCCCTTCCCACTCGTCCAGCCAGCCCTCCAGGATCGGCCCCGGCGCCTCGGGCGGCCACTGGTCGGTGCCGCCGCCGGAGAATTTGAAGAAAACGGCGTCGTCGATCGCCCATTGCACCGGCACCTCGACCACGCCGTCGATCTCATAGGGGTGGTCGGCGCCCGCCAGCGAGCTGTCCCAGAAGCCGTGCCGGCGGATCTCCGCCAGCATATGGGGCGTCATCTCCCAGGCCGGGGAGCGGAAGCCCCTCGGCACCGCGCCGGTCTGGCGCCGGAACACCTCGATCGCCGCTTCCAGCGCGCCGGTGAACTCGGCGTCGCTGCTCTGCGCCACGATCTCGTGGAAGTAGCCATGCAGGCCGATCTCGTGGCCGCGCTCCAGGAAGGCCGGCAACAGCTCGGGGTTGGCCTCGGCCACCGCGCCGGGCACGAAGAAGCTGCCCTTGATGCCGAAGCGGTCAGCCAGGTCCAGCAGCCGCCAGATCCCCAGGCGCGGGCCGAAGCGGCGCTGCTCCAGCTGACCCAGCGACCGCGTCGCCTCCGGCGCCCGCTGCTGCCAGAGATAGGGCGAATCCGCGTCGACATCGACGGTGAAGCAGAAGGCGCTGTCGCGGCCTTGCGGCCATTGGTAGCGCGGCCAGGGCTGGACCATCGGTGCCTCCTTACAGCGGCGACTTCTTGGCCTGGTAGACGGCCATCGACCCGATCGAGTTGCCGCCGTCGACGGTCATGGTCGATCCGGTCATGTAGGCGGCGGCGTCGCTGGCCAGGAACAGCACGGCGTTGCCGACATCGGCGGCGGAGGAGGGGCGGCCGAGCGGGATCGACCCGCTGGTGGCCTCGACATGCTCCTCGGTCAGCAGGCTGACCTTGCTGCCGGCGATGAAGCCGGGCTCGACCGCGTTGACCCGGATGCCGAACTCTGCCAGCTCCAGCGCGAAGCCCTTGGTCAGCCGGTCCAGCGCGGTCTTGGAGACGCAGTAGGGCACCACCGTACGCCGCATCTTGCGCGACGCGCCGGAGGAGATGTTGATGATGCTGCCCGGCACCTTGGCGGCGATCATCTGCTTCGCCAGGGCCCGGGTCAGCAGGAAGGGCGCGCGCAGGTTGACGTCGAAGATCCGGTCCCATTCCTCGACATCGATGTCGAGCAGGAAGCCGCTGGGATAGACCCCGGCATTGTTGACCAGGATGTCCGCGGTGCCCCAGCGGACGGCGATCTCCGCGGCCAGACCGTCGATCTCGGCCTCCTGGCGCAGATCAGCCGCATAGGCGAAGCGGTCGCCCTTGAGGTTCATGGCCAGGCGGTCGAGGTCGGGCTCCGAGGTGTCGGTCAGGCACAGCCTGGCGCCGGCCTCGGCGAAGGCGGCGGCGATCCAGCTGCCGACCACGCCGCAGGCGCCGGTCACCACCACGCGCTTGCCGTTCAGATCCTGTGGGATATTCATGGGGTTCCTCATCGGCTGTGGGGGTCGAGACGGTCGCGCAGCGCATCGCCGATCAGGTTGGCGGCGAGCACCAGCAGGAACAGGCAGAGGCCGGGGAAGGTCGCGATCCACCAGGCGGTGGCGACGTAGTTGCGCCCGGTCGACAGCATCGCGCCCCAGCTGGCGGTCGGCGGCTGCACGCCGAGGCCGAGGAAGGACAGCCCGGCCTCGAACAGCACCATCAGCCCGAACTCCAGCGTCGCGACCACGGTCACGGCGCCCAGGATGTTCGGCAGGATGTGGCGGAACAGCACGCGCAGCGGCCCGGCGCCCATGAAGGCGGACAGCCGGACATAGGGCCGGCCGGCGATCGACAGCGTCTGGCCGTAGGCGACGCGGGCGTAGCGCGGCCAGCGCGTCAGGGCCAGCACCAGGATGACGTTCAGCAGGCCGGGGCCGACCACCGCGACGGTGATGATCGCCAGCAGGATGGCCGGCACCGACAGGAACACGTCGACCACCCGCATCACCACCATCTCGACCGGGCCGCGCAGATAGCCGGCGAGCATGCCGAGCACGGTGCCGACGACGCCGGAGATCAGCACCGACAGCACCGCAACCAAAAGCGAGATCCGGGCACCCCAGACCAGGCGGCTCAGCAGGTCGCGGCCGAGCTCGTCGCTGCCCAGCAGGTAGTGCACGTTGCGGGCGACTGTGCCGGGCGGCTTCAGCCGGCCCAGCAGGTTCTGGGCGTTCGGGTCATAGGGGGCGACCAGCGGCGCCAGCACGGCCGCCAGGGCGAACAATGCCAGCAGGATGATGAACGGCGCGGCACGTCGCAGCGGGTTGCGCTTGGCGGCCGGGGCTGGAGACGTGTCGACGGCGGCGCTCATCGTGCGTTCCCCAGCCGGATGCGCGGGTCCACGACGGTGTAGAGGAGATCGGTCAGCAGGTTCAGCGCGACGGTGACGAAGGACCCCAGCAGCACCACCCCCTGCACGATCGGGAAGTCGCGCGCCAGGATGGACTGCACCGTCAGCTGCCCCAGCCCGGGCCAGGCGAACACCGTCTCGACGATCACCGCGCCGGCCAGCAGGTTCGAGATTTCGAGCCCGGCAACCGTGATCACCGGGATCGAGGCGTTGCGGGCCAGGTGGCGCAGCAGCAGGCGGCCGGTGGCGGCGCCGCGGGCGCGGGCGCTGCGGACATAGTCCTTCGACAGCTCCTCCAGGAGGGCCGTCCGCGTCACCCGGGCGAAGGTCGCCATGCTGAGCAGGCCCAGCGCCACCGACGGCATCACCAGATGGTCGATCCCGCCGGTGGAGGAGGGCGGCAGCCAGCCCAGCGTCACGGCGAAGACCAGGATCATCAGGATGCCGCTCCAGAAGGTCGGCATGCTCTGCGCCGCCAGCACCAGCCCGGCCAGGATCCGGGCCACCCAGCGGTCGCGCCACAGCGCCAGCGCCACCCCGACCGGATTGCCGATGCCGCAGGCGACCAGCAGCGCCCCGGCCGCGAGCGCCAGCGTGTAGGGCAGGCGCGAGGCGATGATGTCGGCGACCGGCACGTTCTGAACGACGGATTTGCCGAGATCGAAGCGGGCGATGTCGCCCAGGAAGGACAGGTACTGCACCCAGAGCGGCCGGTCGAAGCCCAGCGCATGGCGCAGCGCCTCGATATCCGCCTGGGTCGCGGTGTCCGGCACCAGCAGATAGGTCGGGTCGCCGGTCAGGCGCTGCAGGAAGAAGATCAGCGTGGCGACGCCGAAGATCGTCAGCAACGCCTGGCCCAGGCGGCGGAGCAGGAAGGCGGTCATTCCGGGCGCCAATCCTCCGTCATTCCGCCCATGACATGCGGTTCAGGAACAGGCTCTCATTCGGCGTCGGCGTCCATTGCAGCGGCTTGGCGGCACCGTAGATCGCCACCGTCTGGAACAGCGGCACCACCGGGATCTCCTTGGCGATGAAGGTGCTGACCTTGCGGTAGTCGGTCAGCCGCTTGTCCGTGTCCAGCGTCGCCCGGGCGTCGTCCAGCCAGCCGTCGACCTCCTTGTTCTCGACGATCGTCCAGGGATTGCCGGAATGGAACAGCTGGTACAGTGCCCCATCCGCATCCTGGCAGGCGCAGGAGGACCGGCTGACCGCCAGGGCGGGGCCGCCCTGCGCGCCCTGCTGGATCAGCTTCAGGAAGGTCGGGGTGTCGACCAGCTTGATGCTGGCGTCGAAGCCGACATCGGCCAGCTCCTGCTGGATCGCCTGGACCACGCGCTGGTCGAAGAAGGCGCCGGTGGCGATCTCGACCTTCGGCGATCCGCCAGCCTCGGCGACCAGGGCCTTGGCCTTGTCCGGGTCGTAGGGCAGTCCGGGGATGTCGTCGAACCAGCCGAAATGCGCCGGCGTCAGCATCTGGCCGATCGGCTTGTCCAGGCCGCCGAGGATGCCCTCGGTGATGCCCTCCTTGTCGACGGCGTAGGCCACGGCCTGGCGCAGCCGAAGATCGTCGAAGGGCGGCCTGGTTGGGTTCAGGCGCAGATAAGCCAAACGCTCGGTCAGCGTATAGAGCCGCTTGCCCTTGCCCGAGGCCTCGAGCTGGCCGGCCAGGTCGGAATCGAGCGACACCGCCAGGTCGGCGCTGCCGGCCTGGATGTCGGCCAGCCGGGTGGCGGCGTCCGGGACGGCGCGGAACACCGCGGTCGCGAACGGCCCCTTCGTCCCCCAATAGGCGTCGTTGCGGGTCAGAGTGGCGGCAACGCCGCGCTGCCAGCTTTCGAACCTGTACGGCCCGCTGCCGACCGGCTTCAGGTTGAAGGCGTCGTTGCCCACCGCCTCGACCACATGCTTCGGCACGATCGACAGCTTCACCAGCTGCGCCAGCAAAGCGGGGTAGGGGCCGGCGAGGGTCAGCACGACGTTGTGCGGCCCGGTCGCCTCGGCCTTCACGATCTTGTCGAATTGGCCCTGCTGCGGGCTGGCCAGCTTCGGGTCGATGATCCGGCTGACGCTGAAGGCGACATCCTCCGGCGTCAGCGTGCTGCCGTCATGGAAGGTGACGCCGTCACGGATCTCGAACTCCACCTGGGTGTCGGACAGCACCTTCCAGGCCGTCGCAACCTGCGGGACGATCTCGCCCTTGTCGTCGCGGGTGACCAGGTTGTCGAAGATGTTGCGGTAGACGTAGTAGCTGTCCGGGTTCCACTGCAGCTGCGGGTCCAGCGTCGACGGCTCGTTGACCAGGTCGACCACGAAGCGGTCCTTGGCCTCGGCGAGCGCCGGCACCGCCACCAGTGCCAGCGCGACGCCGAGCAGGCGGGCCTTGAATCTGCTCGCCATCGTCAGTCCGCCCAGGACATGCGGTTCAGGAACAGGCTTTCATTCGGCGTCGGCTGCCAGTTCAGCCCCTTGGCCGCGCCGTAGATGATCGCCGCCTGGTACAGCGGCAGCGCCGGCACCTCGGTGGCGACGATCTCGTTGACCTTGGCGTAGCGGTCGAGGCGGGTGGCCTGGTCCAGGGTCGAGCGCGCCTCGACCAGCAGCTTGTCGACCTCGGCATTGCGGTAGTTCGACCAGCCGCTGCTGCTGTGCAGCAGGGGGAACAGCACGCCGTCGGCATCCTGGCAGGCGCAGGACCAGCGGCCGAAGGTGATGCTCGCGCCTTCCTGCGGCTTGCCCTGCGACCGCTTCAGGTAGCTGGCCATGTCGGTCATCGTGATCTTCACGTTGATGCCGACCTCCGTCAGCTGCTGCTGCACTGCCTGGACGATGCGCTGATCGTAGACCGGGGCGGTGGACAGCTCGGCCTCCACCTTCGCCGCGTCGCCGGCCTCGGCCACCAGCGCCTTGGCCTTCTCCGGATCGTAGGGGAAGCCCTCGATGCCCTCGGTCCAGCCGACATGGGCGGGGGTCAGCAGCTCCGCCACCGGCTTGTCGTAGCCGCCCAGGATGCCCTCGGTCAGCCCCTGCTTGTCGATGGCATAGGCCACGGCCTGGCGCAGCTTCGGGTTGTCGAAGGGCGGGTTCATCGGGTTCAGCCGCAGATAGGCGACGCGCTCGGTCAGCACCACCAGCGGCTTGACCTTGTCCGAGCCCTGGATCTGCGCGGCCAGGTCGCTGTCGAGGGTGACGACGAGATCGGCGGTGCCGGCCTGCAGGTCGGCCACGCGGGTCGCGGCGTCCGGCACGGCGCGGAACACCGCGGTCTGGAACGGCCCCTTCGTCCCCCAATAGGCGTCGTTGCGGGTCAGGGTGACGGCGACGCCGCGCTGCCAGCCCTCGAATTTGTACGGGCCGCTGCCGACCGGCTTCTGGTTGAAGGCGTCGTTGCCCACGGCCTCGACCACATGCTTCGGCACGACCGACAGCTTCACCAGCTGGGCAAGGAGGGCGGGGTAGGGGCCGTCGGTCTTCACCCGGACCGTGGCCGGGCCGGTCGCCTCGGCGCCGGTGATCTTGTTGAACTGGCCCAGCTGCGGACTGGCGAATTTCGGGTCGGTGATGCGGCGGATGCTGTAGGCGACATCCTCGGCCGTCAGCTTCTGCCCGTCATGGAAGGTGATGTCGTCGCGGATCTGGAACTCGATCTCGGTGTCCGAGAGGTATTTCCAGGATGTCGCGACCTGCGGGACGATCTCGCCCTTGTCGTCGCGGGTGACCAGGTTGTCGAAGACGTTGCGGTAGACGTAGTAACTGTCCGGGTTCCATTGCAGCTGCGGGTCCAGCGAGGACGGCTCGTTCACCAGGTCGACGGTGAGCCGGTCCTTGGCCATGGCGGGCGCCGCCGCCAGCATCATGGCCCCGAGCGCCACACCCAGGCCCGCGCCGAGCCATCCGGTTTTGGTGCGCGTCATGTGATGTCCCCCTGTTGTGACGGCCGGTCCGGTCGCGCCGCGCGCGCCGTCGGCCTGGTTTGTCGTTGACGCCTGACGCTTCCCGCCACGTCGAGGGACGAGGGCAGGGAGAACAGCGCGTCGGTGGCGAAGTCCTGGAAGGAAGCGATCGCGGCCGCGATCTCGCGCCGCGCCGTCGCCGCATCGCCCGCGGCGAGCGCCGCCACCAGCGGCTCGCGCCCGACCGGCCGGTGGTGCAGTCCGGCGAGGTCGAAGAAGGCGGCGATCCGGTCCGCCTGGTTCCAGGCCTGGTCCAGCCAGCTTCCGACCAGCCCGCCGGCCTGAGCGGCCAGCTGGTCCAGGATCTGGCGGTCGGTGGCGCGCAAGGTGACCAGGGCCTGGCGATCCTCGCGCCCCTGCAGCGCAGCCCCCATGCGGGTCATCGCGGTCAGCCGGGCCGCGACATCCGGCGGCAGCCGGAGGTCGGCCAGGCCGGGCTCGATCGCCTTCCTGGCGCGGATAACATCGCCGATCAGCGCGCCGGTGACCGGCGCCACCCGCCAGCCGCGGCGCGGCTCGACCGCGACCAGCCCTTCGGCGGCCAGGGTGACGAGCGCGGTGCGGACGGCGGCGCGGCCCAGCCCGAAGCGCTTGGCGAGCTCAGGCTCCGAGCACTCGGCATCCGGCGGCAGCTCGCATTCGATCAGGGCACGGCGCAGCCGCTTCAGCGCGAAGGCCGCCTTCGGCTCGGCGCCGGGTGCCCGGATCTGGGCGAAAGGCGAGGACGGATCGTACATGCCCGGCAGCGTGGCATTGTACGTGACATCTCACAAGATGAATCTGAGATTTTACACAGCTATCCTGAATTAGGAATTCGTGTCAGGGGGCGGCTGACAGCGCGACTTCGCGGCGGGACCGTTCGGACTGCCGGGCCGCCTCGATGCAAGCGATGAGATGCCGGGCATAGGCGCCATCCGCCGGATTTGGTCCGGTGCCATCGATCAGGGCCAGCATCGCCTGCCATTCGCGCTCGACCGCGCGCTGCGCCCAGTCCGGCTCGATCGAATTCGGCACCGGGGTCCAGGCGCCGCCCCGGCCGATCGCGACGCCCTGGTCGAAATCGAGGCGCAGCGCCCCGGCGTCGCAGACCAGGTCCATGGCGAAGCCGACGCCGCCGTCACGATAGCCGACGCTCGCCACCTGACCGATCCGGCCGTCGGCAAAGCGCAGCAGCATCAGCGCTGTGTCGTCGGCCTCCTGGTCGTGGAAATGGGTGCCGGCCATGGCCGAGACCGACGCCACCGGGCCGTCCATCAGCCAGACCAGCCGGTCGAGCGCGTGGATCCCGGCGGTCAGCAGCATGCCGCCGCCGGTCTTGGGCGACAGGTGCCAGGGCTGGCGGTTCCCCTCCATCCACAGCTTGATCAGCCAGCTGCTGCCGAGGACCGGACGGCCGATATCGCCGGATGCGATGATCTCCCGCGCGGCGAGGCAGGGCAGGGCGAAATGCAGGACGTGGCCGACCATCAGATGGATTCCGGCCTTGGCCACCGCGGCGTTGATCGCGTCGCATTCGGCGACGGTCGGCGCCATCGGCTTCTCCAGCAGGATGTGCTTGCCCGCCTGGGCCGCGGCGATCGCCATCTCGGCATGGAGATGGTGCGGCGTGGCGATCAGCACCGTGTCGACCGACGGATCGTCCAGCAGCGCCTGCCAGTGGCTATGGGCGTTGCCGCCATGCTCCCGCGCGAAGGCCCGGGCCGCGTCGATGTCCTGGCGGCAGGCCGCCGCGACCCGCGCGCCCGGCACGGCGGCGATGGCCCGCGCATGGATCGCACCGAAAAAGCCCGCGCCGATGATGCCGATGCCGATCATGCTGCAGCCTCCTGGTAAGCCCGGTCGATCAGGCGCATGGCCTGCAGATAGTCCGTGATCCCGACCGATGGCGCCGCGCCGCGTGCCAGGCGGTCCAGCGTGTCGGCCATGAAGGCCTTGTACCGGTCCGCCGGCAGGATCGGCGCCAGGTCGCGCACCTGCCCGTCGTCCAGCGTGGCGACGCGGCAGGCGTCGCCGCGGTCGACAAGATAGGCGTCGCGGGCCGAGACGCGCCATTCGAAGTCGCCGCCCGGTGCCATCGAGGCGTAGGTGTAGCCGGCCTCGACCGTCGCGATCATGCCGTCCGAGGCCCGCAGGGTGACGATCGCATACTCTTCGACCGCCTCGGCGTAGAGGCGCCGGTCGATCGAGGCCGAGATGACAGCGAGGTCGGCGCCCCCGGCCAGGGCGAGGGCGGCGTCGATGCCGTGGATGCCGAGATTGCGCAGCGCCCCGCCGCCGCCGATCGCCGGATCCAGTACCCAGGGCACCCCGTCCAGCCGGTAGCGCTCCGGCGGGCCGTTCACGATCCGGAACTGGGCGTGCGACACCGGGCCGAGGCGGCCGGCGGCGTTCAGCGCCTCGATCTCGACCCAGATCGGGCCGCAGCGGTTGGGCAGGGGGACGGCGACGAACAGGCCGCGGGCCGCCTCGGCCAGCGGCTCGAGGGCGGCGGTCGACACCGCGGCCGGCTTCTCCAGCATGATCGGCAGGCCGGCCTCGATGCAGGCCAGGGCCAGGTCGGGCACCTGGTCCGGCCGGCCCATGACCACGGTCAGGTCGGGCTTCGTCGCGATCAGCGCCGCGACCGTGGGCTGGTGGGCAACCCCGTGCTTCGCGGCGAATCCGGCTGCAGCCGCGGGGTCCCGATCCCAGGCGGCGACCACCTCGGCGCCTGCCGCCCGGGACGCCTCCAGATGCATGCCCGCATGCCAATGCCCCACGCCCGCCAAGGCCACTCGGGCCATTCCATCCTCCCTCTTTGCTTATGGCCTTGACAGATATCCTACAAGTCGGCAACCATCAAGCCATGCTGATCCGGGGATGCTGCCGATGAAGGAGATCAAGCCGCTCGCCCGGCCGCCGCTGCTCCATGTCTCGGTGCAGGAGAGCCTGAAGAGCTACATCGACGACAACGCCCTCGCCCCCGGCGCGCCGCTGCCGCCGGAGAACGACCTGGCGCAGCAGCTCGGGGTCAGCCGCAACTCCGTGCGCGAAGCGATCAAGGCGCTGGAATCGCTCGGCATCCTGGAGACGCGGCGTGGCATCGGCGTGTTCGTGAAGGCCTTCTCCTTCGAGCCGCTGCTGGCCAACCTGGCCTATGGCCTGGGCGGCGCGCTGCGCGAGGTGGAGGAGGTGCTGGAGATCCGCCGCGTGCTCGAGGTCGGGCTGATCGGCAAGACCATCGAGCTGATCGGCGAGGCGGACCTGGCGGAGCTGAAGGACACGGTCGAGCGCATGCGCCGCCGGGCCGAGCGGAACGAGAGCTTCGCCGAGGAGGACCAGCAGTTCCACCACCTGCTGTTCCGCTGCCAGAACAACCGCATGCTGACCAGCCTGATCGATGTGTTCTGGATGGCCTTCTACAAGGCGTCCGACTTCGTGAACCTGGCCAATGTCGACCCGATGGCGACTTGGCGGGACCACCAGGAGATCTACCAGGCGATCGCGGCGCGCGACGGGGCCGCGGCCCGCAGCCGGCTCGACCAGCACTATGACGGGATCGCCCGTCTCCTCGCGACCCGGAAGGGCGCGAAAGCAGAAAACTGACAGGGAGGAACATGATGAGATTCGGGATGCTGGCATCCGCGCTGGCGCTCGCCGCCGCCATGGCTTGGGCGCCGGGCGCCCCCGCTCTGGCGCAGGAGCCGTCGACGATCACCGGCGGGTTCGATGTCGGGCCGGGCGGCTTTCAGGGCAACTTCAACCCGCTCGCTGCCACCGGCGGCTTCACCTGGCTCAGCCTGTATTTCGAGCCGCTGGTGATCAATGACGACAAGCTGGAGAGCATCGTCGGCGACCTGGCGTCGAGCTACGAGGTCAGCGCCGACAAGCTGCAATACACCTTCAAGCTGGCCGATGCGAAATGGCATGACGGCCAGCCCTTCACCTCGGCCGATGTGAAGTTCACCATCGACACCGCGAAGAACGGCGCCACCGGCACGGTCTTCGCCGCCCGGCTCGGCGCCATCGCCTCGGTCGAGACGCCGGACGCGAAGACCGCGGTGCTGAAGCTGTCGGCGCCGAATGCCGGCCTGCTGGCGACGCTGACCCAGCTGATGATGCTGCCGCAGCACGCGCTGAAGGACATCCCGTCGGACACGCTGGCCAAGCATGAATGGTGGTCGAAGTCGCCGATCGGCACCGGCCCGTACAAGTTCTCGCGCTACGTCACCGACCAGTATGTCGAGCTGGCCGCCAATGCCGACTACCGCGGCGGCAAGCCGGTGACCGACCGGATCATCAACCGCTACTTCGCCAACACTGCGGCGGCGGTGGCGGCGCTGCGCTCCGGCGAGATCGCCTTCAGCTATGTCGAGGCCGACGACGTCGCGACCTTCCAGGGCAATGACGGTTTCAAGGTGATCGAGGGCAACTCCTTCGTCGTCAACTACCTGGGCTTCAACCAGGAGGTGCCGCTGTGGAAGGACGTCCGCGTCCGCCAGGCGGTGATGCACGCCATCAACCGCGACGCGATCGTGCAGAGCCTCTACAAGGGCGCCGCCGAGATCGCCAATTGCGGCTATGTCGCCGACCATCTGCTGCCGTCCGGCCTCGACGCATACGCCTATGATCCGGAGAAGGCGAAGCAGCTGCTGGCCGAGGCCGGCTGGGATAAGATCAACGGCGACAAGCCGATCCCGCTGCTGACCTACTACAACACGCCGCTGGCCTCGAACGTGCTGGCCGCGGTGCAGGCGATGCTGGGCCAGGTCGGCATCAACGTGGTGCCGCGGGCGGTCGACACGCCGACCTACAACGCCACCATCTATGCCCAGAGCCCGGACTGGTCGCAGTTCCCGCTGGTCTATGCCGGGCTGCAGAACGGGCCGGACCCCAGCGCCATCAACATCGGCCTGAACGAGAAGCAGATCCCGCCGGCCGGCGCCAACTTCCTGCGCATCCGCATGCCGGAGGTCACCGGCGCCTTCGACGCCGCGCTGAACGAGACCGACGACAGCAAGCGGGCCGAGCGCTATCAGGCCGTGTGCAAGGCGATGAACGCCAACCTGCCCTGGGCCACCATGTGGGTGGCCAAGCGCTACGGCGTCGCCTCAGCCAAGCTGAAGGATTTCGTCTGGATCCCGGCTCCGGCCGGCGGCCCCTTCGCCGCCCATCCGGAGAAGTGGGCGCTCGGGAACTGACATCCATCCATGGGGCAGGGGGCGCGGCCGGCCGGGCCGCGCCATCCCGCCGGGACAGGACATGCTGAACTATTGCCTTCGTCGCCTCGCGGTCGGGGTCGGCATGCTGATCGCCCTCAGCCTGCTGATCTTCATCCTGCTCCGGCTCGCGCCCGGCGACCCGATCGACGCCTACATCAACCCGAATGTGGCGATGTCGCAGGAGGAGATGGCCGCCGTGCGTGCCCGTCTCGGCCTCGACCAGCCGCTGCCGGTGCAGTACCTGGCCTGGCTGGGCGGGGCGCTGCGCGGCGATCTCGGCTTCTCGCTGCAGCGCAACGGCGAGACCGTGCTGGGCCTGGTGGCGCAGCGGATCGGCCCGACCCTGCTGCTGATGGGGACGGGGCTGGCGATCGCCATCGTGGCCGGGATCGGCGCCGGCATCATCGGCGCCGTCCGGCGCAACTCGGCGACCGATCTCGGCCTGTCGGTCGCCGCCTTCCTCGGCATCTCCAGCCCGGCCTTCCTGACCGCGCTGGTCGGCCTCTACGTCTTCTCCGTGCTGCTGCGCTGGGCGCCGTCCGGCGGCATGCTGACCCCCGGCGCGCCGTTCTCGCTCGGCGACCTTATCAGCCACCTGATCCTGCCGGCGCTGCTGCTGTCGATCGGCCACGCCGCGCTGATCATGCGCTACATGCGTGCCTCGCTGCTGGAGGTGCTGAACCAGGACTATGTCCGCTCGGCCCGCGCCAAGGGGGTGAAGGAGTTCTGGGTGGTGGTGAAGCATGCGCTGCGCAACGCGCTGCTGCCGGTCGTGACCCTGATCGGGTCGACCATCGGCATCGCCGTCGGCGGCGCCATCTTCCTCGAAAGCGTCTTCAACTGGCCGGGCATGGGCCTGCTGCTGGTCAATGCGGTGGAGACCCGTGACTATCCGGTGATCATGGGCGCGACGCTGGTGGTCGGCGCCTGCGTGATCCTGGCCAACCTGCTGACCGACATCGCCTATGCGGCGATCGACCCGCGCATCCAGGTGGCCTGACATGGCGATCGCGGAAACCTCCCGACCCCGCGGCGGCAACGGCCCGCTGGCCCGTGCCTTCCGCCGCTTCGCCGCCAACGGCGCGGCGCTGGCCGGCATCGCCGTCCTGGTGCCGATGCTGGTGCTCATCGTGGCCTACCCGCTGATCCTGGGTCACAAGCCGAACGACATCGACCTGCTGGCCCTCAACAAGGGCCCCAGCGCCGCGCATTGGCTCGGCACCGACGGGGTGGGCCGCGACATCCTGGCCCGCGTGCTGCAGGGCGGCCGCATCTCGCTGCTGGTCGCCGTGGTCTCGGTCGCGATCTCGGTGGTGATCGGCTTCCTGGTCGGCTCGATCGCGGCCATGGCCGGGCGCTTCACCGATGCGGCAATCATGCGCTTCGTCGACCTCGCCATGACCCTGCCGCCCGTGATCTCGCTCTTGGTGCTGGCCTCGATCACCGGCGCCGGCATCGTGCCGACCATCGTCGTCATCTCGCTGCTGTCCTGGCCGGTGCTGGCGCGCATGGTGCGCGCCCGGCTGATGGAGCTGCGCGAGCGCGACTTCGTGGTGGCGTCGCGCGGCATGGGCGCCGGTCTCGGCCACCTGCTGTGGCGGCACGGCCTGCCCAACTCGATCGACATCCTGGTCGTCTACGCCACGCTGCAGATCGCCGCCGCCATCCTGCTCGAGGCCGGCCTGTCCTTCCTCGGCCTCGGCGTGCCGCCGCCGGAGGCGAGCTGGGGCAACATGCTGAACGCCGCCCGCAGCACCGTGGTGCTGGAGCAGTACCCCTGGCAATGGCTGTTCCCGGGCGCCGCCCTGGTGATCACCGTGCTGGCCATCAACTTCGTCGGCGACGGATTGCGCGACGCCTTCGACCCCCGCTCCGAACTCAACTGACCGAAAAGTCCCTCATCATGGCCTCAGCCCCCACCTTCCAGGGCGTCGTCCCGCCCGTCGTCACCCCGCTGACCGCGGATTTCCAGGTCGACTACCCGTCCTTCACCCGCGTGCTCGAACACCTGATCGACGGCGGCGTGCACGGCCTGTTCGTGCTCGGCTCCACCAGCGAGGTGGTGTTCCATGACGAGGCGACGCGCCGGAAGATCCTGGAGCACGCGATCAAGGTCGCGAATGGCCGGGTGCCCGTGCTGGCCGGCGTGATCGACCCGACCACCGACCGCGTCATCGGCCACGCCAGGGTGGCGCAGTCGGTCGGCGTCGCCGCCGTGGTGGTGACCGCGCCGTTCTACGCCCGCACCAGCCAGCCGGAGATCGTCGACCATTTCCGCTACATCCGCGAGGCCATCGACGTCCCGGTGATCGCCTACGACATCCCGGTCTGCGTCCACGTCAAGCTGGACCGGACGAGTGTGGTGACGCTGGCGCGCGAGGGCACCATCGCCGGGCTGAAGGATTCCAGCGGCGACGACGGCAATTTCCGCTTCGCCCTGATGGACCTGGCCGACAGGCCGGAATTCGCGATGATGACGGGCTCGGAGATCGTCTGCGATTCCGTCCTGGCCGCCGGCGCCCACGGCATCGTGCCCGGCCTCGCCAATGTCGATCCGCATGGCTATGTCCGCCTCTACGAGTTGTGCCGCAAGGGCGACTGGGCGGCGGCACGCCAGGAGCAGGAGCGGCTGTGCCGCCTGTTCGAGATCGTCTGGGTCAGCCTGCCGCGCACCAGCGCTGGGTCGGCCGGCGTCGGCGGCTTCAAGACCGCGATGCGCCGCCTCGGCATCATCGACACTAATGTCATGGCCCGGCCGCAGCGGGCGCTGAACGACGCCGAGGCCGCGAAGGTCGAGGCGATCCTGCAGGCGACCGGCCTGTTGGCCTGAGGACCCCATGGTAGAGGCTCAGCACCCGATCCTCGACGTCCATGGGCTGCGGACGGTGTTCCGCATCCGGGGGCACGAGGTGACCGCGGTGGCGGATCTCGACCTCGCCATCGGCGCGGCGGAGACCGTCGCGCTGGTCGGCGAGTCCGGCTCCGGCAAGTCGGTGACGAGCCTCTCCATCATGGGGCTGCTGCCGGCCAAGGCGGGCCGGGTGGCGGCGGGGTCGATCCGGTTCCGCGGCAAGGACGGGCAGGGGCGGGACCTGGCGACGCTGGATGGCGAGGCGCGGCGCCGGATCCGCGGCAACGACATCGGCATGGTGTTCCAGGAGCCGATGACCAGCCTGAACCCGGTCTACACCATCGGCGACCAGATCGCGGAGCCGATCCGCATCCATCTCGGCCGCGACCGCAAATCGGCCTGGGCGGCGGCGGTGGACCTGCTCGACAGCGTCGGCATCCCCGACCCGAAGCGGCGGGCGGCGCAGTATCCGCATGAGCTGTCGGGCGGCATGCGCCAGCGCGCTACCATCGCCATGGCGCTGGCCTGCGACCCGACGCTGCTGCTGGCCGACGAGCCGACCACCGCGCTCGACGTCACCATCCAGGCCCAGATCCTCGACCTGCTGCGCCGGCTGCAGGACCAGCGCGGCATGGGCGTGCTGTTCGTGACCCACAATCTCGGCGTGGTCGCCGAGATCGCCCATCGCGTGGCGGTGATGTATGCCGGCCGGATCGTCGAGACCGGGCCGGTGCGCGAGGTGTTCCGGCACCCGCGCCACCCCTACACCATCGGCTTGCTGGCCTCGGTACCGAAGCTGGGCGAGGCGACGCGGCTGAAGGCGGCGGGGGAGAAGCTGGCCACCATCCCGGGCACCGTGCCCAGCCTGGCCGCCATGCCGCCCGGCTGCGCCTTCGCGTCGCGCTGCCCGCATGTGGTCGGGGCCTGCCGCGCCGCCGTGCCGGCGCCGGCCGAGGTCGCCCCCGGCCACACCAGCCGCTGCATCCGCTGGCAGGAGCTCTGACCATGGCCGAACCGCTTCTCGCCGTGCGCGGCCTGGCCAAGCATTTCGGCCCCGGCGCCTTCGGCCGCGGCCCGCTGGTGCGCGCGCTCGACGACATCCATTTCGAGGTCGGCCGCGGCGAGGTGGTCGGCCTTGTTGGCGAATCCGGCTCGGGCAAGACCACGATCGGCCGGTCGGTGCTGCGGCTGATCGAGCCGACGGCCGGGGAGGTGGTGTTCGATGGCCAGGACCTGACCAAGCTGTCCGGCAGCGCGATGCGCCGGCAGCGGCGGCGGATGCAGTACATCTTCCAGGACCCCTTCGCCAGCCTGTCGCCGCGCATGACGATTGGCGAGATCCTGACCGAAGGCCTGGCGATCCAGGGCATCGGCACCGGCCGCGAGCGGCTGGCCAAGGCGCGGGCGGCGCTGGAAGCGGTGGAGCTGCCGGCCGATGCGGTCGAGCGCTACGCCCATGAGTTCTCCGGCGGCCAGCGCCAGCGCATCGGCATCGCCCGGGCCCTGGCGCTGGAGCCGGAGTTCCTGGTGGCGGACGAGCCGGTCTCGGCGCTCGACGTCTCGGTGCAGGCGCAGATCGTCAACCTGCTGCGCGACCTGCAGTTGCGCCTCGGCCTGACCATGCTGTTCATCTCGCACGACCTCGCGGTGGTGGAGTACATCTGCGACCGCGTGATCGTGCTGTATCTCGGCCGGATCATGGAGATCGCGCCGAGCGACCGGCTCTACGCCGCGCCGAAGCACCCTTACACCCGCGCGCTGCTGTCGGCGATCCCGGAGCCGGACCCCGACCGGCCGCGCCAGCGCCAGATCCTGAAGGGCGACATCCCCAGCCCGGCCAACCCGCCCTCCGGCTGCGTCTTCCGCACCCGCTGCCCGCACGCGGTCGAGGCCTGCGCCCGCGAGGTGCCGAAGCTGGAGGAGGTCGAGCCCGGCCACTTCAAGGCCTGCATCAGACAGGATGTCAGCCGATGACCGGGAGAGACACCGTGCTGCGCGGCAACTGGGCGACGCTGCTGCTGCCGATCGCGGCGGATGAGGGCATCGATTTCGCCCGCCTGGCGGAGGAGATCGACCTGCTGGTCGCGGCGCGGGTCGACGGCATCTATTCCAACGGCACCGCGGGCGAACTGCACAACCAGACCGAGGCGGAGTACGCCGCGATCCAGGCGCTGCTGGCCGAAAAGTGCCGGGCCGGCGGCACGCCCTTCGTGATTGGAGCCTGCCAACCGGATCCGAGCCTGGCGCGGGAACGGGTGAAACTGGCGCGGGACCTCGGCGCGTCGGCGATCCAGGTGGTGCTGCCGGATTGGTGGCCGGTGACCGAGCCGGAAGCCTTGGATTTCCTCCAGCTGATGGCCGAGGCCGCCGGCGAGGTGCCGCTGATCCTCTACAACCCGCCGCACGCCAAGCGCGTGCTGGCGCCGGATGAGCTCGGCCGGCTGGTCCGGGCGGTGCCGGCTGTGGCCGGCATCAAGCTGGCCGATGGCGACGACGCCTGGTACGCGGCGGCCAAGCAGCATTTGTCCGGCACCGCGCTGTTCGTGCCGGGCCACCACCTCGCCACCGGCATGAGGCACGGTGTCGCCGCCGGCGCCTTCTCCAACGTCGCCTGCCTCAGCCCTGCCGGCGCCCAGGCCTGGACCGACCGGATGGCCGGCGACATCGACGGTGCGCTCGACCTGGAGCGTCGGATCTGCCGCTTCATGGACGAGCACGTCGTGCCGTTCCGCAGCCTGCATGGCTATTCGAACGCTGCCCTCGACAAGCTGCTGGCGGCGGTCGGCGGCTGGGGGCCGGTCGGCACCCGGCTGCGCCGCCCCTATCGCTGGATCGACGAGGCCGAGGCCCAGCGCCTCCGCCCGGTGGCGCGGTCGATGATGCCGGAGCTGTTCCCGGGGTAGGGTTCGGTCACCCGACCCCGGCCTGCCGGGCGTCGTGGCGTTCGGCGCGGACCAGCCGGGCCAGCAGCTGGATGCCGGGGTCGATGCGGTCGACCGGGATCGAGGAATAGCCGAAGCGCAGGAAGTTCTCCGGCGGCAGCGGATGGTCGAAGAACACCGCCCCCGGGTCCAGCAGCAGTCCCTGCTGCGCCCCGGCGGCGGCGACCGCGTTCATCGAGACGTCGGCCGGACCTTCGGCCCACAGGGCGGATCCGCCGGCCGGCAGCCGGAACTCGAACTCCGGCAGATGGGTGCGCAGCCCTTCGCCGATCGCGTCGGCGCGCTCGCGATAGGCGGCGATCAGCCGCTTGATCGCGGCGTCGTGGTGCCCCAGCTGCAGGAACAGTGCCACGGCGCGCTGGTTGTTGGACGGCGGGTGCCGCGCCGTCAGCCGCCGCATCGCCCGAGCCTCGGCGATGAACTCCGGCGCCGCCACCACGTAGCCCAGACGCAGCCCCGGAGCCAGGGTCTTCGACACGCTGCCGACATAGATCACCCGGTCGTCGCGATCGAGCGCCTTGAGCGCCGGGGTGGCCTCGCCGACAAAGGTCAGCTCGCTGTCGTAGTCGTCCTCGACGATCACCAGGTCGTGCACCGACGCCGCCTGCAGCAGCTCCTGCCGGCGGGCCAGCGGCATGGTCACGGTGGTCGGGTTCTGGTGGCTCGGCTGCACGAACAGCATGTCGCATTCGGCCAGGCTGCCGGTCGGACGCAGCCCGTGATGGTCCATCGCCAGGGGCAGGATGCGGGCGCCGAACTGCCGGCACAGGTTGCGGATGTCGGGATAGCCCGGCTGCTCGATCCCGACCGTCCGCTCCGGCTTCAGCAGCAGCGAGGCGGCGAGGTACAGCGCCTGCTGCGCCCCGATTGTGACCAGGATCTGCTCCGGCGACACCCAGATGCCGCGGCGCGGCAGGATCCGCTTCTGCAGCTGCTCGATCAGCAGCGGGTCGTCGGCGTCGACCCGGTCGCCGGCCCAGTCGCGGATGGCGACCGAGCGCAGCGACAGCTGCACCACCTCGCGCCACTCGGCGATCGGGAACAGGGTCGGGTCGGGCTGGCCGTAGACGAAGGGGAAGCGGTAATTGTACCAGTCGACCGGCTTCATCACATGTCGGGTGCGCGACGGGCGGCTGGTCAGCCGTCCGGTCCAGTCCGGCCGGCGGATCGGCGCGTCGGGCCGCGCCCCGGCCGCCCGCGCCGCATTCTCCAGCGCCGCTGGGTCGACCATGTGCCGCGACCGGCTGTGCGCCGCGATGAAGTGCTCCTGGGTCAGCTGGTCATAGGCCTGGATCACGGTGTTGCGGCTGATGCCCAGGATCTCCGCCAGGCGCCGCGACGAGGGCAGCTCGGCGCCCGGCGGCAGCCGCCGGTCCAGCACCGCCTGGGCGATGGCGGCGCGCAGCTGCGCCTGCAGCGTCAGGTCGGGTCGGCGCGACAGCGTCAGCAATTGCCGCCACAGAATATCGTCGGCCCCCACGCGGCCTCTCCTGCACACCAACCCTGGATTGCATAAGATCGTATTTCATCCCCTGGCGCAATTTGGACTCATCGACAGGTCCCATCTGGACTCATCGAAACCGCATCTGGACTCATGGGTTGGTCGGATCTGGACCTAACGGAATATGTGGCATACCTGCTAAATCCTCCTCAGCGCGTGACTGCCCGGCCAGCCGGGCTCATTCGGACGCTCCCCAGGAAGGGCGGCGCCGACGACAGTGGAGGATGTTCCGTGACCCAGACCCTGAACGGCACCGCCGGCCCCGACATCCTCACCGGGACCGATCCGGGCAACCCGGCCAATCCCGACGGCATCGACATCATCAATGGCGGCGACGGCAACGACACGCTCTCGGGCCTGGGCGGCAACGACACGATTTCCGGCGGCCTGGGCGCCGACATCCTGGACGGCGGCGCGGGCTTCGACACGCTCAGCTTCGCCAACGCCACCGCCGGCGTGTGGGTGAACCTCAACGGCGCCGGCATCGGCGGCGAAGCCGTGGGCGACACCACGACCGGCTTCGAGGCCATGATCGGGTCCGCCTTCAACGACATCTTCGGCGGCGATGGCGGGAACAACACCATCGACGGCGGTGCCGGCACCGACATCATCGCGATCAGCGGCGGCACCGACTTCCTGGACGGCGGCGCCAATGGCGACTTCCTCGACTGCCGCGGCGCCGGCTCGGCCGTGATCATCAACGTGGGCACCGGCATCGCCGGCGGCGGGGCCGCGGGCACCACCTTCGCCAACTTCGAAAGCATCATCGCCACCGGTTTCAACGACATCCTGACCGCCGCCGCGACCGGCTCGACCCTGGGCGGGCTGGGCGGCGACGACACGATCACGGGCGGCAACGGCAACGACGTGCTGTTGGGGGACGACTTCCTCAACATCGTCGGCACCACCGGCAACGACTCGCTCAGCGGCGGCGCCGGCAACGACTTTCTCCAGGGCGGCGCGCTGGGCGATGTCATGGACGGCGGCACCGGCAGCGACACCGCCTCCTACGAGAATTCCAATGCCGGGGTCATCGTCAATGTCGACACCGGCGCCGCGTCCGGCGGCCATGCCCAGGGCGACACGCTGACCAGCATCGAGAACGTGCTCGGCTCGGTCTTCGACGATTTCTTCGGCGCCAGCGCCGCGGCCAATTTCTTCGACGGCCGCGCCGGCGTCGACGGGGTGACCTATGTCGGGTCCGCCGCCGCGGTCCTGGTCAACTTGAACGGCGGCATCGGCCAGGGCGGCTGGGCCGAGGGCGACACCTTCGCCAATATGGAGAACGTGGTCGGCTCGAACTTCGCCGACACCCTGTACGGCAACGGCCAGGCCAACAGCCTCGACGGCGGCGCCGGCAACGACGTGCTCGAAGGCCTGGTCGGCGCCGACACCCTGCAGGGCGGCACCGGCAGCGACACTGCGGCCTATGCCTTCTCCGCCGCCGGGGTCACCGTCGACCTGAAGGCCGGCTTCTATGCCGGCGGCGACGCCCAGGGCGACGTGCTGATCAGCATCGAGAACCTGACGGGCTCGGGCTTCGCCGACACGCTGCGCGGCGATGACGGGGCCAATGTCATCGACGGCGGCGGCGGCGACGACGCCATCGCTAGCTATGGCGGTGCCGACGCCATCAATGGCGGCGCCGGCATCGACACTGTCTATTACGACGTCGTGGCGGTGACCGTGAACCTGACCACCGGGCAGGGCTCCGGCGGCGACGCCCAGGGCGACACGTATCAGAATGTCGAGAACGTCGTCGGCACGGCCTTCAACGACACCCTGATCGGCAATGCCGGCAGCAACCGGCTCGATGGCGGTGCCGGCGATGACACCATCGCCGGAGAGGCCGGTGCGGACACCTTGATCGGCGGCGCCGGCATCGACACGGCCTGGTACAACAATTCGGCCGTCGGCGTCCTGGTCGATCTGCGGAGCGGCACCGGCGCCGGCGGATATGCCCAGGGCGATACCTTGAGCGGGATCGAGAATCTCGCCGGCTCGAATTTCAACGACACCTTGATCAGTGATGCCGGCAGCAACCGGCTCGATGGCGGTGCCGGCGACGATACCATCGCCGCGGAAGCCGGTGCGGACACCCTGATCGGCGGCGCCGGCATCGATGCGGCCTGGTACAACAACTCGGCCGTCGGCGTCCTGGTCAACCTGACCACCGGCACCGGCGCGGGCGGCGACGCCCAGGGCGACACGCTGACGGCGATCGAGAACCTGATCGGCTCGTCCTTCAACGACACGCTGATCGGGAATGCCGGGGCCAACGACCTGCGCGGCGATGTCGGCAACGATGTGATCCGCGGCGGCGCCAGGGCCGACCGGATCGGCGGCGGCGACGGGGTGGATACGGCGGATTACAGCACATCCGCGGCCGGGGTGACGATCGACCTCGCCGCCGGCACGGGCACGGGCGGCGATGCCCAGGGCGACACGCTGTTCGCCATCGAGAACGTCACCGGCTCCGCCTTGGTCGACAAGCTGATCGGCGATGGCTTCGCCAATGCGCTGAACGGCGGCGCCGGGGACGACGTGCTGCGCGGCGGGGCCGGGGCCGATGTCCTGACCGGCGGCGCCGGCCTCGACCAGGCCAACTACCAGGGCTCAACGGCGGCGGTGTCGGTCAATCTGCTGACCGGCGCGACCTCGGGCGGCGATGCCGGGGGCGACACGCTGAGCGGGATCGAGAATTTGTACGGGTCGAGCAACGCCGACCAGCTGACCGGCGACAATGCCCGCAACGTCATCGGCGGCGAGCTCGGCAACGACACGCTCGTCGGCAATGGCGGTGACGACTCCCTCTCGGGCGAGGGCGGCAACGACAATCTCAGCGGTGGCGATGGCGCCGACCGGCTGGTCGGCGGGGCAGGGATCGACACGATCCATGGCGGCATTGGCAACGACAGCGTCGACGCCGGCAGCGAGGCCGATCAGGTCTTCGGCGAGGCTGGCCATGACAACCTCTATGGCGGCACCGGGAACGACAGCCTCGACGGCGGCGACGGCAACGACACGCTCGAAGGGGCCGCCGGGGCCGACACGCTGACCGGCGGGGCCGGCATCGATACGGCGAGCTATGCCGGCTCGGCGGCCGCGGTGTCGGTGAATCTCGCCACCGGCGCGATGTCGGGCGGCGACGCGGCGGGTGACACGCTGAGCGGCATCGAGCAAGTGCTGGGCTCGGGCTTCGCCGACACCCTGACCGGCGACGCCAATGCCAACACGCTATGGGGCATGGCCGGAAACGATGTGCTCAGGGGCGGCGGGGGTGGCGATGCGCTGAAGGGCGGCGCCGGCAATGACCGCTTCGTCTACACCGCCCTGTCCGACAGCGCGGTCTCCGGCATCGGCAAGGACGGCATCACCGACTTCTCCACCGGCGACAAGATTGACCTGTCGGCGATCGATGCCGACGGCAATTCCGCCAATGGCGACACCGCCTTCACCTTCGGCACCGGCGACTACACCCGCCATGCCGGTGAGCTGCGGGTGGTGATCTCAGGGGCGATCCAGGTGGCCTATGTCGACGTCAACGGCGACAAGGTCTCGGACTTCGCCATCAACGTCACCTCCGACCATGCCCTGACGGCCAGCGACTTCGTTCTCTAATGGAACAGCCGGGCGGCGAGCTGCAGGGCGGTGCTGATGCCCAGGCGCTCATAGGCCCGGCGACGATAGGTCAACACGCTGGTCGGCCGGATGCCGAGGTCGAGGCCGATGCCCTCGGCGGTCATGCCGATCACCGTGCGGGCGCAGACCGCGCGCTCGCGGTCGGTCAGCGCCGGGCACAGGCTGCGCAGCCGCGCCTCCACCGCCGCGGCCGAACCGGGCGGTGGCCGGTTGGCGCCGAAGACCCGGCCATGGGCCTCGATCAGCGGCAGCAGCAGCCGGCCGAAGGCGCGGAGATCCCGCACCTCGCCGTCGGAGAACGCGCCGCTGCCGCCATGGCGGAACAGGCTCAGCGTGGTCCAGCCGCCGCGGCCGGGGCGCAGGATCGACAGCTTCTCGACGAAGCCCGGCCGGGCATAGCAGTCGCGCCGGTAGTCGCGGTCGCCGATGTCGTCCGGCCGCACCCGCAGGCACAGGCCCAAATCGCCGCCGGCATGGAACACGCGGTTCAGCGGATCGAAGCGGAAATAGTGGCGGCGATAGGCCTCGGCCCGGCCGCCGGCCTCCGACCCGGCGCCGGCGGACAGGATCACCGCAGGCAGGACGCCGTCATCGGTCCGGCGGAAGGCGAAGATCTCCTCCACCCCGGCCATGGCGCCGAGGGCATGCAGCACCGCGGGCCCGAACTCCGGCGTGCCCAGCGCATCGACGAGGCCGGCCTGCACATCGGCATCCATCGCCCATGGCGCGTCCGGCGCTTCGATCCGCTCCATCGCTCCTCCCTCGCGGGGACCTGTCCCCGCGTTTGGCGCGGAGCCTAGCATAGCGCCGGTTAGCCTTGCAGGGCGGCCCACATCTCCCGATCCCGCGCGGCGGTCCAGATCCGCGGCGTGTCGATGCCCAGCGCCTCATCATAGGCGCGGGCGACGTTGAAGGGCAGGCAGTGCTCGTAGATGGCGTAGCTCGCGAATTTCGCATCGCAGGCGGCGCGGCAGGCATCCCAGGCCTCCTTCAGCGAGCCGCCGCGCGCCGCGACCCGGGCGACCGGCCGGTAGGTGCTGGCCAGGAAGTCGCGGGTCAGCTCGATCGCCTCGGCCACCTTGGCGGCGCCGACCAGGGCGTCGCCGCGCCCGGGCGACAGCGCCTCCGGCCGCAGCGCGGCGATGGCGTCCAGCGTCCCCGGCCAGTCGCCGAAATGCGCGTCGCCGCAATAGCAGGCGGAGCGATACTCGACGATGTCGCCGGAGAACATCACCCCGGCATCCGGCACCCAGGCGACGATGTCGCCGGCGGTGTGGGCGCGGCCGAGATGCAGCAGGTCGACCCGGCGGCGGCCGAGATGGAGCGTCATGCGGTCCTTGAAGGTCACCGTCGGCCAGGTCAGCCCGGGGATCGACTCCGCCGCCTGGAACAGCCGGGGGAAGCGGCCGAACTCCGAATCCCAGTCCTCCTGCCCGCGCTCATGGATCATTGCCCGGCAGGTCTCCGACGCGATGATCTCGCTGGCGCCATAGGCCGAGGCGCCAAGCACCCGCACCGCGTGGTAGTGGCTGAGGACGACGTATTTGATCGGCTTGTCGGTGACACCGCGGATCCGCTCGATCACCTTCCGCGCCATCACCGGCGTGGCCTGGGCGTCGATCACCACGACGCTGTCGTCGCCGATGATCACGCCGGTGTTCGGGTCGCCCTCGGCGGTGAAGGCGTAGAGCCCGTCGCCCAGCGGGGTGAAGGAGATCGACTTCTCGGCCAGGTCGCCGGCCGAGGCGAAGGTCTTGGTCATGGGCGGTCCTCCCCCGTTGTTCCGGCCAGCATAGGCCGGCGGCGCCGTCTCCGCTGTCCTCAGATCTGAGGACAGACTCGGGGCCTCCGGCTCATCATCCTGGGCAAACGGCCAAGCAGGGGAGGGCCATGGCCCGATATGTCACGCAGCGCTTCGAGGTGCGCACTCCGCCGGAGCTGGGCGGCGGCGTCAGGCGGCGATATCCCGTCGCCATCGTCGGCGCCGGCCCGGTCGGGCTGGCGGCGACGATCGACCTGGCGCTGCACGGCGTGCCGAGCGTGGTGCTGGACGACAACGACGTGGTCTCGGTCGGCTCCCGCGCCATCTGCTGGTCCAAGCGCACGCTGGAGATCTTCGACCGGCTCGGAATCGGCGACCGCATGCTGGCCAAGGGCGTGACCTGGCAGGTCGGCCGGCTGTTCCACCGCGACCGCGAGGTCTATGCCTTCGACCTGCAGCCCGAGCCCGGCCACAAGATGCCGGCCTTCATCAATCTGCAGCAATATTACGTCGAGCAGCATCTGGTGGAGCGCTGTGCCGACTTTCCGGAGCTGATCGACCTCCGTTGGAAGAACCGCGTGACCGGGCTCGAGTCGGGCAGCGACGGCGTGCGGGTCCAGGTCGAAACTCCGGAAGGCGGCTACGCGATCGAGGCCGACTATCTGCTGGCCTGCGACGGGGTGCGCTCGACCCTCCGCCGCGCCCTGGGGCTCGACTTCATCGGCCAGGCCTTCGAGGAGCGCTTCCTGATCGCCGATGTCGAGATGAAGGCGGGGTTCCCATCCGAGCGCTGGTTCTGGTTCGAGCCACCTTTCCATCCCGGCCAGTCGGCGCTGCTGCACAAGCAGCCAGACGACATCTACCGCATCGACCTGCAGCTCGGCCCCGACGCCGACCCCGAGGTGGAGCGCAGACCCGAGCGGGTGATCCCGCGCATCCGGGCGATGGTTGGCGACCGGCCGTTCGAGCTCGACTGGGTGTCGGTCTACAGCTTCCAGTGCCGGCGGCTGGAGCGCTTCGTGCACGGCCGGGTGATTTTCCTGGGCGACGCCGCCCATGTGGTCTCGCCCTTCGGCGCCCGCGGCGGCAATGGCGGCATCCAGGACGCCGACAACCTGGCCTGGAAGCTGGCACTGGTGCTGCAGGGCGAGGCGCCGCCGGCGCTGCTGGCCAGCTATGACGAGGAGCGGGTGCGGGCGGCGGATGAGAACATCCTGCACTCGGCGCGCGCCACCCGTTTCATGACCCCGAAGAGCGAGATCGAGCGGGTGTTCCGCGCCGCGGTGCTGGACCTCGCCGCCGACCACGCCTTCGCCCGCCGGCTGGTCAATTCAGGGCGGCTGTCGCTGCCCTGCGCCCTGGGCGGTTTGTCGCTGCAGACGCCGGCCGAGGCCGCCGAGGGGCTGCTGGCGCCGGGGGCGCTATGCCCGGATGCCCAACTGGAGGGCGACAGCTTCCTCCTCAACCAACTCGGCGGCGGCTTCAGCCTGCTGGCGGTCGGCGGTGTCGTGGTGCCGGAGGGCACGGGCCTGCCGGTGCTGCGGCTCGGCGCCGATTGCGACCCGCACGGCTTCGCCGCCGCTCGCTACGGCGAGGCCTTGTACCTGATCCGGCCGGACCAGCATGTCGCGGCCCGGCTGACCGGCGCCTCGGCAGCGGAAGTTCAGGCGGCGCTGGCGCGGGCAAAGGGAGAGCGCTCATGACCGACCATGATCTCGGCCGTGACCGGCTGGCGGGCCGCGGCGACGATATCTACGCCGCGCTGCTGCGGGCGCATGACGGGCTGGATTTCGCCGCCAGCGCGGCGCTGAACGCGCGGCTGGTGCTGATCCTGGCCAATCTGGCCGGCGATCCGGATGCGGTGATCGCCGCCATCGACCGCGCCCGCAGGCCGCCGGCCTGAGAACCAACGACAACAGGGAGGGGCAGATGACGGTGCAATCGGGTGTGCAGGGGCGGGCCACGGCACTGCCGCAGGCGGGCACGATCAACTGGCGGGTGGTGGTCCTGGCCAGCCTCGGCGCCGGCCTGGAATTCTACGACTTCATCATCTACGGCATCTTCGCCCAGTACATCGCCGCGACCTTCTTCCCCTCGGATGACCGACTGGTCTCGCTGATCAGCGCCTTCGCCGTCTTCGCCATCGGCTACCTGTCCCGCCCCCTCGGCGGGCTGGTGTTCAGCCATGTCGGCGACCGCGCCGGCCGGCGGCGGTCGTTCATGGCGTCGCTGCTGATCATGACCGGCGTCACCCTCGCCATGGCGGCCGTGCCCGGCTACGCCGCGATCGGCCTCGCGGCGCCGGTGATCTTCACCGCCCTGCGCTTCGTCCAGGGGCTGTGCGTCGGCGGCGAGATGCCCGGCGCGCTGACCTATGTGGTCGAGACCGCGCCGCGCCGGGCCGGGCTGGCCTGCGGCATCGTCATCTTCTGCGCCAACACCGGCGTCTTCCTCGGTACCTCGATCAGCGCGCTGCTGCATGGGGTGCTGGCGCCAGCGGCGATGGAGGATTACGGCTGGCGGATCGCCTTCGCCGTCGGCGGCCTGCTCGGCGCCATCAGCGTGCTGCTGCGCCGGGCGCTGGCGGAAACGCCGGCCTTCCGTGCCATGCAGCAAAGGCCGGCCCGCCTGCCGGCGCTGGAGATCTTCCGCCGCTTCCCCGGACCGCTTCTAGTCGGCATCGGCATGGCCGCCCTGGTCCAGGCCTATAACGGCCTGGTGATGGTGGCGCTGACCCCCTACCTGTCCAGGGTCGCGGGCTATGATCCGGCGACCGCGTCCTTCGCCGTGAACGTCGCGGTCGGCCTGCTCTCCATCGCCATCCTGGCCATCGGCTGGGCCGGCGATGCGGTGCCGCGGCGCTGGCTGCACCGCATCGGCGCGGCCGCCATTGCGCTCGGCGCCTATCCCGCCTATCAGGCGATGATCGGGCACAGCGTCGACATCATGCTGCTGCTGGCCGCGGTCGGGCTGGTCGGCGCCTTCGCCAACGGCACCTTCGGCGCGCTGCTGACGGACCTGTTCCCGACCGAGGTCCGGTTCAGCGGCGTCGCCCTGGCCTACAACATCGCCGCCGCGATCTTCGCCGGGCTTTCGGCGCTGGTCACCACCTGGCTGCTGTCGGCGAGCGGCGACCAGGCCTCGCCCGGGCTGTATCTCGCCGCCGTCGCCGCCTTCGCCTTTCTCGCCGGGCTGTTCCACCGGCGCTACGCCGTGCGGCTGGCGTAACCCGCACCCATCCCCGCCGGGGTCGGCCTGATCAAATCCTGGGCAAACCGCCCAGGATCGATCCAGCCGGCCCCGGTCCCGTCCGCTCTCCACGGCACTTGACCGTCCAATTATGATGCATCAAACATGATGCGCCAAATGGCACGGGATTTGCAGAAGCCGGATCGTGGACGGCGGAGACGGTCCGGCCGGCAGCAAGGGAGGCGATCGAAGAATGGACATGCATGGCCTGACGCGGCGGCATCTGCTCGCCACCGCCGGGGCGGTCACGCTCCTGAGCCTCGCCGAGGCCCGCGCCCAGGGCGTGGCGCCCAAGGCCGGCGGCACGCTGACGACGGTGATCACGCCGGAGCCGCCGCTGCTGGTGCCCGGCGTGAACAACCAGGGGCCGACCCTGATCGTCTCCAGCAAGATCTATCAGGGGCTGATCAGCTACGCCCCGGACCTGACTCCCGTGCCGGCCCTGGCGAAGAGCTGGGAGCTGTCGGACGACAAGCTGACCTACACCTTCCATCTGCAGCCAAACGTGAAATTCCACGACGGCCAGCCGATGACGGCGGACGACGTGATCTTCTCGATCATGAAGTTCCACATGGAGCTGGCGCCCCGTGCCCGCGGCGTGTTCTCGAAGATCAAGGCGGCGGAGGCGCCGGACCCGCAGACCGTCAAGCTGACGCTGGATTCGCCGTTCGAGCCGTTCCTGCTGATGTTCGACGTCACCACCTGCGCCATCGTGCCGAAGCACCTCTATGACGGTACCGATTACCGCAACAACCCGGCGAACCAGCACCCGGTCGGCACCGGCCCCTTCGCCTTCGACGCCTGGCAGCGCGGCAGCTTCATCCGGCTGAAGAAGTTCGCCGATTACTGGAAGCCGCGGCAGCCCTATCTCGACCAGCTGATCTACCGGATCGTGCCGGACAGCCAGAGCCGGGCCCTGGCGCTGGAGACCGGCCAGGTCCAGATGACCCAGTTCAACGACATCGAGCCGTTCGACGTGCCGCGGTTCCAGCAGCTGCCGACCGTGATGGTCGAGACTACAGGCTGGGAATACTTCGCGCCGCTGATGTGGCTCGACCTCAACAACCGGGTGAAGCCGCTCGACGACGTCCGCGTGCGCCAGGCCATCAGCCACGCGCTCGACCGCGACTTCATCGTCAAGCGGCTGTGGTTCGGCGTCGGCAAGCCGGCGACCAGCCCGATCGCCTCGGCCACGCGCTACCACGACCCGGACGCGAAGCTGCAGGCCTATGACCTGGAGGCGGCGGCGAAGCTGCTGGACGACGCCGGGCTGAAGCCCGACGCCAACGGCGTGCGCTTCACCATCAAGCACCTGGCCATCCCCTATGGCGAGATCTGGTCGCGCCTGTCGGAATACATCCGCGCCTCGCTCGGCAAGGTCGGCATCCAGGTGGTGCTGGAGACGACCGACGCCGGCAGCTGGGCCAAGCGCGTCGGCGACTGGGACTACGAGAGCGCGATCAACTTCGTCTACCAGTATGGCGACCCGACCCTGGGGGTGGAGCGCACCTATGTCAGCAGCAACATCAAGAAGGTGACTTTCGCCAACACCGAAGGCTATTCGAACCCGGCGGTCGACACGCTGTTCGAGACGGCGCGCCTGTCCGGCGACCCCGAGGAGCGCAAGCAGGCGTTCTTCGAGGTGCAGAAGCTCCTGACCGACGAGGTGCCGGTGGTCTGGCTGATGGAGATGAGCTTCCCGACCATCCATGACCGCCGGGTGACCAACCTGATCACCACCGGAACCGGCGTGCACGCCTGTTTCGACGACGTCTTCATCGCCTGACCATGGCGCGGCTCCTGCTCCTGCTCGGCCGGCGCCTGGTCAAGATGGTGCTGGTCGTGCTGGCGGTCGCGGTGGTCAGCTTCCTGCTGATCCACGCCGCCCCCGGCGACCCGGCCAGCGTCATCGCCGGCCAGTCCGGCGCGGCCGATCAGCAGCTGGTGGACCAGCTGCGCCAGCAATTCGGCCTCGACAAGCCGCTGATCACCCAGCTCGGCATCTATCTCGGCCATGTGGCGCAGCTCGATCTCGGCTTCTCCTACCCGCAGCAGCGCAGCGTCGCCTCGCTGATCCTGGAGCGGCTGCCGGCGACGCTGCTGCTGACCGGCACCGCCTTCCTGCTGGCGCTGCTGGCCGGGGTGGTCGCGGGCGTGGTGGCGGCGCGCCATGCCGGGCGCTGGCTCGATAGCGTGGTCACGGTCGTCGCCCTGTGCTTCTACGCCACGCCCATTTTCTGGGTCGGGCTGATGCTGGTGCTGGTGTTCAGCGTCTGGCTGAACTGGCTGCCCAGCTTCGGCAGCGAGACCGTCGGCGCCGACCTGACCGGCCTCGCCGCGGTGCTCGACACGCTGTGGTACCTGACCCTGCCGGCGGTGACGCTGGGCCTGTTCTACATGGCGGTCTACGCCCGCATGACCCGTGCCTCGATGCTGGAGGTGGCGGACCAGGACCATATCCGCACCGCTCGGGCCAAAGGCGTGCCGGAGGGGCGGATCCTGCGCCGGCACGTGCTGCGCAACGCGCTGCTGCCGATCGTCACCCTGGCCGGCATCCAGGCCGGGCAGCTGGTCGGCGGCGCCGTGCTGGTCGAGACCGTCTTCGCCTGGCCCGGCATCGGCCGGCTGGCCTTCGACGCGCTGCTGGCGCGCGACTACCAGTTGCTGCTCGGCGTCTTCCTCTGCACCTCGGTGCTGGTGGTGCTGTTCAACCTGGTGACCGATCTCCTGTACCTGGTGATCGACCCGCGGGTGGAGGCGGTGTGATGGCCCGGGCTTTCCTGCGCCACAAGGGCGCCGTCATCGGCCTCCTGTTCCTGGTCGCGCTCGGCCTCATCGCCGCGCTGGCGCCGGTGCTGTTCCCGTTCTCGCCCTGGGACATGCAGGGCGCGCCCTTCACCCCGCCGGGCGAGGACCATTTCGTCCTCGGCACCGACTCGCTGGGGCGCGACGTCGCCGCCGGCATCGCCTATGGCGCCTCGGTCTCGATGCTGATCGGCGTGGTCTCGACCCTCGCGGCCGTCGGCATCGGTGTGCTGCTCGGCGCGCTGGCCGGCTATGCCGGCGGGCGGGTGGACGACCTGATCATGCGCTTCACCGAGATCTTCCAGACCGTGCCCGGCTTCGTCCTGGCCATCGTCGTGGTCGCGATCCTGACGCCCAGCCTGGGGTCGATCGTGGCGGCGATCGCCGTGGTCTCCTGGCCGCCGGTGGCGCGGGTGGTGCGGGCCGAATGCCTGTCGCTGCGCAGCCGCGAATTCGTCCAGGCGGCGGAGGTGCTGGGCCGGTCGCACGCCGCCATCATCTGCCGCGAGATCCTGCCCAACGTCGCCTCCTCGGTGGTGGTGCTGGCCAGCCTGATGGTGGCGACCGCGATCCTGCTGGAATCCTCGCTGTCCTTTCTCGGCCTCGGCGACCCCAACCTGATGTCCTGGGGTTTCATGATCGGCAGCGGCCGCAGCGTCATCCGCCTGGCCTGGTGGATGAGCGTCTTCCCCGGCGTCGCCATCTTCCTGACCGTGCTGTCGCTCAACCTGGTGGGGGAGGGGCTCAGCGACGCCCTGAACCCGCGCCTGGCGAGGAGGCGGGGATGAGCCTGCTCGAGATCACCAACTTGACTGTCGCCTTGCCGCCGGGCGGCGATCGGCCGGACGCCGTGTCCGACATCTCGCTGACCCTGGCGGCCGGCGAGATCCTGTGCATCGTCGGCGAGAGCGGGTCGGGCAAGTCGGTCTCGACCGCCGCGGTCACCGGCCTGCTGCCGAAGCCGCTGCCGGTCCGGTCCGGCCGCATCCTGTTCGAGGGCCGCGACCTGCTGGCGCTGAAGCCGGAGCAACTGCGCGCCCTGCGCGGCGCCCGCATCGGCATGATCTTCCAGGAGCCGATGACGGCGTTGAACCCGCTGATGCGGGTCGCCGACCAGATCGCCGAGGTGCTGCAGGTCCACGGGCAGCGCCCCGGCAACCGGGTGGCCGAGCTGATCGCGGCGGTCGGCCTGCCCGACCCGGCGCGGATCGCCCGGTCCTACCCGCACCAGCTGTCCGGCGGGCAGCGCCAGCGGGTGATGATCGCCATCGCCCTGGCGCTGGAGCCGGCGATGCTGGTCGCGGACGAACCCACGACCGCGCTGGACGTCACCACCCAGATGCAGATCCTGCGGCTGATCAAGTCGATCCAGCGCCGGCGCGGCATGGGGGTGATCTTCATCACCCACGACTTCGGCGTGGTGGCCGAGATCGCCGACCGGGTCGCGGTGATGCAGCATGGCCGCATCGTCGAGACCGGGACGGCGCAGGAGGTGCTGAACGCGCCCGCCCACCCCTACACCCGTGCCCTGATCCGCGCCGTGCCCCGCTTCGAGGGGCAGGCGCCGGGCGGCACGGCCGTCGGATCGGACGTCCTGGTCGCGGCGCGCGGCATCCGCAAGACCTACCGCTCGCACGGCCTGTTCCGGCGGCCGGCGACCACGGCGATCGACGGCGCCACCATCGAGATCCGGCGCGGCGAGACGCTCGGCCTGGTCGGCGAGAGCGGCTCGGGCAAGTCGACCCTGGCCCGGACGCTGGTGCGGCTGGTGCGTCCCGATGACGGCAGCATCGTGTTCGACGGCGCCGACCTGCGGCCCTTGTCGCGATCCGGCTGGCAGTCCTATCGCAAGCGCATCCAGATGGTGTTCCAGGACCCCTTCGCCTCGCTCAACCCGCGGCGGCGGGTGGGGGAGATCATCAGCGAAGGGCCGATCGCCCATGGCGTGCCGCGGGCCCAGGCCGAGGCGGAGGCACTGGCGCTGCTCGACCTGGTGCGGCTGGACCGCGCCGCCGCCGGCCGCTACCCGCACGAATTCTCCGGTGGCCAGCGCCAGCGCATCGGCATCGCCCGGGCCCTGGCGATGAAGCCGGAACTGCTGGTCGCGGACGAGCCGGTTTCGGCGCTCGACGTCTCGGTCCAGGCCCAGGTGCTGGACCTGCTGCGCGACCTGCGCCGGCGCCTCGACCTGTCGATGCTGTTCATCACCCATGACCTGCGCGTCGCGGCCCAGATCTGCGACCGGATCGCGGTGATGCGCCGCGGCGAGATCGTCGAGCAGGGCGAGACCGCCGCGGTCTTCGCCACCCCGGCGCATGACTACACGCGGGAGCTGCTGGACAGCATCCCGGGCCGGCACTGGACCCCGCCGGCCCTGGCGATGGAGCCGGCGGCATGAGCGCCCCCACGGTCCTGCTGCTCTCCACCACCCTCGACCTCGGCTATCTGGTCGAGCCGATGCAGGCCGCCCTGCCGGGCGCCGATGTCCGGCTGTGGCCGGATGTCGATCCAGATTCGGTGGAGATGGCGATCTGCTGGCGGCCGCCGGCGGGCGTGCTGGCCGCGATGCCGCGCCTCAGGCTGATCCATTCGATCGGCGCCGGAATCGACCACATCACTGCCGACCCCGACCTGCCCGACCGGCCGCTGTGCCGGATGATCGACGGCGCCATGGCGGCGGGGATCCGGGAATATGTCCTGTGGTCGGTGCTGTATTTCCACCGCGACTTCGACGTCGCCGCCCGCGAGCGCGAGCAGCGGCTGTGGCAGGCGCGGGCGCCGGTCCCGGCCGCCGACTGGACGGTCGGGGTGCTGGGGCTCGGTGCGATCGGCCTCGGCGTCGCCGCCGCCCTGCGCGGCCTCGGCTATAGGGTGCGGGGCTGGTCGCGCAGCCTGAAGCGGGTCGAGGGCGTGGAGTGCTTCGCCGGGCCGGAGGGGCTGCGGCCCTGCATTGAAGCCTGCGACGTGGTGGTGTCGATCCTGCCGCTGACGGCGGACACGCGGCGCCTGTTCGACCGGGCGGTGCTGTCGTGGCTGAAGCCCGGCGCCGCCTTCGTCAATGTCGGCCGCGGCGAGCAGCTGGTGCTGGACGACCTGCTGGCTCTGCTGGACGAAGGGCATCTGCGCGGTGCCGTGCTCGACGTCTTCGAGGTCGAGCCGCTGCCGCCGGACCACCCTGCCTGGCGGCACCCGGCGGTGGTGGTGACGCCGCATATGGCGTCGCGCACCGACCGCCGCGACATCGCCCGCCAGGCGGCGGAGAATTATCGCCGCGCCGTCGACCGGCAACCGCTGATCGGGCTGGTCGAACGCGAACGAGGCTATTGAGGAGGAAGCCCGGATGGACGGACAGATGACAGCAGTGCCGCCCGGCATGAGCGAGGCGGAGTGGCAGACCCGCTGCGACCTGGCGGCGCTGTACCGGCTGGTCGCGCATTTCCGGATGACCGACCTTATCTACACCCATATCAGCGCGCGGGTGCCGGGGCCGGAGGACCATTTCCTGATCAACCGCTACGGCGTGCTGTTCGACCGCATGCGCGCCAGCGACCTGGTCAAGATCGACCTCGACGGCCGGGTGGTGGGCCAAGGGGCGGGGGGCACCGACGCGGCGATGGACCAGGAGGTGAACGCCGCCGGCTTCACCATCCATTCGGCCATCCACGCCACCCGCCACGACCTGGTCTGCGTCATCCACACCCACACTGCCGCCGGCATCGCCGTCTCGGCCCAGAAGCAGGGCTTGCTGCCGATCAGCCAGCACGCGCTCAAGTTCTACGGCCGGCTGGCCTATCACGGCTATGAAGGCATCGCCCTCGACCTCGACGAGCGCGACCGGCTGGTGCGCGACCTCGGCGACCGCCAGGCGATGATCCTGCGCAACCACGGCCTGCTGGTGGGCGGGCGCACGATCCCGGAGGCGTTCAACCAGATCTACTATCTGGAGCGGGCCTGCCAGGCACAGATCCAGGCCCTGGCCGGCGGGGCCGAGCTGGTGCTGCCGCCGGAGGAGGTGCGGCTGCACACCGCCGAGCAGTTCCGCCGCGGCGCCACGCTGGAGCATTGCGAGAAGGGATGGAAGGCCGCGCTGGTCTTGGTCGAGGACGGGAAACCGCCCTACTGGTCATGAGCCGGCTCTTCCGCCTCCAGCAGCTTGTGCCGCAGGATGACTTCGCCGCCCTTCAGGATGTCCTGCGCGATCCCGCGCCGCGCTGCCGGGCCGTCGCCGGCGCGGATCGCCTCCAGCACCGGATAGTGATGCTCGATCATCGACCGGCCGCCGGCCTCGTAGAGCTCGGAGATCAGCGGCCCCATCCGCATCCACAGCGGCTTCAGGATGCCGGCCAGGGTCGGCAGCCCGGCGATCGCCGGCAACGCCAGGTGGAACTGCTCGTTCAGGGCGATGGCGGCGGCGGTGTCGCCACGGCGGATCGCGGTCTCGTTCTGGCGGATCAGCCGTTCCAGCAGCTTCAGCTCCTTCGGCGTCGCCCGCGCCGCGGCGCGCTCCGCCGCCAACCCCTCCAGCTCGATCCGGATGTCGCGGATCTCGAGATACTGCGCCAACGTCAGGGACGGCACGCGGATGTCGCGCAGGCTGCGCAGGATCAGCACCTGCTCCTGCACCAGCCGCAGGATGGCGTCGCGCACCGGCGTGACGCTGGTGCCCATCTGCTGCGCCAGGTCGCGGATCCGCAGCCTTTCTCCCGGCCGAAGCGCGCCTTCCATCAGCGCCGCGCCGAGCTTGGCGTAAACGATGTCGCCCAGATTCTCGTGGTCGATCGCGTCGAGGCCGGGCACCGGGCGGGGTTTATCGATCGTCGGGGGCGTCGTGCTGTCCATGCGGCGGGATGGTGCGAAGGGCTTCGATGATGCATCATACATCACTGACGCGGCGGCGGTCGAGGCCGGCGGCCCGGCGCCTTTCGACGAATGGGATGATCCGATGAAGGTCTTCTGGAACGACATCCAGCGCAGCCACGCGCCGCAGTTCTTCCTGCAGCGCGGCCAACTGCGCCGCAACTTCGAGGTGCCGGCCCGGGCCGAGGCGCTGCTGGCCGCGGTGCATGACATGAAGCTCGAGGTGATCGAGCCGCCGGCGGTCGACCGCGCCGCGCTGCAGTCGGTGCATGCGCCGGACTATCTCGACTTCCTGGAACAGGCCTGGGCGGAGTGGTCGGCGCTGCCCGATCACGGGCCCGAGCTGGTGCCGAACATCCATCCGAGCCCGGAGATGCTGGCCCAGGGCGCCCGGCCGTCCGGCACCATCGTCGGCAAGCTCGGCTGGTACACCGCCGACACCTCCTGTCCGATCGGGCCGCAGACCTGGGCGGCCTCGATCGCCGCCGCGTCCTGCGCCGTCGCCGCGGCCGACGAGGCGGCGGCCGGCTGCGCCGCCTATGCGCTGGCCCGCCCGCCGGGGCATCACACCTATGCCGCAAGGGCCGGCGGCCACTGCTACGTCAACAACGCGGCGCTGGCGGCGCAGCGGCTGCGCGACCGCGGTGCGGGGCGTGTCGCCGTGCTCGACATCGACGCCCATCACGGCAACGGCACCCAGGGCATCTTCTGGGACCGGGCGGATGTCTTCGTCGCCTCGGTGCATGGCGACCCGAACCGCTATTACCCCTGGTATGTCGGCCATGCCGGCGAGACCGGCGGCGGGGCGGGGGAGGGAGCCAACCTCAACCTGCCGCTGGCGCTGGGCACCGGCGACGAGGGCTGGCTCGCCGCGGTCGACCAGGCGGTGGCAGCGACCGAACGGGCCGGGGTCGATGCGGTGGTGGTCAGCCTCGGCTTCGACGCCTCGAAGGACGAGCCGCTGGCGGCGCTGCAGGTGACCGAGGACGGCTTCGCCCGCGCCGGCGAGAAGATCCGGGCGCTGGGCAAGCCGGCCGCGATCATCCAGGAGGGCGGCTATGCCGTCGATGTCCTCGGCCGGCTGCTGACGCGCTTCTTCGACGGCTTCTCCGGCTGATGACCGGGACCGACGACAGGCGGCTCTCGCCGGAGGATGCCGAGCGGCTGGTCCGTGCCCGCTGGGGGATCGCGGGGCGCGCCGAGGCCTTGAGCAGCGAGCGCGACCAGAACTTCCGGATCGAGACCGCTTCCGGGCGGAGGGTGCTGCTCAAGATCGCCGATCCGGCCGAGGCGCGGCAGGTCACCAATTTCCAGACCGAGCTGCTGCTGCATCTGGAGCGGACGGATCCGCAGCTGCCGGCGCCGCGCATCCTGCGCACGCCCGAGGGGGCGGCGGAGATCGAGATCAGCGCCGGCGCTCCGCTGGTGGCCCGGATGCTGTCCTTCCTGGACGGGACGCCGCTGGCGACGGTCGCCGCGCGCTCGCCGCGCCAGCGCCGGCGGATCGGCGAGCGGCTTGGCCGCCTCGGCACGGCCCTCGCCGGCTTCCGCCATCCGGCCGACGAGCATGAGCTGATCTGGGACATGGCCGGCGCGGCCCGGTTGCGCGACCTGCTGGGCGAGATCGAGGATGCGGACCGCCGGGCCCTGGCCGCGGCCGGCCTCGACCGGTTCGACCGGGTGGTGGCGCCGGCCCTGCCGGGGCTGCGCCGGCAGGTGATCCATGCCGACGCCAATCCCAGCAACATCCTGGTCGATCCGGCCGACCCCGACACGATCACCGGCCTGATCGATTTCGGCGACGCGGTGCGGACCGTGCTGGCCACCGATGTCGCCGTCGCAGCCGCCTATCACCTCTCCGACGGGGACGACCCGCTCGGCCCGGCGGGAGAACTGATCGCCGGCTACCACGACGCGCTGCCGCTGCAGCCGCAGGAGATCGATCTGCTCTGCGACCTGATGGCGACCCGGCTGGTGATGATCGTGGTCATCGGCGCCTGGCGCGCCCGGCGCCATCCGGAGAACCGGGACTACATCCTGCGCAACAACCAGACGGCCTGGGCGCGGCTGCGGCGGCTTGCCGATCTCGACCGGCAGGAAGCCGCCGGCCGCCTGCACAGGATCTGCCGGGAGGAAATCCATGGCTGACGACCGCACCGCCGCCCTGCGCGCCCGCCGAGACCGGCTGCTGGGCCCGGCGTATCGCCTGTTCTACGACGAGCCGCTGCATGTCGTGCGCGGCGAGAGCGTCTGGCTGACCGGCGCCGATGGCGAGCGCTATCTCGACGCCTACAACAACGTCGCCTCGGTCGGGCATTGCCACCCGCATGTCGTCGGCGCGCTGGCACGACAGGCGGCGGTGCTGAACACCCACACCCGCTACCTCTCGGAGGGCGTGCTCGACTATGCCGAGCGGCTGCTGGCGACCTTCCCGCTCGAGATCGGCCATGTGATGTTCACCTGCACCGGCAGCGAGGCCAACGACCTGGCCCTGCGGGTGGCGCGCACCGTCACCGGCGGCACCGGCGTGGTCGTCACCGACTGGGCCTATCACGGCGTGACCGTGGCGCTGGCGGAGATGTCGCCCTCGCTCGGCAGCGCGGTCCGGATCGGCGACCATGTCCGGCTGGTCGCGCCGCCGGACGCCTATCGCGAGCCGGGCGATGTCGGCCAGGCCTTCGCTGCGCGGGTGACCGCCGCCATCGAGGATATGCGCCGGCACGGCATCACGCCGGCGGCGCTGCTGGTCGATACCATCTTCTCCAGCGACGGCGTCTTCGCCGATCCCGCCGGCTTTCTGGCCCCGGCCGCGGCGGCGATGCGGGCGGCGGGCGGGCTGGTCATCGCCGACGAGGTGCAGCCCGGCTTCGGCCGCACCGGCGGCATGTGGGGCTTCGCCCGGCACGGCTTCGTCCCCGACATGATCACCATGGGCAAGCCGATGGGCGATGGCCACCCGATCGCCGGCATGGCGGCGCGGCCAGAAGTGCTGGCCGAGTTCGGCCGTCGGACCCGCTATTTCAACACCTTCGGCGGCAACCCGGTCTCGGCCGCGGTCGGCATGGCGGTGCTGGACGTGATCGAAGGCGAGGGCCTGGTCGCGAATGCCCGCGACACCGGCGCGGTCCTGCGCCAGGCGCTGCAGGATCTGGCGGTCCGCCACCCCGCCATCGGCGATGTCCGAGGCGCGGGACTGTTCCTCGGGGTCGAGCTGGTGCGCAACCGGGCGACGCGCGAGCCGGACGGCGTGTTGGCCGCCCACGTGGTCAACGGCCTGCGCCGGCGGCGGGTGCTGGTCAGCAGCTGCGGCCGGCATGGCAACGTGCTGAAGCTGCGCCCGCCGCTGGTCTTCGGGCGCGAGCACGCCGAGATCCTGGTCGACGCGCTCGACCGCACCCTGGCCGACACGGACGGGGCGTAGCTCTCAGAACGCCGCGGCGCCGACCCCGAGCTCGGGATAGAGCCCGTCGAGCACACCGATATCCGACCGGGTCTGGGCGATGATCCAGTCGCGGATCTCGGCGACGGCGGTGCGCATCGGCCGGGCCCGCGAATGCACCAGCTGGCACAGCCGCCCGGTGCGCATCAGGCTGCTTGCGGCGGGCACCAGTGCCCCGGTGCCGAGCCAGTGCGAGGACACCGTCACCCAGCCCAGCGCGATGCCCTGGCCCAGCAGCGCCGCCTGCACCACGATAGCGTAGTCGGAGAAGCTCAGCGTGCTCCGCGGCCCGGCGCGGTCGTCGCGGAGGTCCTCGAACCCGTCTGGCCAGCCGGGGTCGGAGCCGGCGAGGTTGATGATGGTGTTGCCGTCGCTCGCCGCCTTCTGGCGCTCGAGATAGGCCGGGCTGCAGATCGGCAGCATGATCTCGCGCATCACCAGCGAGGTCTCGTGGCCGGCATCGCCGCCGTCGACGAAGCGCATGCCGAGATCGACATCGTCGACCGGCCCCTGCAGCGGCCCGGCGATCAGCTGGAAGCGCAGGTCGACCGACGGGAACTCCTTCTGCAGCCGGTTGATCCGCGGCATCAGCCAATGGGTGGTGAAGGCGGTCGACAGCGACAGCGTCACCGTCTCGGTGCCGGTGCGCTTTGCCTCGATCTCGCGGATCGCGGCCTCGATGCTGCGGAACCCCTCGGCGATGCGGCGGTACAGCGTCCGGCCGTCCTCGGTCAGCACGATGCCGGCGGCGGACCGGTCGAACAGCCGCACGCCGAGATGGCTCTCCAGCCGGCCGAGCATCCGGCTGACCGCCGGCTGGGTGACGTTCAGCTCCGCCGCCGCCCGGGTGAAGCTGCCGCAGCGCGCCGCGGCCTCGAACACGAAGAGGGCATTCGACGAGGGCAGCATCCGGCGCAGCTGGGTCATGATCTGAGTTTATGGGCCGGCCAACCTTTTCGCAATTGCCTCGCCCCGGGTCGTTTGCTGTGATCTATCCACGACACAAGGATCCCGGCACGCGATCGCCCGCCTGGCGGAGAACGATGCGACGGATCCGGTGACGGCCGCTCATGCCGCCATGGCATGCGCGGCGCTCAGGGACAAGGCTCACGACCATGACGCAGCACGGCAGCACGGGCGTCTCGATCCGTTCCGTCAGCAAGCATTACGATGCCTTCCGCGCCCTCGACGATGTCAGCCTGACGATCGCGCCGGGCGAGTTCGTCTCGCTGCTCGGCCCCTCCGGCTCGGGCAAGACCACGCTGCTCAGCATCCTCGGCGGCTTCATCCAGCCAACGGCCGGGTCGGTCCGGTTCGGCGAGCGCGACGTCACCTTCACCCCGCCGCACAAGCGCGACATCGGCATCGTGTTCCAGAGCTACGCCCTGTTCCCGCATCTGACGGTGGGCGAGAACGTCGCCTTCCCGCTGCGGGCGCGGCGCCTGCCGAAATCGGGCTGGGCCGGCAAGGTGGCCGGGGCGCTGGCGATGGTCGATCTGTCCGGCTACGAGAACCGCCGGATCTCCCAGCTGTCCGGCGGCCAGCGCCAGCGTGTCGCCCTGGCCCGCGCCATCGTGTTCGAGCCGCGGCTGATCCTGATGGACGAGCCGCTGTCGGCCCTCGACAAGCAGCTGCGCGACACGATGCAGATCGAGCTGCGGCACCTGCACCGGCGACTGGGCGCGACCATCGTCTACGTCACCCATGACCAGCGCGAAGCGCTGACGATGAGCGACCGGGTCGCCATCCTGCGCGACGGCCGGCTGGTGCAGATCGACACGCCGGAGCGGCTGCACGACCATCCGGCCGACAGCTTCGTCGCCAGCTTCATCGGCGAGGCGGCGCTGCTGCCGGTCACCCGCGCCGGGCCCGACCGGGTGGCTCTGGGCGGCGCCGTGCTGCGCTCCGGCCGGCCGATCCCGCAGGGCGACGAACTGCTGCTGGCGGTGCAAACCGAGAAGCTGCTGATCGACGCCGGCGATGCCGGCGACGGCGCCAACCGGCTGTCCGGCCAGGTGTCGGAGATCATCTACCAGGGCGAGAGCCTGAAGGTGTTCCTGACCCTCGACGACGGCACCGTGCTCAGCCTGCGCCAGCCCAGCCATCACGCCGCGCGCAGCAGCGTCCCGCCGGTCGGCGGCCGGATCGCCGTCACCCTGCATCCCGAAGACACCATCGTCGTCCCGCGCGCGGCCGCCTGAGCCGGCGCCATTCCTCCCGATCCACAATCCGAGAAGCAGATATCCATGCCGTTCAGCGCCTTCAAAGTCCTCACCTTCGACGTCGTCGGCACCCTGATCGACTTCGAGACCGGAATCCTCGACTCCGTCCGGCGGATCGGCGGCCGCGCCGCGCAGGGGCTGAGCGACGACCGGATCTTCGAGGTCTACAAGCGTGGCCGCGACGCCCACCCGTACCGGTCCAGCGAGGCGATGTTCCATGTCTACAAATCGCTGGCGCAGGAGCTGGAGTTGCCGGCCGACGACCTGGCGGCCGGGGCCTTCCAGCTCGACGTGCTGCGCTGGCCGGCCTTCGCCGATTCCGCCGAGGCGCTGCGCCGCTTGCGCCGCCGCTTCCGGCTGGTGGCGATGACCAATGCCGACCGCACCGCCTTCTCCAGCTATGCCAACACGCTGGGCCAGCCCTTCGACGACAGCGTCACCGCCGACGAGACCGGCACGGCCAAGCCCGACCCGAACTTCTTCTCCTTCAACCGCGGCCGGCAATCGGCCTTCGGCTACAAATTCGGCGAGATCCTGCATGTGGCGCAGAGCCAGCACCACGACATCGGCGTCGCGCGCAAGCTCGGCTACAAGACCTGCTGGATCGAGCGCCGACAGGGGCAGCAGGGCTTCGGCGGCACCCCGGCGGTGCCGACGCTGACCACGCCCGACTTCCATTTCGCGACGCTGCAGCAGCTCGCCGACGCCGTCGAGGCGGCCGAGGCACGGGCCGCCTGACCGGACGCATACCGATGATGGCCCTTCCTTCCCCCAGGCTCGGCGTCAACTCGCTCTGGGCCGCGACCGCAGGCCCGGCGCCGTGCCTGCCGGCGCTGGACGGCGATGCCGCGGCGGATGTGGTCATCATCGGCGCCGGCTACACCGGCCTGTCGGCGGCGCACCACATCGCCGCCGGCGGGCTCGACCCTCTGGTGCTCGACGCCAATGCGGTCGGGTGGGGGGCCAGCGGCCGCAACGGCGGCTTCGTCTCCCCCAAGTTCCGCCTGTCGCTGCCGGCCATCGCCGCAACCCATGGCCGGGACATGGCGCGGCGAATGTACGAGCTGGGCCACGAGGCGGTCGACGCCGTCGAGGCACTGGTCGAGGAGTTCGGCATCGACAGCGCCGGCTTCGCCCGGGTCGGGCTGGTCAAGGCGGCGCACACCGAGCGGGCGCTGGTCGCCGTCGCCGCCGAGGCCGAATGGATGAAGGCCGAGATGGGCGACGGCCATATCAGCCTGCTGTCGCGCGACGAGGTCCGGGCGGAGCTCGGCTCCGACGGCTTCGTCGGCGGCGCGCTGACCCGCGGCCCCGGCTGCATCCACCCGCTGAACTATGCGCGCGGGCTGGCCGCCGGCCTGTCGGCGCGCGGCATCCGCATCCATGAGGACAGCCCGGCGCTCGCGATCCGGCGCGAGCGGGGGGCGGTGGTGGTGGAGACGCCGCGGGGCCGGGTGCGCGCCGCCCAGGCGATCATCGCCACCAATGCCTATTCCGACCTGACCGGCGCGACGCGGGAGATGCAGCGGACTCTGGTGCCGTTCCGCAGCGCCGTCCTGGCGACCGCGCCGCTGCCGCCGGACCTCGCCGCCAGCCTGCTGCCGACCCGCCGGATCTGCAGCGAGACCCGGCGGATGATGCGCTGGTTCCGGATCGTCGATGGCCGCTTCGTCTTCGGCGGCCGCGGCGCCTTCGGCAAGGCGGATTCGCCGGCCGCCTTCGCGGCGCTGCGGCGCGCCATGGTGGCGCTGTTCCCGATGCTGGCCGACATCCCGGTCGAATACAGCTGGTCCGGCCTTGTCGCCATGACGCTGGACTCCGTCCCGCATGTCGGGCGGCGCGACGACCGGCTGCTGTTCGCCCTCGGCTACAACGGCGCCGGCGTTGCCATGGCCAGCCTGATGGGCCGCTACCTCGCCGCCTTCGTGCGCGGCGAGACGCCGGATGTCGGGCTGCTCGACGCCAGGCGGCTGGCACCGGTGCCGTTCTATCCGCTGCGCGAGCCGGCGGTCCGCGCCGTCGCCGGCTGGTACCAGATGCTCGACGCCGTCGGGCTGTGAAAATGCCGGAGAGCCGGCCAACGAAACAGGGAGACAGGACCATGAGATCCAGGCTTCACCTCTTCGCCGCCGGCCTTGCCCTCGGCGCGCTGGCCTCGGGCGCCGCCGGCGCCGAGCAGATCACCTTCGTGTCGCAGGGCGGCGCCTATCAGGAGGCGCAGACCAAGGCCATCCTCGACCCGGCCGCCGAGTTGCTCGGCATCACCATCAACCAGGACAGCGCGCCCGACGCCTGGCCGGTGATCAAGACCCAGACCACCACCGGAAAGCCGATCTGGGACGTTGTCGACACCCCGACCAAGGACTGCGTCCGCGGCGGCGAGCAGGGCATGATCGAGAAGCTCGACTTCGCCAGGATCCCGAACGCCGCCGGCCTGCCGGACACCTACAAGACGCCGTATTCGGTGGCCTATGAGTTCTATTCCAGCGTCCTGGCCTACAACACCGAGAAATACGGCGACAACCCGCCCAAGAGCTGGGCCGATTTCTGGGACGTCAAGAAATTCCCCGGCACCCGGGCGCTGCGCAACCACCCGCTGGCGACGCTCGAGGCGGCGCTGCTGGCCGACGGCGTGGCGCCGGACAAGCTCTACCCGCTGGATGTCGATCGCGCCTTCCGCAAGCTGGAGGAGATCAAGCCGAACATCGCGGTGTGGTGGACCTCGGGCGCCCAGTCCGCCCAGCTGCTGGCCGATGGCGAGGCCGACATGATCATGGCCTGGAACGGCCGCGTCTCGGCCGTGGCCAAGGAAGGCGCCCCGGTCGGCTTCACCTACAACCAGGGCATGCTGCAGAACACCTCGCTGTGCATCCTGAAGGGCGCCCCGAACGCCGATACGGCGGTCAAGTTCCTCAACGCGGCGATCGCGCCGGACATCCAGGCCAACTTCCCGGCCTATATCGACTACGGCCCGGCCAATCCGGAGGCCTACAAGACCGGCAAGATCTCGCCCGAGCGCGCGGCGGAGATGCCGAGCTCGCCCGACAACGCCGCGAAGCAGGTGCTGGTCTCCACCGAGTGGTGGAGCTCCCCCGCCGGCGAGGAGGTGCTGAAGCGCTGGGCCTCCTTCATCCAGCAATAGCCCCGAGCGGTTGAAGCAGGCATGTCCGTGACCATCAGTCCTTCGGTGTCGCAGCCGACCATCGGTCCGTCGGTGTCGCAGGAGCGTCGCGAGCAGCGGCTGACGCTCCTGCTGCTGGCGCCCGCTTTGGCGGTGATCGTCTGCCTGCTGATCGTGCCGCTCGGCTGGCTGGCCTGGCAGTCGATCCGCCAGGACGGCGGCTTCACCCTCACCAACTACCAGCGCTTCGTCACCGACGATGCCACCTGGATGTCCTTCCTGACGACCTTCCGCATCGCCTTCACCGTCACCCTGGCGACGCTGCTGCTCGGCTATCCGGTCGCCTATGTCGCGGCGGCCGTGTCGCCGGGCTGGCGGATGGTGATCCTGGCTTTGGTGGTGCTGCCGTTCTGGACCAGCGTGCTGGTGCGATCCTACGCCTGGCTGATCCTGCTGCAGCGCCGCGGCATCATCAATTCGGCGCTGACCGATCTCGGCCTGATCGACAGCCCCCTGCTGCTCGTCAATAACGAGCTCGGCACCGTGATCGCGACGATCCACATCCTGCTGCCCTTCATGGTGCTGCCGCTCTATGCGGCGATGCAGAAGATCCCGCGCGAGCTGACCATGGCGGGGGCCAGCCTGGGCGGGTCGCCCGCCTTCGTCTTCCTGCGCGTGTTCCTGCCCTTGTCTCTGCCGGGCGTGATCGCGGGGGCGGTGCTGGTCTTCGCCCTGACGCTCGGCTTCTACATCACGCCGGAGCTGCTCGGTGGCGGCCGCACCTACATGGTGTCGATGCTCGTCTCCCGGAACATCGAGGTCTACAACGAGTGGGGCGCGGCCTCGTCGATCAGCGTCGTCCTGCTGGCCTGCGTGTTCCTGATCTTCCGGGTCGCCAGCCTTTTCATCCCGTTCGAACGGATCATGGGCGCGAGGTGAGCCATGAAGATCACCCACTTCTTCCTGTACGGCTTCGTCGCGCTGGTCCTGGTCTGGATGATCATCCCGATCGTCATCGTCGTGCCGATGTCCTTCTCCGGCGCCCGGTTCCTGTCCTTCCCGCCGCCGTCCTGGTCGCTGCGCTGGTACGACTCCTATCTCGGCAACCCGGCCTGGATGCAGGCGACGAAGATCAGCCTGATCGTGGCGGCGTCGAGCGCCGTCCTCGCCACCATCATGGGAACCGCGGCGGCCTATGCGCTGAACCTCACCCAATCCAAGCTGCTGCGCGGCCTGCAGGTGGTGCTGCTGCTGCCGCTGGTGGTGCCGATCGTGATCACGGCGGTCGGCATCTTCCTGGTCTATGCCCAGGTCGGGCTCCTGGCGACCATGACCGGGCTGGTCCTGGCCAATGTCATGCTCGGGCTGCCCTATGTGGTGACCTCGGTGCTGGTCAGCCTGCGCAAATTCGACCCGGCGCAGGAAATGGCGGCGCTCAGCCTCGGCATGAACCGGTTCCGCACCTTCTTCGCCGTGACCCTGCCGCAGATCCGCTCCGGCGTGGTCTCCGGCCTGCTGTTCGCGTTCATCTCGGCGCTGGATGAGACGGTCGTCGCCCTGTTCGTCTCCGGCGGCCAGTACCAGACCCTGACCAAGCGCATGTTCACCTCGCTGCGCGACGAGATCGACCCGACCATCGCCGCCATCAGCACGCTGCTGACCGCGGTCTCCCTGGTCATCGTCGTGCTGGCCTCCCTCAGCGCCCGGAACGCGGAGCGACGGCGGGCCGTCGCCGGATGAGGGCCCACTGCCTGATCCTGGGCGGCGGCTCGGCCGGCTGCGTCCTGGCCGCGCGGCTGTCGGAAGATCTCGGCCGCTCGGTCATCCTGGTGGAGGCGGGGCGGGACATCGCCGCCGGCAACGCCCCGCCCGACATCCTCAGCCGCTATCCCGGCCGGGCCTATCTCGATTCCTCGAACATCTGGGGCGGGCTGACGGCCCTGATGGGCCACGGCCGGTCGAATGCGGCGCCGCGCAGCAGCCGCCGCTACGAGCAGGCGAAGCTGCTCGGGGGCGGCTCCGCCATCAACGCACTGATGGCCAATCGCGGCTCGCCCGGGGATTACGCCGAGTGGGAGGCGCTGGGCGCCGCCGGCTGGGGCTGGGACGACTGCCTGCCGGTGTTCCGCCGGATCGAGGCCGACCGCGACTTCACCGGCCCGCTGCATGGGACGGACGGGCCGCTCAGCATCCGGCGCATCGGCGGCGACCGGATCTCGCCCTTCGTGCACCGGGTGATGCAGACGCTGGAGCGGCGCGGCCACCCGATCCGGGCCGACCAGAACGGAGCCTGGGAGGACGGCGCCTATCGCGGCGCCATCGCCGTCAGCGACCACGGCGAACGCCTGCCGACCTCGATCGCCTGGCTGACGCCCGAGGTCCGCCGCCGGCCCAATCTGACGATCCTGACCGGGTGCCGCGCCGACCGGCTGCTGTTCGACGGCCGCCGCGTGATCGGGGCGGGGATCATGGGCGTGGACGGCCGGCCGCAGGCGATCGACGCCGGCGAGGTCATCGTCGCGGCCGGTGCCATCCACAGCCCGGCGCTGCTGCTGCGCTCCGGCATCGGCCCGGCCGCCGAGCTGCAGCCGCTCGGCATCCCGGTGGTCGCGAACCTCCCCGGCGTCGGCCGCAACTTGATGGAGCATCCCTCGATCGCCATCGCCGCCACTTTGCCGCCGGCGATGCGGGTGCGGGATCGCGGCGAGCATCACGAGCAGGCGATCTGGCGCTTCTCCTCGGGGCTGGACGGCCTGCCGCAAGGCGACATGCACGCCGCCATCCTGTCGCGCTCGGGCTGGCATTCGGTCGGCCTGCGCATGGGCAGCCTGTTCTTCTGGGTGAACAAATCGCTCTCACGAGGCATGCTGACCCTGGCTTCGGCCGATCCCGCGGCCGAGCCGCATGTCGATTTCCGCATGCTCAGCGACCGCCGCGACCTCGACCGGCTGAAGCTGGCGCTGCGGCTGGGGGCGGCGGTGCTGCTGGACCCGCATATGGACGGGCATCGCGGCCCGGTCTTCCCGTCCAGCTACTCGCCCCGCGTCGCGCGGATCGCCGGCCCCGGCGCCTGGAACGCGCTGCAGCGGGGCGCGCTGTCCGCGCTGCTCGATCTCGCCGGGCCGCTACGCGCCACGCTGGTCCATGCCGCCGTCACCCTGGGGACGACGCTGGACGGTCTGCTGCGCGACGACGACGCGCTGACCGATTTCGTCCGGCGCCATGTCGGCGGCACCTGGCACCCATCGGGCACCTGCCGGATGGGGGCGGAGCGAGACCCCGCGGCCGTCACCTCGTCGACCGGCAAGGTCCATGGCGTCGACGGCCTGCGCGTCGCCGATGCCTCGCTGATGCCGTCGATCCCCTGCGCCAACACCAACATCCCGACCATCATGATCGCCGAGCGCATCGCCGACTTCATCCGGGCCGGCCGATAGGCGTCAGAGACGGTCTCTCACGTCGTCGCGCGCTCGACCAGCTCCGGCTCGATCACGATCGAATGCTGCAGGTTGCGGCCCTCGATCCGGTCGATCAGCATGCGCATGGCGGCGTCGCCGAGGTCCTGCTTGGCGACGTGCAGGGTCGACAGGGGCGGGTTCACCAGCCGCGCGGGCAGGATGTCGTCGCAGCCCAGCACGGCGATGTCGCCGGGCACCGCCAGCCCGGCCTCGCGGATCACCGACAGGGCGCCGATCGCGATCAGGTCGTTGTAGCAGATCACCGCGTCGATCTCGGTGCCGGGCTCCGCCAGGCGCCGGGCGGCGGCGGTGCCGCCCTCCAGGTCGGGCGTGGACGTCTCCTCCGCCACCAGATCCAGCCCATGCTCCGTCAGCGCGTCGAGGATGCCGGCGCGTCGCATCCGGCCGCTGTAGGAGGTCGCCGGGCCGCCGATATAGGCGATGCGCCGGCGGCCACGGGCGATCAGCAGCCGGGTGGCGGCGGCCAGGCCGGTGCGGAAGTCGATCTCGATCGTACCGGCGACGCGGCGCGGCATCGGCCGGTTGATCAGCACCGCCGCGCGGTGCGGCTCGATCGCCTGCTGCAGCCGCTTGTCCTCCAGCCGGGCGCTGCAGACGATGACGCCGTCGACCCGGCGGTCCAGCAACGTCGCCAGCACCTCGGCCTCGCGCTCCGGGTCCTCGACCACGTTGCAGGTCAACAGGGTGAAGCCGCGGGCCCGCGCCGCCAGCTCGGCGCCCTTGATGATCTCCGGGAAGAATGGGTTGCCGATGTCCGGCACCACGATGCCGACGGTGTAGGAGCGATCGCCCTTCAGCCCCTTGGCGAAGCTGTTCGGCCGGTACGCCAGACTGGCCGCCGCCGCCAGCACCCGGGCCCGCGTCTCCTCGCTGGCCCCGCCGCGGCCGTTCATCACCCGCGACGCCGTCATGGTCGAGACGCCGGCCGCCGCCGCCACATCCGTCAACGTGGCGCCGCGGGGCAGGGGCTTCGGGCCGTTCTGAAAGTTATCGTTAACTGTCACGCTCGCTGGACTCTGGCGAGGTTGGGCACTCAGTCAAAGGAATACGGAGAACTTCATCAGGGCGCAAGCGGTATTGACGCACGTTAACGTTAACGATATTGAGTCGGACATAAGGTCGAAGACCAACCAGAGGGAGGACTCCAGGATGGGCGCCGAAACACGCGCGCTGTGGGGCGCGGCTTTGATCCCGATGCTTCTCTTCGCCACCGCGGCCGCGGCCGCCGACTATAAAGAGGCGCCGGCCCTGGCCGCCGAGGTGACGGCCGGCAAGCTGCCGCCGCTGGCGCAGCGGCTGCCGGAGCATCCGCTGGTGGTGACGCCGCTGGAGAAGGTCGGCAAATACGGCGGCACCTGGCGGCAGGGGCTGGTCGGCGGCGGCGAGAGCCTGATGGACCGCACCATCGGCTACACCCGCCTGGTGCGCTGGAACCCGGCCTGGACCGATGTGATCCCCGACGCCGCCGAATCCGTCGACGTCAACGACGACGCCACCGTCTTCACCTTCCATCTGCGGAAGGGGATGAAATGGTCGGACGGCGCGCCCTTCACCGCCGACGACATCATGTTCTGGTACCAGGACGTGCTGATGGACAAGGAGCTGACGCCGTCGGTGCCGCGCTGGCTCCGCGCCGGCGGCAAGCCGGTGACGGTGGAGAAGGTCGACGCCGAGACCGTCCGCTTCAGCTTCGCCGCGCCGAACGGCCTGTTCCTGCCGGCCATGGCGACGCAGCTCGGCTCAGAGATCCTGGCGGCGTCGCCGCGCCACTACCTCGAGAAGTTCCACAAGAAGTACAACCCGGACGGCATCGACGCGCTGGTCAAGGCGGCCGGCGTGCCGAACTGGACGACGCTGTTCCAGAACCGCACCGTCTATCAGAACGGCAGCCGCTGGCGCGATGTCGGCCGGCCGGTGCTCGACCCCTGGGTGCTGACCGTGGGTTACAGCGGCACCAGCCAGGTGGTGGCCGAGCGCAATCCGTATTTCTACAAGGTCGATCCCGAGGGCAACCAGCTGCCCTATATCGACCGCGTCACCTACGACGTGGTCGGCGACACCCAGGGGCTGGTGCTGAAGGCGATCAACGGCGACCTCGACATGCAGTCCTATGGGCTGGACGGCATCGAAAACCAGGCGGTGCTGGCGCAGCACCGGGAGCAGGGCGGCTACCGCCTGTTCCGCGCCCGGCCGGCCTATTCCAACTCGATGCTGATCTGCCTGAACGAGACGGTGAAGGACGAGAACCTGCAGAAGGTGTTCCAGAACCGCGACTTCCGCATCGCCCTGTCCTATGCCATCAACCGCGACGAGCTGAACGAGCTGATCTATGCCGGGCTGTCGCGGCCTTACCAGGCGGCGCCGCGGCCGGACACCGGGCTGTATGACGAGGTCATGGCCACCCAGTACACCGAATACGACCCGGCCAAGGCCAACCAGCTGCTCGACGCCGCCGGCTTCGACAAGAAGGACGGCGACGGCTTCCGCCTCGGCCCTGACGGCAAGCGCATCTCCTTCGCCATCGATGCCCTGGCCTCGCGCAAGTATCACGTCGACGCGCTGGAGCTGATCCGCAAATACTGGCGCGATGTCGGCATCGACATGCAGGTCAAGGCGATCGAATCCTCCTTCGCCTTCGCCCGGCAACTGGCCAACGACCAGCAGGGCCTGGTCTGGCTCGGTGGCGGCGGCTACGACTTCCTCGGGCTGCTCGACCCGAAATGGTACTTCCCCTACGAGAACCAGTCGGCCTTCGCCTCGGCCTGGGGCATCTGGTACCAGAGCCCGAAGGACCCGAACGCGGTCGAGCCGACCGGCCCGGCGCGCGAGCAGCAGGAGCTGTACGAGCAGCTCAAGGCCCAGCCGACCACGGCCCGCCAGATCGAGGTGATGAAGAAGCTGCTGGCCATCACCCGCGACCAGTTCTGGGTGATCGGCACGATGATGGCGCCGGACAATGTCGGCGTGGTGAAGACCAACATGAAGAACGTGCCGGAGCAGCTGCCGGACACGGTCTTCTACATGACGCCGGGGCCGACCAACCCGGAAACCTACTTCTACGAATAGCCGCCACGACACCGAGGCCGCGATGCTTCGCTTCCTGTTGCGCCGCCTGACCTACATGGCCGTGACCCTGGCCGCGGTCTCGGTGGTCGTGTTCATCGTCATCCAGCTGCCGCCGGGCGACTTCCTGACCAGCTACGTCGCCCGCTATTCCGAGCAGGGCGGGTCGGTCGACACGGCGATGCTGGAGTCGATGCGGGCGCAATACGGCCTCGGCCAGCCCTGGTACGTGCAGTACTGGCGCTGGATCTCGAACATCGTCACCGAGGGCGATTTCGGCCAGTCCTTCGACTGGAACCGGCCGGTCGCCTCGCTGCTGTGGGACCGCATGGGCATGACCCTGCTCTTGTCCTTCATCACTTTGGTCGTCACCTGGACGGTGTCGCTGCCGATCGGCATCTACAGCGCGGTGCGGCGCTATTCGTCGCTCGACTACGTCGTCACCTTCCTCAGCTTCCTCGGCCTCGCCATCCCCAGCTTCCTCTTGGCCCTGGTGCTGATGTTCGTGCTGTCACGCAGCTTCGGCGCCGATGTCGGCGGCTTCTTCTCGGCCGAATACATCAACGCGCCATGGAGCTGGGGCAAGGTCGCCGACCTGGCGGCGCATCTGTACCTGCCGGTCTTCGTCCTGGCCGTTCACGGCACCGCCTCGCTGGTCCGGATCATGCGGGCCAACCTGCTGGACGAGTTGAACAAGCCCTATGTCACCACCGCCCGCGCCGCCGGGTTGCCGGAGCGGATTGTGCTGCTGCGCTATCCGGTGCGGGTGGCGCTGAACCCCTTCGTCTCCACCATCGGCTGGATCCTGCCGGAGCTGGTGTCGGGCACCGTCATCGTCGGCGTCGTGCTCAGCCTGCCGACCGCGGGCCCGCTGCTGCTCGGCGCGCTGCTGACCCAGGACATGTACCTGGCCGGGTCCTTCATCCTGCTGCTCAGCGCGTTGACGATCCTCGGCAGCTTCATCTCCGACCTGCTGCTGGCCTGGCTCGACCCGCGCGTGCGGCACGGCTGAGGGGAGAATCATGACCGTCGCCGATCCAGCCGCGATCCCCGCCCCGCGCCGCGCCACGACGGCGGAGAAGGGGCAGTGGGCGCTGATCTACCGCCGCTTCCGCCGCCATCGCCTGGCGTGGTGGAGCGGTGTGGTGGTGATCGCGATCTATATCGTCGCCGCCTTCGCCGAGTTCGTCGCACCCACCGGGCCGGAGACCTACAGCTCGCGCTACACCTACGCGCCGCCGCAGATGCTGAAATTCGGCGGCCGCGACGCCCAGGGCAATTTCGTCCTGGCCTATGTCAACGGCATCAAGAGCACGGTCGACCCGCTGACGGTGCAGCGCACCTATGTCAGCGACCCGAAGGCGGTGATCCCGGTCGGGCTGTTCGTGAAGGGCGAGCCGTACCATCTGCTCGGCCTGATCCCCTGGGACCGGCATTTGATCGGCCCGGTCGATCCGAAGGCGCCGTTCTACCTGTGGGGCGCCGACCGGCTGGGCCGTGACGTGCTGTCCCTGACCATCCACGGCGCCCGGGTGTCGATGTCGATCGGCCTGGTCGGGGTGGCGATCAGCCTGTTCCTCGGCATCCTGTTCGGCGGCATCTCGGGCTATTACGGCGGCTGGGTCGACGAGGTGGTGCAGCGGAGCATCGACTTCCTGAAGTCGATCCCGACCATCCCGCTGTGGATGGGCTTCGCCGCCGCGATCCCGACCAACATCGACCCGCTGATGGTCTATTTCTGGATCACGGTGATCCTGTCGCTCTTGGGCTGGACCGAGCTGGCGCGCGTCGTCCGTGGCCGCTTCCTGTCGCTGCGCACCGAGGATTTCGTGCTGGCCGCGCGGCTGGACGGCTGTTCCCAGCAGCGGGTGATCTGGCGGCACATGGTGCCGTCCTTCACCAGCCACATCATCGCCTCGGTGACGCTTGCGATCCCGTCGATGATCCTGGCCGAGACCGCGCTCAGCTTCCTCGGCATCGGGCTGAAGCCGCCGGTGATCAGCTGGGGCGTGCTGCTGAAGGACGCCCAGAACCTCCTGGCCGTCACCACCGCGCCCTGGCTGTTCATCCCGGGCATCGCCGTCGTCGTCGCCGTGCTGGCGCTGAACTTCCTGGGGGATGGGATCCGCGATGCCGCCGACCCCTACAACTGAGCCGCGCCGCGCCGGCGAGCCGCTTCTGCAGGTCGAGGACCTGCGGGTGCAGATCGGCACCGATGACGGGCTGATCAGCCCGGTCGACGGCGTCAGCTTCGAGATGGAAGCGGGCAAGGCGCTGTGCATCGTCGGCGAATCCGGCTCGGGCAAGAGCATGACCGGCCGGGCACTGATGAACCTGATGCCGGAGCGGATGAAGATCGCCGGCGGCCGCATCGCCTACCGCACGGCGGCCGGCCCGGTGGTCGACATCGCCGGCCTGCCGCCGCGCGGCCCCGCCATCCGCGCCATCCGCGGGGCGGAGATCGGGCTGGTGTCGCAGGAGCCGATGGCGGCGCTGTCGCCGGTGCACACCATCGGCCAGCAGCTCGGCGCCGTGATCCGCCAGCATATGGGGCTGGGCCGCAAGGCGGCGCGCGAGCGGGCGCTGGAATGCCTGGCCGATGTCGGCATCCCGAAGCCGGCCGAGCGGCTGGACAGCTATCCCTTCGAGTTCTCCGGCGGCATGCGCCAGCGCGTCTGCATCGCGCTCGCCCTGTCCTGCGGCCCGCGGCTGATCATCGCCGACGAGCCGACCACCGCGCTGGACGTGACCACCCAGGCCAACATCCTCGACCTGTTCAAGAAGCTGCAGGCGGAGCATGGCCTGTCGATCCTGTTCATCACCCATGACCTCGGCGTGGTCGCCGACGTCGCCGACCAGGTGGCGGTGATGTATCTCGGCCGGGTGGTCGAGCGCGGGCCGGTCGAGGAGATCTTCTACCAGCCGCAGCACCCCTACACCCGGGCGCTGCTGCGGTCGGTGCCGACCCTGTCGCGGCAGCGCGTGCACCGGCTGGCGGCGATCCGCGGCCTGGTGCCGTCGGCCTTCAACCGCCCCACGGGCTGCCCCTTCCATCCGCGCTGCGACCAGGCGGTGGCCGGTCTGTGCGACCGGCGGGATCCGCCGGAGACGGCGCTAGGCCCCGGCCGCGGCGCCCGTTGCGTGCTGGTGGAGCAGCCGGCGGCCGTGCAGCCGAGGAGCATGCAGCATGCCTGAGCTCGCGCCCGAGAACCTGGTCGAGCTGCGCGACCTGCGCATGGTCTTCGCGCCGCGCAAGCGTCTGTTCCGCTCCGGCCTGGCCAACCCGGTCCGCGCCGTCGACGGCGTGTCCTTCGACATCCGCCGCGGCGAGACGCTGGGGCTGGTCGGCGAATCCGGCTGCGGCAAGTCGACCGTCACTCGCTGCATCCTCGGCGCCCACCAGCCGACCGGCGGCACCATCGCCTATCGCGACCCGCAGGGGCGGGTGGTCGACCTGGCGGCGCTGACCGAGGCGCAGCGCCGGCCCTACTGCACCGATCTGCGCTTCGTGTTCCAGGACCCGCAGGCTTCGCTGGACCCGCGCATGACCGTGGTCGAGCTGGTGGGCGAGGTGCTGCGCGTCAACGGCCTCGCCACCGGCCGCGAGATCCCCGGCATCGTCGCCGGGCTGATGGAGCGGGTCGGCCTTAGGCCGGAATACGCCCATCGCTACCCGCACGCCTTCTCCGGCGGCGAGCGCCAGCGTATCGGCATCGCCCGGGCGCTGGCCACGCGGCCGCGGCTGGTGATCCTGGACGAGGCGGTGTCGGCGCTCGATGTCAGCGTCCGGGCCCAGACCCTGAACCTGCTGAAAGACCTGCAGGAGGAGTTCGGGCTGACCTATCTTTTCGTCAGCCACGACCTCAGCGTCATCCAGTACATCTGCGACCGCGTGGTGGTGATGTATGTCGGCCAGATCGTCGAGAGCGCGCCGATCGACGCGCTCTACGCCCGGCCGCGCCACCCCTACACCGAGGCGCTGCTGTCGGCCCTGCCGGTGCCGGACCCGCGGCGCCAGCGGCAGCGCCGGCGCATCCAGCTGAAGGGCGAGGTGGCGGACCCCGCCAACCGCCCCTCCGGCTGCGCCTTCCATCCGCGCTGCCGCTTCGCCACCGACCTGTGCCGCACCACGGCGCCGCCGCTCAAGGATCTCGGCGGCCATGCAGCCGCCTGCCACTACGCCGAGGAGCTCGACCTCCGCGGCGTCCTCTCCGACCCGAACCCGCAGCGTGCCCATGCCTGACATCATCCGCCGCCACGACAACGGCAACCGGCCGATCCTGCACCACGACGCCCGCATGGCCAGCGTGCATTTCAACCTGGTCAGGCTCGGGCCGGGCGAGAGCTTCGAGACCCGGCTGCCGGAGCATGAGGCGATCCTCGCCGTGCTGTCCGGCACGGTCGACATCACGGTCGACGGCGAGGCCTTCGCCGCGGTCGGCCGGCGCGCCGACATCTGGTCCGGCCCGGCGGATTCGGTCTATGCCCCGGTCGGCAGCGCCATCCGCATCACGGCGGGGCAGGGGCCGGCCGAGGTCGCGATCGGCGGCGCGCTGAGCACCGAGCGCCACGCCGCCTTCCGTATCCCGCCGGAGGAGGTGGTGATGGTCGAGGTCGGGTCGCCGGAGACCCACAGCCGGCGCCGGATCTTCCACATCCTCGGCCAGAACGGGCAGGGGCGGGCGGGGCGCCTGCTGGTCAGCGAGCTCTACGCCGATGACGGCTGCTGGAACGGCTATCCGCCGCACAAGCACGATACCGACGTGCCCGGCCATGGCGGCCCGCGGGAGACCGCGCATGACGAGCTGTACCATTTCCGCTACGACCCGCCCTCCGGCTTCGGCGCCCAGCTGATCTACCAGGACAGCGGCGAGCCGCAGGCCTTCCTGACCCGCGACGGCGACACCTTCACGGTCGACCGCGGCTACCACCCGACCGTGACCTCGCCGGGCCACCGCGCCTACATCTTCACCGTCATGGCGGGGAAGACGCAGCGCGGCCTGGTGCAGTATTTCGATCCCGCGCACGCCCATCTGATGGACCGGATCCCCGGCATCCAGGCGATGCGGGAGAAGTTCCGATGACCCTGTTCGACCTGACCGGCAAGCGCGCCCTTGTCACCGGCTCCTCGCGCGGCCTTGGCTTCTCGGTCGCCGCCGCGCTCGGCCGCCACGGCGCCACGGTGATCCTGAACGGCCGCGACGACGGGCCTTTGAACCAGGCGGTCGTCAAGCTGCGCGATGAGGGCATCGATGCCCATCCGGCCCGCTTCGACCTGACCGACGCCGAGGCCGCGGCCGCCGCCATCGGCCAGGCGGTGCAGACGGTCGGCGCGATCGACATCCTGGTCAACAACGCAGGCGTGCAGCTGCGCAAGCCGTTCCTGGACTTCGCGATCGAGGACTGGCGGATGATCCTCGACGTGCACCTGATCGGCAGCGTCGTCGCCGCCAAGGCGGTGCTGCCCGGCATGGTCGAGCGCCAGGCCGGCAAGATCATCAACATCTGCTCGCTGATGAGCGAGCTGGGCCGGCCGACCATCGCCCCCTACGCCTCGGCCAAGGGGGCTCTCAGGATGCTGACCCGCAACCTCGCGGTCGAGTTCGCGCGGCACAACATCCAGGTCAACGGCATCGGCCCCGGCTATTTCGCCACCGAGCTGAACCGCGCGCTGATGGACGACCCGGAGTTCGACGCCTTCGTCAAGCGCCGCACCCCCGCGGCCCGCTGGGGCCAGCCGGACGAGCTGGGCGGCGCCGCCGTGTTCCTGGCCTCCGCCGCGTCCGACTTCGTCAACGGCCAGATCATCTATGTCGATGGCGGCCTGCTCGCCTCCGTCTAGGGAGAAACACCCGTCGTGACCGCCACCCCGATCCGGGTCGACCTCGCCGGCCCCGCCCGCCCGTGGAAGCGCTTCTGGCGCAGCACCGGCTTCTCGCCGGCGGAGCTGCTGCTGGAGCCGGAGATGCAGCAGGCGCTGGCCCATCTCGGCGCCGTGCCGAACCGCGGCATCGAGTATCTGCGGGTCCACTACATGCTCGACCTGGTGAAGGCGGACCGGCTGGGCGCCTATGACTGGACCCTGCTGGACCAGGCGCTGGACGCGATCGTAAGCCACCGGCTGAAGCCGTTCTTCGAGCTGATGGGCAACCCCGGCAAGCTCTACACCGACCTTAACCAGGACACGCAGGTGCGGCACTGGCGCGACCTGGTCGAGGCCCTGGCCCGGCGCTGCGTCGAGCGCTACGGCGCCGAGGAGGTCCGCAGCTGGTACTTCGAGACCTGGAACGAGCCGGACATCTGGTGGAAGCTGGGTGGCGAGACCGGCTTCAACAACTACTACGACGCCTGCTCGGAAGGGCTGAAGGCGGTCGACCCGGCGCTGCGCCTGGGCGGGCCGGGCGTGGCGCGGCGGGTGCCGCCGATCTTCCGCAGCTTCCTGGCCCATTGCGACGCCGGCACCAACTATTTCACCGGCGAGACCGGGGTGCGGCTCGACTTCATCTCGGTACATGAGAAGGGGGCGGTGAAGCATCCGGAGGACCTGACCCCGAACACGGTCGGCATCTGCCGCCACGAGATGGAGGCAGTGAGCTACATCCGCGAGCACCATCCGCGCTTCGCCGTCCTGCCCTTCATCAACGACGAATGCGACCCGCAGATCGGCTGGGAGCACTATCACAGCTGGCACGCGATGCCGTATTTCGCCGGGCTGATTGCCAAGGTGATCGACCAGCACCAGCGGCTGCTGGTGGAGGCCGAGGGCGTCGACTACGACATCCTCAGCAACGACAACGGCTTCCTCGGCCGCTGGGGCCAACGCACCCACCTGGCGTTCTTCGGCGCCCGCCAGTTCGACGCGGCGCAGCGCGACTGGGTCACCGACCTCGCGGCGCTGGCGGATCGGCGCGCCAATCCGGAGCCCTTCGACTACGTCAAGAAGCCGGGGCTGACGGTGATGGAGCTGCTGGCCCTGCTCGGCGACCGCCGGGTCGATGCGCCGGGCGCGCTGGACCCCGACCGCACCGGGCTCGGCGTCATGGCCACGCCGACGGCCGACGGCGGCACGGTGCTGCTGTACAACAGCGTCGACCGGCTCTGGCGGTCGGGCGTCAGCCCGGTGGCGCTGGAGGTGGCGGGCCTCGCCCCCGGCCGCTATGCGCTGGGGATCTTCGAGATCGCCCAGGACAAGGGCGACCCGTTCTCGGTCTGGGAAGCCCAGGCCGCTGCCACCCAGACGCATGCGGACCAGCTGGCGGCGCTGAGCACGCCGAACGCAGCGCAGCTCGCGGCGATGCGCCAGGCGCAGGAGCCGGCGCTGACCGTGCGCGAGGTCGAGATCGGCGCCGATGGCCGCCTGAGGCTGGACCTCGAGCTGCTGCTGCCCTCGGTGGCGCTGGTGGTGCTGGCGCGGGACGACGCCGGGCGCGAAGCGGCGCCGGCCACCAACATCCGGGTGCAGCGTGACCGCGGCCTGAACGGCCCCAACCAGTTGCTGTTCTGGGATCCGCCGGCCGGAGAGGGCGTGCGCCTGTTCGACGTGCTGTGGAGCGCGGCCGAGACGGGGCCGTTCGAGGCGGTCAACCCCGTCCGGCTGCTGTCCAGCGCCTATCTCCACGCCGCCGACCGCGGCTTCTACCGCATCCGCACCACCGATCTTGCCGGCCGCGAGCTGTCGGTATCGCAGACCGTGGCGGCGGGCTGACCGGCGGGGCTCAACTGCTGTCCGGTGTAACCTCGGGGCCGTTCTCGAAACAGATGTCGGAGTGGAGGTCGATGCCCAGGGAGCGGCAGAGGCGGACCGTGGCCTTCTCGGTGCTCGCGGTGTCGAGCAGCGCGTCGATGTCGCGCTCCTGCAGCCGGACGGCCAGCCCGGCCTTGAGGTCGGCGATCCGGGCGGGATCGCCGACCTCGGCGATGAACTGTTCGGTCATGGCGACGACCGCGGCCCGGCGGCGGGCGCGCTCGGCCCGGATCTCGGCCGGGCTGCCGGCCGGCAGGCCCGGGCGGCCGTTCGCGTAGCGCGGCTGCCGGCGGCGCCAGTGCCGGGCGAGGCCGAGGCCGCAGACGAGGCCGGCCACGACCGACGGGACCGTGCGGTCCTCGACCGGGTCATCCTTGTCGCCATAGAGCTCGACCAACGCCGCGTCGAGCTGCATCCTGATATCGGCAAAGCGGTCGCGGTCGGTGTTACCGTCGGCCCCGATCAGGCGGATGATGACGTCCTCGACCTCCTCCCGGTGCCGGGCGCGGCGGGCTTCGCGGCCGCCGTCGCGGGCGCAGAGATCCTTCACGGCGCGGGCGCGCTGGGCCAGGGTCTGGCGCACCAGATGGGCGTAGCGGGCGAAGGCGAGGCCGGAATCCGCAGCCGGCGCGGCCGCAGGCTGAGGCTCAGCGGGCTGGGCTTCAGCCTGAGCCGAAGCTCGAGTCTCCGGGGCCTGTGCGGCGAGGGCGCGAGCGCCGGCGGCCTCGGCAAGTTGCATGCCGATCTCGGCCAGCCGCGAGAGCATCTCGCATTGCTGCAGGGTGCAGCCGCGGCCATAGGCCTGAACGTCGAAATCGGGTGGTATCTCCTTCATGGAACATATCATGAACGAGTCGCGCGGACTCGCGCAATGAACATTATGTTTACGGGTGAGCGGCATCGGCCCGGCTGTGCTTTTGGGCCGACGGGAGGATGCTCGGCCGACCAGGACGCCGCCGCTATCCATCCACCTTGAGCGGTCCCTTGCGCCCTCGAACCGTTCGCGCGGCCTATTCCTCGAAGCGGCCCGTGGCGTCGCGGTCGCGGTCGTATCGGCGCTTGAGCGGGAACGGCGGCAACCAGGATTCGCGCCGGATGATCCAGCTTTCATAGGTCGGCATCAGCTGGTCGGGGGCGTCCAGGGATCCCAGGTTCACCTCGATCTCGTCGGCCGTGCGTCCGAAGACGGAAGAGCCGCAGCGGGGACAGAAAAACCGCCCGGCGTAGTCGCGGGTTTCGCCGTCGATCGTCACGGCATCCTGAGGGAAGATCGCGGAGGCGTGAAACAGGGCCCCGTGATGCTTGCGGCAGTCGAGACAGTGACAAAGGCCGACCCGATAGGGGAGTCCCGACGCCACGATCCGGACGTTGCCGCACAGGCAACCGCCGGTGAATCGGTCCATGCTGCGTCTCCTCCAGACTCAAGCGGTCGGAATGCTTACAACGAACCCCGTCGAGCGTCGATGAAGGATGCGCCGGCCCCGGGACGGCCACGTCACCCGATTTTCTCAACCCACTGCGCACGCGACGGGCCGGGCTCGAACGGGTCGGCGAAGTACTGGGTCTCGCGGGCCACCTTGCCCTCCACGAACTCCATGACGCTCACCGAAAAGGACGGCCGGCCGTCATAGGCGAGAGTGAATTCCGTGACCCACAGGTCGCCGGCGCCGACGATGCGGCGCACCGTGAAGCGCTTCGCGTTCGGCTGCGCGGCGCGGGAGGCCTGGATGGCGTGCCGGCCCCGGATGCGCTCGCCCGATTGCGGGTATTCGAGCACGGCATCCTCGCGGTAGATGGCGTGCTCGGCATCGAAATCATTGGCATCCGAGGCGACCCAGTGGCGATCGAGCGCCTCCCGAACCTCAATCTCGTCCATCCCTGGTGCTCCCGTTCCTGGTGGTGCCGGCGGGCCGGACCTAACCATAGGCATAGTCGACAACGCGACAAGCCGCCGACTACGCTTCCCTGTGTATCGGAAGATCGTGATGGACCAGCAGCCAGCCTCCACAGCCCTCGACCCGCCAGGACCGCCATCACCCGCTCCCGGACCGCCGCCCGCCGCTGCCGACCGGACCGTCGGCACCAGGCCGGCCGCGCCGCCGCGCCTGCTGGGCGCCTGGCTGCTGCGGCTGGTGATCCTGGTCATCGCGGGCGGCGTCGTCGCCCTGTTCGTCACCCGCTGGGATGCCTGGGTCGGGCAGGCGAGCCGCCAGACCACCGACAACGCCACCGTGCGCGGCGACATCACCCCCCTCAGCGCCCAGGTCGACGGCTATGTCGACCGCGTGGCCGTCACCGACTTCCAGCTGGTCAAGGCCGGGGACCTGCTGGTCGAGATCGACGACCAGGACTATCGGGCGCGGGTGGAACAGGCCGCCGCGGATGTCCTGGGCGCCGATGCCGCGATCCAGAACCTGAAGGCGCGCAAGGACCTGCAGCACGCCGAGATCGACCAGGCCCAGAGCGTCATCGCCGCGACCCAGGCCGATGTCGACCGCACCAAGCTGGAGCTGAGCCGCCAGCAGACCTTGCTGGGCACCACCTTCGGCACGGCGCAGAGGGTGGAGCAGGCCGTCGCCGACGAGAAGCGCTTCGAGGCCACCCTGACGCGCAATCAGGCCGAGCTCGAGGCCGCGCGCCGGCAGATGGGCGTGCTCGACACCCAGGAGCTGCAGCTGCGCGCCGACGCCAAGGCCAAGGACGCGGCGCTCGCGCTGGCCAGGACCAATCTCGGCTACACCCGGATCACGGCGCCGGTGGACGGCATGGTGGGCGAGCGCGGGGTGCGCGCGGGACAGTATCTGCGGCCAGGCACCCAGGTCATCTCCGTGGTCCCGCTGGACAATGTCTGGGTGATCGCGAACTACAAGGAGACCCAGCTGACCCGCGTGGCGATCGGCCAGAAGGCCGAGGTCACCTTCGACACCTTTCCCGGAACCGTGGTGACCGGCCGGGTCGACAGCATCGCGCCGGCCAGCGGATCGCAGTTCAGCCTGCTGCCGCCGGACAACGCGACCGGCAATTTCACCAAGGTGGTGCAGCGCATCCCGGTCAAGATCCGGCTCGATCCCGGCAGCCCGCTGGCCGGCCGGTTGCGTCCCGGCATGTCGGCGGTGGTGACCATCCTGACCGACGACAGCGCGCCGGCGAAGTCGTGACCGCCGCCGTCGAGGCCGCCGGCGCCCCCGTCCCGAGACCCGCGGCTGCGGCGGCGCCCTGCCTTCGCCCCCTGGCCGGCGTCGCGGCGGTGCTGCTGGGGGCCGTCATCTCGACGCTGAACACGCGGGTCACCGGCTTCGGCCTCGCCGACATCCGCGGCGGGCTCGGCCTCGGCTTCGACGAGGGCTCCTGGCTGGCCACGGCCTTCTCCGCCGGCCAGATGGTGGTGGCGCCGAGCGCGGCCTGGTTCAGCATGGTCATCGGCGTCCGGCGCTTCCTGCTCTGGGCCAGCGCGATCTTCATCCTGTCGTCGCTGCTGCTGCCGTTGATGGCCGATTACGATCTCATCATCGCCCTGCAGACCGTCCGCGGCCTCGCGGTCGGCACCTTCATTCCCGCCTCGCTCGGCTTCATCCTGCGCGGCCTGGCGCCACGCTGGTGGATCTGGGGCATCGCCGCCTATGCCTTCCGCTTCACCTTCTCCCAGAACGTCGCCGCCTCGCTCGAGGCCTGGTATTCGGAAACCGGCCACTGGCAATGGATCTTCTGGCAGAACGTCGTGCTGACGGGAGCCATGGCCCTGATCATCCTGTGGGCGGTGCCGCGCGACGGCATCAATCGCGACCTGCTGCGCCGCACCGATTGGGGCGCCATCGTCTTCGCCGGCCTGGGCTTCGGGCTGGTCTATGTCGGGCTGGACCAGGGCAACCGCCTCGACTGGCTGAATTCCGGCATCGTCGTCGGCTGCCTGGCGGGGGGCCTGCTGCTGATCGCCGCCTTCGTGGTCAACGAGGCGACCGTCGAGCATCCGCTGATCCACCTGCCGGTGCTGCGCCAGGTCAATGTCGCGATTCCGGCGCTGCTGATCTGCGCCTACGGCTTCGGCTCACAGGCCACCGCCTATGTGCTGCCGGATTATCTGACGCGCATCCAGGGGCTGCGGGCGCTGCAGATCGGCGATGTGCTGAACTGGATCGCCGTGCCGCAATTCCTGCTCATCCCGCTGGTGGTGCTGGCGCTGCGCCGGATCGATGCGCGCCTCCTCCTCAGCATCGGCTTCGCCCTGATCGCGATCGGCAGCTGGATGGACACCGGCCTGACCCATGACTGGGCCGGCGGCGACTTCCTGCCCTCGCAGATCGTCGAGGCGGCGGGCCTGGCCATCGGCCTGACCTCGCTGGTCACCTTCGCCGTTTCGAACATCACGCCGCCCCAGGCCGCCGCCATCGCCGCGACGATCCAGATCTCGCGGTTGTTCGGCATCGAGTTGGGCACCGCCTTCATCCAGACCTTCGTGCGGGTGCGCGAGCAGGTCTATTCGAACCTGATCGGCCAGCATCTGAGCTCGGGCTCGGACGTCGTCGACCGCGTCGTGACCGCGCTGTCGACCGTCTTCAGCCAGCACGCCAACAATATCGGGCTGGAGACCAGCCAGGGGATCGCCGCGGCCGGACGGTTCGTGCAGCGCGAGGCCTATGTGCTGGCCTATATCGACGGGTTCTGGATCGTCGCCTGGGTGCTGGCGCTGGCGCCGTTCCTGGTGCTGCTGCTGCGCCGCCCGCCGCCCAATCCGATGACGCCGCCGCGCAACGACATCCCGGCGCGCGGGTGATCGCCCGGTGGAGCTGTCCAATTTCGACATCCTTGCGCCGGGCCTCCCGGTGGTCTTCTGCGGCATCAACCCGAGCACACAGGCAGCGGCCTCCGGCCACAATTTCGGGTCGGCGTCCAATCGCTTCTGGCCTGTCCTGCACCTGTCCGGCTTCACGCCTGTGAGGCTCTCGGCGCAGGACGATCGCCGCCTGCTCGCATTCGGCTGCGGCATCACCGCCGCTGTCCCGCGGGCCACGCGCGGCACCGGCGAGCTGCGCGGTCACGAGCTCCGGGCCTCCGGGGCGGGGCTCCGTGCGAAGCTCGAGCATTTCCGGCCCGAGACCATCGCCTTCCTGGGCAAGGCGGCCTATGAAGCGATCGCGGGCGGCAGGGTCCATTGGGGGCCGCAATCCACCCGGTTGTGCGATGCCGAGGTGTGGATCCTGCCGAATCCGAGCGGGCTCAATCGCGGCTTCAGCCTTGCCGAACTTGTCGAGGCCTACTCCGCTCTCAGACTGGCGCGTTCATCCTCTTTGACGCGTTGGATGGCTCAGAGGCCTCGCGAAGGGACGCCCCGATGAAGCGGTGTTCGGCGCCCGTTGCCGACATCGTCGTCTGTGAAGCGGACATCCGGTGACCGGCTGCACGGCATCGGCTACACTCGGCCGGTTCCGGGAGGCGCAATGCTCACCCTGTACTCATATCCCGAGCTCTTTGGTGTCGCCGACAACAACGGCTACGGCTTGAAAGTCTATGCCTTTCTCAGATTGACCGGCCTGCCCTTCGCTCATCAGCACATCTTCGACGCCTCGACAGCACCGCGCGGACAACTTCCCTATGTCGTCGATGATGGAGAGGCGATCGGCGACAGCGACACGATCATTGCACACCTGATCCGCAGATATGGCCTGACCATCGACGACCGGCTGACCCCCGCACAGTGCGACACCAGTCATCTGATCTCGCGAATGCTCGACGATCTCTACTGGGTGATGTCCTATTCACGCTGGAAGGACGAGCGCTATTGGCCCGCTTTCCGTGACGCGCTGCTGCGAGAGCATTCGAGCGTGACCGAGGAGGGGCTGGCCAAGGCGCGGGACTTCAATTTCCAGCGCTACCATTACCAGGGCATCGGCCGCTTCGCTCCGGACGCCGCCTATGCCCGCGGCGTCGCGGACCTGCGGGTGCTGGCGAACCGTCTCGCGGAGAGCGACTACCTGCACGGAGCCGAGCCGACCAGTGCCGATGCGGGCATCTACGGCTTCATCGCGAACATTCTATTCTATCCGATCGACACCCCGCTGAGGGTTTTCGTCACCTCGCAGGCCGATCTTGTCCGCCACTGCACCGCGATCCACGCCGCCATCCGCGGGTGACCGATTTCGGATCCGAACAATCTCTCGATGATCCGGCTGGACGGAGAGGACGATGGACATTGATCGACGCTGACGGAGCTGTGCGAGGCCTTCACGCGCATGATCTCGATCGTATCATGGCGTTCTTTTCCGACGATTGCGTCCTGGAGATGCCGAGGGGAAGCAAGCCCTGGGGGGGCCGTCTCGAGGGCGGACAGAGCGTGCGAGAAGCGTTGGCGACACGCTTGGGGCCTGCTTGATGTGAACTACGGCAACTCGGAAGCATTAGTGAGGGGCTGGTGTCGGCCCAGTCGGCTGGTCGTGAGAGGCCGCCCCGAGGGGCGGCCTTCCGGCATGCCTGAACGGCTCAATGCCATTTCGCTTTGGCGTCCTTGGCCGTCATGCTGAGATGAACCCGGTCGTCGACATGATCGACCCAGCCGACCGGAATGTAGTGATGCTGCGAGCCGGCATCCTGGTCCGATCGGGTGAGCTTGATGCGGTCCTGGCCTTCCATATGGTCGACCGTTCCGACATGCATGCCGTCGGAGCCGACGACGTTCATATGGTCCTTGATCTGAGACATCGGCGTCATGAGACATCCTCCTGATTGCCTTGACTGGTCAATGCAGGCATCTGCGCCGGGGTTCCCCGGGCCGGCGGTGCCGTCGCGAGGATGCGGCTAGACTCGGGTGTCGCCGCGGCCGTAGAGGTCGCGCTCGCGGGCGATCTCGTCCGGCGTGTAGACGGGCGCGCGCGGATCGTATCGGGTCCAGCCCGACGAGCGGTACGCCTCGCCGCGAGCGGCGGCGTCGATCGCCCCGTTTTCCAGGAGGATCTCCTGGACCTGGGCGGCCTGGTCCTGTTCGACCTGGACGGTCAGCAGCGTGCCACCGCGGCGGACGCCTTCGGCATAGACATGGGCGGAATCCTCGTCGACGCCTGAATCCGTCATGGCTCCGATCAGCCCCCCGGTGGCGCCGCCGGCCACGGCTCCGGCCGCCGCACCGGCCAGCGTGGCGGCAAGCCAGCCGGCGGCGACGATCGGGCCGACGCCGGGAATGGCCATCACGCCGAGCCCCGTCAGCAGACCGGCGCCGCCACCCAGGACCGTGCCGATGCCGGCGCCGGTTCCGGCCCCGGATGCGGCGTCGGAGCCGTCGTCGTCGTCCCGGACGACGTGCTCCGAATCGTGGGCGAGCAGACCGATGTCATTCCGTGAAATTCCGAAGGCTTCGATGTCGCGGCGCGCATCCGCGGCATCCGCCGGATTGTCGAACAGTCCGGTGATCGTGACCCGGGTCATGGCTGATCTCCTGATGATGCGATGGAAAGGCCGTCACTGCGTGGCGACGTTGCCCTGATAGTCGAGCCCAACCTTGACGCTCTTGCCGCCCTTGGACGCCGTCGCCCACCAGATGCCTGCATCGTCCTTGGTCAGGCCGGTGACGCCGGTGAAGCCGTGGTCCTCCAGGCGGGATGTGGCCTGCGCCTCGGTGAAGCTGTTTGCGCCCTTCTGCAGCTCCGCGGGCGAGGTCAGGACGACGCCCTGCTTGGTGTCCGCAGTGGCGGCGGGATCGTTCGAGGGGGTGGTGGTCGAGGGGGCGGTGGTCTGAGCCGCTGCCATCGATCCGCCAACACCGACGGCAAGCAAGGCAGCGAGAAGTGCTGTGCGGAGCATTGTCATTCTCCGGAAGTGGGGTCTCTCCCGGGTGGGGGAGACAACGCCCAGGCAACAGGCGCCGCAGCCGCACCGTTCCGTACGGCATTGAAAATAAATGAAAAATATCAAATGCTAAAATGCCGTCGAATGAGGGACGTCTTCAGGTGCCGCCGAGATAGGCGAACTTCTTCCGCAGCTGCAGCAGATCGCGCTCGAACTGCTCGACCGGGTAGTCGATCTCGGGTGCGGCGGTGGCGTCGGGCTGGTTGGGCAGGTCCGGGTCGATCCGCCGGATCGGGTCGATCATGGTGTCCGCCTTGGTCACCACGGTCGGGTCCTGCCTCGCCCCCTCGTCGGCCTGGAGCTGCCGGACCGCGAAGTGGAGGTTCCAGCGCTCGCGCGAGGTCATCCTGTGGCCGGCCTGCCAGCGCTGCAGCCATTGCTCGAGCTGGCCCAGCACATAGCGCAGCTCGGCGTCTCGGTCGGTGCCGGGCATCGCCTCTCTCCCCTTCGGTCGTCGAAAGGACATGGCCGTGGGAATGCACTCCGGCAAGCCGGGGCGTCAGGCATGCCCGACGGGCCGCCCTCCGAGCCAGCTCAGATACTGGTATTTCGGCCGCAGCAGCTCCATGTCGCGCTCGAACTCCGGCAGGGTGTAGTCGACGGCGGCGGCATCGCCCGCCTCGGCCAGGGGCGAATGGTCCGGGTCCGCCGCGGCCAGCAGGTTGGCGATCTCCTGATGCGCCGACGGCCCGGCATCGTCGTGGATTTCGCCCTCGTCGATATGCAGCTCGCCGACCGCCCGCCTGATCGCGGCCAGTTGGATCCCGTTCGGGGCCTGGCCCGCGAGCCATCGCGTCAGCCAGGCTTCCAGCTGATTCATGGCGTAGCGCAGCTCGTCGTCGCGTTCGGTGGCGGGCATCGTCATGTCCTTCGGCCGTGGCAGTTCCTGATGGACGCCTTCAAGGCGGGCGGCAAGGGCTTGATTCCCGGAAGTAGGTCGCACGCCGGTGGAGATAGGCAATAAAATTACCCGCACTCCCGTGCCGCAGCGGCTGTTGTCATAGAAACGCAATATCCGGAGGACCCGCCCATGGTGATCGAGCGACAGCCTTGCGTCCTCGTCGTCGAGGACGAATTCCTGACCGCCCTCCTGGTGGAGGAGGCGCTGGCCGAGGCCGGCATCCGCGTCCTGGGGCCGGCCGCGAAGCTGGACCAGGCGGTCGAGCTGGCCGGAGCCGACGGCGTGGACGCCGCACTGCTCGACGTCGAGCTGGCCGGCGGCGACGAGGTGTTCCCGGCGGCGGAAGTCCTGGCCGAGCGCAACATTCCGTTCGCCTTCGTGTCGTCCTGCCCGCGCGACCGCGTCGAAGACAGATGCGGCGCCCGGCCGATGCTGTCGAAGCCGTTCCGGGACCGCGAGGTGCAGGCTCTCACGGCGAAGCTGCTCCGGCCCAGGCGGCGGTAAGGCCCGCCAGCGCGCGTCCTGAGGCTCGAACATCCCTTGATGACAACGTTGTCTTGACAGATTCCTGCAGGCCCGTCTCTCTATGAGCGGGGATGATGTCGTCCTGCCGGCGGCCCGCAGCAGAAGATTGCGGCCGGCGCGGGCGACGTCGCACCCTCCGGGCTCCGCCCTTGCGGGCTTCGCCGGACGAATCGACAACGCACCGGTCGCCACGGCCGGGTCAGACAGGGAGAGGATGATGACGAAGGATCTGGCGCGCCGCGCCGTCTGCGGAGCCGCTGTGGCGGTCGCCGCCCTGGTCGCCGCCACCGGCGCGGCCGATGCCGCCGCCAATTGCATCAAGGGCGACCGCAAGCCACCCTTCACCGTCGGCTGGGCCAACATCTACTCCGTGCCGACCTGGATGAAGCAGACCGAGGGCACCATCAGCAAGGAGGTCGACGAGCTGAAGGCCAAGGGGCTGGTCGACAAGCTGGTCATCACCGACGCCCAGGGCAACGCCAACACCCAGATCCAGCAGGTCCAGTCGATGATCGACGCCGATGTCGACGCGATCATCCTGATCGCCGGCTCGGCCACGGCGCTGGACCGCGTGGTCGCCGACGCCTGCGCCAAGGGCATCGCGGTGATCAATTTCGACAGCCTGGTGCAGACCGACAAGGTGACGGCCAAGCTCAACACCGACTCGGCGGACTGGGGCAAGCAGGCCGCCGAGTGGCTGGTCAAGCAGATCGGCGGCAAGGGCAAGATCATCGTCCTGAACGGCCCGGCCGGCATCTCGGTCAGCGACGACCGGCGCAAGGGCGCGACGCCGGTGCTGCAGGCCAATCCGGGGGTCGAGGTGCTGGCCGAGACCAACACCGACTACAACGTCGCCCCGGCGCAGGAGGCGGTGACCAGCCTGCTGTTCGCCAATCCGGAGATCGACGGCATCCTGTCGCTGGGCGGCGCGCTGTCGGCCGGCGCGATCCTGGCGATGGACCGGCAGGGCCGCGCCTTCGTGCCGACCACCGGCGAGAACTACCGCCAGTTCCTCGAGCTGTGGAAGCAGCACGATATGAAGGGCTGGGCGACGATGCAGCCGAACTGGCTCGGCGCGCTGGCGGTCTACACCGCGGTGCAGGCGCTGTCGGGCAAGGACGTGCCGGCCTTCGTCAAGGTGCCGCTGCCGGTGATCGACGACGCCAGCATCGACGGCTACCTGGCGCGGGCCGACAAGTTCCCGGCCGACGGCTACATCTTCTCGGAATACGACACGGCGCTGTTCGACAAGCTGCTGGCGGCGAAGTGAGAATGATCTCCAAGGCGGGGGCGGCGCCGTGACGGCGTCGCCCATCCTCGCTGCGGAGGGCGTCTCCAAGGCCTTCTTCGGCAATCCGGTGCTGCGCGACGTCTCGATCGCGCTGCATCCCGGCCGCGTCCACGCCCTCCTGGGCGAGAACGGGGCCGGCAAGTCGACCCTGATCAACATCCTGTCCGGGGCGCTGCGGCCCGATGGCGGGTCGTTGACGGTCGACGGCCGCAGCACCGGCCACCTGACCCCGCGCGAGGCCCAGCGCGCCGGCATCGCCGTGGTGCAGCAGGAGCTGAGCCTGGCGCCGCATCTGTCGATCGCCGAGAATATCGGCCTCGGCGCCTACCCGCGGCGGCTCGGGCTGATCGACTACGGCACCCTGGCGGCGCGGGCCCGGGCGGCCTGCGACCTGGTCGGGCTGGACGAGCCGCTGGACCTGCCGGTCGACGCCCTGTCGCTGGGCCGCCGGCAGATGGTCGAGATCGCCAAGGCCCTCTACCGCAAGCCCCGCGTCCTGATCCTGGACGAGCCGACCTCCTCGCTGTCGGCGCATGAGGCGCAGACCCTGGCCCGGCTGGTGCGGCGGCTGCGCGACGAGGGCACGGCCATCCTCTACATCTCGCACCGGCTGAACGAGGTGCTGGACCTCTGCGATTACGCCACCGTGCTGAAGGACGGCAGCCGCACCGCCGACCGGCCGCTGGAAGGCGTCGATCCGGAAGGGCTGGTGCGGCTGATGGTCGGGCGCGATCCCGGCGACCTGTTCCCCGCCTGGCAGCCTTCCGCCCAGCCGGAGACCGCGATCGAGATTCGCGGCTTCCGGGCAGGGGCCGCGCGCGAGGTCGATCTCACGGTCCGCTACGGCGAGGTGGTCGGGATCGGCGGGCTGGTGGGGCAGGGGCAGGAGGATCTACTGCTCGGGCTCGTCGGCGCCCTGCCGGCGGCAGCCGACGCAGCCCGCATCGCCGGGGCCGACCGGCCCTTCGGCAAGGTGACGGAGGCGACGGCGGCCGGCCTGGCCTATATCCCGGCCGACCGCAAGAAGGAGGGGCTGCTGCTGCCGCACAGCATCGCCTTCAACCTGCTGCTGCCGACCCTGGCGCGGCCGGCGCGCGGCCTGCGTGACCGGGCCGGAGAGGCGGCGACGGTGGCCGAGCTCGCCAGGCGCCTGACCATCAAGGGCGATACGGCGCGGCCGGTGCAGGCGCTGTCTGGCGGCAACCAGCAGAAGGTGGCGCTGGCCAAATGGCTGCCGCTGGCGCCTCGCATCCTGCTGCTGAACGACCCCACGCGGGGCGTCGATGTGGAGACCAAGCGGGAGATCTACGTCATGCTGCGGGCGCTGGCGGCGCAGGGGAAGGCGATCGTGCTGCTCAGCTCCGACACGCCCGAGCTGGTCCATCTCTGCGACCGGGTGGCGGTGATGTTCGCCGGCCGCACGGTGGCGAATCTGGAGCGGCCGGGGATTAGCGAGGAAGCGATCGTCGGCGCCGCCATGGGCGTCGCCGCGCCGGGGCTGGCGGCATGAGCGCGGTGCTGTATCGGGCGATCCAGGGCCGCCGGCACCAGGGGCTGCGCGGGCTGTACCTGATCGTGGCGCTGTTCCTGGCGCTGTATGTTGCGCTGTTCCCGGGGCTGGTCAGCGTCGAGGGCGTCGCCAAATTCACCCAGAACTGGTTCCCGCTGGCGCTGGTGGCCATGGCCCAGGCGATGATCATGCTGACCGGCGGCATCAACCTGGCCGTCGGCGCCATGGTCAGCCTCGGCGCCGTGGTCGCGGCCACCAGCTTCGACGGGATGCTCGGCGTGCCCGGCGGCGTGCTGGCCGTGGCCGCGATCGGGCTTGCGGTCGGGGCCGGGGCGGGGGCGATCGTGGCGCTGTTCCGGCTGCCGGCGATCATCGTCACTTTGGCCGGGTCCTTCATCCTCGGCGGCGCGGCCCTTTTGGTGCTGCCGCGGCCGGGCGGCGACGTGCCGGACTGGCTGTCCGAGCTCCTGGCCGGGCACCAGCCGGTGGCGGCGCTGTTGCTGGTGCTGCTGGCGGTCGCCTGGAAGCTGTATCTGGCGACGCCGATCGGCCTCGGCCTCTATGCTGCCGGCGACAACCCGGTCGGCGCCTACCGCTCCGGCGTGCCGGTCGACCTGGCCAAGGTCGTGGCCTATGCGATCAGCTTCATGCTGGCGGCGCTGGCTGGGCTGTTCGTGGCGGCGCAGACCGGGTCGGGCGACCCGGTGATCGGCACGCCCTTCACCCTGAACTCGATCGCCGCGGCGGTGCTGGGCGGGGTCGGCTTCCTCGGCGGGGCCGGCACCATGCGTGGCGCCATCGCCGGCAGCCTGCTGCTCAGCGTCATGATCAACGTCATGTTCTTCCTGGGCTTTCCGCCCGTGGCGCAATACATCGCCCAGGGGCTGATCATCGTCGGCGCCGTGGCGCTGCCGCAGATCCGCTGGAGGCGGGCATGAGCGCGATCGCGACGAAGGTGCCGGCGATCCTGCGGCACAAGGTGGTGCTGGCCTGGCTGGTGGTGGCCGCGGTCTGGATCGCCGCCAGCCTGCTGACCCGCGGCTTCGGCGCCTATGGCCATCTGCGCTACCTGCTGGAGCTCGCGGCGGTGATCGGACTGGTGGCCGCCGGCCAGACGCTGGTGGTGATCGGCGGCGGCATCGACCTCGCCGTCGGCGCGGTGATCACGGTGACGGCGATCCTGCTGCCGCTGCTGTCGGTGGCCTGGGACCCGACCGGGCTGGTCGGGGTGGCGGCGACGCTGCTGGTGGCCGCGGGCATCGGCTTCCTCAACGGAATCGGCATCGCCGCGCTCAGGGTGCATCCGCTGATCATGACCCTGGCCATGGCGACGCTGCTGCAGGGCCTCTTGGTGATCGTCGCCGGCGGCAGCGCCATCACTGTGCGCAACCCGGTGGTGGAATGGCTCGGCTCGGCCCGCCCCGCCGGGGTGCCGGTCGGCATCCTGCTGTGGCTCGTGGTCTCGGCCGGGGTGCTGGTGCTGCTGCACCGCACCGCGGTCGGCGCCCGGATCTTCGCCTTCGGCACCAGCCCGCTGGCGGCGCGCCTCTCCGGCGTCGATATCGGCCGGACGACGGTGCTGCTGTACACGCTCAGCGGGCTGATGGCGGGCATCGCCGGGGTGCTGGTGCTGGGTATGAACCGGCAGGGCTATGTCGGCATCGGCGACCCGTACCTCTTGACCTCGATCGCCGCGGTGGTGCTGGGCGGCACCTCGATCCTCGGTGGGCGCGGCACCTATGCCGGCACCATCCCGGGGGCGATCCTGCTGGTCACCATCACCGCGCTGATCACCGTGGTGAATGCCTCGCCCGGCTGGCGCAGCATCCTGTTCGGCGGGCTGATCCTGGGGCTGCTGCTGCTGTCGGGGCGGGAGGCACGGCGCTAGTCGACCCGGTAGAGCCGCCGGGCGTTGTCGTGGAACAGCGCCCGCTGCTCGGCCGGGGTCAGGTCGGCGGTGATCGCCTTGAAACCGTCCCAGACCTGGTCGAAGGAGGCGTGCAGCCCCGCCACCGGGAAGTCGCTGGCGAACAGCGACCGGGCAGGGCCGAAGGCGTCGAGGCACGCCAGCACCACGTCGCGCAGGCTGCCCGGCGTCCAGTGGTGGTCATAGGCCACGAGGTCGGAGATCTTGAGATGGACATTCGGCTCGCGGCCCAGCGCTGCCAGGCCGGCGCGCCAGCGGGCCATGCCCTCCGGGTCGCGGTCGGCCGGGCTGCCGCAATGGTTCAGGATGAAGGTCTGGCCGGGAAAGTCGCGGACCAGCCGCAGCGCATCCGCCATCTGTCCCGGATAGAGCATCAGGTCGAAGGACAGGCCGTGCCCGGCCAGCCGGGCCAGGCCGCGGCGCCATGCCGGGTCGTCCATCCGGTCCGGACGGGCGACGAAGCTGCGCGCCGGGTCGGGGTGCCAGCTCAGGATGTCGCGGATGCCGACGACGCGCGGGAAGGCCGCCTGCCGCTCCAGCAGTGCCGCTGCGTCCGGGGAATCGAGCGGCACATGCGCGACCAGGCGTTCGGCGATGCCGTCGTGGTCCTCCAGAGTCTCCAGCCAGGCGGTCTCCGCCACCGGGTCGGCGGGGTCCCAGCCGGCCTCGACATGCACCGTCGCGACCACCGGCTGGTTGCGCGCATCGGCGCGATAATCCGCCGGCAGGTAGTCGCGGCGCAACGGCGCGTTGTCGCCGAACACCATCTCGCCCCGCGCCGGGCGCAGCCAGGGGTGCCGGTCCATCGACAGATCCCAGAGATGATGGTGCGCGTCGACGATCGGGCCGTCATAGGGCTGGGTCACGAGGCCTCTCCTGCAGGATATCCGTCCTGCGCCTGATCGATGACAACGTTGTCTTGACAGATAGCCTGCCGCTGCCGTCTAAGGAAGTCCATAGCAGGGGCGGGGAGCGGCAATCGTGGCCGACGGGATCATCATGCGGGACGCAGACATGCTGCATGACGGCATCCGGGGCGTGCCCCCGGGCGCCGGGCCGATCGCGCTGGACGAAGTGGCGGCGCAGGGCTGGCACCCGGCCGAGGGCGCGATGTCGCTGCCGGTGCTGACCCTGGACGAGGACGCCTTCGCCGGCAACCGCGCGCTGATGCTGCGCTATGCGGCGGAGCAGGGGGCGGCGATCGCCCCGCATGCCAAGACGCCGATGGCGCCGGCGCTGGCGGCCTCGCTGGTCGCGGCCGGGGCCTGGGGCACCACGGTGGCCGATATCCGCCAAGCCGCGGTGATGCTGCGCGCCGGGCTGAACCGGCTGATCCTGGCCAACCAGGTCGGCGGCGGGGGCGGCGCCCGCCGGCTGGCCCGGCTGCACGAGGCCTATCCCCGGGCCGGGATCTACGCCTTTACCGATTCCCCCGAGGCCGCCGCGGCGCTCGACGATGCCTGGCGCGAGGCCCGGCTGGCGCCGCTGCCGGTGCTGGTCGAGGTCGGGGCCGGCCGCGCCGGCGCCCGCGACCTGGCGGCGGCGGAGCGGGTGATCGCCGCGGTCCAGGCCAGCGAGGGCCGGCTGCGGCTGGCGGGCGTCGGCGCCTATGAGGGCGCGGCGGCGACCGCCGATGCGGAGCGGACCCACGCGGCCATCGCCGAGCTCGCGGCGCTGGCGGCGGAGGCGTTCGGCAAGGTCCGTGCCGCCGCCGGGCCGCAGGCGCCGTTGATCCTGACCGCCGGCGGCTCGGCCTATTTCGACCTGATCGTGCAACATCTCGGCCCGGTGGCCGCCGCCGACGGCCGCGCCCGGCTGGTGCTGCGCAGCGGCGCGATCTTCTTCCACGACCACGGCATCTACACGCGCGGCCTGGCGGCACTCGACGCCCGGCAAGGCTTCCGCCTCGGCGGCGAGGTCGCCAGCGCGTCGGAGAGCTTCCGCCCGGCGCTGCGGCTCTGGGCCGAGGTGCTGTCGCGCCCGGCGCCGGGCCTGGCCATCTGCGGCATGGGCATGCGCGACGTCTCCTTCGACCAGGACCTGCCGACGCCGCTGCGCCTGCACCGCGCCGGCCACCCGCTGGCCAGCTTCGCCCGGCCGGAGGAGGCGCGGGTGATGAAGTTGAACGACCAGCATGCCTTCCTGGCGCTGGGCCCCGACACCTCGGTCGCGGTCGGCGACGTGATCGAGTTCGGCATCTCCCACCCCTGCACCTGCCTCGACCGCTGGCGGGTGATCTGGGGCGTCGACGGCCAGGGCCGCGTCCGGGCCGCCTATCCCACCTGCTTCGGCTGAGATGCATACGGGTCTGTTCCACACCATCGATTTCGACGCCGACGGCCGCGTCCTCGACCATCTGGGCGTGCCCTTCTCGGTCGACCGGTCGCCCTATTTCCACGTCAAGGTCCCGATCGCGCGGATCCGGAACGGCGACGGGCCGCGGGTGCTGCTGATGGCCGGCAACCATGGCGACGAATATGAGGGCGAGTTCGCCCTGGCCCGGCTGATCCGCCGGCTGGACCCGGCCCGTATGAAGGGCACCGTCACCATCCTGCCGATGGCCAATGCGCCGGCGGTGCGGGCGTCGAAGCGCTGCTCGCCGCTGGACGGCGGCAACCTCAACCGCGCCTTTCCGGGCGATCCCGACGGCACCCCGACCCAGCGCATCGCCCATTTCCTCGAGCATGAGCTGTTCCCGCGCCACGACGTGGTGTTCGACCTGCATTCCGGCGGCACCTCGATGGCGCATCTGCCCTGCGCCCTGATCGAGCGCCACGCCGACCCCGAGAGGCAGGAGCGGGCGCTGGCGCTGATGCGGGCGCTGGGCCTGCCCTGGGGCTTCGTCGCCGACAACGGCCCGGCGGCGCCGACCTCGATGGGCGCCGCGGCGCGGGCCGGCATCATCGGGCTGTCCGGCGAGTTCGGCGGCGGCGGCACGGTGACGCCGGCGACGATGCGCGGCGCCTCGGCCGCGATCGACGGGCTGCTGCTGGCGCTCGGCGTGATCGACGCGCCGCTGCTGGGCCCGGCGCCGGCGGCGGGGCCGATGCGCCTGCTGTCCCTGGCCCGGCACGCCCAGGCGATCTATGCCACTGCCCCCGGCTGGTTCGAGCCGGCGGTCGAGGTCGGCGCCGAGGTCGCGGCCGGGGACCTGGCCGGCTGGGTGCACGACCTGGACCGGCTGGAGGTGGTGGAGGCGCCGCGGCACTTCGCCGAATCCGGGGTGGTGATCTCGCACCGGTTGCACAGCCGGTGCGAACCGGGCGACTGTCTGATCCAGGTGGCCGAGGTGCTGGGCGCCGGCCGGTGAGCCGCGGGTCGACAAAGGGGATCGGATGACGGATTCGGAGAAGCGGCCGGCCCGCATCGACGAGGTCGCGCGCATTGCCGGGGTGTCGCCGATCACCGTCTCCCGGGCGCTGCGCCAGCCGGAGAAGGTGGCGGAGGACAAGCGCCGCCGCATCCAGGCGGCGATCGAACAGACCGGCTATGCGCCCAACCAGGACGCCATCCGCCTGCGCTCCGGCGGCCGGCCGGCGGCGACGGCTGCGGCCGCGTCGACTCTGGTCGCCGCCTTCGTCTCCAACATCGCCAACCCGCAATTCTCGCGCGCCGTGCGGGCCTGCGCCGAGGTGCTGGAGCCGGCGGGCTACCGGCTGATGACGGGCGAGACCGCCTATTCCTATGCGCGCGAGACGGCGATGATCCAGTCGCTGCGCGACCTCAGGCCCGCCGCGGTGCTGTTCACCGGCGTGATCGAGCTGGAGGAGAACCGTGAGGCGCTGCGCTCGCTCGGCGTGCCGGTGATGGAGACCTGGGCCTATCCGCAGGACCCGATCGACATGCTGGTCGGCTTCTCCAATTTCGACGGCGGGCGGCTGGTCGGCGAGCATTTCGGCGAGCGCGGCCATCGCCGCATCGCCTATGTCGGCCGCGGCGGCGGCCGCGGCGTGCTGCGGCTGCAGGGCTTCAAGGAGGGCCTGGCCAAACACGGGCTGCGCCCGGCGGCGGAGCTGTCGGTCGAGGGCCCGGCCGGCTTGGCCGAGGGTCGCCGGGCGATGATTGCGCTGCTGGAGCAGGGCGGCGAGCCGTTCGATGCGGCGTTCTTCGGCAACGACCTGCTGGCGATCGGCGCGTTGTTCGAGGCGCGGCGCCGCGGGCTCGCCGTGCCGGGCGACCTGGCGGTGGCCGGCTTCGGCGACATCGAGCTGGCGGAGGCGCTGGAGCCGGGCCTGACCACGGTGCGCATCGACAGCGACGACATCGGCCGCCGCGCCGGCCGCATGCTCCTGACCCGCCTCGCCGGGGGGACGCCGGAGCGGGGGATCGAGCTGGTGGAGCTGAGCCTGGTTGTGCGGGCGAGCGGGTAGGGGAAGGAGGAGGCTCCCGAGGGAGCCTCCCGAGATGTCGGCTACGGGGCGAACTGCAGGGCGCGCCCGTCCGTGTCGGTCGTGGGCCGCCCCGGCTTGACGCGCAAGGCGCCGGAGCCGTCCAGCCAGATGTGGACCTCGCGGGTCATGCCGTTGCCGAACACGATGTGCGAGCCGTTCCAGGTCATGTCGCCGGTGGAGCGAAGATGGCCGATATCGACCGGGTTCTTGCCCGCATGCACGCGCAGGCGCCCGATGCGGATGCGGCAGTTGTCGTCATCCTTGTAGTCGAGAGCCGACGGGGAGAACACCAGGTTCATCGCAATCGGCTTGTAGAAGCCTGCCACCGGGGAGAAGGGGATGGTGTGCCGGTCCCAGCTCTCATAGCCCTTGTAGGTGCGCTGCCAGTGGACCTCGCCCCCGGCGCCCTGCAGGGTCACCGTGACGGCGTCGATCTTGTCGGCGTCCGCCTCGCGGATATCGAAGCTGATGAAGGCCGACTGGCCTTGCCGCAGCGCCGGGATGGTCACCGGGTAGTTGACCGAAGAGCCCGAGGTGGCGAAGAAGATCTCGGATGCGGGGCCGGCAGCATGTCTCATCCGGAAGCGGTATTCCGTCGATCCTGCAAATCGGCGGGACAATATGCGAGACTTCGCGGGTCGGTTTGGAGGCTCCGATGCGCGTCAGTCGAATTGACGACAAGGCGAAACGGATGCTCGGTTGGGTCGGCCAGTACTCGGTTGCTGGAAGACACACGCGCAAATTCTTCTCCGACCGGGCGTTCGGCACCTCCGCGCGGGCCAAGGCCGCGGCCGAGGCGTTTGCCACGAAGGATCTCGCAGAGCACCGCGAGGTCAGCTCGCTGCGCCGCATGCTGGTGCCGCGCAAGAACACCCCGCATGGCATCCCGGGGGTCGCGCGCTATGCCCGCCCGGGGGGCTCGTCCGCCTTCTGGGTCGCCTACTGGACCCAGGACGGGGTACGGCACCAGAAGAAGTATTCGATCCTGCGCCATGGCGAGAGCGAAGCGCGGGATCTGGCCTTTGCCACGCGTGCCGACATGACCGCCGGCAACCTGGAGCGGCTGGCCGAGCTGCTCAAGGTCCACGCGCCCGGCCGGTCGGCAGCGACACGGGGCCGGCGGCCGTGAGTACCGCGAAGGGCGTATGACCATGCTGTACCATTAGGTCAGTCGCGATCGCCCGGGCCCTGAGTCATGGTCCAATGGTCCGCCGCGTGAAATTCTCCTGCCGAAGATGGTATCGGGCGGGGCAGAAAGGATGCCATCGGGCGTCCAGACTATGCGCCGATGCACGCAATATTGAAGATGAATTGATCTGAGCCGTCGGGTCGCCGCTCTGGATCAAGACCACGCATTGTCGTCGAGTCAGGCCGGTCGGAACCGGCTGGTCGCAGAAGTGACGAACTCGTCTTGCAGCGCGTCCGGCAACGGGCGAGGAGGTGGGGTGAAACGATCGGTCGAGCATGGGACCAGGTTCGAGCGTGAGCCGAACCATGGGCGCGGGGCGGCCACCCGTCACGCGGTGGCGGTCCTGCTCGCCTGCACTGTGGTCGGCTGCTCCACGCTGAACGACCTGGGGCTCGGCTGGGGCGACGCCGCTTCGGCCGAAGCTCAGCAAGCATCCGCTGCCGCAGCCCCTGCCACAGTTCCTGCGCCGCAGGCCGCGCCCGCAGGTCCGGCGCCCGTTCTCAGGACGACCGCGGCATCACCCCGCGAAACCGCTCCTCCCGGCGCTCCGGACGGTGATCCGGCAGCCGAATTACCGCTGCCGGACAACGCCTCCGCCGAGCTGCGCGATCTGGCGCGCAAGGCCATCGCCGGCGACGCGAACGCCGAGTATCAGATCGGCACCGTCTTCGCACGCGGCATCGACGTGCCGCAGAACTATGAGCACGCCGCCTACTGGTACCGCCGCGCCGCCGACCGAGGCAAAGCCGATGCCGCCTATGCATTCGGCTTTCTGTGGGAGCAAGGTCTCGGCGTGCCACGCGACCCGAGAGAGGCGATGAACTGGTTTCGCAAGGCCAGTGTCACCGGCAACCCGCGCGGCGCGTATGAGGTGGGCCGCCTCTATGAAACCGGTGAGCTCGGGCCGGCCAATCCGCTGATGGCCGCCGGCTGGTACAGGATCGCAGCCAGGGCCGGCGACGAGCAGGGGAAACAGGCGCTGGCTAGGCTGCAAGCGGCCTTGGAAGCCGGGCGTATGGCACCGGCCCAGACCACTGCGGCCACGGCGAGCCCGGAACGAGTTCCGGACAACAACCGAGCGGTCCAGATGCCGGCGCCGGCCGGTCCCAGCCAGACGGCAGCCGTGCCTCCGTCGGCCGCGCCACCGGCAATCGCGCCGGAACGGCCGGCCACCAGCGCCCAGGTCCGGGAAATCCAGCAGCTGCTGGCGAAGCTGAACCTGGATGCGGGGCGGGCGAATGGTCGGCTGGGGCGCAGGACCCGGGCCGCCATCGCCTCCTTCCAGCAGAGCCAGGGCCTGCCGGTCACGGGTCAGCCGTCGGCGGCGCTGCTGGAGGCGCTTCGCACCGCCGCCGAGCCGCCTCGCTTCGAGTGACGAGGGCGGTCGGCGTGGGGCGGCGAAGCGGAGATCAGCCCTGGTTGCCGTCCTGGCCCCAATCCCGGCCGGGGACGGCCGACAGCAGTTCGCGGGTATAGGCCTCCCGCGGGGCGCCGAAGAGGGTCTCGGGCTCGCCCTCCTCGACGATGCGACCCTGGCGCATCACGGCGATGCGGTCGCAGATCCGGCTGGCCACGCGCAGGTCGTGGGTGATGAACAGCATGGCGAAGCCCAGCCGCTGCTGCATCTCGGCCAGCAGGTCCAGGATCTGGGCCTGGACCGAGACGTCGAGGGCCGAGACGGATTCGTCGGCGATCAGCAGGTCCGGCTCGATCGCCAGCGCCCGGGCGATGCAGATGCGCTGGCGCTGGCCGCCGGAGAATTCATGCGGGAACCGGCCGGCCGCCTCGGCGTCGAGGCCGACGGCCTGCAGCAGCTTGAGCGCGCGCTGCCGCGCCTCGCCTCGGTCGACGCCATGGATCACCGGTCCCTCGGCGATGGCGACGCCGACGCTCTGCCGCGGGTCGAGCGCGCTGTAGGGATCCTGGAACACGATCTGCACCCGCCGGCGGGCCGCCCGCAGCGCCTTGCCCTTGAGGGCGGAGAAGGATCCGCCCGGCAGGGTGATGTCGCCGCGCTCGGGCTCGATCAGCCGGATGACGCATTGCGCCAAAGTGGATTTGCCGGAGCCGGATTCACCGACCAGCCCCAGCGTCTCGCCGCGGCGGATCTCGACATCGACCCCGTCCACCGCCCTGACGCTGCGGCCGCCGCCGAACAGCCCGGATTTGCGGAAGGTCTTGGCGATGCCTTTGGCCGAGACGGCGACCGAGCCCAGCCCCGGCCGGGCGCGCCGCGGCTCCAGCTTCGGCACCGCGGCCAGCAGGTCGCGCGTGTAGGCCGCCTCCGGCTGGCGCAGCACGCGGTCGCGCGGTCCTTCCTCGACCAGCCGGCCGTTCTGCATCACCGCGACCCGGTCGGCGATCTCGGCGACCACGCCGAAATCATGGGTGATGAACAGGATGCCGGTGCCGTGCCGCTGCCGCAGGTCCAGCATCAGCCGCAGGATCTGCGCCTGGGTGGTGACGTCGAGCGCGGTGGTCGGCTCGTCGGCGATCAGGATGGCGGGGTCCAGCGCCAGCGCCGTCGCGATCATCACGCGCTGGCACTGCCCGCCGGACAGCTGGTGCGGATAGCTGTGATACAGCTGTTCGGGGTCGGGCAGGCGGACCTCGCGGAACAGCGCCAGCACCCGCTCGCGGATCTCGGCGGCCGACAGCTTCGTGTGCAGCCGGAAGGTCTCGGCCACCTGGTCGCCGACCCGGTAGATCGGGTTCAAGGCGGCGCCCGGCTCCTGGAAGATCATGGCGATGCGGCGGCCGGCCAGGTCGCGCCGCTCGCGCTCGGCCAGGGCCAGCAGGTCGCGGCCCTCGAAGAACACGCGGCCGCTCGGCGCCGGCAGGTTGGCCGGCAGCAGCCCCATCACCGCCAGCGCCGTCATCGACTTGCCGGAGCCGGATTCGCCTACGACGCAGAGGATCTCGCCGCGGCCGAGCGCTAGCGACAGGCCGGAGACGGCATCCGGCCGTTCCGCCGCCGGCGGCAGCTTCACCCGCAGATCCTCGATGGCGAGCAGCGGATTCATGCCGGCGCCGCCTCGACCCGGCGCGGGTCGCAGCGGCGGAAATGGGCGATGAAGCGCGCGGTGAAGCCGGTGATGTGCTCGACCATCCGGGCGCCGATCGCGGCATCCGCCAGGGTCGGGTCGCCGCCCAGCATGCCGTCCGGATTGACCTCGGTGACGTCGAGCGGCATCTGCACCGGCAGCCCCTCGAAGCTGACCGCGGCGACGCCGTCGGTCGGCAGGCCGAAGGCCCGGGAGGGCGTGGCCGGGCGCACCAGATCGGGCCGCATCAGCTCCGGGAACAGATGCAGGTAGACCGAGGTCAGCGGATCGCCGCCATGGCCGCGGGCCCGGGCGGCCTTGTCGCCGTGCAGCTCGCGCCACAGCTCCGGCGGGATCAGGCGCCAGACGTTCAGCGCCGCGACCGCCACGCCGCGCTCGCGCCGCAGGCGGCGCAGCGTCTGCTCGATCAGCGGCGCATTCGAGCTGTGGCCGTTGAACACGACCAGATGCTCGACGCCGTGGTCGAGGAAGGCGGTCACCGTGTCCTCCAGCACGGCCGAGAAGGTCTCGGCGCGCAGCTGGATGCCGCCCGGCACGGTGCGGAAGAAATCGGCATAGCCGAAGGGAACGGTGGGGGCGGCGATCGCATCCGCCGCCTCCGCCGCCAGCACCGACAGCCGCTCGGTCAGCATGAAGTCGCCCATCGGGGCGTGCGGGCCCTGCTCCTCCTGGCTGCCGAAGGGCAGCAGGATCACCGGGCGCTCGGCCAGACGCTCGCGGAACTCCACGAAGGTCATGTCCTTCAGGGCGTGCTTGCGCAGCGGCATCGGTCTCAGCCCAGCTTCAGATAGCCGCCATACATGCGCATGTCGCTGTCGCCGATCGGCGTCCATGCGATGTCGCCGCGATGCGCCCAGTTGTAGACGCTCTTCCACAGATAGAAGCCGGGCGTGACCCGTTGCCATTCCTCCGACAAGGCGAGATAGGCCGCCTTGCGCTTGTCGAACTCGATCTCCTTCTCGAAGGCGCGGCCGAGCTCGACGAATTTCTCGGTCGGCGTCCAGGTCTTCCAGCTCGCGGTGGAGCGGGTCGCGGTCGGGCCCCAGTCCAGCCACAGCGGCTGGTACGGGTCGCCCGGGATGAAGTCCGAGCTCATCGACATGTTCATCAGGTGATAGGGGCGGCGGTAGACCAGCTCGAAATTGTCCAGCACCTGCGCCTCGACATTGACGCCGATCTCGCGCCACTGCTCGACCATCACCTCGGCCGCGGCCTCGTAGTTCGGATAGAACTGGCGGGTGATGTGCCACAGCAGCTTCTGGCCGTCATAGCTGGTCTCCTTGACCAGGGCCTTGGCCCGCTCCGGGTCGTAGGGCAGCTTCGGCTTCGCCTCCGGGTCGTAGAACTTGCCGTATTCCGTGAAGTTGAACGGCACCGCCGGATGGAAGGTGGCATCGCCGAACAGGGCCGTGACGATCTCGTCCATGTTGATGCCCTGGACCATGGCGTAACGCAGCTTCGGGTCGACCAGCGGATTGTCCGGCGGGTCGGGCAGGGTGTTGAAGGCGAAGGCCGGGTAGTTCTCGACCTGGCGCCGGACCAGCTTGACCTCGGGATAGCCCTGCAGCGTCGGCTCCTGGTCGGTCGGGATGTTGACGATGAAGTCGAACTCCTTCGACACCAGCCCGGCCAGGCGCGCCGCGAATTCCGGCACGATCTTCCACACCAGCTGCCGTGCCGGCGGCGGGTCACCCCAATAGCCGTCGAAGGCGTCCAGCACCATCACTTCGCCGGAGCGGAAGGTGGTGACCTTGTAGGGTCCGGTGCCGATCGGCGCCTGGCCGAAGCGGTCGACGCCGACCTCGAGATAGTATTTCTTCGGCACCACCAGGCCGATATTGCCGGTCAGCTTGCCCGGGACGTTCGGGTCGGGCGTGGCGGTCTCGATCTCGATGGTGTGGGGGCCGGTGGCCTCCACCCGCTTGAAGCCGGCGGTGAAGGTCTTGCCGCGCGGCTCGAACGGCTTCGGCCCCCACAGCCGGTCGGCGCCGAGGGTGAAGGCGACGTCCTCGGCCGTCATGTCCGTGCCGTCGTGGAACTTCACGCCCTGGCGCAGCTCGATGGTCCAGACCGTGCCGTTCCGCTCCCACTTCGTCGCCAGCTTCGGCTGCAGCGCCAGGCCGTTCGGGTCGGAGAGGTAGTCGCGCTCGATCAGCGCCTCGTAGAAGTTCGGAAAGATCCGGTTCGAGGTGGTGCTGAGGCCGTTGATCGGCGACATCGTCTGCCACAGATTGTCGACCGCGATGGTCAGCACCGGCCGGTCCGCCGCCCGCCCGTATCGCAGCGGCGTCGCCAGCGAAACGGCACCGGCGCCGAGCGCCAGCTTGCCGAAACCGCGTCTTGTGAACATCGAAGCCTCCTTTGCTTGTTTGGTTGTCAGGCGGTGCGGTGGCGCAGCATCGGGTCCAGCCGGTCGCGCAGCCAGTCGCCGACGATGCTCATCGACAGGGTGATGGCAAAGATAACGAGGCCGGGCCACACCGCGATCCACCAGGCGCTGGACAGGTATTCGCGGCCGTCGCCGAGGATCTGGCCCAGGCTGGTCAGCGGCGGCTGGATGCCGAGGCCGAGGAAGCTCAGCGAGGTCTCGAGCAGGATGATCTGCGGGAAGTTCAGCGTGATCTGGACGATCAGCGCGCTCGCCACATTCGGCAGGATATGCCGCAGGTACAGGCGCATCGGCGCGGCGCCCAGCGCCACCACCGCCTTGGCATAGGGCTGGCTGGCGGCGGACAGGACGACGCCGCGCGCCAGCCGGGCGTAGGATTCCCAGCCATGCAGCCCCATCAGGATGACGAACAGCGTCAGGCTGTTGCCGAAGAAGGCCAGGAGGGTCAGGGCGATCAGGATGAAGGGCAGGGACGCCTGGAAGTCGACCAGCATCATCAGCGACTCCTCGACCCAGCCGCGGAAATGCGCGGCGATGAAGCCGATGGTGCAGCCGACGACGGCCCCGATCACCGTGCCGGCGACGGCGACCGACAGCGACATCTGCAGCCCGCCGACCAGCCGGGCCACCATGTCGCGGCCGAGCCGGTCGGTGCCGAGCAGGTGGCGCGGGTCGCCGCCCAGGAAGGATGGCGGCTTGAGCCGGGCCAGCAGGTTCTGCTGGGTCACGCCGTAGGGCGTCAGCCAGCCGCCGAACAGGGCGGCCAGCAGCGCCGCCGCCAGGATCGCGAAGGCCGCTGCCAGGAGCCAGGGGAAGCGCCGCATCGCCAGGCCCTCAGCGCGCCGTGCGGATGCGCGGGTCGAGCAGCCCGTACAGCAGGTCGACCGCGAGATTGGCCGCGACCATGGTGACGGCGACCAGCAGCACCAGCGCCTGCACCACGGCGAGGTCGCGCGAGGTCACGGCGGTGACTAGCAGCCGGCCGATGCCGGGCCAGGCGAACACCGTCTCCACCACCACCGCGCCGCCGACCAGCGCGCCGAGATTGAGGCCGATGACGGTGACGATCGGGATGGCGGCGTTGGGCAGGGCGTGACGCAGCACCCGGTACAGGGGCGGCGCGCCCTTCGCCGCGGCGGCGCGCATATAGGGCTTACTCAAGACCTCCAGCATCGCCGAGCGGGTGAAGCGCGCCAGCGTGCCGGCGGTATAGACGCCGAGCGTCGCCGCCGGCATCAGGAGGTGCAGGATCGAGCCGGTGCCCGAGCTCGGCAGCCATTGCAGGGTCAGCGAGAACAGCAGGATCAGCAGGATGCCGAGGAAGAAGTTCGGCAAGGCGAAGCCGAACACGGCGAAGCCCATCACCAGCCGGTCGAGGGCGGAGCCGCGGCGCAGCGCCGCGACGATGCCGGCCGGCACCCCGACCAGGATGGCGACGGCATAGGCGGACAGGCCCAGCAGCACGGTCCAGGGCACGCGCTCGGCGATGATCTCGGTCACCGATCTTCCGTCGCGATAGGAGGTGCCGAACTCGCCCGACGCCATCTGCACGACGTAGCGCAGATACTGCTCGGGCAGCGGCCGGTCGAGGCCCCAGGCCTCCCGGAACTGCGCGATCTCCTCGACCGTGGCGTCGGGGCCCAGCAGCGACTGCACCGGGTCGCCCGAAATTCGCAGGACGATGAAGGCGAAGGTCACGACGAACCACAGCGTCAGGAGGGTCCGCGCGGCTTTCACCGACCAGAAGCGCACCATGCAGCAGCCTTCTCCGTTGTCGGGGGCGGGCAGGCCGGTATCGGGAGGGGGCCCGCGATCGGCAAGACAGCGGCCGGTCCGGGACGTCGAAGCCGCTAGCGAACCACAGCGATCCCATGGGATCTATCACAAAAATACAAAGGCATTTATATGTCGGAGATATGAATAGGGGCATCGAGCTGCGGCATCTGAGCTATTTCGCCTGCCTGGCGGAGGAGCTGCATTTCGGCCGCGCCGCCGACCGACTCGGCATGGCCCAGGCGCCGCTCAGCCAGCAGATCCGCCAGCTGGAGGAGCGGCTGGGCGTCCGCCTGTTCGACCGCACCACCCGGCGGGTCAAGCTGACCGCGGCGGGCGAGATCCTGCTGCGCCACGCGCGCGACGTGCTCAGCGGCCTGGACCGCGCCATCTCCCACACCAGGGCGATCTCGGGCGAGCATGTCGGCCATCTCGTCGTCGGCGGCGTGCAAATGGCGCTGTCGCAGTTCCTGCCCGCCATCATCCGCGTGTTCCGCCAGGACTACCCCGCGGTCACGGTCGACGTCGTGCCCTTCACCACGGCCGAGCAGCTGAAGACGCTGGAGGCCGGCGGCATCAACGTCGCCTTCATCCGGCCCACCGCCGCGGCCGGCTTCATGCAGATGGAGCGGTTGTCGAGCGAGGGCTTCGTCGCGGTGCTGCCGAAGACGCATCCGCTGGCCGCCAAGCCCGACCTGTCGCTGCGCGACTTCTCCGGCCAGCCCTTCATCGGCTATGCGCCGATCCTCGGCGCCAGCTACAGCAACCTGGTGCTGGACGCGTTCCGCCAGGCCGGGGTGCGGCCGATGGTGGTGCAGGACGCCTCGCACACCTTGTCGATCGTCACCCTGGCCGCCGCCGGGGTCGGCCTCGGCATCGTGCCGTCCTGGGTGTCGCACATGCCGCTGCCGGAGCTGGCCTACCGGCCGCTCGACGACCTGCCGCAGGCGGTCGAGCTGGCCATCGCCTGGCCGGCCGGCGAGACCTCGCCGGCCGTGCTCGACTTCGTCCGCATCTCCCGCCTCATCGCGGCCCAGCGCCGGGCGCACTGAAGTGAGTTCTGATCAGGTGTTCCGGCGAGAACCTGACCCCGGATAGCGAGCTCTTCGAGCCTCGGCACTCGGATTGGTCAGGCCGGCAGCCGCATCTGCTTGCGCAGGCTCTTGTCGAATGCCTCCGCTGGCACGAACCGTCGCAACAGGCTGACTTGCCGCGCCCTCTTTCCGGCGGTGTAGCGCCGCCGCGGGCGGGCGTCGGTCACGGCCCTGAGCACTACGTCGGCCACCACCTGCGGGTCGTCGCCCGCGCTCACCATGTCCCTCATCACCCCGACGGCATCGCTCCGAGCCCGGTCATACTCCGCCAGCGCGGCATCCGGCTCGAGGGAGTTCTGCTCGAAGCCGCTGCGCGTGTTGCCCGGTTCGATCAGCGAGACGCGGATGCCGAAGGCGCGGACTTCGTGGTCGAGCGATTCCGAGTAGCCTTCGAGCGCGTGCTTGGTCGCCGAGTAGTGGGTCGAGTACGGCGCGGGGATCAGCCCCAGGATCGAGCCGATATTGATGATGCGCCCCTGGCCGCGCCGCCGCATCGACGGCAGCACCGCGTTGGTCATGCGCAGGATGCCGAACAGGTTGACGTCGAACAGGGCCTGCACCTGGGCGATGGAGGATTCCTCGGCACCGCCGATCAGGCCGATGCCGGCGTTGTTGACCAGGACGTCGATCCGGCCGGTCTGCGAGAGCACGTCCGCGACCAAGGCCTCGACCGACTCGTCGTCGGTCACGTCGCAGGTCAGCATGGAAACCTGGGCCGGGCCGTTGGCGGTCGCTCGCCGACTTGTGCCGAAGACGGTGAAGCCCGCCCGTGCCAGCGCCTCGGCGATGACGCGGCCGATGCCCGAGGAGGCTCCGGTCACGATCGCGGTCTTCCCTGAATGTACGTTCATCGATCCTCCAAATCCACGAGGCCAAGCCTCTGCCGGCCAATTGAATTTCGACCATCATATAATCAAAGCTGCGCCTCTTGACGATAGGTTCATATGCACCTATTTTAGCGGCATGTCACCTCCACAAGCCCTCGACGACGCAACCGCCGACCTCATCGCCCGTACCTGCCTGTGCCAACGCATCCAGCGGGCAGGGCGGATCGTCGGCCGCCGTTTCGACGAAGCGTTCCGGTCGCTTGGGATCAACAACTGGCAGTTCTCCATCCTCGTCGCGCTCCGGCAGCTTCGGTCGCCGATGATCGGGGAGGTGGCCGAGGTGCTCGGGATGGACCGCACGACCCTGACCAAGAACCTGAAGCCGCTGGCACGGCGCGGGCTGCTGCGCGTGGCCGCCGACGAGCACGACGCGCGGGCGCGGCGCATCACCCTGACCGCAGCCGGCGAGGAGATCCTCGCCAACGCCGGAGAGGGCTGGCAACGGGCCCAGCGGGCGGTCACGCGCGACTTTCCTCCGGAAGAGCTGGCGCGGCTGACGTCCTCGCTGGAGCGTTTCGGGTCTGTAGGCCGGGGCTGAAAGATGGCCACGAGATCCACAGCTTCGGCAAATACGTGCATATACACCGATTCCCGCCTGCCCCAGTCGTCGGAACCCCGCTCATGACCAAGACGCGTCTCCTGCTCTTCGTGGCTCTGCCGCTGCTGGCGATCGGCGCGGCGGGCGTCGTCGTGGTCTCGGGAGCGGCCGAGGAGCGGGGGAGGGTGCAGGACGATCCGCGCAGCGCTCCGCCGGTGATCGCGATCGCCGAAGCCAGGACGCTCGGGCATGTCGAGCGCGCCTTCACCGGCTCGATCTCGGCGCGGGTGCAGAGCAATCTCGGCTTCCGTGTGCCCGGCAAGATCATCGAGCGCCTGGTCGATGTCGGTGAGCGCGTCGCCGCCGGCCAGCCGCTGATGCGCATCGACGAGACCGATCTGAACCTCGCTTTGACGGCCAGGCAGAACGCGGTGGCGGCCGCCCGCGCCGTCGCGGTGCAGGCCCGCGCGGACGACAGGCGATATGCCGATCTCGTCGCCAAGGGATGGGCGACGAAGCAGCGCCATGAGCAGGCCAAGGCGGCGCTGGATTCCGCCGAGGCGCAGCTGGCCGCCGCCGAAGCCGAGGCCAGGGTGGCGGCGAACGAGGCCGGATATTCCACCCTCCAGGCCGATGCGGACGGCATCGTCGTCGAAACGCTGGGCGAGCCCGGCCAGGTCGTAACGGCCGGGCAGGTGGTGGTGCGGCTGGCCCATGCCGGGCCGCGCGAGGCCATCGTGGCGCTTCCCGAGGCGGTCAGGCCGGCCCTGGGGTCGCAGGCGGAGGCGAGCGTCTACGGCCCCGACCAGCAGCGCTGGCCCGCCCGCCTGCGGCAATTGTCGGATTCGGCCGACCCGCAGACCCGGACCTACGAGGCGCGCTACGTGCTGGACGGCGATGCTGCATCGGCGCCGCTGGGCGCGACGGTGACGCTGTGGCTCGCGGATGCCGATGCCGCGGAGGCCGTCGAGGTCCCGATCGGCGCCGTTCTGGACGATGGCCGCAAGACCGGCGTGTGGGTGATCGACCAGGCCAAATCCACGGTCCGCTTCCGGCCGGTGACGATCCGCCGGCTCGGCGGCGAGACCGCGATCGTGTCGGGCCTCGAGCCCGGCACGTGGATCGCGGCGCTGGGCGCCCATCTGCTCCATGACGGCGAGACGGTGCGCACACTGGTTGCGAAGGCGGATGCGCCATGAGCTTCAACCTCTCCGCGCTCGCCGTCCGCGAGCGCCCGGTGACGCTGTTCTTCATCATCGCGATCGCGATCGCCGGCGCCTTCGCCTTCCTCAAGCTCGGCCGTGCCGAGGATCCCGCCTTCACCGTGAAGACGCTGACCGTCACCACCGCCTGGCCGGGCGCGACGGCGCAGGAGATGCAGGACCTCGTCGCCGAGCCGCTCGAGAAGCGCCTGCAGGAGCTGCAATGGTACGACCGGGTCGAGACCATGGTGCGGCCCGGGCTCGCCTTCATGACGCTGACCCTGAAGGACAGCACCCCGCCGGCCGCGGTGCAGGAGCAGTTCTACCAGGCCCGCAAGAAGCTGGGCGACGAGGCCCGGATGCTGCCCGCCGGGGTCATGGGCCCGTTCGTCAACGACGAGTATTCGGACGTCAGCTTCGCGCTCTACGCGCTGAAGGCCAAGGGCATGCCGATGCGCGCGCTGGTCCGGCAGGCCGAGGCGATCCGCCAGCAGCTGCTCCAGGTGCCCGGCGTCAAGAAGATCGACATTCTCGGCGAGCGGCCGGAACGGATCTTCGTCGAGTTCTCCTATGCCAAGCTGGTCACGCTCGGCGTGTCGGCGCAGGACATCTTCGTCGCCCTGCAGCGGCAGAACGCGGTGACGCCGGCGGGGTCGATCGACACCGAGGGACCGCAGGTCTTCATCCGGCTCGACGGCGCCTATGACGACCTTCAAAAGATCGCCGACACGCCGATCGCCGCCGGCGGCCGCACCCTCAAGCTCTCCGATATCGCCGATGTCCGGCGCGGCTACGAAGACCCGGCGACCTTCATCATCCGCCATCAGGGCGAGCCGGCGCTGATGCTGTCCGCGGTGATGCAGGACGGCTGGAACGGCCTCGATCTCGGCCGCGCGCTGGAGGCGGAGACGGCGAAGATCGCAGGCTCCCTGCCGCTCGGGCTCAGCCTGACCAAGGTGACCGACCAGGCCGTGAACATCACGGAGTCGGTCGACGAGTTCATGCTGAAGTTCTTCATGGCGCTCGGGGTCGTGCTGCTGGTCAGCCTGCTCAGCCTCGGCTGGCGCGTCGGCATCGTCGTCGCGGCCGCGGTTCCTCTGACGCTTGCGGTCGTCTTCCTCATCATGCTGGAGACCGGCCGCTTCTTCGACCGCATCACCCTCGGCGCCCTGATCCTCGCGCTCGGGCTGCTGGTCGACGACGCCATCATCGCCATCGAGGTGATGGTGGTGAAGATGGAGGAGGGCATGGACCGGCTGGCAGCCGCGGCCTATGCCTGGAGCCACACCGCGGCGCCGATGCTGTCGGGGACGCTGGTGACGGTGGTCGGGCTGATGCCGGTCGGCTTCGCGCGCTCGACCGCCGGCGAATATGCCGGCAACATCTTCTGGATCGTCGGCTTCGCCCTGATCGCCTCCTGGGTCGTCGCGGTCGTCTTCACGCCCTATCTGGGCGTGAAGCTGCTGCCCGCGATCAAGCCGGTCGAAGGCGGGCACCATGCCATCTACGACACGCCGAACTACCGGCGCCTGCGCCGGGTCATCGGCTTCGCCGTCCGTCACAAATTCCTGACCTCCGGCGCGGTGGGCGTGCTCTTCATGCTCTCCATCATCGGCATGGGCGCGGTGAAGCAGCAATTCTTCCCGACCTCCGATCGTCCCGAGGTCCTGGTCGAGGTGCGCATGCCGGAGGGCACGAGCATCGAGACGACGGAGCGGACGGTCGAGAAAGTCGAGCGCTGGCTGGCGGACCAGCCGGAGGCGAAGATCGTCACCAGCTATGTCGGCCAGGGTGCGCCGCGCTTCTTCCTGGCCATGTCCCCGGAATTGCCCGACCCCGCCTTCGCCAAGATCGTCATCCTGACCCCCGACGCGGAGGCCCGCGAAGCGCTGAAGCGTCGGCTGCGCACGGCCGTGGCCGAAGGGCTCGCGCCCGAAGCCTATCTGCGCATCACCCAGCTGGTGTTCGGCCCCTACACGCCGTTCCCGGTCGAGTTCCGGGTCATTGGGCCGGATGCCGGCGAGCTGCGCCGGATCTCCGAGCGGGCCCTCGCCATCATGCGGGGCGTTCCCGACGTGCAGCAGGCCAATCGCGACTGGGGCAATCGCGCGCCGACCCTGCGCTATGTCCTCGACCAGGACCGGCTGCGCCTGATCGGCCTGTCGCCGGCGGAAGCGGCGCAGCAGCTGCAATTCCTGCTCACCGGCGTCACGGTCACGCAGTTCCGCGAGAACATCCGCACCGTCGACGTGGTGGCCCGCAGCGCCGGTGGCGAGCGGCTCGATCCCGCCCGCCTTGCCGATTTCTCGCTCACCAGCCGCGACGGGCGCCTGATCCCGCTCGACCAGATCGGCCATGCCGAGGTGCGCATGGAAGATCCGATCATGAAGCGGCGCGACCGCACCCCGACCATCGCCGTCCGCTCCGACATCGGCGAGGCCACCCAGCCGCCCGAAGTCTCGATGCAGGTCATGCAGGCCCTGCAGCCGCTGATCGCCTCGCTGCCGGACGGCTACCGCATCGAGATGGGCGGCTCGATCGAGGAGGCGGGCAAGGCGAATGTCGCGCTCGCCGCCGTGTTCCCGATCATGATCGCCCTGATGCTGGTCTTCATCATGCTGCAGGTCCGCTCCTTCTCGGCGACCGCGATGGTGATGCTGACCGCCCCGCTCGGCCTCGTCGGCGCTGTGCCGATTCTGCTCGCCTTCAACCAGCCCTTCGGCTTCAACGCCATCCTGGGGCTGATCGGGCTCGCCGGCATCCTGATGCGCAACACGCTGATCCTGATCGGGCAGATCAAGGAGAACCGGGATGCCGGGCTCGACGACTACCACGCCGTGGTCGAGGCGACCGTGCAGCGCGCCCGCCCGGTGATCCTGACGGCGCTGGCCGCCGTGATGGCCTTCGTCCCGCTCACCCATTCGGTGTTCTGGGGATCGATGGCCTACACGCTGATCGGCGGCACCGCGATCGGCACCGTGCTGATCCTGCTGTTCCTGCCGGCGCTCTACGCCACCTGGTTCCGGGTGAAGCCGGCCGTCTCGCCGGACGTCGCTCTGGGTCGCGGAGACCGGGAGGCGATCCCCGTGCCGGCCGGCGCCGAGTGACGGCGCGTATCGCGACTGCTCACGACGCGCCGGCGTCTGCGATCCGTCTCTTCTCGAAGCCACGGAAGCTCTTGCGGGCCAGCGGCAGCAGCGTCGCCGCCAGATAGGCCAGGCCGGTCAGCAGCAGCGCTGCGGCAAGGCCGATGCCGCTGATCAGCGCGCCGCCGAATAGCCCGCCGAAGGGGATCAGGGTCCAGCAGAGTGCGGTGCTCATCGATGTGACGCGGCCGGTCAGGGACTTGGGGATCCGCTCGAACATCACGGCCGACAGGATCGGATTGAGGAAGCCCGAGGCGAACCCGCCGATCGCCAGGACGGCGAAGATAAGGGCGAGCGGCGCGTCCACCGCGAGGACCAGGAAGCGCGGCAATCCAGTCAGCAGGAACGCGACCGTATAGACGGCGAGGCGCGGCATCCGCTCGCCGATGGCAGCGGCAATGGCCGCGCCGATCATGGAGGTGCCGGAGAATACGGCCAGCATCGCTCCCAGCAATTCCGGGCCATGCCCGGCATCCCGCGTCCACACCGGCAGCAGGACGGCGTGAAAGGCCTGGTCCAGGAGATTGGTGGTGGCCACCATGATGACGATGCCCATCAGCACCGCATCCCGGTGCAGGAAGGTCCAGCCTTCCAGCAGCTCCCGGCCATAGGACGCCGTCGCCGCGGCCGGGGCGTGGCGCAGCGCGGGAATGCTCGCCCCGACGATCAGGGCGGCGACGGCGAAGGTGACGGCATTGAAGATCAGGGCCTGGGCCGGGCCGGTCATGGCGATCAGCGCGCCGGCGCCGGCCGCACCCACCGTCGATGCCAGCCTTTCGATGGTTCCGACGACGCCGGTCGCCCGCTCCAGCGGCACCGCCGCCAGCTCGGCAATGTCCGGCACCATCGATTGCTTGGCCGCGTCGGACGGACCTCGCAGGATGCCGATGACGAAGACGATCGGCAGCAGGACCGGGATGGTGAGCAGGCCCAGGAGGTGCAGCAGGGGCAGCAGCCCCACCGCGACCATCGAGGCCGCATCGCAGAGGATGGCGATCCGCTTGGGGCCGGCGCGGTCGATCAGCGGGCCGGCCAGCGCCTTGGCGACGACATAAGGCAGCATTTCTGCCATCGCCACCATCCCGGTCGATACGGGGCTGCCCGTCGTGCTCAGCACCAGCCAGGGAATGGCGATCGTCGACAGCCTCGTGCCGGAAATCGAGAAGATTTCGGCGATGGCCAGGGCGAGAAAAGGCGCCCGTGCGCTCAGGGCCCGGCATCCTCGTCACGGTGCGGGAGGCGGCCCGGATACGGGAAGGCGTGCAGCATGATCGTGAAGGGCGCCATGCCCGGAGGCAGCGGTTCCCCAAGGGGCGGGGCGGCCTGCATCGCCTCCAGCATGACGTCGGTCAGCCGCCGGGTCAGGGTCTCGGCCTGATCCGCCGTCAGCGGGATGATCACGTCGCTGGTCGTGCTGGCCTTGCGCCACGGGGCCGGCAGCTCGGGATATTCCTCGACGGCCCGCTGCATCTGGCCGACCTGCAGGGACAGCGCCGCCTGGGTGAAGGCGACGCCCGCATCCAATTCCGCGCCCTCGGCGTCCGTCTCGAGCACGGACGTCAATTCGTGGCTGGCGCGCCACCAGCGGTCGCGGCGCGAGGGGCCGGGCGCGTCCTCGATGAAGCCATACTGGGCGAGCTGGCGGAGGTGATAGCTCGTCGCGCCGCTATTGAGGCCCAGCCGCGCCGCCAGCTGCGTGGCGGTGGCTGGACCGTCGACCCTGAGCATGCCCAGCATCCGCAACCGAACCGGATGCGCCAGCGCCTTCAGGGCCGTCGGATCGGGAACGACTTGGCTGACGGCGCGAGGCGCTGTCGCAGCGGCCGTCTGACCAAAGCGAGGTGATTTCATCCACCGAGATTAACTTTGCAAAGGCATGTTTGCAAATATTTCTTTGTAAATGCATGAAGGGATGCCCGCTTGCCGCCCGACGACGACAGCCGGTGTGGGCAGGAAGCGGACCTGGGAAGCAGGTGCGGGCCGTGGGTCATCCTGACCGCAACGGGTGAGGAGCGGCCCCGCCGACGGAGCTGCGAGACGTCCGGATAGGGCGCTTATCGGCCATTGCGGCCGCTGCCCGGAACCGGGCGTCGGCGAACTCGGCGGGATCTGGCCCGTCCCGCCCGGTTCGGATCCGCGAAGTGCCCGAAAGCGGTCATCGCTTTGGCGCCTGGAACCCGTTCATGCCGCGACTTTCGCTTCGGCAGGAAACGTGAACATGAACGTCGCTCCATGGGGTTCGTTCTTCTCTGCCCACAACCGTCCGCCGTGGGACTCGACGATCGACCGGCAGATCGCCAGTCCCATGCCCATGCCATGCTCTTTCGTCGTGAAAAACGGCTCAAATATTTTGTCGGGAAACTCGACGCCCTGGCCGCGATCACTGATCTCGGTCTGGACCACATCCCCCATATGGCGCGCCCGTATCTCAAGAACTCTATCGCCGGCAACGGAATCCATCGCCTCCAGGCCATTGCGAATGAGGTTCACCAGGACCTGCTGTATCTGGATGCGATCCAACGTGATGAGCGGAAGGTCGCCTTCGACATCGATGACCATTCGAACGCGACGCCGCACCGCTTCCTCGGCCATGAGGCTACGCGCTTCGGCAATGATGCTGGAGAGCGCCGTGCAGTCCCTCGGCCCCGCGGATCGTCTGAACAAGGCGCGGATGCGGCTGATGACATCCGCCGTCGAGTTGGCGTCCCGGATGATGCGCTCAGCCGTGATCTTCGCGCGCTCGATGTTCGGGGGATCGGCCGACAGCCAACGGTGACATGCATGGGAATTGGCGACGATTGCCCCCAGTGGCTGGTTCACCTCATGCGCGATGGATGCGGAGAGTTCCGCAAGGCTCGCCGCCTGACTCGCGCGTGCAAGTCTATCTTGTGCGAGGCGCAGCTCTTCCTGCACCCGAACCTCACTGTCGATATCCAGGCAGATGACGTTCCACTGCACAATGGTACCTTCACTATTGCGCATTGGGGCGGCGCGCGTCTCGACCCAGCGATACTCGCCATCGAAGCGCCGCAGACGGTGCCTCCGCGCATACGGCTCGCCCGTGGACAACGAATGGGCATATTTCTCTTTGACACCCGCCACCTCGTCGGGATGAACACCGGCATCGAGTGTGCCTGCCAACCGGGACTTTCCGGTTCCGTCCAATTCTTCAAGGTTGTACCCGAGGAACTCGCGAAGCTGTTGGCTGCGATATATCGGTTCGCCGTCAGGCGCGGCGCAATCGATCATCGCGGGCAGCGTTTCAACGAGCTGCCACAGAAAGCGCTCTCTCTCGATCAGCGCTTCCTGGGAAATCACATGATCGTGGACGTCGACGTTGGCGCCATACCAGCGGATGATGCGACCACTCTCGTCGTGAAGAGGATCCGCACGACCTTCTGTCCAGCGATATGCACCATCCCACCGTCGGTTGCGGAATTTCAGCTCGAACCGCTCGCCGGTTTCGAAGGAGTGGGTCAGGGCCTGCAGTAAATCGGCCCTATCATCCGGGTGAACGATGGTCTGAATTGCGCTGGACAATCCTCCCTCATCATCGAAATCTTCCAGCTTCAGGCCAATGTAGTCGATCATGGTCTTGTTGATGTATGCTGGATCGCCGGCGGGCGTGACGCACCAGAGCTGTGCAGGAACCGTATCAATGAGTTGTACAAGCTCACGTTCCCGGTCGCGCAATGCCGCTTCCGCACGCTTGCGTTCGGTCAAATCGAGAATGTAGGCGACGCCCTGCCTAGACTGCCCCTCGAAGCAGGCAGCCCCAATCAATACAGGCACCCGGCTGCCATCCTTCCTGAAAAACTCCTTCTCGCGGGCTTGCATCTTGCCCGTCGTCTTGAGCTCTTCAACCTCCTCGCGGGAATGCACGTCTTGCCATTCCGGAGGCGTCATGTCGAACCATCGAAGTCCGGCCTGCAAATCCTGGCGCTCGTACTGGACCATGCTGAGAAACGCGTTATTGGCGTCGATAAGGCGCCCATCCAAGTCCCAGATAACGATCCCGATAATATCTGAATCGACCAGCCGCCGAATCTTGGCTTCCCGTTCCTCAATGTCGCTGTAGTGGCGGATCTGATCGTCGATGTCGTGACAAAGGCCGAACCACTGGACAATACGTCCGCTGTCGTCCCGCATTGGCTCGGCGCGGCCCGACATCCATCGGTAAATGCCGTCGGCGCGGCGTAGCCGATATCGCATGGCGAAGCTTTCGCCAGTGGCAAGGCTATGATGAAGGGTCTTTTTGAACTGCTGCGCGTCGTCCGGATGGACGGTCTCGACGACGGCCTGTAGCCGGCTCATGCCCGGACTGTCCGTATCTGCGACCTTCATGCCGAGGAAATCGACCATCTGCTTGTTAAAGAATACGGGCTCGCCGTCCGGGCTCAGCCGCCAAACGTGACTTGGAATCATGTCCACGAGCCGCGAGAGCTCCCGCTCTCGGCTGCGCGATGTGGCCAGCGCCAGCTGGTGCTGCCGGGATATGGCGGCCACGGTGAGCGCCGAAAATGCCGAGATCGCCAGAAAAAGCTGCAGCATGACCTGCCTTTGCCTCTGGGACTCGGGATCGCCGAGAAACTGGCTGTCGCCGGATATCGTGAGTGCTGCCGTGATCAGAGCGAGAAGTGTCAAGGCGACGGCAACGCCTCTGAACTCAAAACGCACCGCGACCCAGAGAAGGGGCGGCATGATGATGTAGGGGGAGGGCAGATAATTGTCGCTCAACGAAAGTGCGGCGACGCCCAAAAAGATCAGACCCAGGATGCCGGCTTCCGTCCACTGCGCGGCAGAGAGCTGGGTCTTGCTGCGCCAATACTGAATCACGACCAGTGCCAGTGGCGCCACGAGCAAGATTCCGGTGGCGTCTCCAATCCAAAACAACGGCCAGACAGCTGTGAAGGTTTGCGATTCTACGCCGAACCACGCGAGAGTCGCACTTCCGATCGTCGCGCTTGCGAGCGGCGCAACTCCAGCGCCCAGAACGACGAATGCGAGAACCTCCTGAAACGTTTCCAGGCGAACCGGAGTGCCACATTTCCGTTTCACGAGCGTTGCGCCGACAGCCGCGCAAAGGGCGTTGCCGGCATAGATCAGAAAGCCTGCAGGCAGGGGACTGTGGAACCAAACGAGCTGCGCGAACATCTCAGCCAGACAGCCCGCGAACATCCACCACGGCCAACTGTAAGGAGAGGTGAGGATGAGGGTCGCGATGAAGACCCCGCCCGGAGGCCAAATGGAAACAGATATTCCAGGGACGATCGCGAGCACCTCGGCGAACCCGCAGCCTAAGACATATGCCGCAAAGAAAAGCCCCAGGTGCAAGAATTGAGGGCGGTGCGACCAGACGGAGACCATCGGCTTCTCCTGCCGGACAAAGAAGGCTCTGGGACTGTCAGTGTGGCTCGGTGGCATCCCTCACATCCAAGCCAAGCGGTACAGCAACCGGGCCGAAGGCTCGCAGCATGTCCCGGTTCGCCGACGCGAGCGCAAGCTGCAACGGTTCGAATCCGCCGCCTTGGCGCAGTGGCACTTGTCGATCCATGCCGCGACCCGCAACAGCTTCAACCTCCGCCGTCATCTTAGAGTCCTTTTGGAACGTCAGTGATGGGCAAATCTGCGAAGGATGATACCGCCCATGGCGAGGAAGACCATGGCTTCGGAGACGTCGATGCGCTACTTGGAGTCGCACACGAGGCTTCGCCATCGGGTCACCATCCGAAGCTCCGCTCGACCACCCAGCGCCGCGGCAGAACCTTCAAGCCGGGCTCGGCGTCGGTGTGGCGGACCACCTCGACGACGAAGTTGAGGAAAGCGGCCTGTCCATCAGTTTGAGCCGGTCATAAGCGCCGTCGGCGAACGGATGTTTGACCCAAGGCCGCAGCCTGCGTGTGAATCGGCGCCACGTCGTAACCGCTCAGTATCGCGCGGTATCCGGCCCTTGCCGTGCAGATCGGTGCCGAGCCCCTGGCCGATTTGCACGCGGCTACGACCGGGCGTGCCATGTCGCCGCGGCGACGGCAGCGCTCAACCAGCGGGTGTCGCCGCAAACGCTTCGGCGAGGCATATCTGGGTCGGCGGACGATCGGTACCAGGAACTGAGCCGGCTCGATGTCGAGCGGCTCGGCGACGTCCTCGCCAATCCGATGCAGCGGGCCGGAGCAGCGCGGGCAGATCGGATGCTCCAGGTCGACCATGGTCTCGATCTGCGGCAGACGGGCCGGCTGCGACAGCGGTTATTTGTATTTGGGTTTAAAATTGCTGTATTCGCCGCCGCTGAAACTGGTTTGGATGATAACCCCGGATACAGAATGACTGTTGGTCATCGAAATCACCTCAAATGCTTTGGTTGCATGGGGCTTATAAGATAAGCTCACGCGACGAGCCGAATCCGGGCCGACCAGGGGGAGCGCGGCGCCTCTGACCGCTTTGGGGTCGTCTCCCGCCAATCCCCGCGGGTGCCAAGCGTCAGATTTGCACCACTGGTACCGCCAGCCGAAACAGCGCGCGGTTTCGGCTTGCGCCGCGGCCGCCCTGCATGGTTAATCGTGCAACCTGCTTAATCGTGATACCAGGATGTCCGGCAAGCCGCCCTCCATGCTCGATCTCGCGCGCGCTCTCGGCGTGTCGCGGGCGACCGTGTCGAATGCGCTGCGCGGCAAGGGGCGGCTGTCGCCCGAGCTGGCGGGGCGGATCCGCGCTCTGGCAACGGAGCTGCGCTACATCCCTGCCCATGCCGGCCGCGCCTTGCGCACCGGCCGCAGCGCCACCATCGGCCTGATCGTGCCGGATTTCGGCCAGCCGCTGTTCCCGATCTTTGCCCAGGCGATCGAGCGCGCCGCCAAGAGCCGCGGCGTCGCCGTGCTGGTCGGCGACAGCCTGGGCACAGCGGCGGGGCAGGCGGCTGAGATCGCCAATCTGGTCGGCCGCGGCATCGATGCGCTGGTGATCATCCCGACCCGCGGCACCATGATCGACGCCGCCGCCATCCCGGTGCCGGTGGCGGTGATCGACAGCGCCGCCACCCGCGGCAACACGGCGGCCAGCAACCATCGCGACGGCGGCCGCCAGGTCGCCGGCCACCTGATCGGGCTCGGCCACCGCGACATCCTGCTGCTGGCCGGGCCCAAGGATTCCAAAGTATCGCGCGAGCGCACCGACGGCATGCGCGAGGTCTTCGCCCGGGCCGGCATCACCTCGCGCATCCGATATTCCGTCACCAGCTTCGAGATGGGAGCGGAGATCGGCGCCGAGGTCGACCTCGCCGGCGTCACCGCCTGCGCCGCGGCCTATGACGCGCTGGCCGTCGGCTTCGTCACCGGCCTGGCCGCGCGCGGCGTGCGGGTGCCGCAGGACGTCTCGGTCACCGGTTTCGACGACCTGATGTGGTCGCGCATCGTCTCGCCGCCCCTGACCACGGTGCGGCAGGACCTCGCCGCCATCGCCGACCACGCTTTGGCCGTCGCCACCGGCGAGCGCCAGGGGGCACGGGTGTTTCCGGTCGAGCTGGTGCTGCGGGCCTCGACCGCCGCGCCACGACACGTCAACGACAACCGAAGAGGGGGTGCTTCATGATCTCGACCCGGATGGCCGCCGGCGCCGCGCTGGCCGTTCTCGGCTTCTCGCCCGCCTTCGCCGAGACGCCGACCCTGACCATCTCGGTCTACGGCATCGCGCAGGACGCCTATAAGAAGGACCTGTACGACCCGTTCGAGGCGAGCTGCGGCTGCAAGCTGGTGGTCGAGACCGGCAACAGCAGCGAGCGGCTGGCGAAGCTCGAGGCCAACAAGGCGTCGCCGGTGATCGACGTCGCCGCGATCGCCGACTTCAACGCGCTGGAGGCGGCGAAGAAGGACCTGATCCAGCCGATCGACGTGTCGAAGCTGTCCAACTACGGCGCGCTCTACGACCTCGCCCAGGACCCGCTCGGCGGCCATCTGGCGGTCGGCTACACCTTCTACTCGACCAGCATCGTCTACCGCTCGGACAAGGTCGCGATCGCCAGCTGGAAGGACCTGTTCAAGCCCGAGCTGGCCGGCCGCATCGCCCTGCCGAACATCACCACCACCCAGGGGCCGCTGGCGATCTACATGATCGACAAGGCCGAGGGCGGCACCACGCCCGACCTCGCGGCCGGCATCGACGCCATCGCCGCGCATCGCGAGGACGTGGTCACCTTCTACGAGCGCGGCTCGCAGATCCCGCAGCTGTTCGAGCAGGAGGAGATCCTGGCGGCGGTGGTCGGCCGCTTCGGCTGGGCCAACATCAAGAAGCTCGACCTGCCGATCAAATGGGCCACCCCGAGCGAGGGCCAGACCGGCGGCATGAACGTGCTGACCCTGGTCAAGGGCACGAAGAACGAGGCGCTGGCGCTGAAGTTTATCGACTATTGGCTGTCCCAGGAGGTGCAGACCAGGCTGGCCATGGACCTGGTCGACAGCCCGGCGAACAAGTCGGTCGAGGTGCCGGCCGAGACGGCGGAGGCGCTGACCTACGGCGCCGAGACCGCGGCCAGCCTGAGCTTCATCAAGCCCGCGGCGATGCTGGAGAACCGCGAGGCCTGGGTCGCTGGCTGGAACGCCAAGGTCGCGCAGTAGGCGTCCCATGTTCGAGAAGCGAGGCATCGGCCTGGCGCTGATGGCGCCCGCAGCGCTGTTCGTCGCGGTCGGCTTGCTGCTGCCGGTGGCGATCCTGCTGGCCGGCAGCTTCCACTCCGCCGCCGGCTGGGGGCTGGAGAACTTCACCGAGTTCTTCGCCAAGCCGCTGAACCGCGACGTGTTCTTCCGCACCTTCCGTCTGGCCCTCACAGTCACGGTGGTGGCGGCGGTGGTCGGCTACGCCGTGGCGCTGGTGATCGTCGACGCCTCGCCGGGCGTGAAGGGCAAGCTGGTCGGCCTCTTGGTGCTGCCGCTGATGATCTCGCCGGTGGCGCGGACCTATGCCTGGCTGGTGATCCTCGGCCGCACCGGCATCGTCAATGCGGCGCTGACCGGGCTCGGCCTGTCGGACGAGCCGATCCGCTTCCTGTTCAGCGAGACCGCGATCTTCATCGGCCTGATCCAGCTGTTCTTCCCGCTGATGGTGCTGCCGCTGGTCAGCGCGCTGGAGAACCTGCCGGCCGATGTGGTGCCGGCGGCCAGGGTGCTCGGCGCCTCCTGGTGGACGGTGTTCCGGCGCATCCTGCTGCCGCTGACCCGCGAGGGGCTGGTGGTCGGCGGCACGCTGGTCTTCGTCGGCTCGCTCACCGCCTATGTCACCCCGGCGATCCTCGGCGGGTCCAAGGTGCTGATGCTGGAGACGCTGATGTACCAGCGCGTCTCGGTCGCCAACGACTACGCCGCCGCCGGGGTCATCGCCGTGATCCTGATCGGCATGAGCATCGTGACCCATAGCGGGCTGAAGCGGCTGGCCACGGCGCGGCGGAGGGCCGGCTGATGCGCCTCGCCGGCCACACCTTGCTCGCCGCCGTGATGGTATTCCTGATCGGTCCGTTCCTCTTGATCTGCATCGCCGGACTGTCCGCCGGCGAGACCCTGGCCTTCCCGCCAGAGGCCCTGTCGCTGCGCTGGGTCGAGAAGGTGTTCGAGGTCGAGAGCTTCCGCTCCAGCTTCGCCCTGTCGATGGCGCTCGGCCTCGGCGCCACCGGGGCGGCGCTGCTGCTCGGCATCCCCGCGGCCTATGCGCTGGAGCGCTACGACCTGCCGGGGCGCGAGGCGGTGCGCGGCGTGGTGACGGCGCCGATCATCGTGCCCGGCATCATCGTCGGCCTGGCGCTGCTGCGGCACCTGGTGATCCCGGCCGGCATCCCGGTGATCGCCGCCCTGTTCGTCGCGCACACGGCGCTCTTGGTGCCCTATGCCGTGCGCATCACCTCGGCCAGCCTGAAGAACCTGCGGGTCGACATGGAGGAGGCGGCGGTGCTGCTCGGCGCCAGCCGGGCCGGGGCCTTCTTCCGGGTGGTGCTGCCGAACATCCGGAACGGCATCATGGCCGCCTTCGTCATCGGCTTCGTCACCTCCTTCAACCAGGTGCCGGTGTCGCTGTTCCTGTCCGGCCCCGGGGTCTCGACCCTGCCGATCGACATGATGTTCTACATGGAATTCAACTACGACCCGTCGGTGGCCGCGCTGTCGGGCCTGCTGGCGCTGATATCGCTCGCCATCGTGCTGGTCGCCGAACGCCTGCTGGGGCTGTCCCGCTATGTCTGACGCCTTCCTCCAACTCGACGGGCTGACGCTCGCCTATCACGGCCAGGTCGCGGTCGACCGGCTGACCGTGTCGATCCGGCGGGGTGAGCTGGTGGCGCTGCTCGGCCCCTCCGGCTGCGGCAAGACCACGACGATGCGCGCCATCGCCGGGCTGATGGCGCCGGCCGGGGGGCGGATCACCCTGGCCGGGCGCGACATCACCCGGGTGCCGGCCAACAGGCGCGGCGTCGGGCTGGTGTTCCAGTCCTACGCCCTGTTCCCGCATCTGACCGTGGCCGAGAACGTCGCCTTCGGCCTACGCCTGAAGAAGCTGCCGGAGAAGGAGATCGCCGGCCGGGTCGGTGCGGCGCTGGCAAATGTCGGCCTTTCCGGCTTCGCCGAGCGCCTGCCCAAGGCCCTGTCCGGCGGCCAGCAGCAGCGCGTCGCCCTGGCCCGGTCGATCGTGGTCGAGCCGCAGCTGCTGCTCCTGGACGAGCCGCTGTCCAACCTCGACGCCCGGCTGCGGTTGGAGATGCGCAGCGAGCTGAGCCGGCTGCAGCGCGAGCTCGGCATCACCATGATCTACGTCACCCACGACCAGGCCGAGGCGCTGGCCCTGGCCGACCGGATCATCGTCATGCGCGCCGGCCAGATCGAGCAGATGGGCCGGCCGGACGAGATCTACGAGGCGCCGCGCTCGCCCTTCGTCGCCCGCTTCATGGGCTTCGAGAACACCTTCGCGGTGGAGCAGGGGCGGTTGGCCACGACGGGGGGCAGCCTGGCACCGGGCTTCGCCCTGCCGGCTTCGGCCAAGGCGCTGGGCTGGCGGCCGCAGGCGGTGGCGCTGGGCTCCGGCCCGCATCGCGGCCGGGTGCGCGGCGTCTCCTATCTCGGCCAGACCGTCGAATACCTGCTGGAGACGCCGGCCGGGCCGGTCAAGGCCGAGGTGCCGGCAGCGGTGCCGCGACACGAGGCGGGGGCCGAGATCGCCTTCGACCTGCCGCTGGCGACGGCGGCGGTGATGGAGCGGGCATGATGCGCCGGGTCTGGATCGACACCGATATGGGCTTCGACGATGTCGTCGCCATCGCCATGGTGGCGGAGGCGGTGGACGTCGCCATCGCCGGCCTGTCGCTGGTCGCCGGCAATGCCCCGCTCGACCAGGTGGCGCAGAACGCCCGCGACGCGGCGGCGTTCTTCGGCTGGGACGCGCCGATCCATGCCGGCCGCGACCGGCCGCTGCTCGGCGACCTCGTCACCGCGGCCTATGCCCTCGGCGACGGCGCCATGCCGACGGTCGGGCGCACCCTGCCCGCAGCCGATACGCCGCTGTCCGCAGAGCCGGCGCTGCCGGCCCTGATCCGGTACCTCGTCGAGGGCGGCTCCGAAATCCTGGCGCTGGGGCCGCTGACCAACATCGCGGCGCTGGTGATCGCCCGGCCGGACCTAGCCGTGCGGATCCGGCTGGTCTGGATGGGCGGCAGCGCCGGCCCCGGCAACCATACAGCCGTCGCCGAGTTCAACGCCGCGGTCGACCCGGAGGCGATCCAGGCGGTGATCGATGCCGGGGTGCGCATCGGCATGGTCGGGCTCGACGCCTGCCGGCCGGTGACGGTCTCGGTCGCCGATGCCGACCGGCTGCGGGCGATCGGCGGCGACCGTGCCGCGGTGCTGGCCGACCTGCTGGAGGGCTATGCCTGCATCGGCCAGGCCGCGCATCCACTCTACGATCCGGTGGCGGCCGCCGCCTGGATCGATCCGGCGACAGTCGGCTTCCGCCCGGCCCGGCTGGATGCCGAGCTGTCCGGCCGGCTGACCCGCGGCATGACCGTCATCGAATGGCGGGTGCCGCGCAAGGCCGCCGCCAATGCCGACATCGCCACCGTGCCGGACGCCGAGCGCATCCGGACGATGGCTCTCGGCGCGCTCGAACGCGCCGCCCGATCTGGAGGGGCCGGATGAACGGAGAAGCCGCCCGGCGCCCTTCTCCTCGGGACGAAGGCACTGACACATCTCCTGGCTCCGCTCCCATTGCCTCTCCCGCTTGCGGGAGAGGTCGGGCTCGCGCAGCGAGACCGGGTGAGGGCGGCTCGGCCGCGACACCAGGATCAGCGTTTCAGGATGGGGTGGATCATGCACTCGCTCGTGGCAAAGCTGTGCTCTCGGTGAGGCCGCTATCCCCTCACCCGGACATCCTTCGGATGTCCGACCTCTCCCGCAAGCGGGAGAGGCAATCTGTTCGCATACCTGCGGTCGGTCTCACTGATCGACGCATGAATCCCCCGCCTCCTCGGCGGGAGGGTGAGGGGGATTCGAGCAGAGCCAACCCATCGAAGGTCCAGCCATGACCCGCGAACCGCACGACCTGGACGATCCCGGCCTGCGCGACCGCGCCGTGCGCGCCGCCCGCGGGCTGGCGCCCTTCGACGTGCTGATCACCGGCGCCCAACTGGTCGACGTCGCGACCTCGGAGATCCGGGCGGCCGATATCGGGCTGGTCGGGCCGTTGGTCGCCAGCGTCCACGCCCCCGGCAGCCGCGGCGATGCAGGCCGGGTGGTCGACGCCGCCGGCCGCTTCGTCGCGCCCGGGCTGATCGACACCCATCTGCACATCGAAAGCTCGATGGTGACGCCGCGGCGCTATGCCGAGGTGGTGGTGCCGCAGGGCACGACCACGATCTGCTGGGACCCGCACGAGGTCGGCAACGTCGCCGGCCTGGCGGGGGTGCGCTGGGCGGTCGAGGCCGGGCAGGGGCTGCCGCTGCGGATCCTGACCCTGGCGCCCTCCTGCGTGCCCTCGGCGCCGGGGCTGGAGGTGGCGGGGGCCGAGTTCGGCGGCGGCGAGATGGCCGAGATGCTGCGCTGGCCGGAGATCGCCGGCGTCGCCGAGGTGATGAACATGCGCGGCGTGCTGGACCGCAGCGAGCCGATGCAGGGCGTGGTCGCCGCCGGCCTCGCCAGCGGCAAGCTGGTCTGCGGCCATGCCCGCGGGCTGGAGGGCGCGTCGCTGCAGGGCTTCGCCGCTGCCGGCATCCAGTCCGACCACGAGATCACCTCGGGAGACGACCTGCTGGCCAAGCTGCGCGCCGGCTTCACCGTCGAGCTGCGGGGGGCGCACGACTATGTCCTGCCCGGCGCGGTCCAGGCGCTGGCCACCCTGCCGCATCTGCCGCAGACCCTGACCCTCTGCACCGACGACATCTTCCCGGACGACCTCGTCGCCGTCGGCGGCATCGCCGACGTGCTGCGGCGGCTGATCCGCTACGGCCTGCGCCCGGTCGACGCGATCCGGGCGGCGACGCTGAACGCGGCGATGCGGCTCGGCCGGCGCGACCTCGGCCTGGTCGCGCCGGGCCGCCGCGCCGACCTGATCGTGCTCGACGGGCTGGAGACGCTGGGCGTCGAGCGGGTCTTCGCCTCCGGCCGCGAGGTCGCGGCGGCGGGGCGCCTGACCGCGGGACAACTCGGCCGCGCGGCCGATGCCTTCCGCGACACGGTGAAGGTGCCGCCGCTGACCGCCGACGACTTCGTCCTCCGCCTGCCGGGGCGCAGCACGGCCGTGGTCAACTCGATCTTCCGGCCGCGCTTCACCGAATGGCGCGACCTCGCGGTCGAGGTGCGGGACGGCGCGGTGGTGTTGCCGGCTGACCGCATCCTGATGGCGGTGATCCACCGCCACGGCCGGCGTCCGGCGGTGCCGCAGATCGGCATCCTGGATGATTGGGGTCCCTGGCGCGGCGCGCTGGCCACCACGATCTCTCACGACAGCCACAACCTGACCGTGTTCGGCCGCGACCCGGCCGACATGGCGGCGGCGGCCAATGCGGTGATCGCGGCCGGCGGCGGCATGGCGGTGGCCGAGCGTGGCGCCGTGACTGCCCTTGTGGCGCTGCCGGTCTGCGGCCTGCTGTCGGACGCGCCGGCGGCGGAGGTGGCGGCGGATTTCGCCGCGGTCAAGGCGGCGGCGGACCGGATCGTCGACTGGCAGCCGCCCTACCGCACTTTCAAGGCGGTGGTCGGCGCCAGCCTGGCCTGCAACCCGGGGCCGCATGTCACCGATCTCGGCCTGACCGACGGCACCACCGGCGAGATCCGGCCGCTCGCGGCCGCGGGCTGAGCCGGTCGACATCGCCAAGAATCGAAGTATCCTCGCTGCCTCGTCCGTCAGCGAGGGGAGCGCAATGACCGACAAGACGCCCGCCACCTCGAAGGCCGCAAAGACGGCTGTCGCCAAGCCGCGCAAGCCGGCGCAGGGCCCCGCGCCGGCCGCGACGCCGGTCCTGCTTTCGGGCGGCAACCCGCAGATCGCGAAGGGCTATGGCGACGAGCCCGTGCAGGCCTATATCGCCGCCATGCCGGGCTGGAAAAGCGAGGTCGGCCGCCGCCTGGATGCGCTGATCGAGCGAACCGTCCCCGGCGTGCGCAAGGCGGTCAAATGGAACTCGCCCCTGTACGGGGCGGGGGCGGAGAACCAGACCTGGTTCCTCAGCCTCCATTGCTTCACGAAATACATCAAGGTGGCCTTCTTCCGCGGCGCGTCGCTGCAGCCTCTCCCGCCCGGCACGTCCAAGCACAAGGATGTGCGCTACTTCGACATCCGCGAAGACGAGCCGCTCGACGAAGCCCAGCTCGCCGCCTGGGTGAAGCAGGCCAGCGAATTGCCCGGCGAAAAGATGTGACCGAGCAAATCTCGAGGGAGCGACGACAGCCATGAAGACCAGCGGCGCGACGGACGGAGGCGACTCTCCCTCCCGGCTGATCGATGCGAGGATCGAGGAACTGGGCGATTGGCGGGGCCAGACGCTCGCCCGGATCCGGGCTCTGATCAAGCAGGCCGACCCCGAGGTGGTCGAGGAGTGGAAGTGGCGAGGAGTTCCGGTGTGGTCGCATGCCGGCATCCTCTGCACCGGCGAGACCTACAAGGCCGTGGTGAAGCTGACCTTCGCCAAGGGCGCCGCGCTGGCCGACCCGTCAGGCCTGTTCAACTCCAGCCTCGACGGCAACACCCGGCGCGCCATCGACATCCGCGAGGGCGAGGCGATCGATGAGCCGGCGCTGCAGGCGCTGATCCGCGCCGCCGCGGCCCTGAACCTGTCGGTGCGGCCCCGCTCCCGGAAGAAAAGCGCTTGAGAGGGCGGCGCAACGGACTCTCATGCCAGCGGCCGTTGAGTTCGCGTCTTCGGTCCCTCCCGTCATGGCGAGGAGGCGAAGCCGCCCCTCTGAGTCAAAGATGGGCCATCCAGGGGGCCGGTGCGAGCGGCCCTGGATGGCCACGCCCCTTCGGGGCTCGCCATGATGGGTCGATATTTCGCGCCGTCTGTATCAGGGATCGCGCAGAGATCCCGTGTCTGCGCCGCGGCACTTCGCGCCGCAGCGCGCACGGGATGACGAGCAATATTTTCGATCGTCGGTATCACTCCACGATTTTCCAGTAGGAATCCTTGCGGACCACCTTGCCGTCGCGAAAGGTGTAGAAGTCGCACCCTCGGACCTCCACTCTCGTCATCTCGCGGGTGGTGCCTGTGAGGGTCCATTTCGAGATGCCGGTATTGGCCGCCGCATCCACGAAATGCTCCGCGTTGCCGTAATGGACATCCGGCAAGCGTTCAAAGCGGGTCGACAGCGCGTCCCGCACGTTCCGCTTGCCCTCGAAACGGGACCCCCAAGGCTCGCTTCCCCGCGGCATCTCCAGGACGCAATCGTCGGAAAAACACGCCATGATCCGATCGAGATCATGGGCGTTGAAAGCCGCACAGAGCTCCGTCAGTGTCGATCGAATGTCCATCGCCCCATCTCCGTCCCGTCGGATCGTGGGTCACGGGCGGGCTTCGTAGACCAGGTTGAACGGCGTCTCCGCGACGCGGCGGAACCGGGTGAAGCCGGCCTCGTCCGCCACCCGGCGCATGCGCGCCTCGCCGGCCTGGGCGCCGAGCGCAAGCCCGACCTCCTGGGACAGCGATGCCGGCGTGCAGATCAGCGTCGAGGCCGCGTAATAGATACGGCCGACCGGATTGAGGTTGTCCTCCAGCCGGTCGTTGGCGAAGGGCTCGACGATCATGCAGGTGCCGTCCGGCGCCATCGCCGAGCGCACGTGGCGCAGCGCGCCGGCCGGGTCGCCCATGTCGTGCAGGCAGTCGAAGAAGGCGACGAGGTCGTAGTTGCCGGCCGGGACCGCCTTGGCCTGGCAGGTCTCGAAGGCGACGCGGCCGGCAAGCTCGGTTCCGGCGATCGACTGCCGCGCCGCGGCGATCGACGGCTCATGGTAGTCGAAGCCGAAGCAGCGCGCCTGCGGGTGGGCCTGCGCCATCAGGACGGTGGAGACGCCGTGCCCGCAGCCGATATCGGCGATGCTGCCGCCCTGCGCCAGCTTGGCCGCCACGCCGTCCAGCGCCGGCAGCCACTCCTGCACCAGATGATGCTTGTAGGTGGTGCGGAAGAACCGGGCGGTACCGCAGAACAGGCAGGGGTTCTGGCGGTCCCAGCCGACGCCGTGGCCGGTCCGGAAGGCCTCGGCGACCTTCGGGCCGACATCGACCATCGCCGCGATCAGGTCGCCGACGCCGGCGAGGAACACCGGGCTGTCCTCATCCGCGAACACCGCCGCCTGTTCCGGCGGCAGGGTGAAGCGTCCGGCCGCGGCGTCGTATTCGACATAGCCGGACGCCGCCTGCGCGGCGAGCCATTCGCGGACGTAGCGCTCGGTCGTGCCGGTGCGCTGCGCCAGCTCGGACGACGTCATCGGCCCGCCGGCCGCCATCGCCTTGTAGAGGCCGAGGCTGTCGCCCAGTCGGATCAGCGGCGCGTTCACCGCCGCGCCGAGATCGCCGAGCATCTTGCCCATGAAGGCGTTCAGCTTGTCCGGATCGATCTGCATGGGACCTCCCTCCGGCGGCGGAGCCCAGGCCCTGCCGCCATGGTTTGTTGTGTCCCGATTGTCGCGCCGGCCGGCGCAGCTGTCGTCTCTCATTTGGGGGGCATGCGGGACCTTTTCAGAGTTCCCAACACCGTCATTGCAATGACGGTGATGTTTTGAAAGGTCCCGCTTTCGGGAGGGCCCGGCTTACGGTTTCGTGCTTGCGCCCTTGTCCCGGAAGGCCGCCTCTCCGGCGTCCGACACCTCGACCCATTTCTTGTCGGGTGCTGCGTCCGCGACGTAGCTGTCGTGCCAGTTCCACCATTTGTAGGTCGGGGTCTGGGGATAGCCCTCGGGCGAATCCTCCCAGACCTCCTGCCGGCCCAGCGGCGTGATGTCGAGGTAGTTCCAGGTCCCTCCCATCTGCTCGTCGCCGCGGTTGTTGACGAAGTAGGTGCGGAAGACGCGGTCGCCGTCACGGTAGAACACGTTGGTGCCGTGCCACTCGTCCACGCCGAAATCGAGGTCGAAGCTGTCGGTGACGGTGAACCACGGGATCTCCCAGCCCATCCGCGCCTTCAGCCGCGCGATGTCCGCCTGGGGCGCCCGCGAGACGAAGACCAGGGTGGTGTCGCGGGCGTTCAGATGGGCGACATGGGCGACCTGGTCGGCCACCATCGAGCAGCCCCGGCAGGCGTGGTCGGGCCAGCCGAACACGCCCGGCTCGAAGAAGGCGCGGTAGACGATCAGCTGGCGCCGGCCGTCGAACAGGTCGAGCAGGCTGGCCTTGCCCGCGGGCCCCTCGAACGCATAGTCCGACTTCACGGCCATCCACGGCATCCGCCGGCGCTCGGCGGCCAGGGCGTCGCGGGCGCGGCTGTGGGCCTTTTCCTTCACGAGCAGCTGCGCGTGGGCCGCCTTCCATGCCTGCGGCGACACCACCGGCGGCGTGTGCATGGCGGGCTGTCCGGTCTCTGTGGTCATGGCGTTTGACTCCTTCGGATGCGGGCGACCTCCCGCGCCTCATGGGCGCGGGTCCCTTCGCTGTTCATCGTTCGTTGTCGGTCGTGAAGTAGATTGGCGCCGGGCCCCGGACAGTGGGAGTGACATGTGTGGCGCGAGTCCGATCGACCCGCCGATGGCGCATTAAACGCAATGTGCATTGCCTTATTCGGAGGTGTTTGCCGTCCCGCCTCGCGCACAGGACGGATCCGTCACCGCCTGCCGATCGTCGTGGACAGCGCCGTGCGGACGATCTGCCAGGCGGCCTCGACCAGCCCGGCGGTGACCCGGCCGGCGGCCGGGGCGTCGGCACGGCGGATGGCGTCGATCATCTGCTGGTTGGCCTCGATCGCGATCGCGGTCATCTCCGCCGACACGCCATAGGCCAGATGGCGGTAGCGCAGCGCCGGCTTCTGCACGATGGCCAGCAGGCGCTGCAGCACCGCGTTGCCCGAGGCCTCGTGCAGCGCCTCGGTCAGAGCGACATTGGCGTCGAAGCAGCGCTCGACCTCGCCGGCCTCCAGCGCCGACCGCATCGCCGCGAGGGCCACCGACAGCTCGCCGGCGACCGCGACCGGATTGGCCGACCGGGCGGCGCCTTCGGCCGCCAGCGCCTCCAGCTTCACCCGGCAGGAATAGATCTGGTCGAGATCGGCCAGCGACATCGGCGCCACCCGAACGCCCTGGCGCGGCCGCCGGATCACCAGCCCGGTGCCCTCCAGCAGCCGCAGCGCCTCGCGCACCGGCGACCGGCTGATGCCGTAGCGCTCGCACAGCTCCTCCTCCACCAGCTTGGCGCCGGGGGGCAGCTCGCGCAGGATGATCTTGCGCTCGAGGAAGGCGAGCACCGTCTGCGACAGCACCGGCCGGCGCGGGGTGCCGCTGTCTTCATCCGGGATGGCGGTCTCCATGGTCGCGGGTCAGAACCTCTGGATCTTGAGGCCGAGGACCTTCTCGGTCACCACCACGACCAGCAGCGTCATGACGATGCTGATGGTGGAGACGGCCGCGGCCTCCGGCGTGAAGTTCAGGCGAAGATAATCGAACAGCTGGATCGGCAGGGTCGAAGTTCCGACGTCCTTCAGCAGGAACGAGATCGCGAAGGTGTCGAAGGAGATGATGAAGGCGAACAGGCAGCCGCCGATCAGCCCCGGCTTGATCAGCGGCAGGGTGATCCGGACGAAGACCCGCCACGGCCGGGCGCCGAGGCTGCGCGCCGCCAGCTCCCACGACCGGTCGAAGCCCTGCAGCGAGGCCGAGACGTTCATGAACACGAAGGGCAGGGTGATCAGCACATGGCCGGTGACCAGCGCCACCAGGTTCCTTGTGCCGATGCCGATGGCGTAGAAGAAGAAGAGGAGGGCGATCGCCGTCAGCACCTCGGGCAGCAAGAGCGGCGCCAGCACGGCGATGCGGATCGCCTCCTTCGCCCGGCCGGCATGGCGGGCGTGGTACAGCGCGGCGGCGGTGCCGATGACGGCGGAGACCAGGGTCGCGACGGTCGCGACCTGCAGCGAGGTCCAGATCGCGGTGACGAACACCTCGTTGCCGAAGAACGCCTCGTACCAGCGCAGCGACAGCCCTTGCGGCGGGAATGCCAGGAAGGCGCCGGCGCTGAAGGAGGCGCCGACGACGACCAGGATCGGCGCCAGCAGGAAGGCGTAGACCAGCCCGCAGAACACCGGGAACAGGATCGGGCGTCGTTGCTTCATGCTGCCCACCGCATCCGCGTGGCCCGGGCGAACAGGACGACGCACAGTCCGCCGGCGACGCTGAGCATCAGGGCCAGGGCCGAGCCCAGCGGCCATTGGAACGCGTCGGTCAGCGTGTCGACCACGGTCAGGGTCATGGTCTTCACCCGCATGCCGCCGATCAGCACCGGGGTGACATAGGCGCTGAGCGCCAGCACGAAGACCAGGATGCAGCCCGACTGGATCCCCGGCAGCGCCAGCGGCAGCACGATGCGCCGGAACGCCACCCGCCTGGTGGCGCCGAGCGACCGTCCCGCCGCCTCCAGCGCCGGGTCGATGGTCTGCAGCGCCGCCATGATCGGCAGGATCATGAAGGGCAGGAAGACATGGGTCAGGGCGATGACGATGCCGAGCGTGTTGTACATCAGCGGCAGCGGCGCCAGGGTCAGACCGAGCGACCTTGCCGCCTTGTTGAGGACGCCGTTGTTGCCGAGCAGGATGGTCCAGCCGAAGCTGCGGACCACGATCCCGACCAGCAGCGGCGACAGCACGATGCCGTACAGCACCGGGCGCCAGCGCGACCGGCTGCGGGCCAGCTGCCAAGCGACCGGGAAGCCGACCAGAAGCGTCGTCCCTGTGGTCAGCAGCGCGATCCACAGCGTGCTGCCCAGCTGGCCCAGATAATAGCCGTCGGTCAGGGTGCGCTGGTAGTTGTCCAGCGTCAGCCCCGGCCCGTAGGGCGCGCCGGTGGCCGGCGGCCGGAAGCTCATCAGCACGATGTTGAGATAGGGCACCAGCAGGAACACGCCGAGCAGCACCGCCGCCGGCGCGATCATCAGCCAGGTCCAGGGCAGCCTCTTGCGCCGGGCGGTCATGACGCCTCCGGGACGACCCAGAGCGGGGCGGCCGGCGGCCGCACCGCCACGCGCTGCCCCTCGGCGAAGCGGGTCTGGGTCAGGCTGTGGGCCTCGACATCGCTGCCGTCGGGCAGCCGGATGCGGTAGTTCACCATGTTGCCGAGATAGTAGCGGCCCTCGACCACGCCTTCTGTCGCCGTGGTGCCGATGCCGGCGGGGGCCAGAGTGATCGCCTCGGGCCGCAGCAGCGCCCGGACCGAGGCACCCGGCGCGGTGCCGTTCAGCCCGTCCGCCGCGCAGTCGCCGAACACGGTGCGGATCTTCGCGTCGGCGCCGTCGGCCACGACGATGCCGGGCAGCAGGTTGGCCTGGCCGACGAAGCTCGCCACCCTGGCATCGGCCGGCCGCTCGTAGATCGCCTCGGGCGCGCCGGCCTGGACGATGCGGCCGCCGAACATCACCACGACGCGGTCGGACATCGTCATCGCCTCGGCCTGGTCATGGGTGACGTAGATGGTGGTGATGCCGACCCGCCGCTGCAGGTCGCGGATGAACACCCGCATCTCGTCGCGCAGCCGGGCGTCGAGATTGGCCAGCGGCTCGTCGAGCAGCAGGATGCTGGGCTCGATCACCAGCGCCCGGGCCAGGGCGACGCGCTGCTGCTGGCCGCCGCTCAGCTCGCGCGGGTAGCGCTCCTCCATCCCGCGCAGCTGCACCATCTCCAGCACCTGGGCGACACGGGTTGCGATCCCGGCCCGGCCGACCTTGCGCATCTCCAGCCCGAAGGCCAGGTTCCGCGCCACGGTCATGTGCGGGAACAGGGCGTAGGACTGGAACACCATGCCGATGTCCCGCCGCTCCGGCGGCAGGGCCGACACGTCGCGGCCGTCGAAGGCGATGCTTCCGTGCTCCGCCTCCTCGAAGCCGGCGATCAGCTTCAGCGTGGTGGTCTTGCCGCAGCCCGACGGGCCCAGCAGCGAGACGAACTCGCCGCTCGCGATCGACAGCGACAGCCGGTCGACGGCGCGGGCGGCGCCGAAGCTGCGGGTCAGCTCTGAAATGACGACTTCGGTCACTGGAAGGTCCGGTTCCAGCGTTCCGTCATCTCGGTGGCATTGGCGTTCACCCAATCCCAGTCCCAGGCGAGGATCCTGCTCATCTGGTCGCCATAGACCGGCACGTCGGCGCGCAGGTCCTCCGGCACCTCGACCGTGCGGTTGACCGGGGAGACGAAGAACTCCCGCGCCAGCATCAGCTGCGTCTCCGGCGACAGGATGAAGTCGATGTATTTGTAGGCCAGCTCCCGCGCCGGGGCGTTGGTGCAGATGCTGAAGGTCTGGTCCCACATCAACAGGCCTTCCTCCGGCACGATGCACTCGACCGGCAGTCCCTGGTGCTTCAGCCGGGCGATCTCGCCGAAATCATAGGGCGCGACCACGATCTCGCCGGTCGACATCAGGGTCGACATGTTGAAGTCGGTCTGCAGCACGGGGGCCAGCTTGCCCAGCATCTCATAGGCCTTGTCCAGGTCCTGCGGGCCGCTGCCATACAGCTTGCCGGTCAGCATGACCATCGCCTTCCCAGCCGAGTTGACGATGTTGTAGAGGCCGATGCGGCCCTGGAACTCCGGGTTGTCCCACAGGTCCTTCCAGGATTTCGGCGGGGTCTGCACCAGGTCGGTGCGGTAGCCTAGGCCGAGCGGCGAGATCATGCCGACCGCGGCCCAGCCGTCGCCGGTCTGGGCGATCGGGTACAGGTCCTTGTAGTGCGGCACCAGCGACAGGTCGAACTTCTCGAAATACCCCTCCTTGCGCAGCAACGAGGCGAAGATCTCGTTCATCATCACCATGGAATAGGGCGGCTGGTCCTTGCCGGCCGCCCGCAGGGTCGAGGTGAAGGTGCGGCCGAAGCCGATGTCGAGCTTCGTCTTGGCACCGGTCGCGGTCTCGAAGGCGGGCACCAGGCTCTTGCGCCAGAACGCCTCCCAGACCCCGCCATAGGTGGTGATCACCAGCTCCTGCGCCGCGGCCGCCAGGGCCGGGAAACGCAGCATGGCCGGGCCCATCAGGGCCGCGCATGCCATGACAACCTGCCGTCGAGTGGGCTGCATGTCCTTGTCTCCGCTGTTTGTGGACCGCCGACCTGGGCGGCGCCTCCCCGGGGACCTGTCCCCTGGCGTTCTCAGGACGCCTTCTTGCGGTACTCGTAGTTCTTGTTGAGCCGATCCAGGAGATAGTCGCCGTAGCGCACCGGCGGCTGGCGCGGCGCCTCGCCCGGCGCCAGCAGCGCGGCGGGGCAGTCGACCACCGAATCCATCGACGGGTCGTAGAAGAAGGGCTGCGAATAGCGCTCGCGGCCGCTCAGGTTCAGCACCCGGTGCGGGGTCGAGGCGAAGCGGTCATTCGACCAGCGCGCCAGGATGTCGCCGACATTCATCACGAAGGTGTTGGGGATCGGCGGCGCTGGGATCCACTCGCCGGCGCGGTTGCGGACCTCGAGCCCGCCGACCGAATCCTGCGCCAGCAGGGTGATGAAGCCGTAATCGGTGTGCGGGGCCGATCCGAACAGCCCTTCCTCGCGCCGCTGCTCGGGATAGTGCAGCAGGCGCAGGAACAGCGTCGGACGGTCGAAATGCGGGAGAAAGTAGGTCGGCGGCAGGTCCAGCGCCTCGGCGATTGCCACGGCCATGTCCCGGCCCAGGGCCGACATCGCCCGCATGTAGTCGAGCGCCGCCTGCCGCAGTTCCGGGATCTCCGCTGGCCACTGGTTCGGGCCCTGCAACGGCTCGCCCAGCGCCGGGTCGTCCTCCGCCAGGTCGTGCATCGCCATCAGGGATTCGCTCTGGTTCGGCTTGGTGACCGCGGCGACGGAGGAGGTGACGATGGTCGAGGTGCTGAACGGCATATAGCCGCGATGCGCGTCGTTCATGCGGAGGCGCAGCTTGGTCTCGGCCGGCAGGTCGTGGAACTGCACCGACAGGCGGTGCAGCCGCTCGCCCAGCTCCGGCGGCACGCCGTGATCGGCCAGATAGACGAAGCCGATGGTCTCCAGCGTCCGGCGCAGCTCGGCCACCGTGCCGGCGCGGTCTTCCGGCCCGGCACCGCCGCGCAGCGGCGAGACGTCGAGCACCGGGATGTTCGAGAAGTCTCCCCGACCCATTCGCAAGCTCCCCTGTTTTTTCTATCTGTATACAGAAACTCATTTCTGTATACATTTTTCTGACGAACAGGACCGGCCGCTTCCAGGCCGGCAGGGAGGCGCGTTTGACCGAAGCCATCATCATCGACACCGATCCGGGGCAGGACGACGCCTTCGCCATCCTGCTGGCGCTGGCGTCGCCGGAGCTCGAGGTCCTCGGCCTCACCACCGTCGCCGGCAACGTCCCGGTCGCGGTCACGGCCGCGAACGCAAGGCGGGTGGTGGAGCTGGCGGGCCGGCCGGAGGTCCCGGTGCGGGCCGGCTGCGAACGGCCGCTGCTGCGGCCGGCCCGCTTCGCCGAGGAGGTGCACGGCAAGACCGGCCTGGACGGCTGGGACTTCCCGGCCCCGGCGCGGCCGCCGGAGCCCGGCCATGCGGTCGACTGGATGGTCGAGACGCTGCTCGCCCGGCCCGACGGCGCGACCACCCTGGTACCGGTCGGACCGCTGACCAATGTCGCGATGGCGCTGCGCCGCTGCCCGGCGATCGCCCGCAAGATCCGCCGCATCGTGTTGATGGGCGGCGGCTTCTTCCAGGGCGGCAACATGTCCCCGGCGGCGGAGTTCAACATCCTGGTCGACCCGGACGCCGCCGCCATCGTGTTCGGCGCCGGCATCGACCTCGTCGCTGTGCCGATCGACTGCACCTATGCGGCGCCGACCCCGGACAGCTGGATCGCCGATCTGGAGGCGCTTGGCACCCGCGTCGGCGCCGCCGGGGCCGGGATGATGCGGTTCTTCCAGCGCTTCGGGAACGAGAAATATGGCACCGCCACCCGGCCGCTGCACGACGCGCTGGCGGTCGGCTATCTGCTGTGGCCGGAGCTGTTCACCGGGCGGCGCTGCAATGTCGAGATCGAGACGGCGTCGCCGCTGACCCTCGGCATGACCGTGGTCGACTGGTGGGGCATCTCCGGCCGCCCGGCCAACGCGCTGTGGCTGACCGGATGCGACGCGCCCGCCTTCTACGGGCGGATGCTGCAGCGTCTGGCCAAGCTCGACTGAGGCTACAGCGGCGGCGCGGCCAGCGCGTCCTGCAGCGCCGCGAGGAAGGCCTGCGCCGCCAGCGACAGCGGCCGCCGCTTCGGCACGATCTGGCCGATCGAGACCGGGATGCGCGGCGCGAAGGGCCGGATCGCGAGGCCGGGCGCCGCCGCCGCGTCCCACACCGAGAACTCGTCGACGAGGGCCAGGCCGCGGCCGCGCTCGACCAGCTTGCGCACCACATGGCTGTGATTGGCCGATAGCGGGTTGCGGATCTGGACGCCTTCATCCGCCAGCGTCTTGGCGATCGCTGCGCCGAAGGGCAGGGTCTTCGGATAGGTGATCAGCGGCAGGCCGGCCAGGTCGGCCGCCTCGATCTCGGCTTGGCGCGCCAGCGGATGGGCGGCCGGCAGGATGCAGACCATCGACCCGGTGCGCAGCGTCTGCGCCATCAGGTCCATCTCCTGGCTCGGATGATGGACCAGCCCGAGGTCGTAATTGCCGCGGCTGACGAAGGAATGGATCTTGTCGGAATCCAGGATGTCGATCTGGACGAACACGTCCGGGTGACGGGCGTTGAAGGCTTCGACCACCAGCGGCAGCAGCGCTACGCCGAAGGTGGCCAGCGTCGCGATCTGGACGAAGCCGCTCTTCAGCCGCGCCAGGTCGACCGACAGGGTCTCGAAGAAGGCCAGCTCCTCCATCAGCCGCGCCGCATGGGTGAACAGGATCTCGGCCTCCGGCGTCGGCTGCAGCCGGCCGCCGCTGCGCTGGAACAGCGCGATGCCGATCGAATCCTCCAGCTGCTTCAGCGATTTGCTCGCGTTCGGCTGGGTCGTGCCCAGGATCTCCGCCGCCTCGGTGACTGACCCGGTCTTCATGAACACCATCAGGGTCTCGAGGTGCCGGATCTTGATCTTGTGCATATGCCCGCGCCTTCGCCGGAGCCCATTCCAATCCGGCATGGAAAGCTCGAATAAATGAATTGTCCATGACCATGCGAGGCTGCCTAGCATCGTTTCGGGATCACCGGGCGGGCCAGGCGCCGCCGGACCAAGAATTCGAACGCGGGTCCAGGAATTCGTGCCGGAAAACGGCACGCAGCGGGACCTGCGGACATGGGAAGGCTTCACGATGGCTTGGCGCATTGGCGTGGATTCCGGCGGGACGTTCACCGACGTCTGCCTGTTCGACGATGAGAGCGGGCGGCTCGACGTCTGGAAGGTCTCATCGACCCCCGACGACCCGTCACGCGGCATCGTCCAGGGGGTGGAGGAGGGGACGGCAAGGGTCGGCGCCGAGCCGGGGGAGATCGGCTATTTCGGCCACGGCACCACGGTCGGCACCAATGCCCTGATCCAGCATCGCGGCGTCCGCACCGGCCTCTTGACCACCGACGGCTTCCGCGACCTGCTGGAGATCGGCCGGCAGAAGCGCCCGGACCTCTACGACCTGCAGGCCGACAAGCCGGAGACGCTGGTCAGCCGCGACCTGCGCATCGACATCCCGGAGCGCATCCGCCACGACGGCTCGGTCGAGACCCCGCTGGACGAGGCGGTGCTGCGCAAGGCGGTGCGCGAGCTGCGCGCGGCCGGGGTCGAAGCGGTGGCGGTCAGCTTCCTCTATGGCTTCGTCCGCAGCGAGCATGAGGAGACGGCGCTGCGCATCCTGGCCGAGGAGTTCCCGGAGGCCTTCGCCTGCGCCTCGCACGGCGTGGCGCCGGAGTTCCGCGAGTATGAGCGGGTCTCGACCACCGTGGTGAACGCCTATCTCGGCCCGGTGATGCGCGGCTATATCGAGCGGCTGGGCCAGCGGCTGTCCGAGATCGGGGTCAAGGCGGCGCCGCGGCTGACCCAGTCGAATGGCGGCGTCATCAGCTTCGAGACGGCGGCGCGGCTGCCGGTCCGCACCGTCCTGTCCGGCCCCAGCACCGGCGTGGTCGCGGCCCAGGCGATCGGGGCGGTCGCCGGCTTCCCCGACCTGATCACCTTCGACATGGGCGGCACCAGCACCGATGTCGCGCTGTTGGCCGGCGGCCAATGCCGCCTGGCCGGCGAGGCGGTGGTGCATGGCTACCCGATCAAGGCCCCGATGCTCGACATTCACACGGTCGGGGCGGGCGGGGGCTCGATCGCCACTGTCGACAGCGGCGGGCTGCTGAAGGTCGGACCGCGCAGCGCTGGCGCCTGGCCCGGGCCGGTCTGCTACGGCCACGGCAATGGGGAGCCAACGGTGACCGACGCCAATGTCGTGCTGCAGACACTGAACCCGGTGTCGCTGCTGGGCGGCCGCATGGCCGTTCGGCGCGACCTGGCCGAGGCCGCGATCGGCCGGCTGGCGCAGCAGCTGGGCCTCGGGCTGATGGAGACGGCGCAGGGTATTCTCACCGTCGTCACCGCCAACATGGCCAAGGCGATCCGCGTCATCAGCGTGCAGCGCGGCCACGACCCGCGCGACTACACGCTGATGGCCTTCGGCGGCGCCGGCCCGCTGCACGCCGCCCGCCTGGCCAAGGAGCTCGACATCAGCCGCATCCTGGTGCCGCAGAATCCGGGCATCCTCTGCGCCATGGGCCTGCTGCTGACCGACCTGCGCGCCGATTTCGCCGCCACCCGGCTGACCGCGCTGGACCTGGCGGCGCTGCCCGCGGTCGAGGCCGCCTTCGACGGGCTGCTGGTCCGGGCCGAGGAATGGTTCGCGCAGGAGGAGGTGCCGCAGGGCGCGCGGCGCGTCACCCGTACCGTCGACATGCGCTATGCCGGTCAGAACTACGAGCTGCCGGTGGCGCTGCCGGACGGGCCGGTGACGCCGGCGACGCTGGAGGCGCTGGCCGCCGGATTCGCCCGGGCGCATGAGCGGCAATATGGCTTCGTCGCCGCCGGCGAGCCGGTGCAGTTGGTTACCTTCCGGGTCGAGGCCGCGGGCGTTGTCACCAAGGCCAGCTTCCGGCCGCAGCCCGATGCCGGGCCGGAGGCTGGGCACGCCGTCACCGGTTCGCGCGAGGTCTGGCTGCCGGAGGCGGGGGGCTGGGTCTCCTGCCCGGTCTATGACCGCGCCCAACTCAAGCCCGGCAACCGCATCGCCGGCCCGGCCGTGGTCGAGCAGATGGACAGCACCACCGTTATCCTCCCCGGCATGACGGCCCATGTCGAACCCTATCTCAACCTGGTCCTGGATGTCCGATGAGCGTCGCCGTCCCGCAGCGCCGCGAGGCCGCGCTCGACCCGATCACGGTCGAGGTGATCGGCAGCGCCTTCGCCTCGATCGCGGAGGAGATGGGGGAGGCGCTGGTCCGGGCCAGCTACTCGACCAACATCAAGGAGCGGCGCGACTGCTCCACCGCGCTGTTCGACATGGCCGGCAACACCCTGTGCCAGGCCGAGCACATCCCGATGCATCTCGGCAGCTTCATCGGCATCATCCCGCATATCATGAGGCGCCATCCGCTGGACCGGATGCGGCCGGGCGACGTGTTCATCGGCAACGACGCCTATGAGGGCGGCGGCACGCATCTGCCCGACATCGTGCTGGCGGAGCCGATCTTCGTCGACGGGCGGATGGTGGCCTGGGCGGTCAACACCGCCCACCACGCCGACTTCGCCGACCGCGGCCACGCCCATATCTACCAGGAGGGGATCCGGATCCCGCCGATCCGGCTGTACCGCGCCGGCGAGCTGCAGGCCGATGTGCAGGAGCTGGTACTGCTGAACTGCCAGGTCCCGCGGGAGCGGCTGTCCGATCTCCGTGCCCAGATGGCGGCCAACCGCCTGGGCGTGCAGCGGATGACGGCGCTGTGCGCCAAATACGGCGCCGACGTCGTGCTCGCGGCCGGCGCCGCGCTGCAGGATTATGCCGAGCGCAAGATGCGCGCCGGCATCGCCGCGATCCCGGACGGCACCTACCGTTTCAACGATCGTTTCGACAATCCGGAGCTGGACGGCGAGCTCGACTTCGCTGTCGAGATCACCGTGGCCGGCGACGAGATGCGGCTGCATTTCGACAGCCCGCCGCAGGTCCGGGGTGGCCTCAATGTCGTCTACACGGCGCTGCTGTCGACGGTCTATTACGCGGTGAAGACGGTGGTCGACCCGACCATCCTGCCCAATGCCGGGCTGGCGCGGCCGCTGACGGTCACGGCGCCGGAGGGCACGGTGCTGAACTGCATCCATCCGGCGGCGGTCAACGGCCGGGTGGCGACCTGCCAGCGCATCGCCGACCTGATCCACGGCGCCCTGGCCCAGGCGGTGCCGGAGCGGTTGACCGCGGCCAGCAACGGCTCCTGCGCCTCCGCCACCTTCATGGGGCGCGACGCCAAGACCGGCGGCCTGTGGGTCTATCTCGAGACCATCGGCGGCGGCAGCGGCGCCCGCGCCGGCAAGGACGGGCTCGACGGCGTCCATGTCCACATGACCAACACCTCCAACCTGCCGGCCGAGGCGCTGGAGCTGGAATACCCGCTGACCCTGCTGCGCTACGAGCTGGTCGACGGCTCCGGCGGTCCTGGCGCGCAGCGGGGCGGCATGGGGCTGCGCCGGGTCTACCGGGCCGAGGCCGACTGCCGGGTGCATATCGACGGGTCGCGCCTGCGCTCCGCCCCGTGGGGGCTGGAGGGCGGGCTGGAGGGCGGCCGCGGCGGCTTCGTCTTCGGTCCCGGCGTCGCCCCGTTCGACCACGGCAATGGCGACCTGAAGCGCGGCGACGTGATCGAGATCGTGACGCCGGGCGCCGGCGGCTATGGCCCGCCATCCGGGCGCGCGGCCGACGCCGTGCAGCGCGATCTGGCGGAAGGACGGATCGACCGGGAGACGGCGCAGAGGGTCTACGGCGCCGTGCTCTGACCACGACAACAGACAGGGAGAGGTCATCATGCTCGTGTCCCGTCGCACATTGCTCGCCAGCGGGCTCGCCGCCGGCGCCGTGCTGCCGGCGCTGCGCCTGCCGGCCTGGGGCCAGGCGTCGGCGAACACGCTGCGCTTCGGCCTTTCCAGCTATCCGCCGAACCTGCAGCCTTGGGTGAATTCCGGCGGCGCGGCGGGCTCGGTCGCGGCGCTGCTGCATCGCGGCCTCTTGTCCTACGCCGCCGACGGCAGCCTGCAGGGCGAGCTGGCTGAAAGCTGGCAGCCGGAGGGCGACAAGGCCTGGGTCTTCCGCCTGCGCCAGGCCCTCTTCCACAACGGCGCCCCGGTCACCGCCGCCGACATCCAGTGGAACATCGAGCAGGTCGCCGGCGAGAAATCGACCGCCTATCTGCGCACCCAGCTGCAGGGGGTAGAGCGGGTCGAGACGCCGGACGACCGCACCGTGCGCCTGGTGATGAAGCAGCCGACCGTCTGCGTGCCGCACTGGTTCGCCAACTACTACATGCCGATCGTGGCGAAGGGGTCGACCGCCGACGACCCGCTGGGCATCGGCGCCGGGCCCTTCGTGCTGCAGGGGCAGGAGCGTGGCGTATCGCTCGACCTCGCCGCCTTCGACAAATACTACAAGCCCGGCCTGCCGAAGCTGAAGGCGGTCAAGGTCATCGCCTATCCGGACGAGACCCTGCGGGTGGCGGCGCTGCAGGCCGGCGATGTCGACCTGATCGACTATGTCCCCTGGCAATCGATGCCGTCGATCGAGGCCGACGGGAACCTGAAGCTGGACAACCAGCTCGGCCCGTTCATGTACCTGACCTTCAACGGCAAGACCGGCCCCTTCGCCGATCCGCGCATCCGCAGGGCGGTGGCGCTCGGCATCAAGCGCGACGAGATCGTGCAGGCCGCCTTCTTCGGACGCGGTGCGCCGCTGGAGGGGCTGCCCTTCCCGCCGCAGACGCCCTTCTACGACGAGGCCGCGGCGCATGGCTGGCGCCATGACCTCGACAAGGCCAAGGCGCTGCTGGCCGAGGCCGGCGTGGCCGACGGCTTTTCCTGCAAGCTCCTCTCCACCGCCCAGTACGGCATGCACAAGAGCACGGCCGAGGTGATCCAGCAGAACCTGGCCGAGCTCGGCATCCAGGTCGAGCTGAACATGCCGGACTGGCCGACCCGGGTCAGCCTGGGCAATCGCGGCCAGTACGAGTTCGCGGTGATGGGCACGGCGATGGAGAGCCCGGATCCGGAAAGCCTGTCCTCCTTCGTCGATTCCTCGCTGTCGCCGTCCTACATCCGCAGCACCGGCATCACCGTGCCCGGGCTGAACGAGCTGCTGGCGGCGGGGCGAGGGGAGTTCGACGCTGCGAAGCGCAAGGACATCTACGCCAAGGCCGGCCAGCTGGTGCTGGATCAGGCGCCGATGGTGACGCTGGCCTACCGGGCGCAGGGTTTCGCCATGCGCAAGGCCCTGCAGGGCTTCCGCAACCTGCCGGGCGGCCTCAGCTTCTACTCCGCGACCACGCTGGACCAGTCCTCCTTCGCCTGAAGGGGGCGATCCTGCTCAGCGCCGCTGGCCGCAAATTCGTCACATGTCACTTGACTCCGTCCATAGTGGACGATCACAATCATAATCTCAGTTGCCAAGAAGCGATCTGCCTTGAGACCGGTCTCAAAACCGGGCTTGTCTGATCGCGTGCTACCGCACCAAGTTCTGGTGAAAAAGAAAGCATGACGTGCCTGCGATGGGCATTCTGCGTTCTTTTGATCGGAATTGTGTCAGTTCTTCCGGAACAGGAAGGAAATGATACACAAGACATCGCTCGAACCGTCGCTGTGGTACGCCACGGCGGCCCCCGCGCCGGAGACGACGGCGCTGGACGGCACGATAGACGCGCCGGTCTGCGTGATCGGCGCCGGCTACACCGGCCTGTCCACCGCGCTGCATCTCGGCGAGCGCGGTGTCGGCACGGTGGTGCTGGAGGCGGAGCAGATCGGTCATGGCGGCTCCGGCCGCAATGCCGGCCATTGCACCCCGACCTTCCATGTCCACGAGATCGCGACCGTCCGGCGCATCCTGGGCGAGCCTTTCGCCACGCGGCTGATCGAGCGCCAGACCAACGCCGCCAACCTGGTCTTCGACATCATCCGCCGCTACGGCATCGACTGCGAGGCGGTGCAGACCGGCTACATCCACGCCGCCCACGCCACTGCCGCCCTGGCGAAGCTGGAGCGGCGCTGCCGGGAATATGCGGCTGTCGGCAAGGCCACGAGGATGCTCGACAGCGACGAGGCCCAGCGCCTGACCGGGTCGCCGCGCTTCTGCGGCGGCTGGATCCATCCGGAGGGCGGGCACCTCAACCCGCTCGGCTATGCCCGCGGCCTGGCCCGGGCGGCGATCTCGCGCGGCGCCCGGGTCTTCACCCGCTCGCCGGTCACCGCGATCCGGCCGCAGGGCGCGCGCTGGCGGGTGGAGACGCCGGCCGGCGCCGTCCTCGCCGACAAGGTGGTGTGCGGCACCGGCGCCTATACCGACGGCTACTGGCCGGGGCTGGAGCAGAGCTTCGCCCGCCTCGGCGTCGCCGTGCTGGCCACCCAGCCGCTCAGCGACAATGTCCGCCGGACGATCGCGCCAGACAACAACACCGTGGTCGACAGCCGGCGCGACATCTCGATCTGGAAATACGACAAGGACGGACGACTGGTGACCTCGCTGTTTGTCGAGGGACGGCGCGGCACGGACCCCGCCTACACCACGGCGCTGATGCGGCGGAAGCTGCAATGGCTGCTGCCGCAGCTCGGCGATGTCGAGTTCCAGTACAGCTGGACCGGCGCGATCGACATGCAGCCACGCACCTTCCCGCGGCTCTACGGCCTGGCGCCCGGCGTGGTCGCCTCGCTCGGCTATTCCGGCCGCGGCGTGCCGACCGGCACGATGATGGGCACGGTGCTGGCGGAATGGGCGACGGGAACACCGCCGCAGGACCTGGCGCTGCCGATCGAAAGGCTGCAGCGCACGCCCTTCTACATGAGCTTCATGCCGCGCGTCATGCTGGCCTGGTCGCGGATCCGCGACCAGCGCTCCGCCCGGCGCGACGGCCTCGACCCGCCGCCCTTCTGATCATGTGGAACCCTGGCTTGACCCACCTCACCGAACCCAAGGACGGCCATGCCCGCCACGAGCGATGGCCGCGCCGGCCCGCGGCGCAATCCGCAGGTCCCGAAGACGATCGACTTCTCGGAGATCGATTTCGATATCTTCACCGACCTGCTCAGCTTCTATGTCCGCACCGTCAACATGCTGGTCAGCCGCGACCTGGACGAGCAGATGGAAGCGCTGGAGGTCGCTGGCGGAACCGGCAAGATCTCGACGCTGCTGCTGGTCGAGCGCAATCCGGGCATCCGGCCCTCGGTGCTGGCGCACTTCATCCTCAAGGACCGCTCGGCCATGGGTCGGCTGCTCGAGCAGCTGCAGCAGGCTGGGCTGGTCGAGCAGAAGATCTCGCCGGAGGAGCGGCGGGCGCGCGAGCTGTATCTGACCGGCAAGGGCCGGCGCGTGGCCGAACAGGTGCGCGCCGTCGCCCGCCGGCAATCCGCCGAGTTCTTCTCGATCCTGAGCGGGGCGGAGCAGGCCGACCTGCTGCGCCTGCTGCGCAAGGTCTATGCCGGCTATGTCGAGCACGCGCCGGTGGTCGAGTGAGCGGGCGGGGTGGGAGGCATCGCCATGACTGACACCCGTGTCGCCATGATCTCCGGCGCCGGCCGGGGCATCGGCGCGGAGATCGCGACCGCATTGGCCCGCGCCGGCTGGCGGCTCAGCCTCGGCGTGCGCGACCCGGTACGGCTGACCCCGCCGGACGGCGCCCTGGTCCACCGCTTCGACGCCCGCGATCCGGACTCCGAACGCCTGTGGGTCGAGGCCACGGCCGAGCGGTTCGGCCGGATCGACGCGATCATCGCCAATGCCGGCATCATGATCCCGAAGACGGTGATCGCGGCCGACGACGCCGACCTCGACGACCTGATCCAGGTCAACGTCAAGTCGCCGTTGCGACTGGTGCGGGCGGCCTGGCCGCATCTCGTCGCCTCCGGCCATGGCCGCGTCGTCACCATCGCCTCGCTGTCGGGCAAGCGGGTGAAGTCGGCGACCTCCGGCCTCTATGCCGTCAGCAAGTTCGCGGCGCTGGCGATGACCCATGCCATCCGCCATGCCGGCTGGGACGAGGGCGTGCGCGCCACCGCGATCTGCCCCGGCTTCGTCGCCACCGACATGGCCGCGGGCCTCGCCAAGCGGCCGCCCGAAGCCATGACCCAGCCGCAGGACGTGGCGCAAATCGTCGCCTTCCTGCTCGACCTGCCCGACACGGCGAGCATCGCCGAGATCCCGATCAATTCGACCCTGGAGGACAGCTGGTGAGCCCGATGCGTTCGATCGTCATGCGGGGAGGGCGCTGATGGGCCTCCAGGTCGACAGCGTCGAGCCGGATGAAGTCCTGCCGCAGCAGGCCGATGTGGTCATCGTCGGCGGCGGGATCATCGGCACCAGCGCCGCCTTGGCCCTGGCGCAGCGCGGAGTCTCGGTGGCGCTGTGCGAGAAGGGCCACATCGCCGGCGAGCAGTCGAGCCGGAACTGGGGCTGGTGCCGCAAGACCCGGCGCGATCCGCGGGAGATCCCGCTGATCATCGAGAGCATGCGGCTGTGGGAGGGGATGAACCAGACGGTGGAGGCCGAGACCGGCTTCCGCCAGAGCGGCATCCTGTTCGCGGTCGAGACCGACCAGGAGATCGCGGAATACGAGGCCTGGCTGGAGCATGCCCGGCCCTACCAGCTCGACGCCCGGCTGATCAGCCCGGCCGAGTTCGACCGGCTGATGCCCGGCGCCGGCGCCCGCTGGAAGGCGGCGCTGTACTCCGCCTCCGACGGGCGGGCGGAGCCGCAGCGCGCCGCCCCCGCCATCGCCCGCGCCGCGCGCCGGGCCGGCGCCGCGATCCTGACCGACTGCGCCGTCCGCGGCGTCGACCGGGCCGGCGGGCGCATCGCCGGGGTGGTCACCGAACGCGGCCGCATCGCCTGCAACAGCGTGATCGTGGCCGGCGGCGCCTGGTCGCGCCGTTTCCTGAAGGATCTCGGCCTGACCCTGCCGCAGCTCAAGGTCCGGGCCAGCGTGCAGCGCACGGCGCCGCTGGAGGGCGCGCCGGAAACGGCGATGTGGTCGAAGGAATTCGCGCTGCGCAAGCGCCATGACGGCGGCTACACCATCGCCAACGGCAACTCCAACATCGCGCCGCTGGTGCCGGACAGCTTCCGCTTCTTCAGCGACTTCCTGCCGGCGCTGCGCATGGAATGGTCGGCGCTGAAGCTGCGGGTCGACGACCGGTTCCTCCAGGAATGGCGGGAGGCGGCGCTGGTGCCGCTGGACCAGGTCTCGCCCTATGAGAAGGCGCGGGTGCTGGATCCGGAGCCCGACCGCCAGGCCAACCGCCAGGCCATGGCCGACTTGGCCAAGCAGTTCCCGGCCTTCGCCGGCGCCAGGGTGGTGCAGGAATGGGCCGGGTTGATCGACGTCACGCCCGACGCCGTGCCGGTGATCTCGACGGTCGCGGAGGTGCCAGGCCTCGTCGTAGCGACCGGATTCTCCGGCCACGGCTTCGGCATCGGCCCCGGCGCCGGGCACCTGGCCGCCGATCTCGCCACGGGCGCCCGCCCGATTGTCGACCCGAAGGATTTCCGCTTCTCGCGCTTCAGTGACGGATCGAAGCCCAGGCCGATGGCCGGGGTGTGAACCGGCCGGGCGGGGAGATGGGCGCAGACCCGCCCCCGCCGGGCCTTGGAGGCAACGAAAAGGGAGCTTCACCATGACCGACGAGACCAGGGATCTTCCGTTCGCCCAGACCAGCCGCCGCCGCTTCCTGGCGGCAGGCCTCGCCGCCGGCACGGCGGTCTGGCTCGGCCCCGGCCAGGGCTGGGTCAAGGCCGCCCGCGCCGCAGGCCCACCATCGAAGGCGACCGGCCAGGCCGTGATCGGCCTGTCGCAGGAGCCGACGGTGTTCAACCCGCTGATGCTGCACATCGAGGTCGATGAGGGCGTCTATTTCAACCTGTTCAGCGCGCTGTGGCAGGTCGACCCCGAAGGCAAGTTCATCCCTGACCTGGCTGCGGAGGTGCCGAGCCTGGAGAATGGCGGCATCTCGGCCGACGGCCTGACCTGGCGCATCAAGCTGCGCGACAACGTCAAATGGCATGACGGCACGCCGTTCACCGCCGAGGACGTCAAGTATTCGATCGAGCTGATCAACAACCCGAAGTTCCGCGCCGCGCGCCGGGCCGGGCACGAGCTGGTGCGCGACCTGACCGTGGTCAGCCCGACCGAGCTGACCTGGAAGCTGGAGAAGCCCTACGCGCCCTATCCGTCGATCCTGTCCTGGACCTTCATCGTGCCGAAGCACCTGATGGAGAAGGAGGCCGACCCGAACGCCTCGACCTTCGCCACCAAGCCGGTCGGCACCGGGCCGTTCAAATGGGTCGAGCGCGTGCCGGGCGACCACATCACCCTGGCCGCGCATGACGGCTACCACCTGGACGGGCCGTATCTCGAGCGGCTGGTGATCAAGTACATCCCCGACCTGACCGTCCTGTTCACCCAGTTCACCACCGGCGACATCGACTATATCGGCCTGCAGGGCATCACCGCCGATCATTACGAGGAGGCCAAGGGACTGGCCGACCGTGACGTCTCGCCGGTGCCGCAGGCCTTCATCGAGAACATCGCGCTGAACCTCGGGATGCCGGTGTTCCAGGACCCGGCGGTGCGCGAGGCCCTCTACACCGCGATGGACAAGCAGAGCATCATCGACAGCATCTATTACGGCCTGCCGACACCGTCCGAATCCTTCCTGCCGAAGCAGTCCTGGGCCTTCAACCCGGACCTGCCGAAGCAGAGCTATGACGCCGAAAAGGCGAAGCAGATGCTGGACGCGGCCGGCTGGAAGCCGGGCGGCGACGGCATCCGCGAGAAGAACGGCGTGCGGCTGGAATTCGTCAACTCGACCACCGCCGGCAACCATGTGCGCGAGCAGGCGCAGCAGCTGCTGCAGCAGAACTGGCTCGACATCGGCGTCAAGATGAACATCAACAACCTGCCCCCGGCGGTGATGTGGGGCGACTACTGGATGCAGTCGAAGTTCGAGACGGCGATGGTCGGGATCTACTTCATGGTCGGGCCCGACCCGGACGCGACCGACTATTTCTCCAGCCGCTCGATCGGCGCCAAGGGCGGGGGCGGCCAGAACACGACGCAGTATGAGAGCGCCGACGTCGACAAGCTGCTGGCCGAGGGCGCGTCGACGGTCGACCCGGCCAAGCGCAAGGCGGCCTATTTCAAGATGCAGGAGTTCACGCGCAAGGACCTGCCCTACCTGCCGATCTTCCAATACGCCATGGTCCAGGGCGTGAAGAAGGGCCTGACCGGCTTCACCCCCAACGTCAACGTCCAGGAGAACTGCTGGAACGCGCACACCTGGTACTGGGCGAGCTGAGAAGGGGACGGCCCGGGGACGGAGGAAGCGATGGCGCCATTCCTGTTCGGCCGCGCGCTGCAGAGCCTGCTGCTGCTGTGGCTCGTGTCGATGATCGGCTTCGCCGTGCTGCACCTGACCCCGGGCGGCCCGCTGTCGCAATTCGCCCTGGTCCCGGGCATGACGCAGGCGCGGCTGGCCGAGATCGCCCATGAGATGGGCCTCGACCGCTCCCTGCCGGTGCAATATTGGGAATGGGCCAGCCGGCTTCTGACCGGCGACTGGGGGCGGTCCTACCGCGACCAGTCGCCGGTGCTGGACGTCATCGGCTCGCATCTCTTCGCCACGCTCGAGCTGATGGCGACGGCGATCCTGATCGCGGTGCTGCTGGGCGTCTGGATCGGCGTCATGGGGGCGGTCCGGCGCTATTCCTTCGCCGACATGCTGGCGACGGTCGGCGCCATGGTCGCCCTGTCGATCCCGACCTTCTGGTTCGGCCTGGTCGTGATCTACATCTTCTCGGTCCGGCTGCAATGGCTGCCGGCCGGCAACATGTACACGGTCGGCGACGGGTCGCTGCTCGACTTCCTGCACCATCTGATCGCGCCGGCCCTGGTGCTGGCGCTGGTCGAGGTGGCGGTCTGGAGCCGCTACATGCGCGCCTCGATGATCGACGTGATCAACCAGGACTATATCCGCACCGCCCGGGCCAAGGGCCTGCCGGAGAAGCGGGTGCTGATCCGCCACGCGCTGCGCAACGCGCTGTTGCCGATGATCACCCTGGCCGGGCTGGAACTGCCGACGCTGCTGGGCGGCGCCCTGGTGACCGAGACGGTGTTCACCTGGCCGGGCATGGGCCGGCTGTTCCTCGATTCCCTCGGCTACCGAGACTACCCGGTGGTGATGGGCATCCTGATGGTCTCGGCCCTGCTGGTGCTGCTCGGCAACCTCTTGGCCGACATCCTCTGCGCGGTGGCCGACCCGCGCATCCGGCTGGATTGAGGGGAGGGGGCGATGACAGCGACCGCCGCCGGCCCCACCGTCGAGACCGCCCGCCGCACCGGGAACCGCGGCTGGCGCCGTTTCCGCCGCCACCGGCTGGCGATGGTGGGCGTCGCCTGCATCCTGCTGCTGGTGCTGGCCTGCGTTGCCGGGCCGTGGCTGCTGCCCTTCGACGATCTGCGCATCGACATGCGCGCCCGCTTCGCACCGCCGCTGACCGGCTGGCACCTGTTCGGCACCGACCCGCTGGGCCGCGACCTCTGCGCCCGGCTGCTGATGGCCGGGCGCATCTCGCTCTCCGTCGCCTTCGCCGCGATGGTGATCAGCACGATCGTCGGTTCCGCCATCGGGGTGGTGGCAGGCTATTACGGCCGGGCGGTCGGCGCCGTGCTGATGCGCCTGGTCGACGCCATGCTGTGCTTCCCCGCCGTCTTCCTGCTGCTGACTCTCGCCGCCCTGCTGAAGCCCGATCCGATCATGATCACCCTGATCATCGCCGCGACCAGCTGGATGGAGGTGGCACGCGTGGTCGAAAGCCAGATCCGCACCCTGCGTGAGCGCGACTTCACTTTGGCGGCGGAGATGATGGGCGCGTCGGACGCCCGCATCATGGTCGACGAGCTGCTGCGCAACGCCATCGGGCCGATCGTCGTCGCCGCCACCTTGACCGTCGCCCGCGCCATCCTGATGGAGGCCTATATCAGCTTCCTCGGCTACGGCATTCAGCCGCCGACCGCGAGCTGGGGCAACATGCTGAACAACGCCCAGCAATACCTGACCTCGGCCCCCTGGCTGGCGCTGGTGCCGGGCATCGCCATCACCCTGGCGGTGACCAGCTTCAACTTCATCGGCGACGGGCTGCGCGACGCGCTCGACGCCCGGCTGGAATCGTGATGACCGACGCCCCGATCCTCGAGGTCCGCGACCTGGCCGTCACCTTCCGCGGCGAAGCCGGGGCGCTGACGGTGGTCAACGACGTCTCCTTCTCCGTGCGGCGCGGCGAGACGCTGGCGCTGGTCGGCGAATCCGGCTCGGGCAAGAGCGTCACCAGCTTGGCGGTGCTGCGGCTGCTGCCGCCGGCGCCGCGCTGCACCATCGCCGGCTCGGTCCGCTTCACCGGGCATGACGGCCGCAGCCGCGAGCTGCTGCAGCTCGACCCCGAGGCGATGCGGGCGGTGCGCGGCGACGAGATCTCGATGATCTTCCAGGAGCCGATGACCTCGCTGAACCCGGTACACCGGATCGGCGACCAGATCGCCGAGGCGGTCACCTACCATCGCGGCCTCGGCCGGAAGGCGGCGCTGGCCCGGGCGGAGGAGCTGCTGGAGCTGGTCGGCATCCCGGAGCCGCGGCGGCGCCTGGCCGCCTGGCCGCACCATCTGTCGGGCGGCATGCGCCAACGGGTGATGATCGCCATGGCGCTGGCCTGCGACCCCAGCCTGCTGATCGCCGACGAGCCGACCACGGCGCTGGACGTGACGGTCCAGGCCGGGATCATCGACCTCTTGAAGTCGCTGCAGGCGAAGACCGGCATGGCGATCATCTTCGTCACCCACAATCTCGGCGTGGTGGCCGAGATCGCGGACAGCGTCATGGTCATGTATGCCGGCCGCATCGTCGAGCGCGGCGACGCCGTCGGGCTGCTGCAGCGGCCGCGCATGCCCTACACCCAGGGGCTGCTGCGGTCGGTGCCGCGGATCGACCGGCTGGATTTCGGCGGCGGCGTGCTGCCGGCGATTCCCGGCAGCGTCCCGGACCCCGGCCGGCTGCCGCCCGGCTGCTCCTTCCATCCGCGCTGCGGCCACGCCCGGCCCGGCGCCTGCGACGCCGCGGTGCCGGCGCTGGAGGAGGCCGACGGCCGGGTGGTGCGCTGCCGCCGCTGGCGCGAGATCGAGGCGGGGGGCGCATGATGCAGGGTCGCTCGAAGGACGTTCGTCGCCAGCCCCAAAATCGTCATGGCGAGGAGCGCAGCGACGTGGCCATCCAGGGGCCAGTGCGAGCGGCCCCTGGATGGCCACACCCCTTCGGGGCTCGCCATGACGGTGAGGGGTGTGGGGACAGTGCGAAATGACGACACCACCCATCCTCGAGCTGCAGGAGCTCAGCAAGTCCTTCCCGGTCGGCGGCTCGCTGTTCAGGCGCGACCGGCTGCAGGTGCGGGCGGTCGATCGCGTCTCCTTCACCGTTCGGCAGGGCGAGGTGCTGGGCCTGGTCGGCGAATCCGGCTCGGGCAAGAGCACGCTGGGTCGCACCCTGCTGCGGCTGATGCGGCCGACCGGCGGACGCGTGCTGTTCGAGGGCACCGACATCACCGATCTCGGCCGCCGACAGCTGAAGCCGATCCGGCCGCGGCTGCAATTCGTGTTCCAGGACCCGGCGGCGTCGCTGAACCCGCGCATGACGGTCGGCCGCATCGTCGCCATGCCGCTCAGAGTACAGAAACCCGCGCCCCCGGCGGCTGAGCGGGCGGCGCGGGTGGCGGCGGCGCTGGAGACGGTCGGCCTGTCCGCCAGCCATGCCGAGCGCTTCCCGCATGAATTCTCCGGCGGCCAGCGCCAGCGCATCGGCATCGCCCGGGCACTGGTGACCGAGCCGCGGCTGCTGGTGGCGGACGAGCCGGTCTCCGCCCTCGACGTCTCGGTCCAGGCCCAGATCATCAACCTCCTGATGGAGGTGAAGCGGCGGCTGGACCTGACCATCGTCTTCATCAGCCACGATCTGGCGGTGGTGGGCCAGATCTGCGACCGGGTGGCAGTGATGTATCTCGGCCGGATCGTCGAGATCGCCCCGGCCCGGGCGCTGTTCGAGACGCCGCGCCATCCCTACACCGAGGCGCTGCTGTCGGCTGCGCCGATCCCGGACCCGACGCTGCGCCGGCCGCGCATCCTGCTGAAGGGCGAGCTGCCCAGCCCATTGTCGCCGCCCTCCGGCTGCGCCTTCCGCACCCGTTGCCGTTACGCCCTGCCGGCCTGCGCCGAAGCCGTCCCGCCGCTGCAGGCGGTCGGCGACGGTCATCTCAGCGCCTGCATCCGGCCGGAGTTGGCCCTGGCCTCGCCGCTGCGCCCGGACATCGCCTGCGCCGGCTGACTATAATCTGTGCAGGCTGCCCCGCCGGACGCCGGCGGGAGGGCGGATCGGGCCGTTTCCGGGCTTTCCGCGGCTGGCACGGGCCTTGCTTCGAATTTGTGACGAAAGCGAGGTCCCGCCATGACCGACATCACCACCGTCAAGACCGAACGCAACATCCTGTTCCCGATCGTGCTGGCGCTGGTCGCCGGCGTCGCGACCGGCGTCCTGTGGTGCTACGCCAACCCGATCCAGCTGGTGCCCGGCGTCATCCAGTGGCGCATCTTCGCCTTTCTGCCGCCGCTGGTGGGCATCCTGTTCGGGGCGCGCAGCGGCTTCATCTGCGGCTATGTCGGATCTCTGGTCTGGTCGCTGCTGGCCGGCACTTTCATCCCGGCCCACACGCTGATCGTCGACGGCATCATGGTCGGGCTGACCGGCGCCGTGCCCGGCCTGCTGTTCGACCCGGCGCGCAAGCCGATCGACACCGCCGGCCTGGTGAAGATCGCCGCCACCTGCCTCGTCATCGGCCTCGTGATGGTCGCCGCGGTCGCGGCCAGCCTGGCCTTCCTCGGCATCTTCCCGTTCTGGTGGGGGCTGCTCTATCTCGGCCTGTCGGACATCGTGCCGATGATCATCGGCACGCCGCTGCTGGTGAAGCCGGCGCTGAAGATCCTGGCCGGATCGGGCCTGACCTCCGGCATCACCCGGTTCTGAGGACCCGCGCCGGACCGTGCTCGAGCTCGATGCGCTGAGCGTGGGCTTCGCCCCGGCGAAGCCCACCATCCTGCCCACCTCGTTCCGGATCGCGCCCGGCGAGCGCCTGCTGCTGTGCGGCGCCAACGGCTCCGGCAAATCGACGCTGCTGGCGGCGGCCGCCGGGGTGATCCCGAAGCTGTCCCGGCCGCCGCTCCTGGCCGGCTCCGTCCGTCTCGGCGGCGCCGAGCTGGGCGGCCTGCCGCGGACCGAGCTGTTCCGCCGCGTCGGCATCGTGTTCCAGAACCTCGATGATCAGCTCTGGGACCTCGGGGTCGAGGACCTGATCGCCTTTCCGCTCGAAAGCCGCGGCCTGCCAGGCCTGCGGGTGCGGGACCGGGTGCTGCAGCTGGTCTCGGCCCTGTCGCTCGAGGCGCTGCTCGGCCGCCGGGTGCTGACCCTGTCCGGCGGTGAGCGGCGCATGGTCGCCCTCGCCGCCGCGTTGGCGACGGGGCCGGAGCTGCTGGTGCTGGACGAGCCGACCACCGGCCTCGACCCGGCGGCGCGGCAGCGCTTGGCCACGCTGCTGGGCCGGCTGGGCGGAGACCTGCCGATGCTGCTGGCGGCGGAGCAGGATGCCAGCGCGCTGGCCTCGGTCGCCGATGCCGTGCTGCTGCAGAAGGACGGCGCAGCCGGCGCACCCCGGCCGATGGCCGAGGCCGCGGCCGACGACCCGCTGTGGCTCGATCACGGCCTGCTGCCGCTGCGGCGCAGGGCTGGCAGCCATCGCCGAGGCGCGGGTATCGGCCGGCCCCTGATCGAGGCCACCGGGCTGGTCAGCCGGCTGCGCCGCAGCGACGGGCGGCCGGTGCTGGACGGCATCGATCTTACCGTCCGGGCCGGCGAGGTGGCCGGGTTGATCGGGCCGAACGGCACCGGCAAGACCACTCTGTTCCAGTCGATCCTGGACCTGTCGCCGCTGGCGGCCGGGCGCATCCTCCTGGGCGGCGAGGAGGCCGGCGGCTGGACCGTCGCCCGTCGTGCCCGTCGCATCGCCTATGTGCCGCAGAATGTCCGGCGCATCCTGTTCAACCTGACCGTGCTGGACGAGGCGGCCTTCGCCGTTACCGGCAATCCGCGTGGGCTCGGCGCCGCCGATGTCCACGCCAAGGCGCAGGCGGCGCTGATGCGCTTCGGCCTCGACCGCCGGGCGGGGGACAGCCCCTTCGCCCTGTCGGCGCGCGAGCAGGCGGTGCTGGGCCTGGCCTGCGCCGCGGCGGCGGAGGCCGGGCTGGTGATCCTCGACGAGCCGCTGCTGGCGCGCGACCTCGCCGGCCGGGCGATGCTCGACCGCTTCCTCGATGATCTGCGCAGTCGCGGCGGAGCCGCCCTGCTGGTGTCGCACGACCTGGAGCTGGTCGACGACGTCGCCGACCGGCTGCTGATCATGGATGGCGGCAGGATCCGCCACGACGGGCCGCCGGAAGCGGGCTGGCGCTCCGCCGCCTTCGCCGCGCTGGGCTGGCCGGCGCCGCTGCCCGCGCCCACGGAGGCGGTGGCATGAACCTGCTGCTGCGCCTGAACTTCTTCCTCAAGCTGCTGGCCGCCGCCGCGGTGACGACCGCCGCCTGGCTGGTGGCCACGCCCTTGCTGGCGCTGCTGCTGATGGCCGCCGTCCTGGCCGTGCTGCTGGCGCTGCGGCTGCCGGGCCTGCGCGGCTATCTGAAGGGCGCCGCGATCCTGTTCGCCCTGGTCTTCGCCACCTGGCTGCTCAATCTCTGGCTGCAGGGCGCGCCGCCGGCCGAGGCCGCGGCGACGGCGCTGCGCATGGCGGCGCGGCTGGTGGCGACGACCGGTGCCTTCTTCTTCGTCATGGAGACGTCGAGCCCCGGCTCGATCCTGGCCGCGGCCAGCGCGCTGCGCCTGCCGGCCATGGCGACGCTGGTGCTGGCCCTGATCTTCGGCCTGATCCCGATGCTGCGCGACGAGTTCGAGCGCATCGGCGAGGCCCAGCGCGCCCGCGGCATGGAGCTGGACGACGTGCCACTGTGGACCCGGCTGCGCTATGGCCTGGCCCGCGGCGTGCCGCTCCTGGTGCAGAGCATCCGCATGGCCCAGGCGATTGCCACCTCGTTGTCGGTCTACGGCTTCGACCCGGCGGTGCGGCGCACGAGCTGGCGCCGGGTCGGAGTGCTGGTGGAGGAGCGGCTGCCGGCCGCCGGGAATGGAGACCACAGGAATTGACGGAGCAGAGCAAGCCGACCTGGCGCGTCGATGTGGCGGGGCTGCCCGTCGATCTGCCGATCGTGCCGATCAAGCCGGATTTCGCCATCTCGCTGCTGATGGTGATCGACGCCGGCGTCGCCTTCGGCGCCCATATCGGCCGGGCCCTGGCGGAGCGGCTGGCGCCGCTGCAGCCGGATGTGGTGGTCGGCGCCGCCACGCTGGGCATCCCGGTCGCGATCGAGGTTAGCCGTTATCTCGGCCTCGACCGCTACGTCATCCTGCAGAAGTCGCCAAAGATCCATCTCGGCGACGCGCTGGTGCAGAGCATCACCTCGATCACCTCGAAGGGCGAGCAGCGGCTGCTGCTCGACCGTGCCGCGGTGCCGCTGCTGGCCGGCAAGCGGGTCGTGGTGGTGGACGATGTGGTGGCGACCGGTTCCAGCCTGGCCGGGTCGCTGGCGCTGGTGCGCGCCGCGGGCGCCGAGGTGGCCGGCATCGGCGTGATCCTGACCGAGGCGCATGACTGGGAGCCGGTGCTGGGCGCCGACGCCGCCCTGGTCACGGCGCTCGGCCACATCCCCCAGTTCCGCCCGGGGGCACAGGGCTGGGAACCGATCCCCGGCACGCTGTGAGGACCGGCGTCAATCGGGTCTACCTGGCTCGGTTCAAGCCAAATCGCCGCCGTCGATACCGATGACGTGGCCGCTGACATAGGAGGCGGCGTCGCTGGCCAGGAACAGGACGACGGCCGCGACCTCCTCCGGCGTGCCGGCGCGGCGCATCGGATAGGGCGCGACCAGCTGCTCGGTCGTTACCTGCCAGTCGCGCCGCACCCGCTCCAGCATCGGCGTCTCGATGGCGCCGGGGGCCAGCGCGTTGATCCGCACCTCGCGGCCGTATTCCTGGGCGGCTGCGCGCGTCATGTGGATCACCGCGGCCTTCGTGGCGCCATAGGCGACGATGTTCGGAAAGGCGTGGCGGCCGCCGATCGACGCCATGTTGATCATCGCGCCCCTGGCCCGCGCCAGATGCGGCAGCTCGTATTTCATCGACACGAAGACGCCGCGCAGGTTGGTCGCGACTTGGTCGTCGAATCCCGCGATGTCGGTGTCGGCGATCGGCGCCGGCGGCAGATCGATGCCGGCATTGTTGAAGGCGATGTCCAGCCGGCCCCAGCGCGCCACCGTTTCGGCGACAAAGCGCTCCATCTGTGCCGCGTCGCGGACATCGGCGCGGGTGTAGGCGACGTCGCCGCCCTCCCAGCGGAGACGTGCCTCGACCTCCTCGCCCAACGCCTCGCGCCGGCCGTTGAAGGCGACCTTGGCGCCGGCCCGGGCCAGCGCGGCCGCGGTGGTCGCGCCGATGCCCGAGGTGCCGCCGGTGACGATCGCGACCTTGCCGGCCAGCACGCCCGGCGTCTCGGCGGCCGATGCCGCGGCCGGAAGTGCTGCCCCGCCGGCGGCGATCGCACCGGCCAGGACGGTGCGACGCGGCAATGCTGTCGTCTCTTCCATGGTCGCCTCCTGCTGGTTGTGCGGGAGAGTCTACCGGCTGCGATTGCCTTGAAAAATCGGCACTGTCTTTCTGAGCTTTTAAGTTTCGATTTATAATCAGCGCATGACCGCGCCCGACCCCTTCACCGGCCTGTCCGCCTTCCTCGCCGTGGCCGAGGCCGGCGGCTTCACCGGGGCGGCGGCCCGGCTCGGCGTGTCGCCGGCAGCGGTCAGTCAGGCGGTGAAGGCACTGGAGAGCCGGCTGGGGACGCTGCTCTTCGTCCGCACCACGCGCCGGGTCGGGCTGACCGAGGCCGGCGCCGCCCTGTTGGCGCGGGTCGGGCCGGCGACGATGGAGATCGCCTCGGCGATCGAGGCTGCAGGCGAGATGGCATCGGTGCCGACCGGCCTGCTGCGCCTGACCGTGCCGCGCATGGCGGTGCCGCTGGTGGTCGAGCCGGTGGTGGCGGCGCTGCGCCGCAGCCATCCCAGGATCGCGGTCGAGATCGCGGTCGACGACGCCACGGTCGACCTGACCGCGCGCGGCTACGACGCCGGCATCCGGATCGGCGAATATGTCGAGCGCGACATGGTGGCGGTGCGGCTGACCCGCGACATCGCCTGGTCGGTGGTCGGCAGCCCGGCCTATCTCGACGCCCGCGGCCGGCCGGAGCGGCCGGAGGACCTGACCCGGCACGAGGCGATCCGCTACCGCTTTCCGGCCTCCGGCGCGATCTATCGCTGGGAGTTCGAGCGCGACGGCCGTGCCCTCACGGTCGATCCGCCGGGCAGCCTGATCGTCAATGATGGCGATCTGCTGCTCGCCTTCGCCCGGGCCGGGCTCGGCCTCGCCTATGTCGCCGATATCGCGGTCGCGGCGGAGCTCGCCTCGGGGGCGCTGGAGCCGGTGCTGCAGCCCTTCCTGCCGCGCACGCCCGGCCTGTTCCTGTACTTCCCGCGCCGGGCCCAGGACCAGCCGAAGCTGCGCGCCTTCATCGATGTGGCGCGGGCGGAGCTGCGACCGGGGCGCTGACGCGATGCCGGCTCTGCCGCTTCGCTTCGTGATCTCGTTCCGCATCCGGGCCGAATTGTCGTGAATAGTTTGGATTTTCCATTGTTTTTTCTGCGGCTGCGACCTTATTGCCGTTGAGGTATCCGAGTAGATCTTCTATCGCCGATGAGACTATGCTTGGTACCTCTGTCGGATCATTGTCGATTATTTTAACGAAAATCACGTCGATCGCACGCGGTCGGCGGAGGCCGGTGCTCACCGGTCCAAGGGGAGGACGCGTTCCGGTTTCCGCTGCCAAAGGACCCTTGGTTCCGCGATGAACGAGCCTCTCCGCACCGACCGCGTGCTGGTGGTCGAAGACGATCCCGGCACCCGCTCCCTGATCGTGCGCATCCTGCGCGAGAACGGGCTGCGCGCCACCGGCGTCGGCGACGGCCGCGAGATGTGGGAGTCGATCGAGACGGCGCCGGTCGACCTGCTGATCCTCGACGTCATGCTGCCGGGCACCGACGGGCTCGACCTGTGCCGCGCCTTCCGGGCCCGGAGCCCGGTGCCGGTCATCATGGTCAGCGCCCGTGGCGAGGAGATGGACCGGGTGGTCGGGCTCGAGGTCGGGGCCGATGACTACATCAGCAAGCCCTTCGGCCGGCGCGAGCTGCTGGCGCGGGTGCGCGCGGCGCTGCGCCGGGGCGCGGCGCTGGAGCCGTTCCCCGGCCGTGCCGCCCGCGAGGTTCTGCGCTTCGCCGGCTGGGTGCTCGACCGGCGCCGGCGCCGGCTGACCGATCCCGGCGGGGCCGAGGTCGAGCTGTCCGGGGCCGAGCACGACCTGCTGGTCAGCTTCCTGGAGCATCCGCAGCGCGTGATCGGTCGCGAACGCCTGCTGGAGCTGTCGCGCTCGCGCCTCGGCAGCCCGTCCGACCGCAGCGTCGACGTGCTGGTCAGCCGGCTGCGCCGCAAGCTCGGCGCCGGCGGGATGGAGGGAGCGCTGATCCGCACCATCCGCGGCGTCGGCTACATCTTCACGGCGGATGTCGAGCAGCGGTGATCCGCCGATTCGTCTGCCCGCGCGGCCTGCTCGGCCGCCTGACCCTGCTCGTCCTCTCCGCCGTGCTGCTGCAATTCGTCGGCAGCGCGGTGCTGCAGGAACTGGCCGAGCGCTACAAGGCGGGCAACGTCCATGCCGATCATCTGGCCGAGCGGCTCGCCATCGGCGAGCGGGCGCTGTCCAGCGTGCCGCCCGATCAGCGGCCGCGGCTGGCGCAGGCGCTGTCCACCGCCGACCTCGCCCTGAGCTGGTCGCAGCACCCGGGGGCAACCGAGGGCGCCGCCGCGTCGCCCTGGCTGCGCGACCTGGAGGCGCGGCTGCAGAAGCGGGATCTGGCCGGGCGCGGCCTGACCCTGGACCGGGGCGGCGGGGAAGGGGAGCCGCACCGCGTCCGCGGCGAGCTGCGCCTGGCCGACGGCTCCGTCCTCGGCTTCGACGTCACCCGGCTGCAGCACGGCCTGCCCGACATCCTGCGCAGCCTGCTGTCCACCGCGCTGCTGGCCAGCTGCCTGCTGATCGCGGCGCCGCTGCTGGTCCGCGCCCTCGGGGCCCCGCTGCGCCAGCTGGTGCGGGCGGCGGATGCGATCGGCCGCGGCCGGCCGGTCCCGGTCGCCGTGGAAGGGCCGATGGAGGTGCGGCGGCTGGCGCGGGCGCTCAACGCCATGCAGGACCGGCTGGCCCGGCTGATCGCCGACCAGACCCAGGCCCTGGCCGCCGTGTCGCACGACCTGCGCACGCCGATCGGCCGGCTGCGCCTGCGCACCGACCTGCTCGATGATCGATCGCTTCAGGCCGAGCTGCAGGCCGATCTCGACGAGATGGAGCAGATGGTCGGCTCGGTGCTGGCCTATCTCAAGGGCGACACCGACCCCGAGCCGCCGCGGGCGGTCGACCTCGTGGCGCTGCTGACCACGCTGGTCGACGCCGCGGCCGATGCCGGGCAGGACGTCGTCTATCGGGGGCCGGAGCGGGCCGTCCTCCACGCCCGGCCGCTGGGGCTGAAACGCGCCTTCGCCAACCTGATCGACAATGCGATCGCCTATGGCGGCTCGGCGCGGGTCGTGTTGCATTGCAGCGAAACCGATATGGCGATCGCCGTCTCGGATGACGGGCCCGGCATCCCGGAGGCCGAGCTGGGGCGGGTGCTGGAGCCGTTCCAGCGCATCGAAGGATCGCGCAACCGCACCACCGGCGGTGTCGGGCTCGGCCTGGCCATTACCCTTCAGGCGGTGGAGCGCGAGGGCGGGCGGCTGTCGCTGAACAACCGGCCGGGCGGCGGGCTGACCGCGGAGGTGACCCTGCCAAGGCGCTGAAACACTTTGTCACGAACCATTCGCACATGCGAAAAACAGGAATCCCATCCTCTCAGTGCACGACCCTCGCTCATGCACTGGAGGCCAAGGATGGACGACCTCTTCCTCGGGATGGCGCGGTTCCGCGCCGAAATCTTCCCGCAGCAGCAGCCGCTCTACCAGAAGCTCGCGACCGACGGCCAGCAGCCCCAGGCGCTGGTGATCTCCTGCGCCGATTCCCGGGTGGTGCCGGAGCTGATCACCCAGAGCGGCCCGGGCCAGATCTTCTGCTGCCGCAACGCCGGCAACATCGTGCCGCCCTTCTCCCAGGCCAATGGCGGCGTGTCCTCGGCGATCGAATACGCGGTGGTGGCGCTCGGCGTCCGCGACATCGTGGTCTGCGGCCATTCCGACTGCGGTGCGATGAAGGGGCTGCTGCACCCCGAGGCGCTGCAGGACATGCCGAACGTCGCCGCCTGGCTGCGCCACAGCCACGCCGCCCACCGGGTGGTGTGCGAGGCCTATCCGCCGGGCCGCGACGAGCGCGAGACGCTGCGCGCGCTGGCGCTGGAGAATGTGGTGGCGCAGCTGAACCATCTGCGCACCCATCCCTCGGTTGCGGCCAAGGTCGCGCGCGGCCAGCTGCGCCTGCACGGCTGGTTCTTCGAGCTCGAGACCGGCGACATCCTGGCCTATGACGGCGCCGCCGGCCGCTTCGGCCGGATCGACGACGCCGGCAGCCTGCCGGTGGCGCTGCCGCCGATGCCGCGCCTGGCGGCGGAGTAGGGGCATGGCGCGCTTTTTGCCATCCTCGCTGGCCCGCGACCTGCCGGCCTCGATCGTCGTCGTCCTGGTCGCCCTGCCGCTGTGCATGGGCATCGCCGTCGCCTCCGGCGTGCCGGCCGAGAAGGGGCTGGTGACCGGCATCATCGGCGGTCTCGTCGTCGGCCTGCTCGCCGGTTCGCCGCTGCAGGTCAGCGGCCCCGCCGCCGGCCTTGCGGTGATCGTGTTCCAGCTGGTGCAGGATTTCGGGCTCGCCATGCTCGGTCCGATCCTGGTGCTGGCCGGTCTGCTGCAGCTCGGCGCCGGCGTGCTGCGCCTGGGCAAGTGGTTCCGCGCCATCTCGCCCGCCGTGGTGCATGGCATGCTGGCCGGCATCGGCGTGCTGATCGTGGCGGCGCAGCTGCAGGTGCTGTTCGGCCGCACGCCGCTGCCGGACGGGCTGCAGAACCTGGCGGCGATCCCGGCCGCCCTGCTCGGCCTGCTGCCGCTGCAGTGGTCGTCCGGGACGGCCGCTGTGCTGGCCGGCGGCGCCACCATCCTGGCGATGGTGCTGTGGGAGAGGCTGCGGCCGCGCTCGCTGCGCCTCGTCCCGGGAGCCCTGGTCGGCGTCGTCGCGGGGACGGCGCTGGCCGCGGCCCTGGCGCTGCCGGTGCAGAGGGTGGACGTGCCCGACGCGATCCTGGCTGCCGTCTCGGTCCCGACCATGGCCGACCTGTCGCGGCTGGGTGAAGGCGGGATCCTGGCCGCGGCGCTGGTCATCGCCGTGATCGCCAGCGCCGAGACGCTGCTCTCCGCCGCGGCGGTCGACCGGATGCATGACGGCGTCCGCACGAATTACGACCGAGAGCTTTCGGCCCAGGGCGTCGGCAACCTGCTGTGCGGCCTGGCCGGCGCCCTGCCGATGACCGGCGTGATCGTGCGCAGCTCGGCCAATGTCCAGGCCGGCGCCGTCACCCGGTTGTCGACGATCCTGCACGGCGCCTGGATCCTGGCGGCCGTCGCCCTGCTGCCCTGGCTGCTGCGCGAGGTGCCGATGGCGGCACTGGCCGGGGTGCTGGTGGTCACCGGTTGGCGGCTGGTCAGCCTGAAGCATGTGCGCGAGCTGCTGCACCGGCACGGCGTGCTGCCGGCGGCGATCTGGGCGGCCACGGTGGTCATGGTGGTGGCGACCGACCTCCTGACCGGCGTCCTGGTCGGGCTGGCGCTGTCGTTCCTGGAGGTGCTGCCGCATCTGCGCCGCATGCCGCTGCGCATCCGGCGCCGCGACCTGCCGACCGGCGAGGCCGAGCTGCGGCTGGAGGGGGCGGCCACCTTCCTGCAGCTGCCGACGCTATTGCGGGCGCTGGAGGCGCTGCCGCCGGGCGCGACGGTCCGGCTCGATGCAGGCGGGCTGGCCCAGATCGACCACACCAGCATGGAGATGATCGCCGACTGGGCCGAACGCCGCGCGGCGCCCGTCGAGCTGCACCGGCCGTCGGCCCTGCCGCATGGTCAGCGCCTGGCCGCGGCGCTCCGGGCCTGAGGCTCTCACCGCCGCTCGATGAGATCCTTCAGCCCCTGCACGACCTGCAGCTGCAGGAACGGCTTGGTCCACACCGGGCGGCCGCGATGCAGCAGCTCGATCTCCGCCTCTGAGCGGCCGGTGACGAAGGCGAAGGGGATGTTGCGCTCCTCGAGGACATCGGCTGCGGCATAGACCTCGGTGCGGCCGAGGCCGATGTCGAGGAGTGCCGCGTCCAGCCGCTCCGAGCTGGCGATCCGGACCGCCTCGCGCAGCGTGCTGACCGGGCCGACCACCTCGAGCCCGGCGGCCAGGACGATGTGCTCGAGCATCCCCGCGATCCAGGTGTCGTCCTCGACGATCAGGACCCGGGGTGGGGGCTCACGGCTCTCCATGCCACCTCCACATGCCTGTGGGTTTCACCTCATCAACGGCAGATGACGGGAATCATATCCACAGGCCTGATGTCGGACGAGCCGGAGCCCGGCCCTCCGCCGGTCACGACATGATCAGGCCGCCATCGACATTGATGGTCTGGCCGGTGATGTAGGCGGCGTCGTCGCTGGCCAGGAAGGCGACCAGGCCGGCCACGTCCTCGCCGCTGCCGGCGCGGCCCATCGGGATGCCGCGGACCCATTCCGCCATCAGCTCGCCCGGCTTGTAATCGCCCAGCAGCTTGCCCCAGGCGGCGTCATTGTAAGCCCACATATCGGTGTCGATGATGCCGGGGCAGAAGGCGTTCACGGTGATGCCCTCCTTCGCCACCTCCTTGGCCAGGCTCTGGGTCACCCCGACCACGCCGAACTTCGAGGCGGCGTAATGGGGCGTGAACACGAAGCCCTGGCGCGCCTGGCCGGAGGCGGTGTTGATCAGCCGGCCGCCGCGGCCGTGCTTGCGGATCCGGCGGATCGCCTCCTGGCAGCACAGGAAGACGCCCTTGGTGTTGACCGCCAGCACCTTGTCCCACTCCGCCTCGGTCATGTCCTCGATCCGGGCGATGGTGATGACGCCGGCGTTCTGGATCGAGATGTCGACCTTGCCGAACTGCCGCTCCGCCTCGTCATAGAGGGCCGCGACCTGGGCCGGGTCGGTGACGTCGGCGACGAAGGATGCGGTGCGGCCGCCCTCGGCCGCGATGCGGGTTGCGGCCTCGGCAACGCTGGGCTCGTTGGCGGCCAGCAGCACGGAGGCGCCCTCGGCGGCGAAGCGGCGGGCGATGGCGGCGCCGATGCCGCGGCTGGCGCCGGTGATGACGACGGTCTTGTCGGTGAAGCGGGGCATGGGGTCTCTCCCGGATGTGGCTTTGGGTCAGCGGGCGAAGTCGTTGTCGGACTGGGCCAGCAGCTTTTCCGCCGTGAAGCGGTCGGTGATCAGGATGTTGATGTGGCGGCCCAGCAGGGCGCCGCGGATCGCCGCCACCTTGCGGGCGCCGCCGGCGACGCCGACGATGCGCGGGATGGTGCCGATCTCGTCCAGCGACATCGAGATCACACGCTCATCCAGCGGCGTCTGGACCGGGGCGCCATAGGCGCCGAAGAAGCGCAGGCAGATGTCGCCGACACCGCCGCTCTCGGCCACCGCCTCCAGCTCCTCGCCGGTGAAGACGTTGCCGCTGTTGGCCAGCATCTTGGACGGCTCGACCGCGCCGATGCCGACCAGCGCCAGGGTGATGCGCCGCCACTGCTCGATCGTCGCCCGGACATAGGGGTCGGCGAGGAGGGCGCGCTTGGCCGAGGCCGAGCCCGCGACGCCGGGGGCGGGGAGGAGCTGCGGCTGCGACCCGGTCAGCTGGGCCAGGCGCGTGGTCAGGTGGGTGGCGTGGCCCTGCACCGCGGGGTTGCCCATGCCGCCCAGCATCTGCACCACCCGCTCGGCCGCCACCCGCTTCAGGGGGTTGATGGCGTCGACCATGCGCAGCAGCGACGCGCTCCAGGACGAGATGCCGATCACCTCGCCCGGATCCAGCGTCGTCTCCAGGAAATGCGCGGCGGCGTCGCCGATGCCGGCCAGGATCGAGTCCTCGCGGTCCTCGCCGCATTCGGCGACGATCGCCTCGGCCAGGCCGAAGCGCTCGCGCAGCCCGGTCTCCAGGTCGACATAGGTGCCGCGCGGCGCGTTGATGGTGATGCGGACGATGGACTCGTCCTCGGCCCGCTTCAGCAGGCGCGAGATGGTGGCCTGCGAGATGTGCAGCCGCTGCGAGATGTCGGACTGCTTCAGCCGGTCGACATAGTACATCTGCGCCACCCGGGTGATCAGGCGAAGCTCGTTGATGCGGCTCATCGGAAGGCGGCCTCGATCATCGGTTGCCGGTTCGGCTGACTCGAAAATTTATGCATCATGGCCTGATTATTCAGTCGCCAGCCGATGTCGGGTCAAGCGGAAGCTGTGTGCCGTCGCCGAGCATGGCTCAGAATTTTCTCCTAGTTCTTCGCGTCATTTGTCCTTTGGGCGAACGACGAGCCGAGTGGCTTGACGGGCTTCCGACTCCTGGCTAGCATGAATTTAAATCTGAATGTGAATAATTATTCAAGCCGGAGGAGCGGTGCTCGACCCCAAGCCCTCATTCGTCCCCGACACGGTCCCTGACCCGGCGCGCATCGCCGCGGCGGACGGGGCCGAGCGGGCGCGCCTCCTGGCCGGGGCGGCGGCGGAGATCCGCGGCTCGGTGCTGCGCATGATCGGGCAGGCCGGCCTCGGCCATGTCGGCGGCGACCTGTCGGTGACCGACATCCTGGCGACGCTGTTCTTCGGCGTGCTCGACCTCGACCCCGCCAACCCCATGCGGCCCGACCGCGACCGCTTCATCCTCAGCAAGGGCCATTGCGCCGCCGCGCTCTACAGCACGCTGGCGCTGCGCGGCTTCATCCCGACGGATCTGCTCGGCAGCTTCATGAAGACGCTGTCGGTGCTGAACGGCCATCCGAACCGGCGCAAGGTGCCGGGGGTGGAAGCGAACACCGGCCCGCTCGGCCACGGCCTGCCGATCGGCCTCGGCTCCGCCATCGCGGCGCGGCTGAGCAGCACCCCCTGGCGCGCCTTCGTCGTGCTCGGCGACGGCGAGCTGCAGGAGGGCAGCAACTGGGAGGCGGCGATGTCCGCCGGCCATCGCGGCCTGGACAACCTGACGGCCATCGTCGACCGCAACCGGCTGCAGCAGGGGGCCCGCACCGAGGACACCAACCGGCTGGAGCCGCTGGCCGACAAATGGCGCGCCTTCGGCTGGGAGACGGTCGAGCTGGACGGCCACGACCATGCCGCGCTGTGGGCCGCCTTCACCGCCGCGCCGGCCGGCAAGCCGCGCTGCGTCATCGCCCGCACGATCAAGGGGAAGGGCGTGTCCTTCATGGAAGACCGCGTCGAATGGCACCACAAGGTGCCGTCGCCGGCACAGATCGAGCAGGCGCTCGCCGAGGTGGCCCGATGAGCGCCGATGTCGTCGCCAAGGCCGGCACCTTCGACTGCCGCAAGGCCTTCGCCGAGACGCTGACCGAGCTGGCGCGGACTGACCGGCGCATCGTCGCCGTGTGCAACGACTCCGTCGGCTCCAGCAACCTGACCGGCTTCGCCGCCGAGTTCCCGGACCGGCTGGTCAATGTCGGCATCGCCGAGCAGGCCATGGTCGGGGTCGCCGCCGGCCTGGCCAATGGCGGCTTCGTGCCCTTTGTCTGCGCCGCCTCGCCCTTCCTGACCGGCCGGGCGCTGGAGCAGATCAAGGCCGACGCGGCCTACAGCTACTATCCCATCGTGCTGTGCGGCATGAGCCCGGGCATGGCCTATGGCGAGCTGGGGCCGACCCATCACTCGATCGAGGATCTGGCCTGGACCCGGGCGATCGCCGAGCTGACGGTGATGGTGCCGGCCGACCCGGCCCAGACCCGCGCGGCGGTGCGCTGGGCGGCGGGCGCGGGCCGTCCCGTCTTCCTGCGCATCGGCCGCTTTCCGGTGCCGGAGGTGACGCCGCCCGGCACCGAATTCGACGCCGGCGCGACGCAGCTTCTGCGCGACGGCGGAGACGTCACGCTGGTGGCCACCGGCACCATGGTGTCGCGGGCGCTCGAGGCGGCGGAGCTTCTGGCCGGGCAGGGGGTTCAAGCCCGTGTGCTGAACGTCGCCACCCTCAAGCCGCTCGACCCCGAGCCGCTGCTGCGCGCCGCGGCCGAGACCGGCCGCATCGTCACCGTCGAGGAGGCGGTGGTGCAGGGCGGGCTGGGCGGCGCCGTGGCCGAGATCGTGGTGCAGGGCCGGCCGGTGCCGATGCGCATCCTCGGTGTCACCGGCTTCGCCCCGACCGGCAGCGCCGCCTTCCTGCTCGACCATTTCGGGCTCAACGCGGCCGGCATCGCCGCCGCCGCCCGCGAGCTGGTGGCCTGACCATGACCTTCGTCCTCGCCATCGACCAGGGCACCAGCTCCACCAAGGCGCTGCTGGTCGATGCCGCGGGCGCGGTGGTGGCGCGGGGCTCCGCGCCGCTGGGCGAGACGCATCCGAAGCCGGGCTGGGTCGAGCAGGACCCGATGGCGATCTGGGACAGCGTCCGCGCGGCCGTGGCCGCCTGCCTGCGGGGGCGGGATCCCCGCTCGGTCGCGGCGGTCGGCTTCAGCACCCAGCGCGAATCCCTGCTGATGTGGGACCGGCGGACCGGCGAGGCGCTGTCGCCGCTGATCAGCTGGCAGGACCAGCGCACCGGCGCGCTGTGCGAGGCGCTGCGCTCGCCCGATGCCGAGCGGCTGGTGCGGGACCGCAGCGGCCTGCCGATGGACCCGATGTTCTCGGCCGCCAAGGCCAAGTGGCTGCTCGACACGCTCGACCCGGACCGGGTGCGGGCGAAGGCCGGCGAGATCTGCCTCGGCACGGTCGATGCCTGGCTGCTCAGCCGGTTCGGCGGCGAGGCGGTGACCGAGGCCGGCAACGCCTCGCGCACCCAGCTGCTGGATGTCCGCCGCGCCGCCTGGGACCCCGACCTGATGGATCTCTTCGGCGTGCCGGAGGCGGCGCTGCCACGCGTGGTATCCTCGACCGGCCCGTTCCCGTCGGTCCGCGGCCTCGACCCACTGCCGGACGGCGTGCCGGTGGCGGCGGTGCTCGGCGATTCCCATGCGGCGCTGTTCGCCCATGGCGCCTTCGCCCCGGGCCAGATCAAGGCGACGATGGGCACCGGCTCCTCCGTCATGGGGCTGATCGACCGGGCCGAGGCGCTGGACCCCGGCTTGTGCCTGACCATCGCCTGGTCGGTCGACGGCCCGGCGCTGGCGGCGGAAGGCAACATTCGCTCGGCCGGGTCGACGCTGCGCTGGGTGGCAGAGCTGCTGGGCCTGTCGACCCAGGACCTGGCGGATCTGGCGGCCGATGCCGCCAGCGACGGTGTGTTCCTGGTGCCTGGCTTCAACGGACTCGGCGCGCCGTGGTGGGACCTGAACGCGGTCGGCCTGCTGGCCGGCTTCACCCTCGGCAGCGGGCGGGCGGCGGTCGCGCGAGCGGCGCTGGAATCTATCCCGCACCAGATCGCCGATGTGGTCGAGGCGATCGACCGCAGCGTCGGCCAGGTGCGGGCGCTGCATGTCGATGGCGGGCCGACCCGCAACCCGGTGCTGATGCAGGCCCTGGCCGACCTCGCCGGCTGCGAGGTGCTGCGGTCGGATACGGCCGAGCTGTCGGCGCTCGGCGCGGCCCATCTCGCCGGTCTCGGCGCCGGGATCTGGAGCTGGGATGGCCTCGCGGCGCTGCCGCGCGAGCGGCATGGCTTCGCCGCGGCGATGCCGGCGGACCGGCGCCGGGCCGAGCGGGACGGCTGGCGGCGGGCGGTGCGGCGCGCCTCCGGCGCGGTGCCGCCGGAGACGGCGGAGCACTGATCTGCCCCGCCTGGTGACACGAAAAGGGATGTAGGGAATGGAAGCGCGCATCGACCGACCGGCCACCAGGACGTTCCTGCCGCGATTCAGCCTGACCAGCGGTGCCCAAGGCCCGCTGATCGGCCTGATCCTGCTGTGCGTGATCTTCTCCTTCGCCTCGGACCATTTCCTGTCGGTCCGCAACGGCCTCAACGTGCTGGACCAGGTCACCGTGCTCGGCATCCTCGCCATCGGCATGACGGCGGTGATCGTGATCGGCGGCATCGACCTGTCGGTCGGGTCGGTCCTGGCGCTGTCGATGATGGTGATGGGCTGGCTGGCGCGCGACATGGAGCTGCCGATGGCCCTGGCCATCCTGCTCGGCATCGGTTCCGGCGCGGTCTGCGGCCTGGCCTCGGGCCTCCTGATCACCATGGCGCGGCTGCCCGCCTTCATCGCGACCCTGACCATGATGTCGGTGGCGCGCGGCCTGGCCAACATCCTGACCGACGGCACCCAGATCGTCGGCTATCCCGACTGGTTCACGGCGCTGGCCACCGTGCGCAACTTCGGCTTCCTGTCGCTGACCGTAGCGCTGTTCCTGGTGCTGGTCGCGGTCAGCTGGCTGTACCTGACCTTCCGGCCCAGCGGCCGCAACCTCTACGCCATCGGCGGCAGCCGCGAGGTGGCGCGCCTGGCCGGCATCCATGTCGGCCGGGTGACGATCGCGGTCTACGCCGCGGCCGGGGCGCTGGCCGGCATCGCCGGCATGGCGCTGGCCTCGCGTCTCGACTCCTCGCAGCCCAGCGCCGGGCTCGGCTACGAGCTCGACACCATCGCCGCGGTCGTGATCGGCGGCGCCAGCCTGTCGGGCGGCGTCGGCAGCATCGGCGGCACGGTGGTCGGCGTCCTGATCATCGGCGTGCTGCGCAACGGGCTGAACCTGCTCGGCGTCTCGCCCTTCGTGCAGCAGGTGGTGATCGGCCTCGTGATCGCCGCCGCCGTCACCTTCGACACCCTCGGCCGGCGCAACCGCTGACCGGGACAAAGACGGAAAGACCGTCGCAACAGGAGAGGAAAGACCCATGAAGACCCGTATCGCCGTCGCCGCGCTGGCCCTGCTGGCCGGCACCGCCCTCGGCTCCCCCGCCTGGGCCAAGGACAAGGTGATCGGCCTGGCCGTCGCCAACCTGCAGGCCGACTTCTTCAACCAGATCAAGCAGTCGGTCGAGGCCTCGGCCAAGGAACAGGGAATCAAGGTCGTCACCGTCGACGCCAAGGGCGATTCCGCCACCCAGGTCAGCCAGATCCAGGACCTGATCACCCAGCAGATCGACGCGCTGATCTACATCCCGGCCGGCGCCACCGCCGCCAGCGTTCCGGTGAAGGCGGCCAAGGCGGCCGGCATCCCGGTGGTCGCGGTCGACCGCAACCCGGCCGACGCGCCGGGCGACACCTTCATCGCCACCGACAGCGTCGCCGCGGCTCGCACGCTGGGCGAGTACGTCTGCAAGGTCACTGGCGGCAAGGGCAATGTCGCCATCATCCAGGGCCAGCTCGGCACCACGCCGGAGCAGGACCGCGACAAGGGCTTCACCGAGGCGCTGGCCAAGTGCCCGGACCTCAAGGTCGTGGCGAAGCAGGCCAGCACCATGTGGATGCAGGATGAGGGCTTCAACATCGCCCAGGACATGCTGCAGCGCGACCCGGACATCTCGGTGTTCTTCGGCCGGGCCGATGCGTTGGCGCTGGGCGCGGCCCAGGCGGTGAAGGTCGCCAATCTCGACCACAAGACTTGGATCTTCGGCTTCGACGGCGATGTCGCCGGGCTGAAGGCGGTGCAGGCCGGCACGCTGGACGCGACCATGACCCAGACCACCCAGCAGATGGGCCGGCTGGCGCTGCAGTCGGCGCTGGAGCTGGCGGATGGCAAGAAAGTCCCGGCCGATCAGCTGCAGGCGGCGACGCTGACGACCAAGGACAATGTCGCCGGCTTCATCGAGAAGCACCCCTGATGGCGGGCGCGGCGACCGTTCGCGCCGCCGTGGCGGAGAGCCCTGAAGGGCTCTCCATCCGCGGCATCGGCAAGGCCTATGGCGCCGTCACCGTGCTGGAGGGCGTCGACCTCGACATCCGCCCGGGCGAAGTGCTGGCCCTGCTGGGCGAGAACGGCGCCGGCAAATCGACTCTGTCCTCGGTCATCTCCGGCCTGGTGCCGCCCACCATGGGGACCATGACCTGGCAGGGGCGGCCCTACGCTCCCACACGGCCAGGCGACGCGATCGCCGCCGGCATCGGCCTGATCCATCAGGAGATGAAGCTGCTGCCGGACCTGACGATCGCGGAGAACGTGTTCGTCGGCCGGCTGCCGAGCAAGGGCGGGCGGATCGACCGGGCGGAGATGAACCGCCGCGCCGGCGAGCAGCTGCAGCGCCTGGGCCTCGACATCGCCCCGACCAAGCTGGTGCGCGAGTTGCGGGTGGCGGCGCAGCAGCAGGTCGAGATCGCCAAGGCCCTGACCCTGAACTCCCGCCTGCTGATCCTGGACGAGCCGACCGCGGCGCTGGGCGGGGAGGAGACGGAGCGGCTGTTCCAGCAGATCGACCGGCTGAAGCGCGACGGCGTCTCCTTCATCTATATCAGCCACCGGCTGGACGAGATCGCCCGCATCGCCGACCGCGTCGCGGTGCTGCGCGACGGGCGCCTGGTCGCCACCCATGAGACGGCGCAAGTGCCGGTCAAGACGCTGGTCGAGCAGATGGTCGGCCGCAGCGTCGACCGGATGTTCCCGTCCGTTTCGGTGCCGGGCGAGCCGGCACGGCTCGATGTCTCCGGCCTCACCGCCGCCGACGGCGCCTTCCGCGACATCAGCTTCACCGTGCGCGCAGGCGAGGTGTTCGGCATCGCCGGCATCGTCGGCGCGGGCAGGACCGAGCTGGTGCGCGGCGTCGTCGGCGCCGACCCCGTGGCGTCCGGCGAGGTGGCGGTGGACGGAAGGCCGGTCGACCTGCGCGGCCCGTCCGATGCGATCCGCGCCGGCGTCATGCTGGTGCCGGAGGACCGCAAGCTGCAGGGCGTGGTGCTGGATCACACCATCGCCGACAACATCGCCTATGCCAATTTCGACCGCATCGCGCCCGGCGGCTGGATCAGCCCGGCGCGGGTGCGCGGCTTCGCCGCCGACCTGATCGCGCGGATGGGGGTGAAGGGCACGCCAGGCCAGCGCGCCGGGAATCTCTCCGGCGGCAACCAGCAGAAGGTCGTGATCGCGAAATGGATCGCGCGCGACCCCAAGGTGTTCATCCTGGACGAGCCGACCCGCGGCATCGATGTCGGCGCCCGGGCCGCGATCTACGACGTCATCGCCGGCCTTGCCGCCTCCGGCATGGCGGTGGTGGTGGTCAGCTCCGACCTCGACGAGGTGCTGGGCCTGTCGCACCGGATCATGGTGCTGGCCCGCGGCCGCAACCAGGGCATCCTCGACCGCGACCAGGCCAGCCGCGTCGCGGTGATGGAACTCGCAACCCGCTGAATCAAGGGAATATCCGACCGTGCAGATCTTCCGGCTCGATGATCAGATCGCCTTCGTCACCGGCGCCGGCAGCGGTATCGGCCAGCGCATCGCCGTCGGCCTGGCCGAGGCCGGCGCCGACGTCGCCCTGTTCGACCTGGCGGCATCGGAGGCCGGCCTTGCCGACACCGCCGGCCGCATCCGGGCGCTGGGCCGCCGGGCGCTGACCCTGACCGGCGACGTGACCCAGGCCGCCGACCTGGCCGCGGGGGTCGACGCGGTCGAGGCCCAGCTCGGCGCGCTCACGGTCGCGGTGAACTGCGCCGGGATCGCCAACGCCACGGCGGCGGAGGACCTGCCGGAGGCGCAGTGGCAGCGCACCATCGACGTCAACCTGACCGGGGTTTTCCTGTCGGCGCAGGCCGAGGCCCGGGTGATGCTGCCGCGGGGACGCGGGTCGATCGTCAACATCGCCTCGATGTCGGGCTCGATCGTCAACCGCGGCCTGCTGCAGGCGCATTACAACACCTCCAAGGCCGGGGTGATCCATTTGACCAAGAGCCTGGCGATGGAGTGGGCCGACCGCGGCCTGCGAGTGAACGCGATCAGCCCCGGCTATACCCTGACGCCGATGAACCTGCGGCCCGAGGTGGCGGAGCAGCGCAAGATCTTCGAGCGCGACACGCCGCTGGGCCGGATGGCGACGGTGGACGAGTTGGTCGGCCCGGCGGTGTTCCTGGCCAGCGCCGCCGCGTCCTTCTGTACCGGCGTGGACCTGATCGTCGACGGCGGCTTCGTCTGCTGGTGAGGGCAGGGCGCCCGCTCTCCTTTCAGAGCAGGCCCTATCCCCTTTTCGTCATTCCCGCGAAAGCGGGAATCTCTTTCCCGTCAGGGCGTAAGGAGATTCCCGCTTTCGCGGGGATGACAGGTCGGGGAGCTTTGAGAAGATCTCACAAGCGGGAGAGGCAAAGCCGCCGCTCTACTTCACCGCGCCCGCGGTCAGGCCGCGGATGATGTAGCGTTCGAGGAAGATGCCGATCACCGCGAGCGGCGCAATCGCCGCGGTCGACAGGGCCGCCATCGACCACCAGTTGATGCCTTGCGAGCCGGTCTGGCTGGCCACCATCACCGGCAGGGTCTTGGCGTCGGTGCTGGTCAGGAGGGCGGCGAAGAAATACTCGTTCCAGCACAGCACGACCGACAGGATGAAGGCCGCCACCATGCCCGGCAGGGCCAGCGGCAGCACGATGCGCAGGAAAGCCTGCCAGACGGTCGCGCCGTCCACCCGCGCCGCCTCCTCCAGCTCGATCGGGATGGTGGCGAACTGGTCGCGCATGATCCAGATCACGATCGGCAGCACCATCAGCGCATAGACCAGGATCAGCCCGATCCGGGTGTCCAGCAGCGCCAGCTCCTTGTAGAGGACCAGGAACGGCATCGCCAAGACCACCGGTGGCAGGATCAGCTGCGACAGGAACCAGAACGAGATGTCCTTGTTCCGCCAGGGCCCGAACTTGTAGCGGAAGCGGCTGAGGCCGTAGGCGGCGAGCGAGCCGATCACGACCGCCAGCAGCGAGGCGCCGACCGAGGCGACGATGCTGTTCTCGAAGCGCAGCACGAACTCCTCGCGCACCGTCGAGGTCGCGCCGATCGTGTCCGGCGACAGGCCGAGCGAGCGCCAGCCGCGCCAGTCCGGCTGATAGTCGACGAAGGGGATCAGATGCCCCTGCGTGACGTCGACCGCGGTCTTGAACGAGGTCGTCACGGTCCAGTAGATCGGGAACAGCGAGATGAAGGCCCACAGCAGCGCCGCGGCGTAGAGCAGCGTGCGGCCGGAGATGCGCTTCACGCGCCAGGTCGCCGCGCCGCTCATGTCAGCCGCCGCATCCAGCGGCTGACCAGGTTCAGGAGCGCGGTCACGAAGATGATGATCATGATGAAGTAGACCTGCGCCAGCATGGTGCCGTAGCCGACATTGGATCGGTCCCGGTACTCGCGATAGATGAAGCTCGACACCGTGTCGGTGGCGCCGCCGGGCCCGCCCGACGTGACGTTGATGACGATGTCGGCCAGCTTGAGCTCGAAGATGATCCGCAGGATGACCGCGGTGACGCTGACCGGCAGCATCAGCGGGAAGGTGATCTTCCAGAAGGACTGCCACGCCTTGGCGCCGTCGATCCGCGCCGCCTCCAGGATGTCGTTCGGTATGGCCTGCAGCCCGGCCAGCAGCAGGATCATGATGAAGGGGATCGAGACCCAGCCATCCATCGCCATGATGCTGATCCGCGCCATCCAGGGCGAGGCGAAGAAGGCCGGGTTCTCCCAGCCCAGGAACCGGGCCAGCGACGCCGCCGGGCCGAAGCGGTATTCCATGATCGACTTGCCGATCATCCAGCTGACCGCGACCGGGCTCAGCATGAACGGCATCAGGAAGGCGACGCGGAAGAACTTGCGCGCCCGGATCTCGGCGTTCAGCAGCAGGGCCAGGCCGAAGGCGATGGCGTATTGCACCAGCACGGCCAGCACGTACCAGACCATGTTGCCGAGCGCGTTCCAGTAATAGGGATCGGCCCACAGCGCATAGATATTGTCGAGGCCGTTGAGCTGCCGGCCGGCGAAGGAGCTGAGGTTCCAGTCGGTGAAGGCGATGTAGAGCCCGAAGACGGTCGGGAAGATCACCATCGACACGGTGAACAGCACCGCCGGCAGCAGGAACAGCGCCCGGTGGCCGGCCTCGCCCCGGATCATCACCTGCCCGGCGCCCAGCGCCACCGCCCAGGCCAGATAGGTGTAGAGCAGGGGGCGCCAGGTCTCGAAGCCGATGGCGACGATTTCGGCCGAATCCAGCACCTGCAGCAGCGCCATCGCCGCGAGACCGAGGGTGGCGAGCCCGATCAGCCAGCGCCCCGCGGTCTTGCGGCCGGCGGGGATGTGCGACGAGACGGGCTTGATGCTGTGATCGCCGGCGAGGGCGCCGATCTCCGCTTCGCTCATGCTGGTCCGGACTCGCAGGGTGCCACGCAGGCCGAATTAAAGACGGTCCCCCCTCCCCCTGCGGGAGGGGAGTAGGGGGAGGGGGTTGTCGATCGAAGGGAGCCGCAGCGTCCGGACCGACGCTTCACCCAATCACAAGCATGCGGCGGCACGAACCCCCTTCCCCTGGCCCCCTCCCGCAAGGGGAGGGGGGACGAGGAGGGCAGGGGTTCGGACATCGTTCCTGGCAATCCGGACGTCACAACCCGAGCGAGGCTCTGTACAGGGCGAGCTGCTTGTCCCGGCCGATCTGGTCGGTGAGCTTCTCCCAGGCCGCGGCGATGGCGTCGGCGCCCTGCTGGGCGGTGCTCTTGCCGGCGAAGACCTTGGCCAGCTCGTCCTCCGCCACGCTGTAGTACTGGAAGATGCCTGGGATGCGCGGTTCGACCGCGGCATTCGGGTGGTTGTAGGACGTCGACTGCGAATTCAGGTAGGAGGTGGTGTAGGCTTCATTGTAGCCGGCGGAGATCCATTCCGGGATGTTGAAATGGCTGTTCCGGTAGGGTTGGAAGCCGGACGGATAGGCCGCCGTCCAGAGCGACAGGTCCTTGCCGCCGATATGCGCCGCGGCGCTCCAGGCCGCCTTGTGCTTGACCGAATCGCTGTCGACCCGGGCCATGACATAGACGCCCCAGCCGATATAGGCCATGTTCGGCGCGTAGTTCGGGCCGCTCGGCAGCTTGTCCCAGGCGCCGGTCTTGGCGTTCCAGACGTCGTCCGAGCCCGGCAGAATGCTGAAGCCGCAGACATCGCCGACCACCGAGGAATCGCTGGTGTTCGCCATCGATCCGACATCGCCCCACCAGGCCAGCATCGAGCCGGTGCCGGCCAGGAACTGCTGGAAGGCGGTGGTGTTGGGATCGGCGCCGAGCTGGTCGGCCGGCTCCGACGGCAGAGCGTCGATCACGTCCTGGATCGCCCGCACCCAGGCCGGGTTGTTGACGCGCGGCTTCATGGTGTCGACATCGAACAGCCAGGCCTTGTCATCCGGGTGCTTGGCATAGGCCGAGGCCCGGCTGCCCAGGAAGTAGAAGCCGAAGCCGCCCCAGGCCTTGGGCGCGTCGAGATAGCCATAGACATCCTGGCCGCCGACCTTCTTGCCCTTGAGGAACTTGGTCACCGCCTGGACCTGCTGCCAGGTCTTCGGCACGCCCCATTCGCCCTGGCCGCCGCCGTCCTTCCAGGCCTTGGCCAGGTCGGCGTCAGAGAAGACGTCGGTGCGGTAGTTGAAGTTGTGGCAGTCGCCGTCGATCGAGATCCGGTAGGTCTTGCCGTTCCAGGTGCCGACCGGGGCCTTCAGATAGGCGACATAGTCGTCCATCTCGATCTGGCCCTTGACCCAGTCCGGCATCTCCGAGGCCAGGCCCTTGCCGCAGACGTCGCCCTCGAACGGCGCGCCCATCTCGACGATGTCGAAATCGACCGTGCCGGTGGCGATCGACTGCTGCAGCCGCGGGTTGTAGTCGGCCTGGGCCAGGTCGATCCAGGTGATCTTGGCGCCGGTGTAGGTCTCCCAAGGCCGCAGGAAGCCGCGGAACAGCAGGTTGTGCAGGTTCTGGTTGTTCAGCCCCATGAAGGTCAGCTGCACGCCCTTGAACTCGCCCTCCTTCACCATCGCCTTGGTCGGCCCGAGGCACAGCTCACCGACCTTCTGCCAGTCGGCATCGGTCGGCGACCCCTTGCCCACCCCCGGGATCTGCAGGATCTGGGCGCGCAGGTCGTTCTGCGCCAGCGCGGTCGAGGAGAGGGGGCCGAGCAGGCCCGTCGTGCCCAGGGCGGCGCCGAGCCCGGCGGCACCCTTCAGAACCGTGCGCCGGCTGGCCCGCATCCCGACGAGACGGTCGTAATCCTGTAGCTTCACCGCGAATCTCCCTGTGGCATTCTCTTTGTTCTCGCCCTCCGCCGGGTCGGAACCGCCCTGGCCTGATCGCCCGATCGTTCCGGCCCCGGAAGGGCGTGAAACGTTTCATGGCGGCGCGGCCAGCGATGCGATTTCGGCGGGTGCCGAAGGCGATCCTGAGTATGATGCGGCCTCGATGGGGGCGCAAGGGAGCGGCCGGGGAGCCGCTCTACGCCAGTTGGAGCAGGGAAGGGACGCGCGGATGGGCGCTACGGGCAATTTCCAGCGGGTGTTCGGCGACACGAAGCCGGTGATCGCGATGGTGCATTTCGGGGCCCTGCCGGGTGCGCCGCTCTACGACTCGGCGGCCGGCCTCGACGGGCTGCTCGACGGCGCGCGGCGGGACCTGCAGGCGCTGCAAGCGGCCGGCTTCGACGCGGTGATGTTCGGCAACGAGAACGACCGGCCCTACGAGTTCAAGGTCGATACGGCCTCGACCGCGACCATGGCCTATCTGATCGGCCGGCTACGGTCGGAGATCACGGTGCCGTTCGGCGTCAACGTGCTGTGGGACCCGGCCAGCTCGGTCGCGCTGGCCGCCGCCACCGGCGCTGCCTTCATCCGCGAGATCATGACCGGTACCTATGCCTCGGATATGGGGCCATGGAATCCCGATGCTGGAGAGGCGATGCGCTATCGCAACCGGCTCGGCCGCCAGGACCTGGCGATGCTGTACAACATCTCCGCCGAATTCGCCTGGTCGCTGGACCGCCGCGACCTGGCCGACCGGGCGCGCAGCGCCGTGTTCTCCAGCATCCCGGACGCCATCCTGGTCTCCGGCACGATCACCGGCGAGGCGGCGGCGATGTCGGACCTCGAGGCGGTGAAGCGGGTGCTGCCGCACACTCCGGTCCTGGCCAACACCGGGGTCAAGCACGAGACGGTCGCCGATGTGCTGCGCGTGGCCGATGGCTGCATCGTCGGCTCCTCGCTGAAGGTCGACGGCCACACCTGGAACGCGGTGGACCCCGACCGGGCGGCGGAGTTCATGCGCCTTGCCCGGGGCGCGCGGAAGGGCTGACGGCGATGGCGACGGATCTGCCGGGCACCGACCCGGTCAAGCAGCGCCTGCGCGGTCTGGTGTCGGAGCTGATGCTGATCCCGGGCCTCAGCGGCCATGAAGGCCGGGTGCGCCGGCACATCGCCGGGCTGCTGTCCGGGCTCGGCATCGACTCGCGCTCCGACCGGCTGGGCAACCTGATCGCGACGGTCGAGGGCACGGTCGCGGGGCCGAGCGTGATGCTGTTCGCGCATATGGATCAGCTCGGCCTGATCGTCCGCAAGATCGAGCCCGGCGGGCTGGTGCGGGTGGAGCGGCTGGGCGGGGTGCCGGAGAAGGCGCTGGCCTCCCAGGCGGTGGTGTTCTGCGTCAGCACCGGCCGCGACGTGCCGGGCGTGATCGCCAACAAGAGCCATCACGCCACCTCGCAGGAGGAGAAGTACCGGGTCCTGCCGTATCCGGAGATCTATATCGACGCCGGCTTCGACAGCGCCGCCGCGGTGCTGGCCGCCGGCATCGATATCGGCACGCCGGTGGTCTATGTGCCGAAGGTGGTTGAGCTGGCCGGCGACCGCATCGCCGGCACGGCGGTGGACGACCGCGCCGGCTGCGCCGTGATCGTCGAGGTCGCGCGGGCGCTGCTGGCGGCGCCGCGGCGGCCGACGGTGCATCTGGTGTTCTCGGTGCAGGAGGAGTTCAACCTGCGCGGCGCGGTGACCGCGGCGCAGGTTCTGGCGCCCGATATCGCCATCCAGCTCGACATCATCCTGGCCACCGACACGCCGGACATGGCCCAGCGCGGCGATGTCCGGCTCGGCGGCGGCCCGGCGATGAGCCTGTACAGCTTCCACGGCCGCGGCACGCTGAACGGCACCATCCCGCATCCGGCGCTGGTCGCCCTGTTCGGCGAGGCCGCGAAGGGTGCCGGCATCCCGCTGCAGAAGAGCGCGCATGTCGGGCTGCTGACCGATTCCTCCTATGTGCAGCTGGTCAACGCCGGCGTCGCCTCGATCGATCTCGGCTACCCGGCCCGCGGTACCCACTCCTCGCTCGAGATCTGCGACCTGTCCGACCTGGCCGGGCTGGCGCGGCTGCTGGCCGCCGGCATCGGCCGCATCGACGAAAGCTTCAGCCTGGACCGCGACCGGTACGAGACATGACCCATCACTATCTCGGCATCGACATCGGGACCTTCGAATCCAAGGGCGTGCTGGTGGCGGCGGATGGCAGCATCGCCGCCATGGCCGCCAAGCCGCACAAGCTGATCGTGCCGCAGCCGGGCTGGGCCGAGCATCGGCCGAAGGAGGATTGGTGGGACGACGTCACCTTCCTCTGCCGCAAGCTGCTGGCCGACAGCGGCGTGCCGGCCGCGTCGATTCGGGCGGTCGGCACCAGCGCCATCGGCCCCTGTATGCTGCCGGTCGACGCAGCGGGCGAGCCGCTGATGAACGGCGTGCTGTACGGCGTCGACACCCGCGCCCATCAGGAGATCGCGGATCTGACCGCCCAGATCGGCGAGGACGTGCTGCTGGAGCGCTGCGGCAATGCCCTGACCTCGCAATCGGTCGGGCCCAAGATCCTCTGGCTCAAGCGCAACCGGCCGGAGATCTTCGCCCGCACCGCGAAGATCCTGACCTCGACCTCGTTCCTGGTGCACCGGCTGACCGGGCGCTTCGTCATCGACCACTACACCGCGGCGAATTCCAGCCCGTTCTACCTGGCCGACGAGCTGGCCTGGAGCGATGAACTGGCCCCCGGCATCGTCGATTTGGGGCAGATGCCGGACCTGGCCTGGAGCACCGACATCGTCGGCACCGTCACCCGGCGGGCGGCCGAGGAGACCGGGCTGGCCGAGGGCACGCCGGTGATCGCCGGCACCATCGACGCGGCGGCGGAGGCGGTCAGCGTCGGCGTGCTCGACAGCGGCGACATGATGGTGATGTACGGGTCGACCATCTTCACCATCCTGCTCGGCGACACCCGGGTCCGCGATCCGCGGCTGTGGTGGGCGCCCTGGCTGATGCCGGGCCAGCACGCGGCGCTGGCCGGCCTCGCCACCAGCGGCACGCTCAGCCACTGGTTCCGCGACCAGTTCGCCCGCGAGCTGGACCCGGCCACGGCGATCCCGGCGCTGGTGGCGGAGGCGGAGCAGTCGCCGCCCGGGGCGCGGGGGCTGGTGCTGCTGCCCTATTTCTCCGGCGAGCGCACGCCGATCCACGACCCGCAGGCCAAGGGCGTGCTGTTCGGGCTGAACCTGACCCACACCCGCGGCGACATCTGCCGGGCGGTGTTCGAAGGCATCGCCTGCGGCACCGCGCATATCGTCGAGACCTACCGCGAGGCGGGGCAGGTGCCGCGCGCGGTCTATTCGGTCGGCGGCGGCACCAAGAACCGGGTGTGGTCGCAGGCGACCTCCGACATCTCCGGCCATCCGCAGATCCTGCGGCAGAAGACCTTCGGCGCCAGCTACGGCGACGCCTTCCTGGCCGCGCTGGCGGTCGGCGACGTCCAGCCGGGCGACATCCGGGTCTGGAACCCGACCGCGTCGGAGATCACGCCCGACTCCGCCCATGCCGAGGTCTACCGCCGGCAGTTCGGCGTGTTCAAGGAGCTGTATCCGGCGACGCGGGAGCTGATGCGGCGGTTGGACGGTTGAGAGCAGGCGTCAGCAAAAAACCGTCATGGCGAGGAGCGAAGCGACGTGGCCATCCAGGGTGCGGTGCCGCTGGATGGCCACGCCCCTTCGGGGCTCGCCATGACGAATTTGGGGAACGTTCTGTCGATTACGACCCGGCCTTGGCCTGCTGCTGCTGTTCCGGCAGCGGCTGCACCGGCATGCCGGGGTAGAAGATCTTCTGGGTGTTGCCGGTGATGACGCGGTCGCCCTCGGCCAGGCCCTTCTCGATCGCGACCAGCGCGCCGTCCGTCGGGCCCAGCGTCACCAGGCGCTGCTCCGCCTTGTTGTCCTGGCTGACGACATAGACGTAGCGCCCGAACTGGCTGGCGGCGACCGCCACCTGCGGCACCATCAGCGCGTCCGGCTGCGGCTTCAGATGGACGCGCACGCGGACATACTGGCCTGGCAGCAGGCCGAAATCGCCGTTGCCGACGGTGGCGCGCGCCAGGATCGTGCCGGTCTGGTTATCCACCGAATTGTCCAGGAAGGTCAGCTCGCCCCGGTGCTTCGCCTCGGTCTCGCCCGGCAGCAGCACGTCGATCGTGACCTTCCCCGCGGCCTGCGCGGCCCGGATCTTGGCGAGCTCGGTCTCGCTGGGGTTGAAGGTGACGTAGATCGGGTCGAGCTGCACCAGGGTGTTGAGGGCGCCGCCGCCGACGCTGATCAGGGTTCCCACCGGCGCCTGGTTGCGGCCGAGCCGCCCGGCGAAGGGGGCCCGGATCTCGGTATAGCCCAGGTTCAGCTCGGCCTGGCGCTGCGCCGCCTGGTCGCTGGCCAGGGTGGCCTGGGCCTGCTTCAGATTGCTCTCGCGCTGGTCGAAGGTGTCCTTGTTCAGCCAGCCGTTCCTGGTCAGCTCGCTGCCGCGGTCGAAGTTCGAGCGCAGATAGTCGATGTTGGACTGGTCGCGCTGCAGCTGGGCGTTGGCCTGGTCCAGCGCGGTCTGGAAGTCGCGCGGGTCGATCTTGTACAGCAGATCGCCCGGCTTGACGTCGCTGCCGTCGGTCGCCGGCTGCGCCTGGATATAGCCGGACACCTTGGCCTGCAGGCTGATGGCGGCGATCGATTCGGTGCGCGCCGAATAGTCGAGATAGATCGGCAGCGACCGCTTCAGCACCGCCGCCACCGGCACCGGCATGGCGGGGGGAGGGCCGCCGGCGGGCGCGGCCTCGGCATGCGCCGTGTCGTTGCCCAGCGCCAGCAGGGCCGGGGGCAGGCGGCCGGTCTGGTACAGGCCGGCGACGACGGCGGCGGCCACGACGATCGATCCCAGGACGACGGTACGGACGCGCATGGCGCGATTCTCCACTCTATTCGGCCGGGCCGGCCTTCGGCTCGAGCCGATGGCCGTCGGTGGCATGGGGGCTATCCGTGCCGCCGCGGCGTTCACGGAAGGTCTCGATCACGGCGTAGAACACGGGCACGAAGATCAGGGTCAGGATGGTGGCGGCCAGCATGCCGCCGAACACGGTGGTGCCGATCGACTGGCGGCTGGCGGCGCCGGCGCCGGTGGCGATCATCAGCGGCACCACGCCCAGGATGAAGGCGAAGGCCGTCATCAGGATCGGCCGCAGACGCAGCCGCCCGGCTTCCGCTGCCGCCTCGACGATGCTGTGGCCCTCCTCGCGCAGCCGCTTGGCGAACTCCACGATCAGGATGGCGTTCTTGGCCGCCAGGCCGATCAGCATGACCAGGCCGATCTGCGAATAGACGTCGATCTGCATCTGCCGGGCCCACAGCGCCGCGAACGCCCCGAACAGGGCCAGCGGCACCGCCAGCAGCACCATGAACGGCATCGACCAGCTCTCGTACTGGGCCGCCAGGATCAGGAACACGAAGACGATGGCGAGGCCGAACACCAGGGCCGCCACCGACCCCGCCTGCAGCTCCTGGAAGGTGATGCCGGTCCATTCATAGGCGAAGTCGCGCGGCAGCGCCGTGGCGGCCGCCCGCTCCATCGCCGCGATCGCCTGGCCCGAGCTGAAGCCGGCCGCAGGGGCGCCGTTGATCTTGGCCGAGGTGTAGTTGTTGTAGTGCGGCACCGTGTCCGGCCCGGCGATCGGCTTCAGGTCGCCCAGCGTGCTCAACGGCACCATGCCGCCCTCAGAATTGCGGACATAGAGGCGCGAGATGTCGCTCGCCGACCCGCGGGCGTCCTTCTCCGCCTGCAGGGTGACGCGGAAGGTGCGGCCGTACAGGTTGAAGTCGTTGACATAGAGCGACCCGAGATAGATCTGCAGCGTGTTGAACACGTCGGGCAGGGTCAGGCCCAGCATCTTCGCCTTGTTGCGGTCCAGGTCGTAGTTGTATTGCGGGGTCGTGGTGCTGAAGCTGCTGAACAGCTGATGCGGGTCGAGCTCCGGCTGCTTCCGCGCCTCGGCCAGAACCGCCTGGGTCGCCGCGTTCAAGGCCCCGACGCCCTGGCCCGACAGATCCTCGATCTGGAACTCGAAGCCGCCCGTGGTGCTGATGCCCGGGATCGACGGCGGGTCGAAGGCCAGCGCGAAGGCTTCGGGGATCTGCATCAGCTGCCCGCCCACCTTCTGGGCCAGGGCCGACGCGCTCTCGTCCGGCCCACGCTCGGACCAGGGCTTCAGGATGGCGAACTGGGCCGCGGAGTTCGACTGGGCGGCGCTGGTCAGGAAGTTCAGGCCGACGATCTCGCCGACCGTCTCGATTCCTGGCGTCGCTTCCAGGATGGCGCGGGTCTTCTTCGCCACCGCCTCGGTGCGCTCGAGCGATGCGCCGTCGGGCAGCTGGATGACGACGAAGAAATAGCCCTGGTCCTCGACCGGCAGGAAGGTCGAGGGCAGGCGCGTCGACACCCAATAGGTCAGGCCCAGCCCGGCCACGAACAGGATCATGACCAGCCAGCGGATGCGGATCAGGAATCGCACCAGGGCCGCATAGCCGTGCGACAGCGCATTGAAGCCGGCGTTGAACCAGCGGAACAGGATGAAGGGGGTGTTTGCCCGGTGCCGCAGGAACGCGGCGCTGAGGGCCGGGCTCAGGGTCAGCGAGTTGAAGGCCGACAGGCCGACGGAGATGGCGACGGTCAGCGCGAACTGGTTGTACAGGCGGCCGGACACGCCGGGGATGAAGGCGACCGGGATGAACACCGCCATCAGCACCGCGGTGGTGGCGATGATCGGCCCTGTCACCTCGGTCATCGCCTTGCGCGTCGCCGCCAGGGGCGGCAGCCCGGCCTCCAGCTGCCGCTCGACATTCTCGACCACGACGATGGCGTCGTCGACCACCAGGCCGATCGCCAGCACCATGCCGAGCAGGCTCAGCATGTTCAATGAGAAGCCCATGCCCTCCATGACCACCAGCGTCGCGATCAGCGACACCGGGATGGCGATGACGGGAATCAGGGTGGTGCGCCAGTTCTGCAGGAAGATGAAGACCACCAGCACGACCAGCGCCAGCGCTTCGAGCAGCGTCTTCAGCACGTCTTCCATCGCCGCCGACACGAAGCGCGTGGTGTCGTAGCGGATGCCGTATTCGATGCCGCTGGGGAAGCGCTGCTTCAGCTCCTCCATCTTGGACTGCACGGCCTCCTGCAGCGCCAGCGCGTTCGATCCCGGCTGCTGGAAGACGGCCACGACAACGGCCGGCCGGCCGCCGAAATAGCCTGAGGACGAGTATTGCAGCGCGCCCAGCTCGATCCGGGCGACGTCGCGCAGCCGCACCACCGACCCGGTCGCCGGGTCGGCGCGAACCACGATGTCGCCGAACTGCTCCGGGTCGCTCAGGCGGCCGGCAGCGTTGACCTGCAGCTCGAAGGCCGTGCCCGCGGGGGCGGGCGACTGGCCGATCTTGCCGGCCGCCACCTGCACGTTCTGCTCGGCGACCGCGTTCTGCACGTCGACCGCGGTGACACCCAGATTGGCCAGCTTGTCCGGGTCCAGCCAGATGCGCATGGAATAGCGCCGCTCGCCGAAGATCTGGACGTTGCCGACGCCGGGCAGGCGCTTGATCGGGTCGACGATCTGCAGATAGGCGTAGTTGCTCAGCTCCACCGGGTCGACCGATCCGTCCGGCGACGTCAGGTCGACGATCAGGACGAAGTTCGGGTTCTGCTTCTGGATCGTGATGCCGCCCTGGTTGACGATCGCCGGCAGCGACGAGGCCGCCTGCGACACCCGATTCTGCACGTCGACCGCGGCGATGCTCAGCGGGTAGCCGACCTGGAAGGTGACGGTGATGTTCGAGGTGCCGTCGTTCGACGAGGTCGACGACATGTACATCATGCCCTCGACGCCGTTGATCTGCTGCTCCAGCGGCGTGGTCACGGTGTCGGCCACGACCTGGGCGCTGGCGCCCGGATAGGCGGCGCTGACCACGACCTGCGGAGGCGTGATGTCGGGGAATTGCGAGACCGGCAGCAGGAAGTAGGAGATGCCGCCCGCCAGCACCATGATCACCGCGATCGCCGAGGCGAAGATCGGGCGCTGGATGAAGAAGCCGATCATGACCGGGTCGTCCTGCCCAGCAGGCAGCACTGCGCCGCGCCGCTTTCGCGCGCGCCGCAGGAAATCGCCGAGGCCGACCCCAAGGCCATGGTAAACCCCTTGGTTAAGTTAACTTTGTGGTTGATTATCGTTCCGGCGAGCCGTCGTCAACTGTGCTTCGGCCCTACACCCGCTGGCTGGGGTCGGATCTTGACCTGATCCTGCTGGGGTGTTACCGGTAAGTAACAGAATAAATGATGCGGTGCAACCATACCGTCAAGGGCAATCCAGGTGCTATGACGACGATCACACCCCCGAGGCCGGAGGGGCTGTCAGGGCCCGGCGCCGAACTCCGGCCGCGCGACCGGATTCTCGGTACCGCCAGGGACCTGTTCCACCGCCACGGCTATCGCGGCGTCGGCGTCGACGCCATCGCCGAGGCGGCCGGCACCAACAAGATGACGCTGTACCGGCATTTCGGGTCGAAGGACGACCTGATCGTCGAATGCCTGCATGGCCTTGCCGAAGAGGCCGATGCGGTCTGGGCGAGGTTCGAGGCGACGCATTCCGGCGATCCGGCGGCGCAGCTGCATGAATGGGTCCGATTCGGCGCCGAATGCGCGATTTCGGATGAGCGCGGCTGCGACATGGTCAATGCCGCGGTCGAGCTGACCGAGCCCGGCCATCCGGCCCGGCGCGTGATCGAGGATTTCAAGACCGACCAGCGCGACCGCCTGGTGCGGCTGTGCCGGGCCGCCGGCGCGACCCAGGCGGAGCTGCTGGCCGACACGCTGTGGCTGCTGCTGGAAGGCGCCCGGGTCAGCCGGCAGAGTGTCGGCGCCGAGGGTCCCAGCGCCCGTTTCATCCGCATGGCCGAGGCGATCATCGCCGCCTTCCTGCCCCGCGGCCCCGCAGCGCCCTGAGGCCGGCGGTCCGATCGTGGAAGGGCAGTGTTTTTGCCTCTCTCGCTTGCGGGAGAGGTCGGAGACGCGAAGCGGCTCCGGGTGAGGGGGTTTTGGCGAGGCCGGGACCAGCCCTCACCCGCCAGCGCTACGCGCTGTCGACCTCTCCCGCCAGGCGGGAGAGGCAATGTGCGAAGACGCTCGGCATTCTGTCATCCTGCCCCAACACAGTGATGTGACCCGCCCTCAGGTCATTCCGCTTTGGCCGGCGCCTCGGCTTGGCCACTCAGCGACGCCATGGCCGCCGCGACCCCGCCGGCGCGGTGCGGCACGCCGGCGGCCGCCAGCCCCATCTCGACGCCGGCCAGGGCGGCCATCAGCACCAGCTCGTTGCAGGCGCCGAGATGGCCGATGCGGAACACCTTGCCGGCCAGCCGGCCGAGGCCGGAGCCGAGCGACATGTCGGAGCCCTCAAGCACCACCTTGCGGAACCGGTCGGCGTCGTGGCCCGGCGGCATCAGCACCGCGGTCAGCACCGGCGAATACTCGGTCGGCTCCAGGCACAGCACCTCGAGCGCCCAGGCCCGCACGGCCGCCCGGGTCGCCGCCGCCAGCCGCCGGTGCCGCGCGAACACGGCATCCAGCCCTTCCTCCTGCAGCATGGCCAGCGCCTCGCGCAGCCCGTACAGCAGGTTGGTCGCCGGGGTGTAGGGGAAGAAGCCGCCGGCATTGGGCTTCAGCATCTCGCCCCAGTCCCAGTAGGAACGGGGCATCCGGTTCGCCTTCGCCGCGGCGATCGCCTTGTCGGAGATCGCGGTAAAGCCCAGGCCCGGCGGCAGCATCAGGCCCTTCTGCGAGCCGCTGACGGTGACGTCGACCTGCCATTCGTCATGGCGGTAATCGACCGAGGCCAGCGACGAGATGGTGTCGACCAGGAACAGCGCCGGGTGGCCGGCGGCGTCGATGGCGCGGCGAATTTCGGCGATCCGGCTGGTGGCGCCGGTCGAGGTCTCGTTGTGCACCAGCATCACCGCCTTGAAGACGTGGCCGCGGTCCTCCGCCAGCTTCGCCTCGATCGCGGCGGGGTCGGCGCCGCGGCGCCAGTCGCCGGGGATGAAGTCGACCTCGACGCCCCAACGCGCCGCCATCTGCCGCCACAGCGTGGCGAAATGGCCGGTCTCGGCCATCAGCACGCGGTCGCCGGGCGACAGGGTGTTGACGATCGCCGCCTCCCAGGCGCCGGTGCCGGAGGAGGGGTAGATGACCACCGAGCCGGAGGTCTTGAACACGGCCTTGCAGCCCTCCAGCACCTCCTGGCCAAGCCGGGCGAACTCCGGGCTGCGATGGTCGATGACCTGGCGGCCGATCGCCCGCAAAATGCGCTCCGGCACCGGGCTCGGCCCCGGGATCTGCAGGAAATGCGGCCCGCTGCTGGTCATGATCCCTCCTCGAGGCGGTTGCCGCGGCGATTGGATGACGGTTGGATAGCACAGGTCGCGGCGAAGACGGGCGGAAAGGGATGGCGGGTCTGGACCAGAGGCTGCGGGCCGAGATCGACGGCGATGTCCTGTTCGACGCGTTCAGCCGCGGCCGCTACGCCACCGACGCCTCGCACTACCAGATCATGCCGGCCGGGGTGGTGGTGCCGCGCAGCATGGATGCGGCGGTGCGGACGCTGGCCCTGGCGCGGGAGGAGGGGATACCGGTCACCGCCCGCGGCGGCGGCACTTCGCAATGCGGCCAGACCATCAATCGCGGCCTGGTGGTCGACGGCTCGAAGCATCTCAACCGGGTCCTGTCGCTCGATGTCGAGGCCCGGCGCTGTACGGTCGAGCCGGGGATCGTGCTGGACGAGCTGAACCGCCGGCTGAGGCCGCACGGGTTGTGGTTCCCGGTCGATGTGTCGACTGCCTCGCGCGCCACCATCGGCGGCATGGTCGGCAACAACTCCTGCGGCGGCCGCTCGCTGCGCTACGGCACCACCCGCGACAATGTCGTCGCGATCGACGCGGTCCTGGCCGATGGCAGCGCGATCAGGTTCGGCGAGGTCGCGGCCGATGCGATCGAGGGCATCAACGACCCGCGGGCGCGGGCCCTGGCGCAGCGGCTGCTGGCGATCGGCGCGCGCGAGGCGGGCGAGGTCGCCGCCCGCTTCCCGAAGGTGCAGCGCCGCGTCGGCGGCTACAATCTCGACGCCCTCGATCCCGCCCGCGGCCGGGTCAACCTGGCCCATATCCTGGTCGGGTCGGAGGGGACGCTGGCCTATTCCACCGCGGTCGAGCTGAAGCTGTGGCCGCTGCTGGGCCGGCGCGCCCTGGGCGTCTGCCATTTCGGCTCCTTTCATGCGGCGATGGACGCGGCCCAGCACCTGGTCCGGCTGAAGCCGATCGCGATCGAGCTGGTCGACGCCACCATGATCGCGCTGGCGGGCGAGATCGCGATGTTCCGGCCGACCCTCGACGCGATGCTGAGCGGCGAGCCGGAGGCGCTGCTGCTGGTCGAGTTCGCCGAGGATGAGGCGGAGAATGCGCGGCGGCTGCGGCGGCTCGGCGAACTGATGGGCGATCTCGGCTTCGCTTTCGACCACGACCGGGCGCGCTGGGGCGGCGTGGTCGAGGTGTTGGACCCGGCGCTGCAGGCGGCGATCACCGACCTGCGCACCTCCGGTCTCAACATCATGATGTCGATGAAGGACCAGGCGAAGCCGATCTCCTTCGTCGAGGACTGCGCCGTGCCGCTGGAGCATCTGGCGGAATACACCGCGAGGCTGACCGAGGTGTTCGAGAGGCACGGCACGCGCGGCACCTGGTATGCCCATGCCTCGGAAGGCTGCCTGCATGTCCGGCCGGTGCTGAACCTGCGGCTGGAGCAGGACGTCAAGGCGATGCGCGCCATTGCCGAGGAGGCCTTCGCCCTGGTCCGCGCCTATAAGGGCTCGCACTCCGGTGAGCATGGCGACGGCATCGTCCGCAGCGAGTTCCACGAGGCGATGTTCGGGTCGCGGCTGGTGCGCGCCTTCGAGGAGCTGAAGCGGGCCTTCGACCCCGACGGCGCGCTGAATCCCGGCAAGATCGTGCAGGCGCCGCGCTTCGACGACCGCTCGCTGCTGCGCTACCCGCCTGGATATGGCGCGCAGGAATTCGCGCCGCGGCTCGACTGGTCGGCCTTTCCGGGCGCCGCGGGCGGGCTGCAGGGCGCGGTCGAGATGTGCAACAACAACGGCGCCTGCCGGAAGCTCGAGGGCGGCGCGATGTGCCCGTCCTACCGCGTCACCCGCGACGAGCGGCACGTCACCCGCGGCCGCGCCAACAGCCTGCGCCTGGCGCTGACCGGCCAGATCGGCCGCGACGCCTTCGCCTCGGACGAGATGGCCGAGACGATGAAGCTGTGCGTGTCCTGCAAGGCCTGCCGGCGCGAATGCCCGACCGGCGTCGACATGGCGCGGATCAAGATCGAGGTGCTGGCCGCCCGCGCCGCCCGAAACGGCTTCTCGCTGCGCGACCGGCTGATCGCGACCCTGCCGCGCTACGCCCGCTTCGCGGCGATGGCCGCGCCGCTGCTCAATCTGCGCGACCGGATTCCGCCGCTGGCCCGGCTGTCGGAACGGCTGGCCGGGTTCAGCGCCCGGCGCCGGCTGCCGGTGTGGCGCCGGGACCGGTTCCGGGCGCCGGCCGCCGCGCTCGGGCCCGAGGATGGGCCGGAGGTCGTGGTCTGGGCCGACAGCTTCAACGCCGCCTTCGAGCGCGAGATTCTGGACGATGCCGTCGCCGTGCTGGCCGGCGCCGGCTACCGCGTTCATGTCGCGCGTCCCGCCGACGGCTCGGGGCGCCCGCTGTGCTGCGGCCGGACCTTCCTGTCGGTGGGGAATGTCGACGCCGCCCGCGCCGAGATCACCCGCAGCCTCACCGCGCTGCGGCCGTTCCTGGAGCGCGGCGTGCCGGTGGTCGGGCTGGAACCGAGCTGCCTGTTCACCTTCCGCGACGAGGCCGTGGCGCTGCTGCCGGGCGACGAGTCGCGCCGGGCCGCCGCCCACGCGCTGCTGTTCGAGGAGTTCATCGCCCGGGAGGTCGAGGCCGGACGCTTCGCCCCGGCTCTCGCGCCGGTCGCCGCCAGGGCGCTGCTTCACGGCCATTGCCACCAGAAGGCCTTCGGCGCCATGGGCGCAGTGCAGGCGGCGCTGGGGCTGATCCCCGGCCTGGCGGTCGAGACGGTCGAATCGAGCTGCTGCGGCATCGCCGGCGCCTTCGGCTATCAGGCGGAGACGATCGACGTCTCGCTGGCCATGGCCGAGCTGTCGCTGCTGCCGGCGGTGCGGCAGGCCGCGCCGGACACCGTCGTGGTGGCGGACGGCACCTCCTGCCGGCACCAGATCCGCGACGGCGCCGGGCGCGAGGCGGTGCATGTCGCCCGGCTGCTCGCCGCCAGCATGGTCGCGGCCGTCGGTCGGTCCTAGGTCGTTCGGCGGTCGGCGCCTTGACCTGGATCAAACCGGACGAGTGCCGCTTGGGCAAATCTCTGCCCATCAGCCGGATGGCGAGCCGAGAAGGCTGTCCGAAACCTTGGTGCAGGAAATGCGTCGCCATGTCTCCATCGCCGCCGCCGAGTGGAAAGGTGTTGGCCGTGCGGGGCGCAGTGCTCGATGTCGCGTTCGACGGCGCCGAGCTGCCCCGGCTCGACGAAGCGCTGATCGTGGAATGGGACCAGCCCGAGCCGCTGATGCTCGAAGTCCAGGCGCATCTGGACGAACGGACCGTGCGCGCCGTCGCACTGCAGGCCACGGCAGGGTTGAGGCGCGGCGCGGCGGTGAGGCCGACCGGCGGTCCCATCGCAGTGCCCGTCGGCGACGCCGTGCTTGGCCGCCTGCTAGACGTGACCGGCCGCACCCGTGACAACGGTCCGCCGCTGCCGGCCGATCTGCCCCTTGCACCGATCCACCGGATGCCCCCGCCGCTCGACCAGCGGAATTCGGCGACGGCGATCTTCGAGACCGGCATCAAGGTCATCGATCTGCTGGCGCCTCTGCCTCAGGGCGGCAAGGCCGCGATGTTCGGCGGGGCCGGGGTCGGCAAGACCGTGGTCGTGATGGAGTTGATCCACGCCATGGTTCAGGGCTACCAGGGCATTTCGGTATTCGCGGGGATCGGAGAGCGTTCGCGCGAAGGCCACGAGTTGCTCAACGACATGCGCGGCTCCGGCGTGCTCGACCGCAGCGTGCTCGTCTACGGCCAGATGAACGAGCCTCCCGGCGCGCGGTGGCGCGTCGGCCTGACGGCGCTCACCATCGCCGAGCATTTCCGTGACCGGAAGCGCCGGAACGTTCTCCTCCTGATGGACAATGTCTTCCGGTTCGTCCAGGCCGGCAGCGAGGTGTCCGGCCTGCTTGGCCGGCTGCCGTCGCGCGTCGGCTACCAGCCGACGCTCGCCACCGAGGTCGCAGCCCTGCATGAGCGCATCGCCTCGGTCGCAGGCGCCTCCGTTACTGCGATCGAGGCCGTGTACGTGCCGGCGGACGACTTCACCGATCCGGCGGTGACCGCGATCTCGAGCCATCTCGACAGCGTGATCGTGCTGTCGCGGGCCATGGCCGCCGAAGGCATGTACCCCGCCGTCGACCCTCTGAGCTCCTCCTCGATCCTGCTCGATCCCACCATCGTCGGCGACGAGCATTACCGAGTGGCGGAGCAGGTCCGGGAAACCATCGCGCATTACCGCGAGCTGCAGGACATCATCTCGCTGCTCGGCATCGAGGAGCTCAGCGCCCAGGACCGGCTCGCCGTGACGCGTGCACGCCGCCTGCAGCGCTTCCTCACCCAGCCCTTCACCGTCACTGAGGCCTTCACCGGCGTGCCCGGTCGTTCCGTGCCGCTGGCGGAGACACTGAGGGGCTGCCAGGCCATTCTCCGCGGCGATTGCGACCGATGGAGCGAAGATTCGCTCTACATGGCCGGCACAATCGAGGAGGCGTGCGCCAAGGACGAGCGGCCCAAAGGCGGAGATCGGCCGCTATGAGGCTGCTGATCACCACCCCCACTGCAGTCGTGATCGACGACCGGGACGTCGTCGCCCTGCGCGCCGAGGACGAGAGCGGCAGCTTCGGCATCCTCACGGGCCATGCCGATCTCCTGACGGCGCTGGCCGTGTCGATCGTGAGCTGGCGCGGCGCGGACGGCCGCTCGCGTCACTGTGCCGTGCGGCGGGGCGTGCTGTCGGTCGCGAACGGCTCCGAGATCGCGATCGCTACGCGTGAGGCGGTCCCGGGCGACGATCTCGATCAACTCGAACAGGTGGTGCTCGAACGCTTTCACCGGCGGCTCGATACGGAACGGGCGGCACGCACCGAAAGCCTGAAGCTGCAGATGAAGGCGATCCGGCGGATCGTCCGGTATCTGCGCCCCGATCGGCCCCGCACAATGGAGGGGGACTCGTGACGGCCGGCCCCGGTCCA